>NZ_CAMFHZ010000008.1 GCF_945952435.1 uncultured Microbacterium sp.
CACGTCGCTCGCAGCAGTCGTGACTGCACGGGCCGACCTGAACGTGAACATCGCCGCGTTCCAGGCCGTCGCTGTCCAGTACGGTGGCCCGATCCTCGTCGCGAACGACGGCACCGCACAGCTGCCCTCCCCGCTTGTCTCGCCGGCGTCGGGCACGAACTACTACGTCGTCTTCGCGAAGCAGAACGAGCAGACCTCCCCCGGCACCGATGCGAACGACCTGTCCGTGTTTGGTGCAGCGCTGTCGACGACGTCGTTCGCGCTAGCCCGCGCCACGCTCCCCACGGGCGCGATCGAGCTCGCGACCGTGCAGGTGCCGTCGGGGGTGTCCGCGACGAACGCAGGCGGGGTCACGATCACGCAGACCGCCCAGTACACGACGTCCGAGGGCGGCGTGCTCCCGGTCCGGAACAGCACGGAACTCGCCGCCTGGACGCCCGCGGACGGTTCCCTGGCCTGGCAGATCGACGCCGCCGCACTGTTGGCGCGCCGCGGAGGACAGTGGACCCCCGCCGCACCTTCCTTCCGCTACTTCAACCTGGCCCGCAACGCCATGCCTGACGGAAGTGGATACTTCCAGGTGCCTACGGAGGACGCGACGAAGGCAACGGTGGCCGGGTTCTCATACACATACAACGGTGCTGACGGGACGTTGAAGTTCGACCCGGGCATCTACCTGTTGTCTGCGCGAGCACACCCCGGTGGTGTTCCGACGGGGACGACGTTCATGGAGCTGCGTGGGTCTGTTCAAGGCGTCCTCGCCCGATCAGCAGTCCCCTATTCCGCAGACCCGTGGATGACGGCCTCTGCCACGTTCCGGGTGGACGGCACAGAGGGCCTCGTCGTGACGATCCAGAAGCAGACCGGCGGGAACTCCAACGGAACCGGATTCCTGACCGTCACCCGCCTGTCCAACCTGTGATCTGAGAGGAGGTCGACATGGCTCTTCGCTGGTTCATCGCCGACCTCCTCACTGGCCGCGACATCGCGGACATCCAGGTCATGGCCTCATCCACGTGGGCTCGTTCGATCAACCGGGCGGAGAAGCTGACCGCGGATCTTGACATGCGGGATCCGGCGACCATTGCACTGCGGCCTCGGCAGACGATGGCACCCGGACGCAGCGTGCTCGCTTGCGCGTCGGATGACGTGATCCTGGGCGCGGGTCCGATCTGGTCGCACACGTACGACCGCGACCAGAAGATTCTCACCCTCGACGCGCTCGGCATGTGGTCGTACTTCGATCACCGCTTCGTGCTGCCACTCGCCGCGGCGACCCTCGATACGACCCAGTTCATCCTTCCGGACGCTTCTGCGGCGGGGAAGACGAAACCGAACCCCGCGGTCGGCACCTACCTGACCGGCTTGGAGTACGGGACGATCGCGAAACGGTGGGTGCAGCAGTCTCAGGCATGGACCGGTGGCAATGTCCCGATCCTGTTCGAAGCGGACCGTGCCGGAACCAGGGAGCGGAACTTCGAGGGGTCGGAGTTCAAGAGCCTCGGCACGGTGCTGACGCAGCTCTCTCAGGTCGAGGGCGGCCCGGACATCCGGTTCGCGCCGCAGTTCACTCCGGACCGTCTCGGAATCCAGTGGGTGTTGCAGACGGGCACGGACGCGAGTCCGCTGCTGGCGTCGTCGACAGTGTTCGAGTGGGCGATCGATGTGCCCCAGTCGCCGGTGTCCGGGGTGAAGGTCGAGAGCGACGCCACACGGCTCGCATCGATCGGATGGGCTACTGCAGGCCGTTCAGCGGACAGCGTGCTCGTGTCCCGCTCCACAGATCCCGCGCTCACCGATCTCGGCTACGCGACGTTCGAAACCCTCGACACAACCCATTCGAGCGTCAATCAGCAATCGACGCTCGACGGTTACACGGGCGAGGCAACCACCCTCGGCCGATCGGCGCTCGAGCAGTGGTCCTTCACCGTGGAGGCGGCACGGCAGCCGTACCTCGGCGCGTACTGGGAGGGCGACTTCTGCCAGGTCACGCTCGCGAACTACGACCCTGCGAAGGCCACCGGTGACCCGTACCTGTTCGAAGGCGGCACGTTCCAGCGACGCATCACGGCGCTGTCCGGGAACGCGAAGGGACTCACGGTGGGCATCACGACGCAGGCGGTGATCTGATGGGCAACGGGTACGCAAGCCCCGCTTTGGGCGAGCTCGGGTGGCTGGTCGAACAACTGCAGCAGATCCAGGTGCGGCTCGCCGAGCTCGAAACCCCGACCGGGACGTCGATGAACTCGCTTGTCGCTCAGGTGCAGCAGGCGATCGCGAACATCAACACGACGGTGAACGCGGCGATCAGCGCGAACTCGTACACGAAGTCGCAGATCGACACGAAGATCGGATCGCCCGGGCTGATCGCACCGACCGACGTCGCGGCATCTGGTCAGGTCTCATCGAATGGCGGCCCGTTCAAGTCGCAGCCGTCGTATGCGTACGCGGTCGCGACCAGCTACAAGGGCGCATGGATCGACGGAGTCACCTATCAGATCGGATACTCCGCGTCGAGCGAGAGGGTGAAGACGGATCTGCAACCGATGCGAGGATCCCGGATCTTGGATCTGACGCCCTACTGGGGCAGGTACGTGTGGGATGACCCCACGTCTCCGCCGAAGGCGTTCTTGCTCGCACGCGAGGTGCAGGACGCGGGGTTTGGTCCTGACGTCGCCCCTGTCGTCGAGGATGCTCCGCTGGTGATGCGCGACTCGCATGGCGACCCGATCCAGGTCGACGGGCGAGACGTCGTCATCCCTGTCGGGGAGGCGTACACGATCAACTACGGCCAGTTGGTCGTGCCTCTTATCGCGGCGGTGCAGGCTCTCGCCGCCCGGCTTGATGTCGCCGGACTCTAGGGTTTGAACGGGGTATCGCACTCCGGATGGTTCGGGTCGGGAAGCGTGATCGTGAAGCAGATCACCGGAAGGCAAGACGTGTCGTTCCCTCCGTCACCGCTGTTCGCCTGAGACCCGGCAGGGCATCGTACGGGCTCGGGTGCCGGTGCGGGCTCCGCAGGCGCCGGATCAGACGACTGCTCGTTCGACTGGCTCGGAGCGGTGTCCTCCTGCGGCTCCAGCGGTGCCGGATCTGCGGGCGCAGGCTCAGCCGGCGCAGGCGCGGGCGCTGGCGTCGCCGTGGGAGCCGGGGTGGGCGTGAACGTCGGAGTCGGTGTCGGGCTAGTGGTCTCTACGACAGGAATCGGAACAGCCCCCGCCCCGGAATTCACGGTCAGCCCGAGCGCCACCATTCCGCCGATCACGATCGCAACACCCGCGGTCGTGAGCCCCCCGACCAGCACCTTCTTGTTCATGACCGTCACCGTACACCAAGGTGCGTCAAGAATCTAGGCGCTTCTCGTGACTGAGATTGATCACCGTCTGCCGAGACAACCCGACCGCTTCCGTGATCTGCTCCCACGTTGCACCCTGTGATCGCGCAAGTCTCACGAAGGTCGACCGCTGATCCCAGGCGATCCGCAGGGCAGCGAGGTGGGCGAGCGCATCCATACGGACAGTCTAATTCTTGTACACCTTGGAAGCGCGGAAGCGCGCCGAGTGATCGAACGGAGCCACCATGATCGACGGCATCGCTGCAGCGAACTGGCTGCTGAACTACGGGCAGGTCACGCCGAGCCGGTGCCTGTTGTACGTGTGGCTGGCGTACAAGGCGCAGGGCGCATCGACGAGCATGGGCGCGCCGAACGCCTACATCGCCTGCGGCATGTCCGACGGGTTGCGGGCGGGCGATCGGAACCCTCCTGCCGGCGCTGCGGTGTGGTGGGGGCGTCGCACGTGGGACGGGAACCTCGACGGCGATGTCGTCATTTCTCTCGGCGGGGGGCGCGTGGCCGTCACCGAAGCGCCAGGGATGGGATCCGTCACAGGCTCTTGCACCCTCGACGAGCGCGAGGAACAGATCAGCCGGGAGTACCTCGGCTGGACGAGCTCGATCTTCGACTGCCCGATCAACGTAGCCGCGGGCAAGGACGCGGCACCTTCCAACGTCGCTGCGGCGGCCAGTCCTGAGGAGGACGACATGTACGCAATCCGCCTGGCCGGGTCCCCGGACTCCGGCATCATCATCCGACAGGGCGTTCCCCCGTACTCGCTGCCCTCCCAGGTGTTCGAGACCGAGGCGTCCACGTACGGGCTCGACATCAAGGATCTGCCCGACTGGCGGTACGGGACGGCCGTGCGTGAGCACTGGACCGCATTCAACACCGCCCAGGCGTTCTCGAAGGGCATGTCGCAGGACGACATCGCGAAGATCGCCACGTCGGTGCGGGACGCGCTCGGCGGGGTGATCACGCCCCCAAAAGCGTGACCCCGGACCCGAAGCCGGGGATCCTGTTCGCCGTCGACACGTCGAACTGGCAGGAGGGCATCACCGCCGACATCACACGGCTGTGGGCGCAGGCGGGTGTGAACCACGCGGTGGTGAAGATGGGCGGCGGGAACGTCGGCGTCTACGAACTGTCGACGCACCGCCCCCAGGTGGCCGCGTACCGTGCGGCTGGGATCCCCGCATCCCGGTACTGGTTCAACGGGCGGGACGCGTCGATCGACGCTCAGGTGGCGGCGGTGCGCGCGCAGCTCGCCGCGACGCCGCTGGCGGCCGGTGAGCGATTCGTGTGGGACGTGGAGAACGAAGGCACCACGCCCCGGTGGACGCCCGCGGAGGTGGAGCAGGCGGCTCGCGCCCTCGCGGATCTGGTGCCTCTCGCGCGTCAGGTTGTGTACTTGTCGGCCGCGGCGACCCGCGACGTCGACTGGTCTACGGTCGTCAGGCTCGGGCTGGGGCTCATGGTCGCCGACTACGGGGCCAACACCGGGCAGCCGGTCTCCGTCCCGCTGGTGGGGCACTGGCCGCGCGGACAGGTCTGGTTGTGGCAGTACACCGACCAAGGTCGACTCCCCGGCTACGGCGGCAACCTCGACCTGTCCACGGGTGGCCTGAACGCCGTGTGGACCGTGTTCGACCTGCAGACCGCGCTCAACAAGGTCATGGGGTCGGACCTGGTCGTCGACGGCGACCCTGGTGCGAAGACGGCTGCCGTGGTCGTCGCGTTCCAGACGAAGTACGGGCTCACCCCGGACGGTGTCGCCGGCCCGAAGACGCTCACGAAGCTCGCGGAGGTGGCGGGCTGATCCTGTGGTGCCCTCTCCCTGACCGAACCTCCGATGGGAGACCCGACGAATGGAAGCCTGGATCGCTCCCACCGCGATGATCATCGTCGCCCTGATCGGGGTGTCCGGTGTGGTCGCCGCGAACCGGCTGAACAAGTGGCTGAAGCAGCGCGAACGCGAGGACGTCCTCCAACGGCGCGTGTTCGTGCTGATCAACTACGCGGACCGGCTCCGCCAGCACATCTACCGGGGCGACCCGCCACCGCCCGAGCAATGGCCGTTGGGGATGTTCGACCAGGGAGGTAAGTGACCCATGAGCGAGGACTACTCGCTGCAGGAAGCGCTCGAGCGGGCTGTGCCGGATCCGGACCCGCGGCACACGCGCCGCCGCGGCGCGGCCGTGTGGGTCGTGATCATGCTGATCGCGGGCGCCGTGATCGCCGGGGTGCTCGCGCTCAGCATCACGGCCGCCCAGCAGGGCCAGCAGATCCAGACGCAGCACGCGGACGCGACCAAGCAGGAAGCGGTGATCGACGACCAAGCCGACGCGATCCGAGCGCTGCAGGATCAGGTGAAGCAGCTCGGCGGAACCCCGGTCATCACCGTGACGGGCGCGACCGGCGCGACCGGTTCGCCCGGACGAGCGCCGACCACCGCGGAGATCTCCGCCGCGGTAGCGGCGTACTGCGCGCAGAACAACGGCTGCGACGGGAAGAACGGCGCCGACGGCTCGAACGGGGCCGCGGGCGCCGACGGTCAGGACGCGCCCGCCGTGACCGCAGACCAGATCGCCGCAGCGATTCAGGAGTGCTTCTCCTCGGGCGCGTGCATCGCCCCGAAGGGCGACACCGGAGCCACCGGCGCCGACGGCGCGACCGGCCCCTCCGGCCCGGCATGCACGGAGGGATACACGCCGACCCCGCTGTGGGTGAACGCCGCGACCGCGCAGGACCAGCCACGCACCCTCCACCTCGTCGTCGCCTGCACCCCGCCCGCGACGCCCACCCCAACACCGACCCCCACCCCCTGAAAGGGCACCCCATGAACAAGCTCCGAGACTGGTTCACCGACGGCCGCCGCGTCGCGATCCAGGGCTTCCTCGCTACCCTCGGCGTCCTCGCCGTGCAGGTCGGCCTCGCTACCGAAGCGCAGGCCGGCATCGTCCTTGTGATGACCGGCGCCCTGCTGCAGCTCGCGCAGGGGCTCCTCGCGCTCGTGTTCCTCCGACGGTCGGACGCGTTCGTCTGGTTCAACACCGTCGGCCGCGGCCTCGTCTACGCGTTCGCCGCCGCCGCCGCACCTGTCGCCGTCACGTTCGGAATCATCACCGACGACACCTCCGCGACCATCCTGACCGGCGTCTCGAGCGCCCTCACCGCGTTCTCCGCTCTCCTCGCCGTGCTGAACGTCCAACCCACGCCCGCACCGTCAGGCAGTGCCAACAGCGTCAACATCCAGATGACGGGTGCGAGCTCGAGTCCGCTGCAGTCAGCAGGCCTGCTCGACCCGACGCGACGCGATCTGCGCTGACCCCCGCGACACGAATGGCCCCCGCCCCGGCATCACGCCCGGGCGGGGGCCATTCGTCGTTCAGAAGCCCTTGCGCTCCACGGACTTCGAGATCTGCCGGCGTTCCGCGGCGCGGCGGAGGATCTCGTCGCGGCACCACGTCTCCGCCGCGAGCAGCCCATCGCAGACGGTCAGCGTGTGCCGCTGCGCGGGGTCTGGGCTCCACCACTCCACGCGATGCTTCACGTGCGTCTCCCCGGTCTCCCGCAGCACGAGCGGCCCCTCGACGATGAGGAACCGCGCGCGGTACTCGTTGTCGATGACGAGCCACTGCGCTCGAGCGAGCTGGATCACATGCACCCGGGGAGGCTACCGCCGGCTGCGGACGTCGCGGGGGATCCATCGCTTACTCATCGAATTGGATGCCTAACCTGATCTAACCGGCGCTGCACTTTCGCGGAACTACGCGAAAGGTGAGAACTGGTTAGACCAGGTTAGAGGGCGCCCGATACCGCTTCAGTCTGGGTTCGAGTCCCAGCGGGGGCACTCCGCGTGAGGGGACTGGTCGCCGTTCCTGTCGACAGGGCAGGCGGTTCCGCACAGAGCGTCCGCCGAGCGCGAACGGGCGATCGTGCCGATCCAGAGGAGCGCGGCCCCCCGCGACGGATCGAACCGCCGGGCGGTCTGCCACACCTGGACGTACACCTCCTCCAGAACCCGCTCCGCCGCCACCGGGCAGGGCACCAGCCGGCGGACGAGCCCGAACACGCGCGCCGCCGTGCGATCGTAGATCGTCGCAAGAGCGGCCTGGCTCCCTCCCGACACCCGCCCCAGCAGTTCCTCGAGAGTCCCCGGATCGCCCGACGCGGGGCAAGGAGGGCTGATCTCGACGACGGACATACCGTGATCCTCGCTCTTGCCCGTGCACAAGCGGCGGGACTTGCCGAGGCGCCGAGGACCTGCTAAGGCCGAGGCGCCCGAGGTCGGTCCCCGCCCCGCGCGGATGACACCGCCGGGCGGCTCACCGCAGACCGTCCTCGCAGTTGCTGCCGGGCCGGGCATTCGACCACAGCGCGTACTCGGAGCCGTGGTCGGTCTCGACCTGCCACGGAGGGAATCGGACGAACTTCTCCATCGCGGCCCCCCAGGTCGCATCGGCCCTCGTCGAGCGGGGATCGTCGGCCGGGAACTCGTCCTGGGTGGTCCAGGACGCGGCGGGATGGTTCTTCGCCCACTCGTACATGCGCTGCCCGGTCTGGGACCAGTCGCGGGCGTTCATCTCCTCGGCGATCGCGGGCGGCATCGGCAGTCGGTTGGGCGTGCGGTAGTCGTACACGCAGGAGTAGGCGCGTCCGTCGTCACCGGTGTAGTGGAGGGAGATCGTCACGTTCGTCGTGAGGTCCCACCGCCCGACGAGCGCCAGGGCACCGATCACGATCCCTGCGACGACGACGACCGTGGCGGCCGTCGCCCCGACCACACGGATCCTCCGACGACGAGGGTTCGGCGGGCGATCACCGGGGTTCGGGGTCATCCCCTCACGCTATCGCGCAGAGCCGCCGCTCGACGCCGTCCGCAGGCGGGAACGATCAGCGCAGCGCGAGCGCCCAGACGCGGGTGCGCAGCACCACGCCCCGGAACGGGAAGTCCCTCTCGCCGAGATCCTCGAATCCGACCGAGCGGCACAGCGCGTTGGACGCGGCATTCTGCACAGACGGATAGGCGAACAGACGGTCCCGCGCCGGAGCCTCAGAAGACGCGATCCCGATGAGCCGGAGCAGCGCGTTCCTGGCGACCCCCTGGCCCTGCCAGGCCGGAACCACGTTCCATCCCGCCTCGTATGCGGCCTCGCCGTTCTCGTCGATCGGCCAGAATCCGATGCCTCCGGCGGGGATTCCGTCCGCGACGATCGCGTACATCCAGGCTCCACCCTCGGCGTTGAGCCGCAGGTAGCGCTCGTGGCGTCGCACGATGTCGTCGTCCGGCTCCGGGCCGCCGATGTACTGCGTCATCTCCGCCGTGTTGGCCTCGGAGAGAAGCGCGAGATGTTCCGGCGCCCAGCGCTCCAGCGTCACGTGTGCCACGGGCCCAGAGTACGACGCGCCTCGGACACGCGCGCCCTGACTTCGGCGCGAGCAGCACACCGCCGATGCACCGATCCGTCACCGAGACGTCCTCGTGGCCGCCCCGGAAGGAGCATCGCCGTGTCGACGCCGTTGCAGGCCAAGGAGGTGAGGTCGCTCGTCCCCGCTCGACTCGATCGCCTGCCGTGGTCGCGATTCCACTGGTTGATCGTGATCGGGCTCGGATTCTCCTGGATCCTCGACGGCCTGGAGGTGCAGATCGTCGCCGCCAACGGATACGCGCACACGCTGGGCATGGGCGCGGTCGAGGTCGGCATGGCGGGAACGGCGTATCTGATCGGACAGGTGGCCGGAGCGCTGTACTTCGGGCGGCTCGCCGATCGTCTCGGGCGCAAGAACCTGTTCCTCCTCTCGCTCGGCATCTACCTGGTCGGCAGCGCGGTCGCCGGTCTGTCGTTCGCACCCTGGTTCTTCTTCCTCTGGCGTTTCGTCGCCGGCGCCGGAATCGGAGGAGAGTATGCCGCGATCAACTCGGCGATCGACGAGATCATCCCGTCCAAGTACCGGGGCAGGGTCGACATCGCCATCAACGGCACCTACTGGGGCGGAGCGGCCCTGGGCGCGGTGGCGAACATGCTGTTCCTCGACACCGCGATCTTCCCGCAGGACTGGGGATGGCGGCTGAGCTTCTTCCTCGGCCCTCTGCTCGGGCTCCTCATCATTTACCTGCGCCGGCACATCCCGGAGAGCCCGCGCTGGCTGATGACCCACGGCCGGGAGGAGGAGGCCGAGCGCACCGTGGACGCGATCGAGGATCGCATCCGCTCGGAGGGCAAGGAGTTCGGTCCGGTCGACGACGCCGAGGCGATCACCGTGCGCGAGTACGGCCGCGTGCCGTTCCTCGTCATCGCGCGCGTGCTCTTCCGGCAGTATCCGCGGCGCACCTTCGTCGGCATCACGATGATGGTGACGCAGTCGTTCCTCTACAACGCCATCTTCTTCACCTACGCCCTCGTGCTGGAGCACTTCTACCACACGCCCCCTGCGGCGGCGGGAACGTACTTCCTCGTCTTCGCCGTGGGTAACCTCGCCGGCGCCCTGCTGCTCGGCCCGCTGTTCGACAGCTGGGGACGACGCAGGATGCTGTTCGGGACGTACGTGCTGGCGGGGCTGATCTTGCTGGCGAGCGCGTTCCTGTTCCAGGCCGGCGTGCTCGACGCCGCGACGCACACGGTTTTCTGGTGCGCGTCGTTCTTCTTCGCGTCGGCCGGAGCGTCGGCGGCGTATCTCACCGTGAGCGAGATCTTCCCCCTCGAGCTGCGCAGCCAGGTCATCTCCTACGTGTTCTCAATCGGCCAGCTCGTCGGCGCGATCGCCCCGACCCTCTACGGAGCGCTCATCGGCGACGGGAGCTCCCGCGAGCCCCTCTTCTGGGGCTACGTCCTCGGATCCTGCGTGATGATCGCGGGCGGAGTGATCTGCGGGATCTTCGGCGTGAGCGCGGCGCAGCGTTCGCTCGAATCGGTCACCGCGCCCCTGTCCCTCGTGAGGGACGACCGGACGGAGCACGGCGGGTAGCCCCCTCCCCCCACGCACGCGAAACCCCGCGCTCCGAAAGGAACGCGGGGTTTCGCTGAGCGTGCGCGGGCCTACTTGACGGCCACGGGCTCCTTGGCCTTCTCGGCGGGCGACGACGCGGGCGTCTTGGCCGGGGCGGGGGCGGCGTCGGCCGCCGGGCGCGGGCGCGCGGCGAACTCCTCGAACACGGCGCGCGGCGTCTGCACGGCCTCGAGGCCCACGATGTCGCGGCCGAGCCAGAGGTTGTTCCACCAGCCCCACAGCACGCGCCACTTGCGCTCCCACGTCGGCATGGCCAGACCGTGGTAGCCGCGGTGGGCGAGCCACGCGATGAAGCCCTTCAGCGCGAGGTTTCCGGACTGGAAGACCCCGTCGTAGAGCCCGAGGCCGGCGACGGCGCCGAGGTTCTTGTGGACGTAGTCCTTGGTGTTCTCGCCGCGGAGGACGGCGACGAGGTTCTTGGCGAGGCGCTTGGCCTGACGGACCGCGTGCTGCGCGTTGGGAACGCACATGCCGCCGACGCCGCCGCCGGACAGATCGGGCACGGCCGAGACGTCGCCGGCCGCCCAGGCGCCTTCGACGGGCTCCTCGGCGGTGCCCACGCGGAGATCGGCGCGGGTGCGGATCCGCCCGCGCTCCTCGACCGGCAGGTCTCCTGCGCGGACGACGGTCGGGTTGGCCATCACGCCCGCGGTCCAGATGATGAGGTCGGAGGGGATGACCTCGCCGGTGGAGAGCTCGACGTTGCCGTCGACCGCGCTCTTGACCTGCGTGTCGAGGTGCACGTCGGCGCCGCGCTTGGCGAGATCCTTGAGCACCCATTCGCTGGTCTTGAGCGAGACCTCGGGCATGATGCGGCCCATCGCCTCGATGAGGTGGAAGTGCGTGTCCTCGAAGGAGAGCTGCGGGTACTTCGAGATGAGCGCCGACGCGAAGCTGCGCAGTTCGGCGAACGCCTCGATGCCCGCGAAGCCGCCGCCGACGACGACGACGGTGAGCAGACGGTCGCGCTCGGGACCGGCCGGGATGGATGCCGCCTTGTCGAAGTTCGACAGCAGCGCGTCGCGGACGGCGACAGCCTCCTCGATGGTCTTCAGTCCGATCGCGTTCTCGGCGATGCCGGGGATCGGGAAGGTCCGCGACACGGCTCCCGCGGTCACCACGATCTGGTCGTACGCGAACTCGTAGGGTTCGCCGACCGGCGGCGTGATGGTCGCGATCTTGTGCGCGTGGTCGATCCCGGTGACCTTCGCGGTGATCACGTTGGTGCGCGAAAGGTGCCGACGGTGCGCGACGACGGCGTGGCGGGGCTCGATCGACCCGGCGGCCACCTCGGGCAGGAAGGGCTGGTACGTCATGTACGGCAGCGGGTCGACCAGCGTGACCTCTGCCTCGCCCTTGCGCAGGTGCTTCTCCAGCTTCCAGGCCGTGTAGAAGCCCGCGTAGCCTCCGCCCACGATCAGGATCTTGGGCACGGATGCGCCCTTCTTCGCGACAAAATCGCTCGCCACAGTGTTGTCTGCCACAGGGGCACAACTCCTCGTAATCAGGATTTTGGCGTGCGATGCGCGCGCGCCGAACGGATGCGCCGGGCAGCTGCGGTGACGCCAAGCGCTATCAGGATACCAGGGACCGTGAGCGCGATGAGCGGCAGGGTACCGTACAGCAGCGAGTCGGGACTGGGAATGAGGGGCGATCCCGCCCGGGTCGGCGCGTCCGCGGCGGGCAGCGGCGGGATCGCCACCGGCGTCGACGTGGACGGCGTCGGCTGCTCCGCCTGGGCACGCCGATGCAGACGGATCCACGCGGACAGGTCGCCGAGCGGGTTGCCGTCGACGCTGGGCAAGGAGGCCGCGACGGCGGACCCCGCATCGACCAGCCCGTACCCGTAGAGCGGATCGGGGTGCGCGGTCGCCTGCGCCGCCGGCTGCGCGGTCCGGATGATCTGGTTGATGACGTCGTCCGCGCTCATGTCGGGATGCGCGGAGCGGACGAGCGCGACGATCCCCGCGACGATCGGCGCGGCGCCGCTCGTGCCGTTCCACGTCTCGACCGTGCCGTTCGCGTCGATGCCGAGCAGTGCCTCACTCGGCGCGGTGACGGCGATCGTGATGCCCTGGGTGGACGCCGCTTTGCTCGCGACGCCGCTCTGGTCCACGCCTCCCACTGCCAAGACGCCGGGGATCGTCGCGGGGGCACCGACCATGGTCGTGCCGCTGCCGCGGTTGCCCGCGGCGACCACGACGACCACGTCGTGGTCGAAGGCGTAGAGGAACGCGTCGTCCCAGCTCTGATCCCAATCCAGGGTGTTCGTGGTGAAGGAGAGGTTGATGACGTTCGCGCCGTGGTCGACCGCCCACACCATCGCCTGCGCCACCTGCTTGGTGAAGGGCACGGGGGCCGTCGTCCCGAACGCGAGGGAGATCGAGAGGATCTTCGCCTCCGGCGCCACGCCGATCATGCCCGTCCCGTCCGCCTTCGCCCGCGCCGCGGCGAGGGAGGCGACGCGCGAGCCGTGATCGCTGTCCAGCGGTCCGAGCGGCGTCCGCCCGTCCGAGGTTCCGATCCCGGAGACGTCGGTGCCGTCCGTCACGGCCGCGTCGAGAGCAGAGGGGCCCTTGGCGACGCCGGTGTCGATCACGGCGATGGTCGATCCTGCGCCGCGGGTGGTCTTCCATGCCTCGTCCACATGGGTGCTCGCGAGCCAGTACTCGGCGGCGCGCTCGGGATCGGGCGTGGGCGACGGCGTCGGAGCGGCCGCGACGGCCAGCGGGGCGACGACAGCCAGCACGAGAACCGCGATGACCGGTCGCCATCGCGGGACGCTGCGCCGAGGCGCCTCCTGCCGGGTCATCGCCATCGGATCACGAGGCCCGCGCGGCTCCGGGCTCGAGGCACTCGCAGCGGTCGGGCGACCAGCGCCCCCGCTCCAGGGCGGCGTCGCCGAGCGGATTCACCCCGGGACCCGCTGCGAGGGCGTGTCCCGCGAGGGCGTGCAGGCACTTGACCCGTTCGGGCATCCCTCCCGCGGAGATCCCGGCGATCTCGTCGACCTCGCCGAACTGCGCGCGATCGGCGAGGTACGCGCGATGCGCGGCGAGGTAGGCGGCGGCCGTGCCCTCGTCGTCGAGCAGGGCCGCGAGCTCCGGCATCAGGTGCTCGGCTTCGAGGGTCGACATCGCGGCGGAGGCGGCGGGGTGCGTCAGGTAGTAGAACGTCGGGAACGGGGAGCCGTCGGCGAGGCGGGGCAGCGTGGCGACCACGGTCGGATTGCCGCAGACGCAGCGCGCGGCGATCCCCACGACGCCCCGGGCCTCGCGTCCGAGCTGGGCGGAGACGACGGCCAGTTCGGCGGGCGTGGGCGGATCGAAGGGAGGGGTGGTCACCCTTCCAGGGTACGGGTTCGTCCGCCGACGGTGGTCAGCGCGTGCTCGTCGCGGTCTTCGCGAGGCCCGCCCCGGTGAGCGAGCGCAGCAGCTGGTCGCCCCAGTCCGCGCGCCGCTCCTGTGCGGTGTCGCTGATCGGCGCCTCGTCCTTGGGCTGCGCGGCGGGGTCGATGTCGTTGTCGATGAGGTAGACGACCTCGCCCGGCTTGAAGTAGTACAGGCGCTCCCGCGCCTGGGTCGTGACGTACGCCGGATCCTCCCAGCGCTTGCGCTCCGCCTTGAGCGCGTCGATCTTGTCCTGGGTGACGTGGACCGACTGCTCCAGCACCGTGATCCGCTGCCTCTGGTCCAGGTACGTGCCGAGCGTCGGCACGAGCACCCAGGCCCCGAGCACCACGAGGGAGAGCATGATCACCATGAAGCCGCTGAGCCGGATCCCGCCGACCCAGCCGCGCACGTCGATCGCGGCGACGGACCCGCGCCGCGCCGATCCCCGGGGCGTTCTGCCCCCCGCAGACGACGAAGGAGGAGTCCGACGATCGGTCATGACTCCTCCTCCGTGTGCCGACGAGCGGCCAGCTCAGCACAAAGCGCTGATCAGCCCTTGAAACGCGGGAAGGCGGAACGCCCGGCGAAGACCGCCGCGTCGCCCAGCTCCTCCTCGATGCGCAGAAGCTGATTGTACTTCGCGACCCGCTCGGACCGGGCGGGCGCGCCGCTCTTGATCTGACCGGAGTTCACCGCGACGACAAGGTCGGCGATCGTCGTGTCCTCGGTCTCGCCCGAACGGTGCGAGAGCATCGTCGTGTAGCCCGAACGGTGCGCGAGGCTGATCGCGTCGAGCGTCTCGGAGAGCGTTCCGATCTGGTTCACCTTCACCAGGAGCGAGTTCGCGACCCCGAGGTCGATACCCTTCTGCAGACGCTCCGGGTTGGTCACGAACAGGTCGTCGCCGACGAGCTGGATCTGCGATCCCAGCTTCTCGGTGAGCGCCTTCCAGCCGTCCCAGTCGTCCTCGGCGAGGGCGTCTTCGATCGTGACGATCGGGAAGTCCTTGACCAGGCTCACGTAGTAGTCGGTGAGCGATGCCGCGTCCCAGTCCTTGTCGTCGAGGCGGTACACGCCGTCGTTGTAGAACTCGGTGGCGGCGGCGTCGAGACCCAGCGCGATGTCGGTGCCGGGCGTGAAGCCGGCCTTCTCGATCGCCTTGACGAGGAACTCGAGGCCCTCGCGGTTGCTGGGCAGGTCCGGGGCGAAGCCGCCTTCGTCGCCGAGGCCGGTGGCGAAGCCCGCCGACTTCAGCTCGCCCTTGAGGACGTGGTACACCTCGGTGCCCCAGCGCAGGGCATCGGAGAACGTGTCGGCGCCGATCGGCGCGAGGAAGAACTCCTGCATGTCGATGCCGTTGTCGGCGTGCGAGCCGCCGTTGATGACGTTGAACAGCGGAACGGGCAGCAGATGCGCGTTCGGGCCGCCCAGGTAGCGGAACAGCGGCAGATCGGCCGAGTCGGCCGCGGCCTTGGCGACGGCCAGGCTCACGCCGAGGATGGCGTTGGCGCCGACGCGGCTCTTGTTGTCCGTGCCGTCGACATCGATGAGGATCTCGTCCACGATGCGCTGCTCGCTGGCCTCGACGCCCTCGACCGCAGGACCCAGCTCGTCGATGACCGCCTCGACGGCCTTGAGCACGCCCTTGCCGCCGTAGCGGCTCTTGTCGCCGTCGCGCAGCTCGTACGCCTCGAAGGCGCCGGTGGACGCGCCGGACGGCACGGCCGCGCGCTGGACGATGCCGTCGTCGAGGAGCACCTCCACCTCGACGGTCGGGTTGCCACGGGAATCCAGGATCTCGCGTGCGCCTACAGCCTCGATCAGTGCCACGGAAGTGCTCCTTGCGTCGGGAAGAAGAGGATCGGAACGACGTCGGTCCGCCGCCCAGTCTAACGAGAAGGGGTCGCCGGGCGAGCACCGCCCGGCGACCCCTTCCAGGGTGTGACGTCTTACTTCTTGTAGGACTTGACGATCTCGAGCAGGCTCGGGACGTTGGCGTACGCCTCCTCGGCGTTCTCCTTGGTCACGATGACCGGCTTGAGCAGGTAGGCCGGGACGACCTTGACGCCGTTGTTGTACGACTTGGTGTCGTTGACGTCGACCGTCTCGCCCTTCTGCAGCTGCTCGACCATCTTGATCGCCTGCTGCACGAGCAGCGTGGTGTCCTTGTTGATCGTGGAGTACTGCACGCCCTCCATGATCGACTTGACCGACTCGACCTCGGAGTCCTGACCGGTGACGACCGGAACGGGCTTGCCGGCCTGCTGCGCCGAGGTGATGATGGCGCGGGCGAGCGTGTCGTTCGGCGAGAGCACGCCGTCCAGCGTCGCGGAGCTGTAGTTCGCGGTGAGGATCGCGTCCATGCGGCGCTGGGCGTTCTCGGCCTTCCAGCCGTCCGTCGCCGTCTGGGTGATGTCGGTCTGACCCGAGACGACCTTCAGCGTGCCGTCCTTGATCTTCGGCTCGAGCACGTCCATCGCACCCTTGAAGAAGACCGCGGAGTTCGCGTCGTCGGCCGAGCCGGAGAACAGCTCGATGTTGTACGGCGCGGGGTGGCCCGCACGCGCGGCGAGACCGTCGAGCAGGGCCTGTCCCTGCAGCTGTCCGACCTTGAAGTTGTCGAACGCGACGTAGTAGTCGACCGCGTCGGTGTTCTCGATCAGACGGTCGTAGGCGATCACCGTCGCGCCCGCGTCGTGCGCGGCCTTGACCTGCGTGGAGAGCTGCTTGCCGTCCTTCGCGCCGATGATGATGACCTTCGCACCGCCGGTCACCATGGCCTGGATCTGGTTCTGCTGCTCCGCGACCGTGTTGCTGGCCGGCGCGTACTGCACGTCCGGCTTGAAGCCGGCCTTGGTCAGACCGTCGCTGAACAGCTTGCCCGCGAGCACCCAGTTCTCACTGGTCTTGTCGGGCAGGGCGACGCCGATCTTCGCGTCCTTCGCGAAGCCCTTGGCGTCGCCGCTCGCGGCGGGCGTGCCGCCGCGCTCGGACGACGAGCACCCCGTGAGGGCGAAGGCACCCGCGACGACAAGCGCTGTCGCCGTAAGGAGGATCTTCTTCATGTGATCTCTTTCTCTCTTGGTGTGTGCAGGGAGGAACCGCGCAGGGCGATCCCCCTCCCCTACTTCCCGCTCGCGTTGCCGGAAGCGGAGGTCGGATACGGCTCTTCCTTGCGGGCGAACCGACGGGTGATGAAGCCGGTGAGGGACGGACGGCCCTGCTGCTTGTTCCAGACGTCCACGGCGACGGCGAGGAGCAGGACGAGTCCCTTGACCATCGCGACGATGTCGGCACCGAAGCCGAGCAGCGCCATGCCGTTGTTCAGGAACGCCATGACCAGACCACCGATGATCGAGCCGATCACGGTGCCGATGCCGCCGGAGACCGCCGCGCCGCCGATGAACACGGCCGCGATCGCGTCGAGCTCCCAGCCGTTGCCGTCCTGAGGGCCGGAAGCGGTGGCGCGGGCCACGTAGATCATCGCGGCGACCGCGGCGAGCACCGACATGTTCATCATCACGAAGAAGTCGGTCCAGCGGTCCTTCACCCCCGACAGGCGCGCGGCCTGGCGGTTGCCGCCGACGGCGTAGAGGTGACGGCCGAAGACGGTGTTGCGCGTGACGAAGGTGTAGACGATCACGAGAACCAGCAGGATGATGCCGGAGATCGGGAAGCTCGTCCCGGGACGACCCGACGCGAACTGGTAGCCGGCGACGAGGATCAGCGCGGAGAGGATCACGACCTTGACGATGCTGACCCAGACCGGGGCGACCTCGCTGCCCGCCTTCGCCTGCGAGCGGCGCAGGAAGAACTCGAAGCCGATCACCCAGATGACGGCGAGGAGCGCGAGCACCATCGTGAGCACGTTGAACGGCAGGGCGATGGGGAGCTCGGGCAGGTAGCCGGCGCCGATGAACTGGAAGTCCGTCGGCACCGCCACCGAGGTGGACTGGCCGACCCACTGGTTCGCACCGCGGAAGAAGAGCATGCCCGCCAGCGTCACGATGAACGCGGGGACGCCGACGAACGCGACCCAGAAGCCCTGCCAGGCGCCGACGATCACGCCGAGGCCGAGGCCGAGCAGCACCGCGGCCCAGGCCGGGAAGTGCCAATCGGCCATCGACTTGGCGACGACGATGCCGACGAACGCCGCGACCGATCCGACCGACAGGTCGATGTGCCCCATGATGATGACCATCACCATGCCGATCGCGAGGATCAGGATGTAGGAGTACTGGTTGACGACGTTGATCAGGTTGCCCGGGGACAGCGTGAGGCCGCCGGTCCATACCTGGAAGATCAGGATGATGACGACCAGGGATCCGAGGATGCCGAACTGGCGCAGCGTCGACTGGCCGCCGCCCATCATCTTCGAGATGTCGCGGAAGCGGAAGCCCTCCTCCGGCGTCGGCGTGGTGCTCGGGGGCGTGGGAGCGATCGTGGTGCTCATGCGGAGGCTTTCTGGGTCAGGGAGGTCATGCTGCGCATGAGCGCCTCCGGGGTGGCATCGGATGCGGGCAGGCAGTCGGTCACGCGGCCTTCGAAGACGGTGTAGATCCGGTCCGACATGCCCAGCAGCTCCGGCAGCTCGCTCGAGATGACGATGACGCCCTTGCCCTGCGCGGCGAGCTCGTTGATGATCGCGTAGATCTCGTACTTGGCGCCGACGTCGATACCGCGGGTCGGCTCGTCGAGGATCAGCAGATCGGGGTCCGTGAACATCCACTTCGCCAGGACGACCTTCTGCTGGTTCCCGCCGGACAGCGTCCCCACGCCCTGCTCGACCGTGGGCGTCTTGATGCGCAGGGATTTGCGGTAACGGTCGGCGACCTGCGTCTCCTCGAGGCCGTTCACGACGCCGCGGCGGGCGATCTTCGACAGCTTCGCCGAGACGATCGAGCGCTTGATCGAGTCGAGCAGGTTGAGGCCGAGGACCTTGCGGTCCTCGCTGACGTAGGCGAGGCCGTGCTTGATCGCCGACTTCACGTCGGGGATCACGATCTCCTGGCCGTCCTTGACGATCGTGCCGGAGAGGAACTGCCCGTACGACCGGCCGAAGATGCTCATCGCGAACTCGGTGCGCCCCGCGCCCATGAGCCCCGCGATCCCGACGACCTCGCCGCGGCGCACCTGGATGCTGGAGCCCTTCACGACCATGCGCTCGGCGACGGAGGGGTGGCGCACCCACCAGTCCTTCACCTCGAAGAACACGTCGCCGATCTCGGGCGTGCGGTCGGGGTAGCGGCTCTCCAGCGAGCGGCCCACCATGCCCCGGATGATGCGGTCCTCGTTGATCTCGCCGCGCGAGATGTCGAGGGTCTCGACCGTGCGTCCGTCGCGGATGATCGTGATCTCGTCGGCGATCTGCTCGATCTCGTTGAGCTTGTGGCTGATGATGATCGACGTGATGCCCTTGGCCTTGAGGCCCAGGATCAGGTCGAGCAGGTGCTGCGAGTCGTTCTCGTTCAGCGCGGCGGTCGGCTCGTCGAGGATGAGCAGCTTGACGTCCTTGTTGAGCGCCTTCGCGATCTCGATGAGCTGCTGCTTGCCGACCCCGAGAGTCTTCACCTGGGTGTCGGGATCCTCGCGGAGCCCGACACGGGCGAGCAGTTCGACCGTGCGCTGCTTCTGCGCGGTCCAGTCGATCGCCACGCCACGGCGGATCTCGTTGCCGAGGAAGATGTTCTCCGCGATCGAGAGCTCGGGGATGAGGGCGAGCTCCTGATGGATGATGACGATGCCGGCCTGCTCGCTGGCCGCGATGTCCTTGAAGCGCTGCTCCTCGCCGTAGAGCAGGATGTCGCCGTCGTAGGTGCCGTAGGGATACACCCCCGAGAGCACCTTCATCAGCGTGGACTTTCCCGCACCGTTCTCGCCGCAGATCGCGTGCACCTCGCCGGTGCGGACGGTGATCGACACGTCCGAAAGGGCCTTCACCCCCGGGAACTCCTTCGTGATCGACCTCATCTCGAGGATGGGGCCGGCCACGGTGGGCAACGACGTCGTCTCGCTCACGGATCTCCTTCGATCTCCAGTCCGTTCGATGTGACGGCTCAATGTTACCGTTCACATCGCGTTACATGGTGCATCCGCCGCGGGAGCACTGTCAAGTGCTCTTCGGGCTTTCGTGTCCCTACCGTGACGCGGCGGACTCGCGCCCGCAGAGCACGGGGACCGCGGGGCCGAAGACCGGCACGTCCTCCCCGCGGAGCTGGGCGAGCAGGATCCGCACGGCCCTGCGGCCAAGCTCGGGGAAGTCCTGATGCACGGTGGTGAGCGGCGGAGCGACGTGCGCGGCGACGGGGACGTCGTCGAAGCCGACCACGCTGACGTCGACCGGGATCCGCAGCCCCGCGTCGCGGAAGCCGTGCATGAGGCCGATCGCCATGAGGTCGTTCGCCGCGAAGACCGCGGTGAAATCGCGTCGTCGGGCGAGCTCCTGTCCGGCGAAATACCCGAAGTCCGCGGTCCAGTCGCCGCGGATGGGAGGGATCGGCGGCAGTTCGGCATCGCGCATCGCGTCGAGGTAGCCGCGCATGCGCGACTCCGCCTCGATCCAGTCCTGCGGGCCCGCGAGATGCAGGATGTCGCTGTGTCCCAGGCGGATGAGGTACTCGGTGATCATGCGCGCACCGGCGAGCTGATCCGCGGAATGACTCACCCCGTCCGACCCGGAGGCCGTCTGCAGGCTGACGAACGGCACGGAGACGGCCATGCCGCGCAGCACGTGGAAGACCCGCACCTGCGGAGCGAGCACGACGATGCCGTCGACGGACTCGCCCACCAGTTGGCGCACCGCATGGCCGATCGCCTCCGGCGTCGTGTCCGGGAGGTTCAGCGTGCTGACCGAGTACCCCTCCGCGCGCGCCGCGTCCTCGATCGCCGCGATCGAGGACGTCGGGCCGAACTCCCCCGTCGTGGCGGACAGGATCCCGAGCGTCGATGAACGCCCTGTCGCAAGGCCCCGGGCAGCGACGTTCGGGCGGTAGTCCAGGACCCGGATCGCGTCGAGCACGCGCTCCTTCGTCTCCGGCCGGATGCTCGGGTGATCGTTGAGGACTCGGGACACGGTCTGGTGCGAGACCCCGGCGAGCCGTGCGACATCCCTGATGCTCGGCATCCGGGCGCGCTCGGAGGGAGTGGACATGCTCTCCTCCTCGATGTGCACGGTCACACGGGTGAGACCATTATGCCCCGCGCCGCGTCGTCACGCAGAGGGAGACGACGTCGCGCGGGGCGAGGGCGGCTCAGTCGGCCGCCGAGACCACGTGCGCCCCGCGCACGGGCCCGTGGGCGCGCAGGGCCGTGCGACCCTCCCCGCGCAGACGTTCGGCGAGGGCGTCCGCCGACTCGGCGGTGTCGCAGAGCAGCGCGAGGGTCGGTCCAGAGCCCGAGACGATCCCGCCGACGACGTCCGCGGCGAGGCGCTCCAGCGTCGACTCGAGCGCGGGCCGCAGGCGGAAGGATCCGGCCTCGAGCTGATTGCGCAGGTGTCCGCCCAGCCGCAGAGCGTCCCCCGAGAGCAGCGCCTCGAAGAACTCCGGGGGCACCTGGACGGGATCGATCCGGCGCGCCCGCGCGAGCTCCGCCTCGTCCGAGGAGGCACGGTCCTCGGCGGCGATCTCGTCGAACGCGCGGTACACCGCCGGTGTGGACAGTCCCTCGTCGTCGACGAGGAGCACCCATTCGTAGCGCCCTCGGGAGAGCGCGGGGGTGAGCACGTCGCCGCGTCCGGACCCGACCGCGGTGCCGCCCATGAGCGCGAACGGCACGTCGGCTCCGAGACGCGCCGCGAGCGCGTGCAGACGCTCGTGCGAGAGCCCGGTGCGCCACAGCTCGTTGCAGGCCAGAAGGGCGGCCGCGGCGTCCGCCGATCCTCCGCCCATCCCCCCGGCGACGGGCACGGTCTTGTGCAGCTCCAGGTGCACGCCTCCGTCGAACCCGGTCGCGACGGCGAGCAGCTTCGCCGCACGCAGCGCGAGGTTGCGATCGTCCAGCGGCACGGTCGACGGATCCGCGACACCGGACACGCTCACCGTGACGTCGTCCGCGGGGGTCGCGACCACGTCCTCGTACAGCGACACCGCCTGGAACACCGTCGACAGGGGGTGGTAGCCGTCCTCGTCCGGGGCATCGACGCCCAGGAACAGGTTGACCTTGCCCGGCGCGCGCACATGCACGCGCGCGACGGGCTGGGCGTCGTCGCGCTCGCCCGCCCACTCCCCCGCATTGCTCATCGGCTCAGAGATCCGAGGAGATCGACCAGAGGTTGACGTCGAGCCCCGCACCCGCGATCTCGTCGATGCGGGCGAGCTCCTCGGCGGAGAGCGCCGGCGCGTCGAGCGCCGCGAGGTTCTCGTCGAGCTGAGCGGGCCGTGAGGCGCCGATGAGCGCCGAGGCGACGACGCCGTCTCGCAGCACCCACTGCAGAGCGAGCTGCGCGAGGCTCTGCCCGCGCTCGCGGGCGACCTCGTTCAGCGCCCGCAGCGTGGCCAGGCCCTCGTCGCTGACCGGCGCGTCCGGCAGGGATCCGCGCTTCTGGGACCGCTCGGCGGATCCGTCGGCGAGGTACTTGCCGGTGAGCAGACCCTGCGCGAGCGGAGTGAACGCGATCGCCCCCATGCCCTCCTCGCGCAGCGTCTCGGTCAGGCCGTCCTCGATCCAGCGGTTGAGGATCGAGTAGGACGGCTGGTGGATCACGAGAGGCGTGCCGAGCTCGCGCGCCACGTCGGCCGCCGCCTCGGTGCGCTCGGCACTGTAGGACGAGATCCCCACGTAGAGCGCCTTGCCCTGCCGCACGAGCGTGTCGAGGGCTCCCACCGTCTCCTCGATCGGGGTCACCGGGTCCACCCGGTGCGAGTAGAAGATGTCGACGTAGTCGAGTCCCATGCGCGTCAGCGACTGCTCGGCGCTCGCGAGGATGTACTTGCGGCTGCCCAGGTCGCCATAGGGACCGGGCCACATGTCGTAGCCGGCCTTGGACGAGATGATGAGCTCGTCCCGGTACGGCCGGAAATCCTCCGCGAAGAGACGCCCGAAGTTCTTCTCGGCCGAGCCGTAGGGCGGGCCGTAGTTGTTGGCGAGGTCGAAGTGCGTGATCCCCCGATCGAACGCGTGGCGCAGGAGCGTGCGCTGGGAGTCGAGGGGGACGTTGTCTCCGAAGTTCCACCAAAGGCCCAGCGAGATCGCGGGCAGGTACAGACCGGACGTGCCGACCTGACGGAAGCGTGCTCCGTCGTACCGGTCGGGGGCGGCGGTGTGGGGACGGTGGATGTCGAGGACGTCGGGGCGGAAGCGCGGCTCGGTCACCGTCCCAGGGTAGCGGGGAGGAGCGTCACGGAGGCCAGGAGGGGGCGGTTCCGTCACCTGCGGCGCGCCCTCCGCGCACGTCAAGCCCTCGCCGTTATACCGGCTGTTCGATATTATTCGCGGAAGCGGACCGAGCCCGTTCCGTTACCCGATCAACGCTCGCCCGAGTGCGGTCCTGCCGTTGGCTGACTCTCGATGAGCGCCCCGCGACAGGATCCCTCATGCAGCGCACCCGACGCATCCCGTTCGTTCTGATCGCCGCCGGCGTGCTGTGTGGAAGCATACCTGCATCCGCGCTGACCAGCTCGGATCCGAACTGGTGGCTGTCCTGCTTCAGCCGTCTGGGTGCGCTCGGAGACGACTCGAGCGCGATCTTCAACGTCGGGATGATGCTCGCGGGCTCCGTCATCGCCCTGACCGCCGTGCCCATCGGAATCGGCCTCAGGGGCGCTTCTCCCGCTGGATTCCGGGCTCCGCGGGGGGCGGTGACCGTCGTACCGGCGCTTGTCGCGGCGCTCGGCGTGAGCCTGATCCTGGTGGGCGTGCTGCCGCTCTCCTTCAACGTCTTCGCACACGAGCGGGCGGCGAACGGCGCCCTCGCCTCCTCCGCCGGGCTCCTCCTCATGCACCGCATCCACCTGCGCGGGCTCTCGCCTCTCCTCAACCGCATCGCCCTCGCCGCGGTCGTCGTGCTCGTCCTCGGCATGGCCGCGCTCATCGGCGGCGTCATCACCCTGACGATCTTCGAGGCACTCGCGTTCGGCGTCGTGATCACCTGGCTTCATGTCCTGGAGACCCAGGTACGGCGTTTCGCGGTCGCGCCACGCACATTCTCAGCAAATTCTCAGCAAATTGTTTTGTCCCCCATTTGGGGGACAAGGACTTCGGGTGCTACCGTCTAGATCTCAGCTGAGAGATGTCGACCGGGATCTGGGGACTCGGGAGGCGAAGAGGTCCCTCCGGACCGAGTGATGTGCCCCCTCGGGAACCCGAATTCTTGAGGGGGCACACGCATGTCCAGGGAACGGTCAGGGCACGACCCGAGCGATGCGCAGGAAGTCCTCGACGGTGAGATCCTCGCCGCGTGCGGTCGGCGCCACGTCCGCCCGTTCGAGCACCGCCGATGCCTCGGCGGAGGAGCCGAAGATCCCCGACAGCGCCTGGCGCAACATCTTGCGTCGCTGGTTGAACGCGGCGTCGACGATCCCGAACGTCCGCACCCGCTCCTGCTCGGTCCCCCGAGGCTCCGGATCGCGGTGGAAGCCCACCAGCAGGCTGTCCACATTCGGCACCGGCCAGAAAACCTGCCGCGAGACGTTGCCGCACAGCCGCCACGGGCCGTACCAGGCCGCCTTGACGCTCGGCGCGCCGTAGATCTTGGAACCGGGCTTGGCCGCGAGGCGTTCGGCGACCTCGGCCTGCACCATCACCACGCCCCGCTCCAGGAAGGGGAAGGTCTCGAGGAAGTGCAGCAGAACCGGCACGGACACGTTGTAGGGCAGGTTCGCCACGAGCACCGTCGGCGTACCGGGAAGCTCGGTCACCCGCATCGCGTCCGCGTCGACGACCGTGAGCGCCCCGTCGGGAACGCCCCGGTCCCGCGCGGTGTGCGGCAGCCGCTCCGCGAGACGGTGATCGATCTCGACCGCCGTCACCCGGGCTCCGGTCTCCAGGATCGCCAGGGTCAGCGATCCGAGGCCGGGACCGATCTCCACGACCCGATCGGACGGCTGCACCTCGGCGGCGTGCACGATCTTGCGCACGGTGTTGGCGTCGACGACGAAGTTCTGGCCGAGCTTCTTCGTCGGCGTCACGTCGAGGTCGGCCGCGAGCCGGCGGATCTCGGCGGCGCCGAGCAGGGAGACGGTCATCTGACCATTCTCCCCCACCGATCATCGTTCCCCGGATCCGGGGGCGCGGCGGGCCGTCGGAGGGCGGTCCCGCTAGGCGAACGAGCCGTAGACCGCGAGCGTGTTCGCGGCGATCTGCGCGCCGAGCTCCGCCACGTCGATCCCGAGTTCCGCCGCCATGAAGCGCAGGGTGATCGGGATCAGATAGGGCGCGTTCGGACGTCCTCGCAGCGGCGTCGGCGTGAGGAACGGCGCATCCGTCTCCACGAGGATGCGGTCCCGCGGGGCGACCTTGAGCGCGTCGCGCAGGTTCTGCGCGTTCTTGAACGTGACGTTGCCGGCGAACGACAGGTAGTACCCGGCCTCGGCGCACGTCCGGGCCATGTCCGCGTCTCCCGAGAAGCAGTGGAACACCGTACGCGCGGGAGCGCCGACCCGCGCCAGCGTCGCGAGGACGTCCTCGTGCGCGTCCCTGTCGTGGATCTGCATCGCGATCCCGTGCTTCTTGGCCAACGCGATGTGCGCCTCGAACGAATCGTGCTGCGCCGGGCGCCCCTCCGCCTCGGTGCGGAAGTAGTCGAGGCCCGTCTCGCCGATGGCGCGCGTGCGCGGATGCGCGGCGAGCTCGTCGATCACCGCGAGCGCCTCGTCGAGCCGTCCGGCCGCGGCATAGGTCGGCGCATCGTTCGGATGGATCGCGACGGCCGCGAGCACGCGCGGATCCGCCTCCGCCGCCGCGACGGCCCAGCGCGAGGACTCGACGTCCCCCGAGGCCTGCACGACCCCGAGGATCCCGACCTCGGCGGCGCGGTCCAGCTGCTCGACGAGCGTCAGCGACTCGTACCCCTCGTCGCCCGTGGGACCGTCGGCGATCTCCAGGTGGCAGTGGTTGTCGTACACGCCGACGGCGAGCGGCTCGGGCAGCGGCGGATAGGTGAGATCCGCGCGTCCCTTCGTGGCGCGCTCGCGCACGTAGGTCTCGGGGATGCTCTCGGGCGTCATGGGCGTGCGCTCAGGCCGTCGCCTCGATGCGCGGGAAGAGCGGTGCGAGGGTCTGCACGCACGTGCCCGCCGGGAGCTGCGCCCAGCGCCCGGCGTCGCGGATCGGCTGCGCGGTGAGCGCGCCGAGCGCGGCATCCGCCCCGAGCGCGCCCCAGAGCGTGGCGGTCGCCTGCGGCATGACGGGGGACAGCAGCACGGCGAGAGCACGCAGTCCCTCGGCGCAGGTGTAGAGCACGGTGCCCAGACGCTCCTTCTGCTCCTCGTCCTTCGCGAGCGCCCACGGCTCGTTCTCGGTGATGTAGCCGTTGAGCGCGTCGACGATGGTCCACACGTCGGCGATCGCCTCGTCGATCCGGAACCGCTCCACGGCCGCATCCGCGTCGGCGGCGGCCTTCGCGACCAGGCGCTGCACGGCCAGATCCTGCTCGGTGTACTCCCCCGCGGCCGGCAGGACGCCACCGAAGTACCGCTCGATCATCGCGATCGTGCGCGAGGCGAGGTTGCCGAACCCGTTGGCGAGCTCCGCCTGGTAGCGGGCGGACAGATCCTCCCAGGAGAACGATCCGTCCTGGCCGAAGGCGATCGCGGACAGGAAGTAGAACCGGTACGCATCCGAGCCGAAGACATCGGTGATCTCTGTCGGCGCGATGCCGGTGAGCTTGGACTTCGACATCTTCTCGCCGCCGACGAGCAACCAGCCGTGGGCGAAGACGCCCTTCGGCACGTCGAGGCCCGCGGCCATGAGCATGGCCGGCCAGATCACCGCGTGGAAGCGCAGGATGTCCTTGCCGACGACGTGATAGGCCGGCCACCTCCGCTCGAAGGTCTCCTCGTCCGCGCCGTAGCCCACCGCGGTGACGTAGTTCAGGAGCGCGTCGACCCAGACGTAGATGACGTGCGAGGTGTCCCACGGCAGGGGGATGCCCCAGTCGAAGGTGGACCGCGAGATGGACAGATCCTTCAGCCCCTGAGACACGAAGGAGACGACCTCGTTGCGGGCCGAGTCGGGACGCACGAAATCGGGCTCGGTCTTGTAGAGCTCGAGCAGGCGATCCTGGAACTCGCTGAGCTTGAAGAAGTAGTTCTTCTCCTGCAGCAGCTCGAGCGGCTTGGAGTGGATGGCGCAGACCTTGAGGCCCTCGAACGGGCCGGTGCCGTCGACGATCTCGGACTCCGGTTTGAACTCCTCGCAGCCCACGCAGTAGAGCGCCTCGTACTCGCCGGCGTAGATGTACCCGGCGTCGTAGAGCTTCTGGAAGAACACCTGCACGTTGCGCTCGTGCCGCTCCTGGGTGGTGCGGATGAAGTCGTCATTGGCGACGTCGAGCGTGGTCAGCAGCGGGAACCAGCTCTCGGCGACGAGCTTGTCGACCCACTCCTGCGGGGTGACGCCGTTGGCGGCCGCCGCTCGCAGCATCTTCTGGCCGTGCTCGTCCGTGCCCGTGAGCATCCAGGTGTCGTCGCCCGCCTGGCGGTGCCAGCGTGCGAGGGTGTCCACGGCGACGCTGGTGTAGCCGTGCCCGATGTGGGGCACGTCCGACGGGTAGTAGATCGGCGTGGTGATGTAGAAGGACTCGCCTGCGGGCATGGATTCGATTCTAGGCTGCACGGAGACGGCGGTTTCTCCGATGACGGCGTCCCGAGGCCGGTTCAGTCCGGATCCGCCCGCCGCCGGGCGACGAGCGCTCCGTGCGTGCGGATGCTGCCGCTTTCGCCGCGTTCCCGCTCGCGGCGCTCGCACTCCGTCACCGTGAGGCCCGCCGCGTCGAGCAGCGGCGTCCACGCGCTCATCCTCACACGGGCGGAGCCGCCGCTCCCGCTTCAGCGCGCGGCGAGCGCCGCCTGGTACAGCTCCCGCGACCGCAGCCCCGTCGCGGCGGCGACCTCGGCGCACGCCTCCTTCAGCCGCACCCCCTGGTCCACGAGGGCCTGCACCTCCGCGAGCGCGTCCTCGGCCGACACCTCCCGCGGGGTCGCCCCTTCGACGACGATGACGATCTCGCCTCGCACCCCGTCGGCCGCCCACTCCGCGAGCTCCGCGAGGGTTCCGCGGCGGACCTCCTCGAACATCTTCGTGAGCTCGCGGCACACCGCGGCACGGCGACCGGATCCGAAGGAGGCCGCCATGTCGCCCAGGGTCGCGGCCAGGCGCGACGGGGCCTCGAAGAAGATGAGGGTGCGAGGTTCGGCGGCGAGAGCGCTCAGCGCGGAGCGCCGCTCCCCCGCCTTGCGCGGCAGGAAGCCCTCGAAGGCGAACCGATCCGTCGGGAGACCGGAGATCGCGAGGGCGGTGACCACCGCGCTCGGGCCGGGGATGGCCGTGACCGTGACGCCGCGCTCCACCGCGGCGGCGACGAGCCCGTAACCCGGGTCGCTCACGGTCGGCATACCCGCGTCGCTGAGCACCACCAGGTCCTCGGTCGCGGCCAGGTCGGCGAGCTCGGCCGCCTTGACCTTCTCGTTGTGGTCGTGCAGCGCGATCAGCCGCGGCCGGTTCGCGATCCCGAGCGCCTGCAGCAGCCGCTGCGTGGTCCGCGTGTCCTCGGCGGCGACCGTCTTCGCCTCCTCCAGCACCTCGACGAGTCGCCGGGACGCATCGCCCAGATTGCCGATCGGAGTGGCCGCGAGGATGATCACCCGCCCAGCATAGGCTGGTGCGGTGACCGCGCCCCTGCTGCCCGTCCCCGGCGAGATTCCGCGCACCGCCGGCGCCGACATCGTGCACGATCCTCGGCCGACCGGCTGGGAGCGCGTGCGGGACGCGTGGAGCGACGACCCCGCCCGGCGGCGTCTGCTCTCGTGGCTCGCGCCGACGCTCGTGACCCTGCTCGCCGCGGTGCTGCGCATCGTCGGGCTCGGCCACCCGCACACGCTCGTGTTCGACGAGACCTACTACGTCAAGGACGCCTGGTCGCTGTGGGTGCAGGGCTACGAGGGCGTCTGGCAGAACGACGCGAACGCGCTTTTCGCCCGGGGCGACACGAGCGCGCTCGGTACCGCGGGCGCGTTCGTCGTCCACCCGCCGCTGGGCAAGTGGCTGATCGCCCTGGGGATCGGGGCGTTCGGTCCCGGTTCGAGCTTCGGCTGGCGGATCGCGACGGCGGTGATCGGCACCCTCAGCGTGCTCGTCATCTCCCTCATCGCGCGCGAGCTGACCCGCTCGGTCACGGTGGCCACGCTCGCCGGCCTCTTCCTCGCCGTGGACGGCCTCGGCATCGTGCTGTCGCGGATCGGCCTGCTCGACGGGATCCTCACGTTCTTCGTCCTCCTCGGGTTCCTCTTCCTCCTCCTCGACCGCCGACGTGCGATGCCGCTCCTCGAGGATCCCACGTTCCACGGAACCAGCGAGCGGCAACCGCTCTGGGGCCGCGTGCTCTGGAGGCGGCCCTGGGTGATCGCCGCGGGGGCCGCCTTCGGCGCCGCCTGCGCCGTGAAGTGGTCTGGCGCGTATGTGCTCGCCGCGGCGGGGATCTTCCTCGTCGTCGCCGACGCCCTCGCCCGCCGCCGAGCGGGCGTCGCGGTCTGGCCCGCCGACGCCGTGCTGCGACAGGGGCCCGTGTCCTTCCTGCTGCTCGTGCCCGTCGCCGCTCTCGTCTACGCAGCGAGCTGGACGGGCTGGTTCGCGACCTCCGGCGGCTACGACCGGCACGCCTCCGCGAACGCTCTCGCCTCCTGGCTGCGCTACCACCAGGACATCCTGGCGTTCCACGTGGGGCTGACCGCGTCACACCCCTACGCGAGTCCGGCGTGGCAGTGGCCGATGCTGCTGCGCCCCACCGCGTTCTGGGTGGGCGGCCAGGACGCGCCGTGCTTCGGGGCCGAGCGGTGCATCGGAACGATCACCTCGATCCCGAATCCCCTGATCTGGTATCTGGGCGTCGCGGCGGCGGTCTACCTGATCGTCCGCATCGCCCGCGACCTCGTGCGGCGCCGTCGGGTGCCCTGGGCCCGGGTGGTGCCGCTCGTCGGGATCGCGGCGACCTACCTGCCCTGGCTCGCGTTCCCCGAGCGCACGATCTTCCAGTTCTACACGGTCCTGATCGCGCCGTTCCTCATCCTGTCCCTCGTGCTCGCTCTGCGCGACATCGCCGGCACGGCATCGGATCTCCGGCACCGCCGCCAGTCGGGGCAGCGGACGGTCCTCGTGATCGTCGTGCTGATCCTGCTCGTGTCCGCGTTCTACCTCCCGCTGTGGGTGGGTCTTCCCGTCCCGTTCTGGTTCTGGCAGCTGCACAACTGGATGCCGTCATGGATCTGACGGGCGGACACGGCACCATGCGCATCCTCGACGCGATCGACGAGTCGCTCATCGCGCAGCTGCGCAGCGCGCAGCAGTTCTTCTGGCTCGACCTCGTCGATCCCTCGGCCGAGGACGTGCAAAGCCTTGGCACGGCCCTCGGCTGGCATCCCCTGGCGATCGAGGACACCCAGCGGATGGGCCAGCGCCCCAAGCTCGACATGTACGACGAGACGGCCCTGCTCGTGCTGCAGGCCGCGGTCGGCCGGGAGCCGGAGGACGAGAACGACCACCCGCTCGTCGAGGTGCACTGCCATCTCAGCGGCGACTACATCGTCACCGTGCACGGAGACCGGTTCACGGACCTGCGCCAGGTGCGCACGCTGTTGGAGAGCTCGACGGCGCCGAAGACGGAGCGCTACTACGTCTACAAGGTCATCGACGTCGTGGTCGACAGCTACTTCCCCGTCCTGGCGGATCTCGACGAGGAGATCAACGCCCTGGAGGACGCCATCGTGGCGGGGGCGGGCAAGCGCGAGCTCCAGGAGACGTTCCGGCTCAAACGGCTGTTGCTGACGCTGCGCCGGGTCGTCGTGCCGATGCGCGATCTGTTCGCCCGGCAGGCCGACGTCATCTCCGACCTGGCCGGACTCGAGGGCGACGGGCACGACTACTTCCGGGACGTCTACGATCACCTCATCCGGATCACCGACGAGCTGGACGGTCACCACGAGATGGTGGCGGGCTGCACCGATCTCTACCTGTCGACCGTCGCCAACCGGCAGGGCGAGACGTCGAAGCAGCTCGCCATCGTGGCGTCCATCTTCCTGCCGTTGAGCTTCCTCACCGGCTTCTTCGGGATGAACTTCGACTGGCTCACCGGACACGTGCTGACCGGGCCGTGGTCGTTCCTCGTCCTCGGCCTGGGCTCGATGGCGGTCTCGGCCGGGCTCATGTGGTGGTATTTCCGCCGTCGCGGCTGGACCGGCGACGACGGCTGACCCGGGTCCTCGCCCAGCGGCCAGGACTGCACCGGTCAGGGGTGCGCGTCGGCGGCGAGGTCGACGAGCGGCAGGACCCGACCGGAGAGGTGCGTGCGCAGCGCGATCGCCGAGGCGGTGCGGGCGACGCCCGGGACGAGGGCGATCCGGTCGAGCACGCCCTGGAGCCGTTCGGCATCGTGCGCGACGAGCCGCAACTGCAGATCGTTCGCGCCGGTGACGGTGTAGAGGTCGACGATCTCAGGGATCGCCTCGGCGAGGGCGGAGGCGACGTCGTCGTGCCCGATCTTCTGATCGATCTCCACCTGACAGAAGGCGGTCAACGCGAACCCGAGGCCGCGGGCATCCACACGCGGGACGACGCCCTCGATCACGCCGTTCTCGTGCAGCCGCGCGAGCCGGCTCGTGACCGTCCCCCTGGCCACGCCGAGCCGCCGAGCGCATTCGAGCACCGGCAGCTGCGGATGCTCGGTGAGCAGCCGGATCAGAGCCGCGTCGAGGGCATCGATGCGCATCGTCAGCTCCGGAACACGTCGTCCGCGCCGTCCTTGAGAACGCCGGGACGGGACAGGCCGCGGGTGAGGCGCGCCACCACGAGCAGCACCACGGTGAGGCCGATCGTGAGCAGCAGCTGCGTGCGCGCGCCGGTGTCGAACATGGTGAGCACGATCACGGCGCCCAGCAGCACGAGGGTGACGATCGAGAGCCACGGGAAGCCCCACATGCGCATCGGCAGCGCAATGCCCTCGGCGTCGGCGCGGCGGCGCAGGATCAGCTGCGTGACCGCGGTCGCCGTCCACATCACCAGCAGCGTGGATCCCACCACGTTCAGCAGAGTGGGAAGCACCTGCTCGGGCCAGATCCAGTTCAGGATCACCGTGACGAAGCTGAACGCCACCGACGCCAGCACGGCGACGCGGGGGACGCCCGCGATGCTCGTCCGGGTGAGCGCGAGCGGAGCGAGACCGCGCTCGCCCAGCGAGAACGCCATCCGGGAGGCGCCGTAGATGTTGGCGTTCATGGCCGACAGCAGCGCCACGATGACGATGAGGTCCATCACGAGACCCACGCCGGGGATCTTCAGGGTATCCAGCACGGCGGAGAAGGGCCCCGCGAGAACCTCCTTCGAGTTCCACGGCAGCACCGCGACGATCACGAAGATGGATCCGACGTAGAAGACCAGGATGCGCACCATCACCTGGCGCACGATCCGGCTGATGTTGCGCGCGGGGTCGTCCGACTCGGCCGCCGCGATCGCGACGACCTCGGTGCCGCCGAACGCGAACACCACGATGAGCAGGGCACCCGCGATCCCGGCGATGCCGGTGGGGGCGAAACCGCCCTGATCGACGAGGTTGCCCACGCCGGTCGCGGGCGTGCCGGGGATCAGACCGACGATCGCGAGCACGCCGACGACCAGGAACGCGATGATCGCGGCGACCTTGATCGCGGCGAACCAGAACTCGAACCGGCCGTAGTTGCGCACCCCGAGCAGGTTCACGATCGTGAGCGCGAGCACGAAGAGCAGCACCCACGCCCATTCGGGAAGCCCGGGGAAGCGATGCGCGACGATCCCGGCGGCGCCCGTGGCCTCCGCGGCGATCACGACGACGAGCTGGATCCAGTACAGCCAGCCGACCGCGCTCCCGACGCTGCGGCCCATCGCCTTCTGGGCGTAGGAGCTGAAGGCGCCGGAGGAGGGGTTGGCGGCGACCATCTCCGCGAGCATCGCCATCACCAGCACGACGATCGTGCCCGCGACGAGGTAGGAGACGATCACGGCGGGGCCGGCGATGCCGATGGCCTGCCCCGAACCGACGAACAGGCCGGCGCCGATCGCGCCGCCGAGGCCCATCATCGAGATCTGGCGGCGGGTCAGCCCCGGGTGCAGGCCCTTGGTGGTGGTCGTGGTGAGCGGAACCTCGGTGGTCATGCGCGGGTCTCCTCGGGGGCGTCCGCCAGAGCGGCGGCGACGCGGTCGACGTCTTCGGCGGAACCGGCGGAGATCCGCACGCCCTCGCCGGGGAAGGAGCGGGCGACGACGCCGCCCGCGTTCAGCAGTTCGTCCAGCTCCGCGGTGCGGTCGCCCGCGGGGACCCACACGAAATTGGCCTCCGAGCGGACGGCGGGCCATCCCGCGGCGAGGAGCAGGCCGTGCAGTCGATCGCGCTGCGCGACGACCTCCGCGATGCGCGCCGCGAGCTCCTCCTCGGCGTCGAGCGACGCGACCGCGGCGGCCTGGGCGAGGTCGGTCACGCCGAACGGGACGGCGGCCTTGCGCTGGTTCTCCGCGATCATGGCCGGTGCGAGCGCGTAGCCGATCCGCAGCCCCGCGAGGCCGTAGGCCTTGGAGAACGTGTGCAGCACGGCCACGTGCGGGAAGCGGCGGAAGAGCTCGAGGCCGGCGCCGCGGACCCGCTCCCCGGCGTCCGCGCGCGGGGTGTACTCGGTCCCGTCGAAGTGCACGTAGGCCTCGTCGATCACGACGAGCACGTCGCGCGGCACCGCGTCCACGAACCTCTCCAGCTCCGCGGCGCCGACGACCGAGCCGGTGGGGTTGTTCGGGTTGCAGACGAAGACGAGTCGCGTGCGGGGCGTGATCGCGTCGAGCATCGCGTCGAGGTCGTGCCGGTGTTCCGCGTCGAGCGGCACCATGACCGGCTCCGCGCCGGCGATCCGCACGAGGGACGGGTACGCCTCGAAGGAACGCCAGGCGAAGATCACCTCGTCCCCCTCCCCTGCGGTCGCATGGATGAGCTGCGCGGCGAGCTCGACGGAGCCCGCGCCGACCGTGACCAGGCTGGGATCCACGCCGTAGCGCTGCGCGAGTCGGCCGATGACCTCCGGCGCGCTCATCTGCGGGTAGCGGTGGATGCCGTCGAGGCGTTCCTGCACGGCCGCGCGCACCGAGGCGAGCGGCGGATGGGGCGACTCGTTCGAGGACAGCTTGGAGGCGCCGGACGGGGCGGAGCGACCCTGTCGGTAGGCGGGCACCGCGTGAAGCCTCGGGTTCACCGGGAGCGCGGGAACGGGGTGTGTCATCGAGTGCGTCCTTGCATCGGGGGGGCGCCGACGGTGGCGCCCGGTCACTGTATCCGCACGCTGGCCCACTGGGCAAACGGACCAGATCCGACTGCGCAGCACGCTCAGTCTGTCGATCGATTCCGCGGGAACAGGATACATTCTGTCCGGTTATTCGCCGGACGCCTGGTCTCAACGCCGCTGTACTCCACGCCCCTGATCTCCACGCCCCTGATCTCAACGTCGAGGCATCAGCTGCGCGGGATCCGTGATCGGCAGGCGGCAGGCGAAACCGGTGCAGTCATAGATCACACCCTCGCGGCCCGCGCGATCGTCGAGGAGCGCGAAGCCGGCAGCGCTCCAGGCCGCCGCCTGCGCGGGGGTCACGACCACGGTCGTGTCCGCCTCGGCAAGACGGGCCGCCGCGGCGAGCGGCCCGTCCGGATCCTCCGTCACCACCACGAGCTGACGGGGCGGGCGCGCGAGGCCGTCCGCCACGCGGAGGATCGCGCCCGATCCGAACGGCTGGGCGAGCGCCCGCACCGCGCGGCTCTCCACGAGCCGCTGCGCCCGCGCGCGATGCTCGTCCCCGGCGCCGAGGCGCCACGCCGTGAGCGACGCCGCGGCGATCGCGGAGCCTCCCGAGGGGAGATCGCCGTCGGTCTCGTCCTCGGCGCCGGCGATCCCCTGCGCCGCGAGGACCGGATCCGGCTCAGGCTCACTCTGAAGGATGTCGAGCGCCGTGCGCGCCCAGGACACCTCGCCTGTCGCGGACGCGAGCGCGAACAGCCCGTCCGCGAGCAGTCCGAGATCCGACGTCGCGGCGACCGCGGAGGAGGCGACCCCGTCGAGCGACGCGCGGACGAGCCGCCCCGCCGCGTCACGGTTCGTCCGCAGCACGGCGCGTGCCGCGTCCGCCGCCGCCGCGATCCATCCTGGTTCGCCCAGGACCGCGCCCGCGCGGGCGAGGGCGCCGATCGCGAGGCCGTTCCAGCCGGTGATGACCTTGCCGTCCACCGCAGGGGCTGCCGCGTCTGCGCGCTCGGCGAGCGGCAGACGGTAGTACCCGCCCTCGCTGCGCTCCCCCGCGACGACGCTCTCGGAGTCCTGCGCAGCGCCGAACCCTCCGCCCGGGCGACGGAGCGTGCCGAGCAGGAAGGCGGCGATGCCGCGGACGAGATCGTGCCGACCCGCGTCGAGCGCGACCTCGAGCAGCTGGGCGTTGTCCGTGAGCATGCGCTCATAGTGCGGAACCGTCCAGTCGCGCTGCGTGGCGTAACGGAAGAAGCCGCCGCCCTCGTCGTGGAGCTCCGAGGACGCCATCGCGGCGAGCGCGCGCTGCACCACGTCGTCGCGGCGGGCCGCCTGGAGGAAGCGCAGCGTGGTCGCGACGGGGAACTTCGGCGCTCCGCCGAACCCTCCGAACAGCGGATCCTCCCGCTCGGCGATCGCCTCCGCCGCCGTCGCGAGCGCCTCGACGTCGGGCACGTCCCCGGGTTCCGCCGCCGCCTCCTCGGCGAGCGCCGCGGCCACCGCCCCGGCCTGCGCGTCGACCTCGGCGCGGCGCTCCGTCCACGCCTCGCGCACGGCCGCCAGCACGGTGCGGAAGGACGGCACGCCGCCGCGGGCGACCGGAGGGAAGTACGTCCCGGCGTGGAACGTGCGCCCCTCCGGCGTCGCGAACACGGTGAGCGGCCAGCCCAGGTGCGGGGTGAACGCGGACGCGGCGGCCAGATAGGCCGCATCGACGTCGGGATGCTCCTCGCGGTCGACCTTGATCGCCACGAAGTCCCGATCGATCTCCGCGGCGACCGCGGGATCCGAGAACGACTCGCGCGCCATCACGTGGCACCAGTGGCAGGTCGAGTAGCCGATCGAGACGAGCACGGGCACGTCGCGCCGACGCGCCTCGGCGAAGGCCTCCTCGCCCCAGGGGAACCAGTCCACGGGGTTCTCGGCGTGCGCCCGCAGGTAGGGGCTTCCCGTCGTCGCGAGCCGGTTCGTCATGGCCGTGGGGTCAGTTCACCTCGTCGGGGTGCGACGCGACCCGTCCCGAGCCGTCGCCCGGGTCGAGGGCGTCGATCGCCGCGATCTCGACGTCGCTCAGCGCGAAGTCGAACAGATCGAGGTTCTCGCGCAGTCGCTCGGCGCGCACGGACTTCGGGAACACGATGTTGCCGTGCTGGAGGTGCCAGCGCAGCACGACCTGCGCGGGGGTCTTGCCGTGGGCGGCCGCGGCCTCGGCGACGGCCGGGGTGCCGAAGAGGTCGTACTTGCCCTGGCCGAGCGGGCCCCACGCCTCGATCTTCACGCCGTGGTCGCGCGCCCACGAGACGACATCGCGCTGCTGGTAGGCGGGATGCAGCTCGATCTGGTCGACGGCGGGGGTGACCCCGACCTCCGCGACGATGCGCTCGAGGTGCGGGACGAGGAAGTTCGAGACGCCGGCGGAACGGGCCAGGCCCCGATCGCGGATCGACACGACCTTCTCCCAGGCGTGCACGTAGTTGTCCTTCGCCGGGGTCGGCCAGTGCACCAGGTAGAGGTCGACGTGGTCGAGGCCGAGCTTGTCGAGACTCTCCGCGATCGCAGCATCCGGCTCGTCGCCGTCGTGGCGGTCGTTCCAGAGCTTGGTGGTGATGAACAGCTCGTCCCGCGGGATGCCGCTGGCCGCGATCGCCGCCCCCACGCCGGACTCGTTGCCGTAGATCGCGGCCGTGTCGATGTGGCGGTAGCCGATCTCCAGCGCCTCGCTCACGGTGCGCTCGGTGTCGGCCGGATCGACCTTGAACACCCCGTATCCGAGCTGGGGGATGGTGTGGCCGTCGTTCAGCGTGATGTCGGGGATCGTCATGTCCTCCACCCTAGGACGCCCGCACGGGGCGCGACCGGGGGGCGACGTGACGGGTGCGGGGCGATAAGCTGGAGGGCTATGTCTGCGCCCGTGATCTCCTATCCGCCGGAACTGCCGGTCAGTGCCGCGCGCGAGGAGATCGCCGCCGCGATCCGCGACCATCAGGTGGTCGTCGTCGCCGGGGCGACCGGATCCGGGAAGACGACGCAGCTGCCGAAGATCCTGCTCGACCTGGGCCGGGAGCGGATCGCGCACACCCAGCCCCGCCGGCTCGCGGCCCGCACGATCGCCGAGCGCGTGGCGGAGGAGCTCCGGGTGCCGCTCGGCGGCCTCGTCGGGTACAAGGTGCGCTTCACGGACCAGGTGTCCGACGAGACCCGCATCGCCCTGATGACCGACGGGATCCTGCTCAACGAGATCCACCGGGACCGGCTGCTGCGCCGCTACGACACGATCATCATCGACGAGGCCCACGAGCGCTCCCTCAACGTCGACTTCCTCCTGGGCTACCTGCGCCGGATCCTGCCGGAACGGCCGGATCTGAAGGTCGTCATCACGTCCGCGACGATCGATCCGCACAGTTTCGCGAAGCACTTCGCCGACGCGGACGGCGAGCCCGCGCCGGTCATCGAGGTCTCCGGACGGACCTACCCGGTCGAGATCCGCTATCGCCCGCTCGTCGACGAGCAGCCCCTTTCCGACACGACGTCGCACACGACGCAGGAGAATCCGGTGCAGACCCCCCGCGGGGGCCCGCACCCGCCCCGGAAAGTCCTGCGTCCTGCCCAGGGGCGGCGGGCGACCGAGGGCGAGCCGGAGGACGAGGTCTCCGCGATCGTCGCCGCGCTGCGGGAGCTGGACCGCGAGGAGCGCGGCGACGTGCTGGTCTTCCTCCCCGGCGAGGCCGAGATCCGGGATGCGGCCGACGCCATCCGCGGCGCCTACCGCTCTCAGACCGCGCTGGTCGAGGTGCTGCCGCTCTACGGCCGCCTCTCCGCCGCCGAGCAGCACCGCGTCTTCGAGCCGTCCACCGTGGCGGGGCTGCGACGCCGGGTCGTGCTGGCGACGAACGTCGCCGAGACGAGCCTCACCGTCCCCGGGATCAAGTACGTCATCGACACCGGCACCGCGCGCATCTCCCGGTACAGCAACCGCTCCAAGGTGCAGCAGCTGCCGATCGAGGCGGTCTCCCAGGCGTCCGCCAATCAGCGCTCCGGACGCGCGGGGCGCACGAGCCCCGGAATCGCGATCCGTCTCTACGGCGAGGACGACTTCGACCGGCGCCCCGAGTTCACCGAGCCGGAGATCCTGCGCACCTCCCTCGCCTCCGTGGTGCTGCAGATGCTCTCCCTCGGCTTCGGCGACATCGCGGAGTTCCCCTTCCTCACCCCGCCCGGATCCCGCGACGTGCGCTCGGCAATCGAGCTGCTCACCGAGCTCGGCGCGGTCAGGACGGCCAGGACGCCGGGCGACTCCCCGTCCCTCACCCGGATCGGCCGCGACATCGCCCGCATGCCGATCGACCCCCGTTTCGCCCGCATGCTCGTGGAGGCGACCAGGACGGGCGTGGTCCCGCCGGTCCTCGCGATCGTCGCCGGACTGTCGATCCAGGACGTCCGCGAGCGACCGTCCGCCGACGCGCCGCAGGGCGTCCGCGACGAGGCGGAGCGCCTGCACGCGCGCTTCGCCGACCCCACGAGCGACTTCCTCACCCTCCTCAACCTCTGGAACCACCTGCGCGAGCAGCAGCGCGAGCTGGGCTCCAGCGCGTTCCGCCGGCTCTGCCGCGCCGAGCATCTGAACTATGTCCGGGTGCGCGAGTGGTTCGACGTGCACCGCCAATTGCGCACGCTCACGCCGAAGGGCGCACGGGCGGACGAGCAGGGCACGGCGGACCCGGATGCGATCCATCGCGCGATCCTCGCGGGGCTGCTCAGCCAGATCGGCGTGCTCGACGAGCGCACCCTCGCCAAGGCGGGGCCGTCCGGCGGGAGGGAACAGAAGCGCCGCAACACCGAGTACCGCGGCGCGCGCGGCATCCGGTTCTCCCTCTTCCCCGGATCCGCGCTGCGCAAGAAGGCGCCGCGCGCCGTCATGGCGGCGGAGATCGTGGAGACCTCGCGCACCTACGCACGCACGGCCGCCGCGATCGATCCGGCGTGGGCGGAGGCGCTCGCGGGCGATCTCGCCAAACGCCAGGTCTCCGAGCCGCACTGGTCGAAGGACGCGGGGGCCGCGGTCGCGTTCGAGAAGGTGACGCTGTTCGGTCTCGAGATCGTGCCGCGCCGGCGGGTGTCGTTCGCACGGATCGACCGTCCCGGGGCGCGCGAGCTCTTCCTGCGCCACGCGCTCGTGGAGGGCGAGTGGGATCCGAGCAGGATCGACAAGCGCGTTTCGGCGTTCTGGCGCAGCAACGCCGAGCTGCGCCGCCGTCTGGAGAAGCTCGAGGAGAGGGAGCGGCGCAGGGACATCCTCGTCGGCGACGAGGCAGTGTTCCGCTTCTACGATCAGCGGATCCCCGCCGACGTCTTCGACGTCCGTTCCTTCGAGGCATGGTGGCGCGAGGCGATGACCGCCACACCGCGCCTGCTCGTGATGCGCGAGGGCGACCTGCTCGACGACGCGGATCGCGCCGACGGGCAGGAGTTCCCGACCCGGTGGTCGCAGGGCGATCAGGTGCTCGGACTCGCCTACCGGTTCGACCCCGGGGCCCCGGACGACGGGGTCAGCGCGGTCATTCCGCTCGCGCTGCTCCAGCAGGTGAAGGATGCCGGCTTCGACTGGCAGGTCCGCGGCCTCAGGGCCGAGCTCGTGACCGCCCTGCTGCGGGCGCTCCCGAAGACGGTGCGCCGGCATGTGGTCCCCGCGGCCGACTGGGCGGAGAAGTTCGGTGCCGAGCTCGCCGAGGACGGCCCCGAGGCGCACGACGGCCTCCCCCCGCGGAGCCTGCGCGAAGCCCTCGCCCGCCTCATCCAGCCGCTCGCGAACCAGAGGGTCACGGCGGACGACTTCGATCGGGAGCGCGTGCCGGCGCATCTGCTCATGAACTTCCGGGCGGTGGACGAGCGCGGTCGCGTGGTCGGATCCGGCCGGGATCTCGGAGCCCTGCAGCGGGAGCTCGCGGACCGGTCGCGTGCGAGCGTCGCCCGGTCGATCGAGCGCGGCGGCGACACCGGCACGGGACGCGGGCGACGTCGGGGAGCGGCGGCCGTCGCCTCGGCGTCGGAGACCGCGGCGGCACCGAGTCAGCGCGACGGGATCACCGCCTGGGATCTCGGCGAACTCCCCGACGTGCTCGACACGCGCGTCGCCGGCGGCGTCGTCCGCGGCTACCCCGCGCTCGTGGATCGGGGCCGCAGCGTCTCCCTGCGGATGGAGGCGACGGCGGATGCCGCGCTCGCCGCGACCAGGGAGGGCGTGCTGCGGCTCGTCCTGCTGGGGATCCCCTCCCCCGCCTCGTACGTGCAGCAGCACCTGACGAGCGCCGAGAAGCTCGCGCTCGCAGCCTCCCCCTATCCGAACGTCGCGGAGCTGATCGAGGATGCGCGGACGGCGGTCGCCCGCGCGGCGATCGACCGCCTGACCGGCCCCTCGACGCCCTCCCCGACGACCGGTGTGGTCCGCAGCGAGGTCGAGTTCACGCGGGTCCGCGAGGCGGTGTCCGCGACGGTCGTCGACGAGCTGTTCTCCCTCGTCTCGCTCGTCGCCAAGATCCTGGCCCGCTCCCGGGAGGTGGAACGGGCGATGAAGGGACAGAACTCGCTCGCCCTCCTCGGTCCGCTCAACGACGTCCGCGGGCAGCTCGCCGGGCTGCTGCCGAACGGGTTCGTCTCGATGGCGGGAACCGACCGTCTCGCCCACTACCTCCGCTATCTCGACGGGATCCTGGACCGGCTGCGCACGCTCGCGGACGCCCCGGGCAAGGACCGCACCCGGATGACGGAATACGAGCGGATGGTGCAGCAGTTCACGGACGCCGGCGGCACGATCCCGCTTCCCCGCACCGCCGAGCCGCGGCTCGTGGAGGTGCGCTGGCTGCTGGAGGAGTACCGGATCAGCCTGTTCGCACAGCGTCTCGGCACGGCGCAGCCGGTCTCCCCGCAGCGCATCGTGAAGGCGCTGGCCGGGGCGTAGACGGCCACGCGCCCGACGCCCCTCACGGGGCCGTAGCCTGGGGGCATGGCTCAGGCGATCGTGCAGACCGAGATCGGCGGACCGGAGGTCCTCACCCTCGTGGAGGTGCCCGATCCCGTGGCGGGCGCCGGCGAGGTCGTCGTGCGGATCGAGGCGGCCGGCGTCAACCCGATCGACGTGAAGCAGCGCAGCGGCGCGCGCCCGCTGCCTCCGATCGTGGAGCCACGGCACGTCGGCTTCGACGGGGCCGGCGTCGTGACCGCGCTCGGATCCGGCGTCGACGCGGTCGCGGTCGGCGACCGCGTCGCGATCCGCGACACCCGGGGGACGTACGCGACGGCGCTGACCGTCCCCGCCGCGCATCTCGCGGTGCTCCCCGACTCGGTGAGCACCGCGCAGGGCGCCGCCCTCGGGATCCCCGCAGGCACCGCCTACCAGTCGCTCAAATCCCTCGACGTCCATGCCGGCGACCTGCTGCTCGTGCACGCCGGATCGGGCGCCGTGGGCCAGGCCGCGATCCAGTTCGCGGTGGCGTGGGGGGCCACGGTGATCGCGACAGGGAGCCCGTCGTCCTTCGACCGGCTCCGTGCGCTCGGCGCGATCCCCGTCCGCTACGGCGACGGCCTCGAGGAGCGGATCCGGGAGGCGGCCGACGGGCGCCCCCTCACGGTCGCGCTGGACGCGGCGGGCACCGACGAGGCCATCGCGTCCTCGCTCGCGCTCGTCGAGGACCGCGATCGGATCGCCACGATCGTGCGCGGACCCGACGCCGCGTCCTTCGGGATCCGCGCCTTCAGCGGAGGAAGCCCGGATCCGCTGACCGCGCAGGAGCTCGCCTGGCGCGCGGAGGCGCTCGCGGCGACGATCGCGCTCATCGCAGAGGGACGCTTCTCCGTCGAGTTCGGCCCCGAGCTGCCTCTCGCGGAGGCCGCGGAGGCGCATCGGTTGATCGAGGACCACTCGACGAGGGGCAAGATCGTCCTGCGCCCCTGAGGCGGCGACCGATCCCTGCGCCGCGGTCGCGCGACCGCTTCGGCGCAACAGTCGGAAACACCCCGCGGACGGAGCGGCCGATCCCCCAGGATGGTGCGGTGACCGATGCCGCCCGTCCGACCGCGCCAGAGACCCGTTTCGCCACGAGGCAGGTGCAGGCGGCCTATACGCCGGGCACTGCGCAGAACACCGCGGTGCCGCCCCTGTACCAATCGGCCGCGTACGAGTTCGCGAGCCTGGCCGAGGCGCGCGACCTGTTCGCCCTGCGCAAGGTCGGGAACATCTACAGCCGCAACGCGAGCCCGACCCAGCAGCTCCTCGAGGAGCGGGTGGCGCTGCTGGAAGGCGGCGTCTCCGCCGTCGCCGTCGCGAGCGGTCAGGCCGCCGTGGCCGTCACGATCCTCGCCCTCGCCGGACGGGGCGGCCATGTCGTGGCCGCCGACCGGCTCTACGGCGGGACGGTCGACCTGCTCCAGGACACCCTGGACGACTTCGGCATCTCGGTGACGTTCGTCGATCAGGACGACCCCGACGCCTGGCGCGCCGCAACCCACGAACGCACCCGGCTCTTCTTCGCCGAGTCCGTCGCCAATCCGGTCGCCCAGGTGCTCGACGTCCGCGCCGTGGCCGACGTCGCACACGCCGCCGGCGTCCCTCTCGTGATCGACAGCACGGTCACCACCCCGTACCTGCAGCGTCCGGGCGAGCACGGAGCCGACTTCGTGGTGCACTCCGCGACAAAGTACCTGAGCGGCCACGGCGGATCGCTCGGCGGCGTCGCGGTGGATCTCGGCACCTTCGACTTCGGCGCCGACCCCGGACGCTGGCCGCAGTTCACGGCTCAGGCGGACCGCTTCGGACCTCAGTCCCTCTGGGAGCGGTTCGGCCAGGGCTACGCCTTCGCCACGCTCGTGAAGGCGAAGTACGTGCACGATCTCGGCCCATCGCTCTCGCCCTTCAACGCGCATCAGATCCTGCAGGGCATCGAGACGCTCGACCTGCGCGTCGCCCGCCAGAGCGCCTCGGCGCTGCGGATCGCCCGGGCGCTGGCCGCGCATCCGGGCGTCGCAGCCGTCCACCATCCGGGCCTGGCCGACAACCCCTGGCATGATCTCGCCGCACGGTACCTGCCGAACGGCACGCCCGCGGTCTTCTCGATCGACCTCGCGTCCCGCGGCGACGAGGACGAGGACCAGGAGCGCGTCGAGCGCTTCGTCGACGGACTCCGCATAGTCCGGCTCGTCGCCAACATCGGCGATGCCCGCTCCCTCGTCGCCCATCCCGCCTCCATGACGCATTCGCACCTGACCGCGGCGCAGCGGGCCGCCGCCGGCATCGGGGCGACGACGATCCGGCTCTCGATCGGGATCGAGGATCCCGACGACCTGCTCGCTGACCTGGAGCGCTCGCTCGCGGCACTCTGAGCAACCCTCGGTACGCTGATCCGGTGCCGATCCTCGACAAAGACATGACGCTGTGCATCTCGCTCTCCGCGCGCCCGAGCAACAACGGCACGAGGTTCCACAACCGGCTCTACGAGTCCCTCGGCCTGAACTGGATCTACAAGGCGTTCGCCCCCACCGACCTCGCGGAGGCGATCGCGGGGGTGCGCGGACTGGGCATCCGCGGCTGCGCGATATCGATGCCCTACAAGGAGGAGGTGATCGCCCTCGTGGACCGGATGGATCCGTCCGCGCTCGCGATCGACTCCGTGAACACAATCGTCAACGACGCCGGGGTGCTCACCGCGTACAACACCGACTACTCGGCGATCGCCGAGCTCCTCGTCCGGAACCGCCTCGACACGAGTTCGTCCGTACTGCTGCGGGGATCGGGCGGGATGGCGAAGGCGACGGCGGCCGCCTTCCGCGACGCGGGCTTCACCGACGTCACGATCGTCGCCCGCACCGAGGCCACCGGTCGCGCACTCGCCGCGCTGTACGGCTTCGACTGGGCGCCGGACGTCGGCGGGCTGCTCGCGGACGTCCTCGTCAACGTCACCCCGATCGGCATGGCGGGCGGCCCGGAGGCGGAGGAGCTGTCCTTCCCGCCCTCCGCGATCGACGCCGCCGCCGTCGTGTTCGATGTCGTCGCCCTTCCCGCGGAGACCCCTCTCGTGCGGGCAGGACGGGCGGCAGGGGCGACCGTCATCACCGGGGCGGAGGTCGCCACGCTGCAGGCGCTCGAGCAGTTCGTGCTCTACACGGGCATCCGCCCGACCGCCGAGCAGGTGCGCGACGCCGAGGAGTTCATGCGTGCGGCGTGACGCAGCCGGGGCGTGCAGGAGGCGCCGGTAGAATCGCACGGTCATGCCCTCCGCTTCGCAGTACCCCGCCCCGCGCCTGGATTCGCGTCCCGTCGAGACCTTCACGGCGACCCTCGGCGATCTCGCCGCGCACCTCGACATCGCCCCTCCCGCCGAGCCGCACCAGGCGTTCCACGGCGTCGCCCTGGCGACCGACCACGTCCGGCCCGGCGACCTCTTCCTCGGGATCAGGGGCGAGCGCTCCCACGGGGCGCGCTTCGCCGCGCAGGCGGTCGCCGCGGGAGCCGCCGCCGTGCTCACGGACGCCGAGGGTGCGTCCCTGGTGCCCGCGGACGTCCCGACCGTGGTCGTCGAGGATCCGCGTCGCGCCGCGGGACCCGCGTCCGCCTTCCTCTACCGCGATCCGGCGAGCGCGATGACGAGCATCGGCATCACGGGGACGCAGGGCAAGACGACCACCGCCTTCTACGTCGCGGCGGCGGCGGGGATGCAGACCTCCGGGACGATCGGATCCATCGGCACGACGGTCGGCGACGACTTCTTCCCGCCCGTGCTCACGACGCCCGAGGCGCCGGAGCTGCAGGCCATGTTCGCGGTCATGCGCGAGCAGCAGCTCGGGACGGTCGCCGTCGAGGCCTCCAGCCACGCCCTCGTGCTCGGCAGGGTCGACGGGTTTGCGTTCGACGCCGGCGTCTTCCTCAACCTCGGCCACGACCATCGCGACTACCACCCGACCCAGGCCGACTACTTCGCGGCGAAGGCGCTGCTGCTCACCCCCGCGCACGCGAAGGTCGGCATCGTGGACGTCGACTCGCACTGGGGGCGGGTGCTCGCGGCGCAGGCGACCATCCCCGTGCGCACGGTCTCGGCGAGCGGCTCGCCGAACGCCGACTGGCGTGCGGAGGACGTGGTGCTGCGGGCGCACGGATCCGAGTTCGTGATCCGCTCGCCACACGGGGAGCGCGTGCGCTTCTCCACCCGGCTCACCGGCGCGTTCAACGTGAACAACATCCTCGCCGCCGTCGCGGCGCTCGCCGAGTCCGGGAGGGATCTCGCCGGCCTCGCCCCCGGCATCGCCGCGCTGCCGAGCGTCGAGGGACGCCTGCAGCGCTTCGACTTCGGGCAGCCGTTCACGGCGATCGTCGACTCCGCGCACAAGCCGGAGGCCATCAACGCGGCGCTGCGGGCGATCCGCACGACCTCACCGGCGGGACGCCTCATCGCCGTGCTCGGCGCGAACGGCAACCGCGACGCCGCCAAGCGCCGCATGATGGGCCGCTTCGCCGCGATGTCCGCGGACGTGCTGATCGTGACCGACGACAACCCCTACGACGACGATCCCGCCGAGATCCGCGCCGCGCTCATCGACGGCGCGCGGTCCAGCGTCGTCGAGATCGCCGAGATCGCCGATCGCCGCGAGGCGATGGCAGCCGCGGTGCGGATGGCCCGCCCGGAGGACACGGTCGTCGTGCTCGGCAAGGGCCATGAGCGCTACCACGCCCTCGCCGGCGGCGAGATCCCGTGGTACGACCCCGACGTGCTCCGCGAGGTCATCGAGGCCCTCTGACCCGTTCGGTCAGCGCCCGGAGGGATCCAGCGGATCGGTCTCGGCGGGGACCGGCCCCGTCTCGATCGGTGCGCCGGGGGTGTTCGACCACGCGCTCCAGGAGCCGGGATAGATCGTCACCTCACGCCCGATCAGTGCACCCGCGAGGGCCAGCTGGGCGGCGGTGACGCCGGACCCGCAGTATGCCGCGATCGGAATGTTCTCGGCGGCACCGGCCAGCTCGAACGCGGCCAGGATCTCCTCCGGACGGCGGAAGCGGCCGTCCTCGGTGAGGACCTCCGCGATCGGCAGGTTGCGCGCCCCGGGGATGTGGCCGGCGACGGGATCGATCGGCTCGCTCTCGCCACGGAACCGTTCGGGAGCCCGCGCGTCGAGCAGCACCCCGGTCCACAGTGCGACGTCCTCGGTGGAGAGCACGTCGTCGTCCCCCGGACTCGTCAGCACGACGTCGCCGGGGACGGGTTCGACGTCTCCCTCCTCGATCTCGCCTCCCGCGTCCCGCCAGGCCGCCAGGCCTCCGTCGAGCACGCGCACGTCCGCGACGCCCGCACGGCTCAGCGCCCACCAGGCCCGCGAGGCGGGGAGCGAGCGACTGTCGTCGTACACGACGACGACCTGTCCGGCATCGATCCCCCAGCGGCGGGCGGCATCCTGCAGCTGCGCATCGGACGGAAGCGGGTGGCGCCCGTCGGAGGGGGCTCCGTGACCGGCGAGCTCGCCGTCGAGGTCCGCGAACACCGCTCCGGGGATATGGCCGGCGAGGTACCTCTCACGGCCGTCGGTGCGGCCCAGCTGATAGCGCACGTCGAGCACACGGATCGGGGCGTCCTGCGAGAGGAGCGCGCGCAGCTCGGTCGCGGAGAGGAGGGCGTCGGCGGACATGGCTCCATTCTGCCCACCTCGTCAGTCCCTGCGGACCCCGTACGCTGGATCCCATGACCGGACTTCGCTGGGGGATCCTCGCCACGGGCGGGATCGCCGCCGCCTTCGCCGCCGACCTGCGCACCGCGGGTCTCGATCTCGTCGCGGTCGGATCGCGGTCGACGGCGTCGGCGGAGGCCTTCGCCGCCCGCTTCGACATCCCGCGCACGCACGGTTCCTACGAGGAGCTCGCCGCGGATCCCGACGTCGACATCGTCTATGTGGCGACCCCGCACCCGATGCACCACGCCGATGCCCGCCTCGCGCTCGAGCACGGCAAGCACGTCCTCGTCGAGAAGGCGTTCACCCTGAACCGCGACCAGGCGCAGGACCTCGCCGATCTCGGTCGCGAGAAGGGTCTGCTCGTCATGGAGGCGATGTGGACCCGCTACCTTCCGCACATGGTGCGCCTGCGCGAGATCATCGCCGCGGGCACCCTCGGCGAGGTGCGCGCCGTCACCGCAGATCACACGCAGCTCCTGCCGAGCGATCCGGCGCACCGGCTGAACGCGCTCGAACTCGGCGGAGGCGCCCTACTCGACCTCGGGATCTACCCGATCTCGTTCGTCCACGACCTCCTCGGCGCCCCGGTGACCGTGCAGGCGGCGGGCCGGCTCGGCGAGACCGGCGCGGACACCGAGGTCGCGACGGTCATGACGCATGCCGATGGCGCCGTGTCGACGACGCTGTCCTCCTCGCGCGCCGCCGGTCCGAACGCGGCCGTGGTCGTCGGCACCGAGGCCAGGGCCGAACTGGAACGGGTATGGTACTCCCCGACCGTGCTGCGGGTGATCCTGCCCGACGGCACCGTCGCGGAGGAGTTCGACGGCCGGATGGACGGACGCGGCGGAGGCCGCGGGATGCAGTTCCAGGCGCAGGCCGCCGAGCGCTTCGTGGCCGACGGATCGCTCGACAGCGATCTGCTGCCTGTCGACGAGAGCGTCGCGATCATGGCGCTCCTGGACGAGATCCGCGCACAGATCGGGGTGCGCTACCCCGACGAGACCGACTGACGTCGGAGAAGGAGAAGGAGCCCTCATGGCCGAGCCCCAGGACAGCCGTGTGGCGGTCTACCTCGATTTCGACAACATCGTCATCTCCTGGTACGACCGGGTGCACGGGCGCAACGCGTACAGCAAGGACCGGCAGCGCATCCAGGACGACCCCGCCGATGCCGAAGTGGCCGAGCGCCTGAGGGCGGCGATGGTCGACGTGGGCGCGATCATCGACTACGCCTCCTCGTTCGGCACGCTCGTCCTCACCCGCGCCTACGCCGACTGGTCGTCGCCCGTGAACGCCGAGTACCGCTCGCAGCTCGTGGCGCGCGCGGTCGACCTCGTGCAGCTGTTCCCCGCCGCGGCCTACGCCAAGAACGGCGCGGACATCCGCCTCGCGGTGGACACGGTCGAGGACATGTTCCGCCTCCCCGACCTCACTCACGTCGTGATCGTCGCGGGCGACAGCGACTACGTACCCCTCGCCCAGCGCTGCAAGCGGCTGGGGCGCTACGTGATCGGGGTGGGCGTGGCCGGTTCCACAGCGAAGTCGCTCGCCGCGGCCTGCGACGAGTTCGAGACGTACGACGCCCTGCCCGGCGTCGCCCGGATCCAGGCCGCCCCCGCGGCCGAGGCGAAGAAGCAGGGCAAGCAGGCGCAGAGCGCACGCAAGCAGGCGCGCACCGCCGCCGCGGCGGAGAAGGACGAGCCGAGCACCTCGGAGCAGGACCAGGCGACCGCGACGCTCGAGCGCGCGCTGCGCCTCGGCCACGACAAGGGCGACGCGGACGAGTGGCTGCACAGCTCCGCCGTGAAGACGCAGATGCGCCGGATGGACCCGTCGTTCAACGAGAAGTCCCTCGGCTATCGCTCGTTCAACGCGTTCCTCAAGTCCCGCGCCGACATCGCCGAGCTCGAGGAGTCGGGTCACGAGCGGCTCGTCCGCCTCCGCGACGACGCCTGAAACCGGCCGGCAAGGGCCGGAGTTCATTTTTTTGAACATGTTCGATAATGTGAGGTCATGACCTCACCTCGCTCGTCGACCTCGCCCTACGCGGTGGCGTTGGGGCGACGCATCGACGAGCTCCCTCCGCGTGTGCGCGCCTACTTCTCCCCTCTCCCGGAGGGCGCCGTCGGTATCGGACGCGGCGAGCTCTCGCACCTCGGCACGCCCGGAAGGATCCGCAGACGAGTGCTCGCCCCCCTGTTCCGACGAGCGGACCAGGACGGCGCGGTCTGCGCGGATTCGGCCCGCAACATCGCGTTCTCCGTCCGCAACCGGGGCGGCGACGGCCTGATCCGTGCGACCCGCACCTTCCACCTCCCGGATCGCACCTGGGTCATGCACGACGTCGTCTCGCCCCTGCCGGGGAGCAGGGTAAGGGATCGGATCGGGCGGTCGGGGATCCTCGTCGCCGTCTTCGCGGTCGACGTCGAGCACGGCGCGCTCGTGCTGCGCTCCACCCGGGTGGGCATCCGTATCTCACCCCAGCTCCGTCTGCGGCTGCCGCAGCTCCTGGCACCGCGGATCCGCCTCACGGAGAGCGACGATGTCGGGACCGACCGGCAGCGGGTCGCTCTGACCGTCGACATGCCGCTCCTCGGTCGCATCTACGCGTATGCGGGGACGTTCGCCTACGAGATCCGCACAGCGGAGGAGGAGAGCCCATGAGCAACGCCGACGAGGGCAGGGTGGTGCTGGGCGGATCCACGGGCTTCCTCGGAGCCGCGCTGGACCGCCACTGGCGGGCGCGGGGCAGGGAGGTCGTGACGATCTCGCGTCGGGGCGCCGACCTCATCTGGGAGGATCAGGCCGGGATCGACGCCGCCGTGGACGGGGCGGCGCTCGTGGTCGGCCTCGCCGGGAAGAGCGTGAACTGCCGGTACACGCCCGAGAACCGGGCGGAGATCCTCCGCTCCCGGCAGGACACGACGATCGCGCTGCGCACGGCGATCGAGCGCGCGGACGCACCTCCCCCGGTCTGGCTCAACGCCTCGACCGCCACGATCTACCGCCACGCGGAGGATCGCCCCCAGACCGAGTCGACGGGCGAGCGGGGCCACGGCTTCTCCGTCGAGGTCGCGAAGGCGTGGGAACGCGAGCTCTTCCGCGGCGACCTTCCGGCCACGCGGCGCGTGGCCCTGCGCACGGCGATCGTACTGGGCGACGGCGGGGTGCTCGCCACCCTGCGCACACTCGCCCGAATCGGGCTCGGCGGCACCCAGTACGACGGACGATGGCCCGCGAGCCCTGCCCGCCGTGCGGCAGGCACCGCGCACACCCGCGGCGCGCGGGGCGGACGGCAGCGCTTCAGCTGGGTGCACATCGACGACGTGTGCGGAGTCGTCGACTTCCTCGAGCGCACCCCGGATCTCGACGGCCCCGTCAACGTCGTCGCGCCCTGGGCGAGCGACAACCGCACGCTCATGGCGATCGTGCGCCGGGTGCTCGGCGTCCGGGTCGGCGTCCCGTCCCCGCGTTGGATGCTGGAGCTCGGCGCGATCGGCCTGCGCACGGAGACGGAACTGATCCTCAAGAGCCGATGGGTGGCCCCGGAGAAGCTGCTCGCGGCCGGCTACGCGTTCCGCCATCCGGATCTGGAGAAGGCGATCCGCGCCTCCTTCGCGGCACCGCGCCGGACGAGCACGGGCGTCACCGTCCGGCAACCGCGTCGCCTGCGTCCCCGCGACGCGCCGCGAAGTTGACATTGGACATGTCCAGTGATCCCCTAGACGAGTGGTCGGCTCTGTCGGGAGAGCGACCCGCCGCCGGGGGGCACGGTGGGTCCTAGCAGTCTGGGAGGCTAGGACCCATCCTGGCCGCCCACCGCGATCCTGCTCCCGCGCGGCGGGGAGCGGATCCCGCGCCGCGTCGATGAAGCGGGGAGGCCCGGACGGTCGCGGAGTCCGGACACCGGGAGGGTGAATGTCGAAGCGCCGTTGGGCAGAGGTCGCCTCCGAGATCGGAGGACCGGCGCAGCTGTTGACGATCCTCCTTCTCGAGGTCGGATGGAGCAGCCGAAGCCTCGTTCCCACGATCACCGCCGTCGTGACGATGGGGGTGATTCCCTATGGAGTCACCGTCTGGCTGGCCCGTACCGGCCGCGTCAGCGATCGATTCGTCCGAGACCGCCGTCAGCGCACCCCGATCCTGCTGGGCACTCTCGGCATCTTCGTTCTGGGCGGGGGCGCGGTCTGGCTCATGGGGTCCCCCGCTCCCCTGCGCGCGCTCGTCGTCGTCGCCGGCGGGGGGCTGGTTGTCGTCACACTCATCACCGTGTTCTGGAAGGTGTCCGTGCATGCGACGCTGGCGGCCTTCTTCGCCGCCATGCAGATCGTGCTGTTCGGCGGGTGGGGCGCGTGGGGTCTCGTCGTGCTCGCCGCGGTCCTCTGGGCGCGGAAGGCCCTGAGCGCGCACTCCGTCGCGCAGCTCGTCGCCGGGACGATCCTGGGATGTGGACTCGCCGTCGCATACCGCGTCCTCGAATCCGCGCTCACCTCATGAGGCCCGTGCGCTTGTGCGATGCTGAGGGCGACCAGCGACCGAGGAGCCTCATGATGGACAGGCCCATGCCCAAGCCAGCCGAACTGTCGAAGCGTCTCCGCCTCGCCTTGGACCGGGCGGCGATTCGACGCGGCGCCCCCGTGCAGTTCCCCGAGGTGCGCGCCTTCCTCACCGGTCAGGGGCTGCACATCTCGCGAGCGCGCTGGGCGTACTTTCTCGCGGGCAGCGACATCCAGACCAACGATCGGGCGCTCCTCGCCGCGCTCAGCGATCTCCTCGACGTCCCTTCCGACTATTTCTACACCGACGACATTCCGGAGAATCTGGCCGATGACGTGGATCAGGTCGTCGCGATGCGCGCGGCGAAAGTGCACGACTATGCGGCTCGGGCACTCGGCGGACTCGCGCCGGAAGCCCTCGACGCCATCGCCGAGGTCCTGCGGGACATCGAACGCGAACGCGGCCGCGGCCGCGGCCGCGGCCAGGATCTGTGACGACGCGGCGCCGACGAGGAGACACACCATGGGCGACTACGCGCTTCGACACCCTGAGAGGGCCGCACACGAGGCTTTCGAGCTCATCAACACCCGGTCGAGGCCGACGATGGACTCCCTCCTCGCGGACGTCAGCGAGGCCACCGGCAAGAGCATCGACATCCGGGAGATGTCGATGCTCGGCACCTGGGGCGCCGCCGCGCTCTGGATGGACCTCGGCGATCGCCATCTGATCCTCGAATCGGCGCCCACCTCCTCCCACCACCGCGCCTGGGTGCGGGCACACGAGTTCGGCCACATCGTGTACGCGCACCTGGGCTGGGCCGATCCGCCCGCGCACGCGAGAACCTTCGCCGAGGCCGGGCAACTTCTCGACGCGGCCCGGCAGCACAGCGTCGACTTCCGGCGACCTGCGGAGCAGGCAGCCGAGGCGTTCGCCCGTTACGCCGACCTTCGCATCCGCGAGGCGCACGGCGGCGGCCATGACAACGACTACACCGCGGCCCTCTCATGATCCTGCTCGCCGCGCTCGTGCTCCTGTTCCTCTGGGTTCTGACCGTGTCCACAGGATTCCGGCTCGTCTCGCCCCTGAAGGCCGTCGGCCGGCGCAGTCCCGTCGGCTTCCTCGCATCGCTGTGCGCGGCGCTCGCCCTCACCACCAACTTCCCGCCCGTCTACATCGCGGTCGACCACCTGCTGGGCGGGCGGAACTTCGCATCGCTCACGCAGCACACCTTTCTGGCGCTGGCGTCGTACTTCGTGATGGTCCTGATGCTCCGGTCGGTGGGACTGCTGACGAAGAAGGCCCGTGCGATCGTGACCGTATCGCTGGGCGTGACTCTGGTCGTGCAGACGGCAGCGTTCCTGCTCATCTCCCCGCTTCCGACGACGACGGAGCTGATTCCCGCTGCGCACACGCAGGTGTCGACCCTGGTCTACTCGACCATCCACACGCTGTACTTCGGTGTCGCGTGCGCCGTCGCCGTCGTCGTCGGGGCGATGCTCGCCGAACGCCACCGAGCGCTGTCGATCCGGATCTCTGCCATGGCGCTCCTGGTCGGCGGGGGTGCGGGCCTCGTGAACATCGGCATTTGCGTGTTCCGCGACACCGCCCGGTTCCTCGGAAACACGAGCGTCGAGGCCCTCGATCCGATCTACCGGGTCCTCCTCGTGCTCATCGCATTCGGCTTCAGCGTCGGGCTGTCCGTGCCCGCCATCGAGGGATCGATCCGTCGTCGCCGACTCGGGAGGACGCTTCGCACGCTGCAGGGCGCTCTGGCACGCAGCGAGCACGAGGGGTGGAAGCCGTCTCGTGTGGTCCGCGAGGCGGACCTGCAGACCGCGACCCCGGATGCGTTCCGTACCCTCAACGAGGCGGTGATCCGGCTTCGCGATGGGCAGATGTTCGGAACGGGACCGGAGCTCACCGCTGCGGAGACCGAGGCCCTGGACACCGCGGAGCGCCTCCTGCACGGGTCGGCCGGCAAGACCGGCCGACGGGCGACCGCGACGAGGGCGTGACGGCGGTCCGCGACATGTCCACCGCGGAGCCCGCGACTTCGGGGTTCCCGTGGCTAGACTCAAGGGAGTCCACGTGGCTTGGCCCGTGGGAGTTCTCATCGACGCAGAGCACCTGCCCCCCGGGGCTCTGCGCGGGTGAGAACTCGACGCCCCGGGCTTCGCCCCGGGGCGTCGCTGTTCCCGCTCCGCGTCCGGATCCGCCCCGGCTGGAGAGGTGCTTCACGACGGGGTCAGCGCCCGACGATCTCCCGGACCGCCGCGTCGAGGGCCGGGTAGCGGAACGTGAAGCCGGCGTCGGCGAGGACCGCCGGCGCGACCCAGTTGCTCTTCAGCACGAGCTGCGATTCGGCCCGCAGCACCGCCATGCCCGGCTCCAGGACGAAGCGGGGTGCCGGCAGTCCGATCGGCATGCCCACCGCCCGGCGCAGCGTGCGCATCAGCTCGATGTTCGGCACCGCCTCGGGAGAAGCCATGTTCACGGGTCCGCTCACCTCGTCGTGGTCGCGGAGGAAGCGCACGGCCTGCACGTAGTCGTCCTCGTGGATCCAGGAGAACCGCTGCCGCCCGTGCGAGCGCACGTAGTCGGGCTCCGGCGCGGGCGTGGGGTGCTCGCCGATGCCGCGATAGCGCCCGTGCGGGAACCACCAGCCGTCGTACTGCGCTCCGCCGGCCCCGAGGCGAGCGAGGCGCAGGAGCAACCGCATGACCGGTGCGCGCCGCCCCAGTACGAGGGTCGTGCGCAGCGCGATCCGACGGGTGCCCGGCAGGTCGCCGGCGAACAGCTCCTGTTCCCAGGCCCGCGTCACGTCGGGCAGGAATCCGCCGTCGCTCTGCGGATCCGCCTCCGTCTGGGCACCGTCCAGCGCATAGCGGTACGCCCCCGCGGAGCTGCCGTTGATCCACAGCGGGGGCGGAGCGTCCGCCTCCGCGATGGCCGCGTGCAGGATCCGCGTGGTGCGCAGACGGGAGCGCAGGATCTCCTCGCGGTTGCGGTCGGTGTAGCGGCAGTCGATGCGCCGCCCGGCGAGCCCGACGACGACCGCGGCGCCGTCGACCAGGGAACGCACCCCGGCGCGGTCGTCCCAGTGCGCGTCCGCCTCCGACCGTCCGATCGTACGCACGTCGTAGCCGTCGGCGCGCAGCGCCCGGCCGATCGCGGATCCGATGTACCCGCTTCCCCCGCCGATCACGGCCCGAGGGTGTGCCTGCGCGGCGCTCATCCCTCCGCCCCCTTCTCCCCGCCGCCCTGCGCCTTGCGTCGCTTCTCGATCTCCGCACGCAGCCGCCACTCCTCGATCTCGCGGTCGAGGTCGGCGATCTGCTGCTCGGTGCTGCGGCTGTCGGCGGGGCGGGCGGGCGCCGGAGCCGGATCCGGGGTCCGGCGTTCCCGCGCGGGGCGCGGCATGCGGATCCCCTCCCGGTCGTACTCGCGTCCCACGAGGAACCAGATGAGGGATCCCGCGAGCGGGATGAGGATGACGAGGATGATCCAGAAGGCCTTCGGCAGGTACTTCACCTGGTCGTCGCGTCGCGTGATGATGTCGACGAGCGCGCCGATCAGCAGCGCCAGCATCAGGATCGAGAACAGGACGGCCATGGCGACAGCCTAAGAGACACGCGCCCCGGAACCTACGTCGCTCAGGGCAGCGTGTGCCCTGCCGCACGGAACAACTCGTACCATTCGGCGCGGCTGAGCGCGACGTCCGACCCCCGCGCGGCCTCGCGCACCCGCGAAGGCGTCGTCGTGCCGAGCACGACCTGCATGCCCGCGGGGTGACGGGTGATCCATGCGGTGGCGATCGCGGTCGGCGTCACCGCGTGCGCCTCCGCGATGCGCGCGAGGGCCTCGTTCAACTCCGGGTAGGCGGGGTCGTCCAGGAACACGCCGGTGAAGAGGCCGGACTGGTACGGCGACCACGCCTGGACGGTGATGCCCTCGATGCGGCAGTACTCGACGATGCCTCCGCCGTCGCGGCCCACGCTCTGCTCCAGCGCGGCCATGTTCGCGGCGAGCGGCTGCGCGATGACCGGCGCGTGCACGATCGAGAGCTGCAGCTGGTTCGCGACGAGCGGCTGCGTCACCGCCGTCCTCAGCAGATCGATCTGACGCGGGGTGTGGTTCGAGACGCCGAACGCGCGCACCTTCCCGCTCGCGTGCAGCTCGTCGAAGGCCCTCGCGACCTCCTCCGGCTCGACGAGCGCGTCGGGGCGGTGCAGGAGGAGCACGTCGATGCGGTCGGTCCGCAGCGCCGCGAGCGACCCCTCGACCTCGCGCAGGATGTGGTCGTAGGAGAAGTCGAACATGCCCTGGTCCGGCACGATGCCGCACTTGGTCTGCAGCGTGATCTCGTCGCGCTCGGCGGGCGACAGCGCGAGCGCGTCGGCGAACCTCGCCTCGCAGCCGTGCATCGCGCGGCCGTAGATGTCCGCGTGGTCGAAGAAGTCGACGCCGCTGTCCCTCGCGGCGTCGTACAGCGCTCGGATCTGCGCGTCGCTGCGATCCTCGATGCGCATCATCCCGGCGATCACCGCGGGCGCGGTGCTCCCGGCGAAACGCACCTGTTTCATGCGGTGCTCTCCTCGGAGGTGGTGTCGGGGGCGGTCGTCGCGGCTCCGGGCCGGTGCACGAACGCGCGATAGTCGTCCGCGGCGAGGTCGGCATAGGCGTTGGCCCACTCGACGAGGACCGTCGCGAGCTGCACGCCCTTTCCCGCGTACCCCGCGACCTCCGCCGCAGACGGGGCCTGCGCGTGCGCGCGGGCGAGCGTGATGGCGCAGGCGACCGCGTATTCACGATAGCCCTCGTCCTCGACGACGTCCGTGTCGATCGCCCCCTTCATGTCGTGGAACTGGCGCACGTAATAGCTCTGCTCCACGCCGCGGATGTGCCCGAGGAACGGATCCGAGAAGGCCTGCAGCACCCGCTGCATCGCGACCACCCGCGCCCCCTCCCCGCCCTCGGCGATCCGGCGCTGCATCTCGGCGGGCTGGGCGATCCCCCCGTACGCCGCCAGCACGCTGCGCCCCGCTTCCTTGACCTGGAGGATCATCGGCTCGGCGTCCGGCGTTCCCAGCATCGCGAGGTAGCAGCGCGTGCCCACGCTCCCGACGCCGACGACCCTCCGGGCGATGTCCCGCAGGCGATACTGCTGCAGCAGCAGCTGGATGTCGACGTTCGCCGACGCCGCATACCGGCCGAACGCGTGGTCCCCGATCGCGTGGATGTCGGCGCCGACGTGGGTCATGACCGGCGGCTGCTCGATGAAGCGGGGGTGGCCGTCGTCGCCCGCGACGGTGAGCTTGCGCACGGCGCGCCGGCCGGTGCGCTTCTCCGCCGCCGTGATCGCCGCCTGCAGCTCCTGCCGGGAGGTGGCGTCGAGGCCGTCGAGCACCGCGGCCGGGTCGAAGTGGGCGAAGTAGCGACGCAGCGGATCCCGGTGGACGGCGGCCTGCAGCGCGCGGCAGTAGGCGAGGACGCTGCGCCGGGCCGCGTCGTCGGCGACCGCCGCGCCCCGTGTCTCGCGCGCCCCGATGACGACGCTCGCCACGAGGCGCTTCAGATCCCAGTCCCAGGGCGTCCAGGCGGCCTCGTCGAAGTCGTTGAGGTCGAACAGCAGCGTGCGCTGCGGCGAGGCGAAGAAGCCGAAGTTCCCGATGTGCGCGTCGCCGCAAGAGGGGACGAGGATGCCGGTGTGCGGCGCGCGCGCCAGATCCGCCGCCATGATCGCCGCCGTGCCGCGATAGAACGCGAACGGATCCGCCGCCATGCGCTCGGCGCGCAACGGCACGAGATCCTGCAGCCGCGTCTCGTCCTGCCGGGCGAGGATCCCGAGCGGATCCCTGGCGTCCGTCGCGATCTCCGCGAGAGCGGTGCGCGGCGTGCGCTGCCTGGCCGCGCGTCCCGCGGCGATGCCTCCGGCACGGGACAGCATCGGCTGCCCGACGAGGTTGGTCTCGACCATGCCCCATATTGTCCCTTCCGCGGCCGGTTCCCGGTGGTATCGCGTCGACTCGGCACGCCGCCACGCCGTTTCGTACGTTGCCTTGCGCGTCGCATCCGGGGGATGATCTCCGATGCATCGAAGAACGGCTGTCGACCCGGGGCGGCCCAGAGGAAAGGCATCGCAATGAGCGAGCAGACCCCCGGCCGCGCCGTGGATCCCGAGGACGCCCTCGAGAACGAGCGCGAGCTGACCGGAGACCGGTTGACCGCGGTCGAGGACTTCTCCAGCGAGGACGCCGGCTACCACAAGGCGCTCAAGCCTCGTCAGATCCAGATGATCGCGATCGGCGGGGCGATCGGCACGGGCCTGTTCATGGGCGCGGGCGGACGCCTGGCGTCCAGCGGACCGGCCCTCATCCTCGTGTACGCGGTCTGCGGCTTCTTCGCGTTCCTCATCCTGCGCGCGCTCGGCGAGCTCGTGCTGCACCGCCCCTCGTCGGGGTCGTTCGTCTCCTACGCCCGCGAGTTCTACGGCGAGAAAGTCGCGTTCGTCAGCGGCTGGCTGTACTTCCTGAACTGGGCGATGACCTCCATCGTCGACGTGACCGCCGCGGCGCTCTACGTCAAGTTCTGGGCGCACTACTGGCCGCCGCTGCAGGCGGTCCCGCAGTGGCTCATCGCGCTCGTCGCGCTCGTCGTGGTCCTCTCGCTCAACCTCGTCAGCGTCAAGGTCTTCGGCGAGATGGAGTTCTGGTTCGCGATGATCAAGGTCGTCGCACTCGTCGCGTTCCTCGTCATCGGGACCGTGATCCTCGTCCTGCAGGGCTCGACCGACGTCGGGCCGACCGGGTTCTCGATCATCGCCGACCACGGCGGCGTCTTCCCGATGGGCGTGTTCGCCCCTCTCATCGCGATCTCCGGCGTCGTGTTCGCCTACGCCTCGATCGAGCTCGTGGGCACCGCCGCGGGCGAGACCGCGGAGCCCGCGAAGGTCATGCCCCGGGCGATCAACACCGTCGTGATCCGGATCGCGGTCTTCTACGTCGGATCCATCCTGCTGCTGTCGCTGCTGCTCCCGTTCAGCACGTACAAGGCCGGGGAGTCCCCGTTCGTGACGTTCTTCTCGCACCTCGGCGGCGCGCAGACCGGGGCCGTCGCCGGATCGATCATGAACTTCGTCGTGCTCACCGCCGCGCTGTCGAGCCTCAACGCAGGCCTCTACTCGACCGGACGCATCCTCCGCTCGATGTCGGTGAACGGATCCGCTCCGCGGTTCACCGCGCGGATGAGCCGCAACGGCGTGCCCTACGGCGGGATCCTGCTCACCGCCGTCATCACCCTGGCCGGCGTGGTGCTGAACGCCGTCGTGCCCTCGCAGGCGTTCGAGATCGTGCTGGAGGTCTCGGCGCTCGGCATCATCGGCGGATGGGCGACGATCATCCTGTGCCAGCTGCGCCTGCACGCGCTCACGAAGAAGGGCGTGCTCGAGAGGTCGTCGTTCCGCATGTTCGGCGCGCCCTACACCGGCTACCTCACCCTGGCCTTCCTCCTGTTCGTGCTCGTCACGATGGGCTTCACCGAGACGGGCCGCTGGGTGCTGCTGTCGCTCGTGGTGATCGCGCCCGCGCTCGCCGTGGGCTGGTTCGCCGCGCGCAAGCGGATCCTCGCCGCCGCCGCGCAGCGCGAGGGATACACGGGGCTGCATCCCGTGCTGCCGCATCGCCAGGCCACGGAGGCGCTGCGCGACGACGACTGAGCGCGGTCCCGCTCGGCCGAAACCTCCGCGCGTCCCCCGCGTAACACCGCCGTCATCCGCGTCGCCCACACTGGAGCGATCGGTGCGGTGGGAGGTGGACCATGATCGATCCTCTGGGTGTGATCGTGCTGGTCGGCGCGCTCGTCGTCGCCGCGAACTGGCTCGCGCCGCTCCTGCGGATTCCGGCGCCGCTGCTGCAGCTGCTGCTGGGAGTGCTGAGCGGGTTCGTCCCGGCGGTGCGCGGGATCCACCTCCCGTCCGAGGTGGTGCTCGTGCTGTTCCTGCCGGCCCTGCTGTTCTGGGAGGCCGTGACGATCCCGCTGCGGGAGGTCCGCCGCGACATGCGGGTGATCCTGCTGCTCAGCACCCTGCTCGTGGTCGTCACCGCCTTCGGGATCGCCGAGACCGGGGTGGCCCTGGGCTGGAGCGCCGTCGCCGCCCTCGTCCTCGGCGCCGCGCTCGCCCCGACCGATGCGACGGCGGTCGGCGGCCTCGCCCGCGCGCTGCCGCACCGGGTCGCGACGCAGCTGCGGGCGGAGAGTCTCGTCAACGACGGCACCGCGCTGGTCCTGTTCACGATCACGACCGCCGTCGCGACGAGCGCGGCGACCGTGACCGGGTGGCAGGTCACCGGGCTCGTCGTGCTCGCGTACGCGGGAGGAGGCGCGGTCGGTTTCGCCGCGGGCCTGCTCGGCACGTTCGTGGTCCGAAGGCTGGACGACGCGATCACGAAGAACACGGCGATGGCGCTCATCCCGTTCGCCGCGTTCCTGGGTGCCGAGCAGGTGCACGCCTCCGGGGTCATCGCCGTGGTGGTCGCCGGGCTCGTCATCGGTCGGACGGGCCCCCGGGCGGGCACCCCGCTCTCGCGGCAGCAGATGAACTCGTTCTGGACCCTCGCGACCCGTGGCCTCAACGGTGCGCTCTTCGTCCTCATCGGCATCGAGGCGCAGTCGGCCGTGCGCGCCGTGCCGTCGGAGGCGGTGCCAGGGCTGCTGCTCTTCTGCGTGCTCGCCTGGGTCGCGCTCCTGCTGATCCGCTTCGTCTTCCAGATGCTCACCGCCTGGTCGCTCCGGCTGCTCGATCGCCGCCCGTCCCAGCGCAGCCGGCGGCTGCCGCATCGCGCCCGCGTCGTGTCCACGACGGCGGGCTTCCGCGGCGCGGTGTCGCTCGCGGTCGCCCTCGCCGTGCCGAGCGGGATCCCTGGGCGCGACGAGATCGTCTTCGTCGCCACCGGCGTGGTGATCCTCACGCTCGTCGTACAGGGCATGCTGCTGCCCGCCGCGATCCGCTGGGCGCGCTTCGAGCCGGACACCGCGCTGACGGATGAGCTCTCCGAGGCGCAGCGCGACACGACGCTCGCCGCGCTCCGGGCGGTGCCGTCGCTCGCCGAGCGGCTCCGAGCCCCGGAGAGCGTGCGCGATCGCATCGCCGCGGAGTACCGGGAGCGGCTGGAGCGGATCGACCGGGCGGCGGACGGCTCGGATCCGGCGCTCTGGGCGGCCGACGGCGACTACGCGCAGCTCGGTCTCGCGGTGCTCGAGCACAAGCGGGAGGTGCTGATCGGCATGCGCGACCGCAAGGTGATCAGCGACGCGACGCTGCGGGTGCTGCAGACCCGGATCGATCGGGATGCGCTGCGCCTGGCCCCGCCGCGTCCGATCGAGTAGAGCCGCATCCGCTCGCGCAGGGTTTGTGCGCCGACCGGGTCCCGTCGGCGTCGATGTCGGTGCCCCGGCGTAGCCTCGCAGCGAGGCGGATGGTCCGCCGAAGGAGCGTTCCTCATGGACTGGAAGATCGAGCTCATCTTCGTCCCCGTCACGGACGTCGATCGCGCGAAGGAGTTCTATCAGCGGATCGGCTTCCACGCCGACCACGACTCGACACCGATGGAGGGGCTGCGGTTCGTGCAGATGACCCCGCCCGGATCCGCGTGCTCGATCGCCTTCGGAACCGGTCTGGGGCACGAGGGCATGCGGCCGGGCCAGCAGGACTCGATCCAGGTCGTCGTCCCCGACGCCGACGGTGCCCTCGCGCAGCTGCAGGCGGCCGGGGTCGAGGCCCGCGGCGTGGAGGAGCTGAGCTGGGGGCGCTTCGTCACGTTCGCCGACCCGGACGGCAACGGCTGGACTCTGCAGGAGCTCCCGGACTATGCCGCCCAGGGCTGAGGCGCGGCGCTCCGCCGTCGTGCTGTCTCCCCCGCGCTGCGGTCCCCCGGCGACGGCGTGTGCGGCGCGTGCGGCTGGGCGAGTCCGGCCGCACGGCGCTAGCGTGGGGGCATGACCTCCCCGATCGATCCCACCTCCACTCCGGCCTGGACCGAGCTCACCGCGCTCCGGGATGCGTTCTCCCCCGACCTGCGCGGCTGGTTCGCCCGCGACGCCGATCGCGTGGAGAGCCTCACGTTCGATCTGGCCGACCTCCACGCCGACCTGTCGAAGAACCTCGTCACGCCCGAGGTGCGTGCGGCGCTCGTGCGCCTCGCGGAGCAGACGGGGGTCGCGGAGCGTTTTGCGGCGATGCTCGCCGGCGCGCACATCAACACCACGGAGGACAGGGCCGTGCTGCACACGGCGCTGCGTCGCCCCGCGGACGCCGAGCCCGCGCTGGTGGTCGACGGACAGGCGATCGACGTCGACGTGCACGGCGTGCTCGACGCGCTCTCCGCCTTCGCCGACCGGGTCCGTTCCGGAGAGTGGCGCGGCGTCACCGGCAAGGCCGTGACGCACGTCGTCAACATCGGCATCGGCGGATCCGACCTGGGCCCCGTCATGGTCTACGAGGCGCTCAAGCCCTACGCCGACGCGGGCATCCAGGCCCGGTTCGTGTCGAACATCGACCCCACCGACCTCGCCCAGAAGACCGCGGACCTCGACCCGGAGACCACGCTCTTCATCGTCGCCTCGAAGACCTTCACGACACTCGAGACCCTCACCAACGCACGCCTCGCCCGCGACTGGCTGTGGACGGGCCTCGAGGCTTCCGGGGCGATCTCGGGCGACGAGGCCTCCCGCACCGACGCCGTCGCGCACCACTTCGTCGCGGTCTCGACCGCGCTCGACAAGGTCGCCGAGTTCGGGATCGACCCGGTCAACGCCTTCGGGTTCTGGGACTGGGTGGGCGGCCGCTACTCCGTCGACTCGGCGATCGGTCTGTCGCTCGCGATCGCCCTCGGCCCCGCCGCCTTCCGCGAGCTGCTGTCGGGATTCCACGCCGTCGACGAGCACATGCGCACGACGCCGCTCGAGCGCAACGTGCCCGTGCTGATGGGTCTGCTCAACGTCTGGTACACGAACTTCCTCGGCGCCCAGTCGCACGCGGTGCTCCCCTACGCGCAGCAGCTGAGCCGCTTCCCCGCCTACCTGCAGCAGCTCACGATGGAGTCGAACGGCAAGTCCGTGCGCTGGGACGGGTCCCCCGTGACGACCGACACCGGGGAGATCTTCTGGGGAGAGCCGGGCACCAACGGACAGCACGCCTTCTACCAGCTGATCCACCAGGGCACCCGGCTGATCCCCGCCGACTTCATCGCCTTCGTCAACCCGGCCTATCCGCTGACCGACGACGGCCGCGACGTGCACGCGCTGTTCCTCGCGAACTTCCTCGCGCAGACCAAGGCGCTCGCCTTCGGCAAGACCGCGGAGGAGGTCGAGGCGGAGGGGACGACCGGTCCGCTCGTCGCCGCCCGCACCTTCCCCGGCAACCGTCCGACGACGTCGATCTTCGCCCCCGCCCTCACTCCGGCGGTGCTGGGGCAGCTCATCGCCCTGTACGAGCACATCACCTTCACGCAGGGTGCCGTCTGGGGCATCAACTCGTTCGATCAGTGGGGCGTCGAGCTGGGCAAGCAGCTCGCGCTCCAGATCGCTCCCGCGGTCGAGGGGGATCGCGAGGCGATCGCCGCGCAGGATCCCTCCACGCGTGAACTGCTCGCCTACTACCACGCGCACCGCAGGCACTGAGTCGCGCTCGTCGGGCGGCGGGCAGGCCGTCGCCCGGTGACCCCGGTCCGACCGCGGTCAGCGCCGGCGTTCCTGCACCGCCGAGGCCGAGCGCAGCAGATCCCGGAGCGTCGCGTCCGGCAGATAGGCGCCGGTCATCGCGAGGCCGATCCGCGGAAGATCGCCCTCGTCCCGATAGAGCAGCGAGAGCGGCTCAGAACGCGGGCTGAACTTCTGCTTGAAGCGGTGCAGCGTCGCGAAACCGTAGAGGGGCTCGATCGCCTCCGCGACCCGGTCGAGCACCTGTTCCACCGGACCGTCCTGCCCGCTCTCGGGGCGGACCAGGGGTGCGCCGGAGAGCGAGACGAACTCGTAGCCGTCCTCCGCGAACCGGCGGGCGCTGGCCGCGATGAGGAACTCCATCACCATCGGGAATCCGTCGTCGCGGCGACGCATGAGATCGAGCGTCCACCCGCGGATCCGCCCCTCCCCCGCGTACACCGGGAGCCAGGACGTCACGCCGTGCAGATTGCCGTCCTCGTCTTCGGCGATGCCGGTGAGCACCTCGGGCGCCAGGGCGTCGTCGACGGTTCCGAGCGTGAAGCGCATCTCCGGAAGGCCCTTGTCCCCCGCCCACTGCTCCGAGATCGCGCGCACCTGCGCGAGCACCCGCCACGGCTCTTCGGAGAGACGCACGAGCCGGAACCGGATCCCCTCCCGCTCCGCGCGGTTGAGCGAGGTGCGCACCGAGTTCCACTTCTTGCCCGTGAACGCGAGATCGGGAAGGTCCACGAGGGTGTCCTGCGCGACGACGAGCGCACGCCACCCCTCCGGGCGTGCCGCCGCGGCGGCCGCCCCTGCCGAGAACACGCACGGGATCAGGCCGACCTGCTGCGTCTCGGAGACGAAGCGCTCGATGGCCTGTCCCATGCGCGCCTGCGGAACCACCGGGTCGCCCAGCATGATCGCGACCCCGTTGTGCGCCTGGTACGCGACGAATCCGTCCTCCGCCGCGAGTCGCCGATTCGCCGGCCAGGTCGTCATCCAGCTGATCGTGCCGCCGCCGACGGCCTGAAGCCGCCGCACCGTCTCGGCGCGGTCCAGCGACGTCCCCCGGAGAACGCGACGGGAGCGCCGCATCGGGACGCGGAAGGATCCGCGGCCCAGGATGAGGAACACCAGCACGGCGAGCCAGAGCAGGGTCGGCACGAAGACCTGGCCGAGATCCGCCTGCACGTCGGTCGCACCGAGGGCGACGACCACGGGGACGATCGCGATGACGAACAGGCCGAAGAGCACGTTCAGCCATCCCCACGCCTGCACGATGATCCAGGCGAAACGGTAGCCGCGGCGGATCCCGTCGGAGAAGAGCGCGATCACGATCACGTCCGTCGCGACGTCCAGGAACGAGAACGCACCGGGCGTGTGCTTCCCGAGCGGCCCGTCGTAGGGGACGAGCAGATCGATCAGCTCCACCGCACCGAGCACGAGCAGGCCGACGAATCCGATGAGCCGCCACTCGCGCTCGCTGGGGCGCCCTGCCCGGTGCCGGTACGCCGGAAGGAACCCGGTGAGCAGGAGCGCCGCAGTCACCACGAGAACGTGCTCGACGTCGGCGAGGCGGCCGAGATAGAGGAAGAGCAGGGCGACCGTGGTGCCCACGGCGAGGCGGGCGCGCAGCCGCCACGGCGCGCGCAGTGTGGCGATGGCGAACACGAGCAGCGCCAGAGCGCCGACCGCGGGGCCTGCATCCGTCCTGCTCGCCAGATGCGCGACCCATTCCCAGCCGATGGGCCGCAGGGCCGCGAGCAGCCCCGCCGCCCCGAGCACGCCGAACAGGTGCCCGGCGCCGAACACGAGGGCCGCCCGCCGGGTGCCGATGCGCCATTCGCCCCATCCGATCGCGAGGAGCGCGAGCGGCAGGCCCACCGCATAGCGCAGGGGCGAGTCGAGCACGAACGGCGAGCTGAGCGGCGTCCACCAGTGCCCGGCGCCGAGCGCGGGAAGGCCCGTCGCGACGAACGGGAACCACGGCTGCGCGGACGCCGGCGTCACGAGGGAGCCGGTCAGCACGGCGACGAGGAGGATCGCGACGAGCAGCGCCAGCGTGAAGGGCAGCCGCCTCAGGATCGTCCACCACCGTCGCGCCGTCGGCGCCTCGTCTCCGCTCACGGCGACAGTCTAGGAGCGCGCCGCGGCGCGCGTGCGACGAGGCTCGCGGGTTCGCGGATCCGCCGACGTCGTCGCCACGGACCGGTTCGGTTTCGAGGAACGGACCTCAGGAGCGCGGCTGCGGCGCGAAGTACAGGTCCGCGTGCAGGGCGCAGCGCGGGTTGAACCCCGTTCCGCACCGAGGACAGGCCGTGACCGCGAGGTACGCGGCGATCGACAGCTCCGCCCCGCACGCACCGCACAGGATGGCCGTGGCGTCCCGGCGATCGGCCGGCCAGGTCCGCGCCGGGTGGTCGGCCGTCTCCTCGTGACAGGCGTGACACGGGTAGTACTCGCCGCAGCAGGCGAAGCGGATCGCGACGATGTCGAGCGCGGTGCGGTAGTGCACGCAGCGGGTCTGCGCGTCGACGGGGCGCCCCCGCATCGTGCGGCGCGGATCCGACGGCGCCGCATCGCGCAGGGCGGTCTGATCGGGCATGTCGTCCACCCTACGGCGGCGACGCCGAGAGGCGGCCCGGCCGTCTCCGACCGGGCCGCCCTCTCGTGCGTCAGACCGTGATTCGTCAGACCGTGATTCGTCAGACCGTGGCGTCGTCCCGATGCGGAAGCACCCATCCCGCGCGCGGGAAGTGGCAGGTGTAGCCGTCGGGGTAGCGCACCAGGTAGTCCTGGTGCTCGGGCTCCGCCTCCCAGAACGGACCCTCGGGCTCGATCGTGGTCACGGCGGGTCCGGGCCACAGGCCGGAGGCGTCGACGTCGGCGATCGTGTCGCGCGCGACGCGCTCCTGCTCCGGCGAGAGCGGGAAGATCGCCGAGCGGTAACTCGACCCGATGTCGTTGCCCTGACGGTTCAGGGTCGACGGGTCGTGGATCTGGAAGAAGAACGCCAGGATGTCGCGGTAGGTGGTCTTCGTGGGATCGAAGACGATCTCGACCGCCTCCGCATGACCGGGGTGGTTCCGGTACGTGGCGTGGTCGTTCGATCCGCCGGTGTAGCCGACGCGCGTGTCGAGCACCCCCGGCTGGCGGCGGATCAGGTCCTCCACGCCCCAGAAACAGCCGCCCGCGAGCACCGCGGTCTCGGTTCCCGGCGTGCGGGTGATGGTTCCGATGTCGGTCATGACTGCTCCTCGGCGGTGGTGTCGTGGGTGAAAAGGGCGCTGTATCGACCGTAGCCCTCCTCCTCCAGGCGGGAGGCCGGGATGAAGCGGAGAGCCGCGGAGTTCATGCAGTAGCGCTGCCCGCCGCCGGAGGCGGGACCGTCGTCGAAGACGTGCCCGAGGTGGCTGTCCGCCCCGGAGGAGCGGGCCTCGGTGCGCGTCATCCACAGCGTGCGGTCGGTGCGCGTGGTGACGGCGTCCGCGTCGATCGGCCTCGTGAAGCTCGGCCATCCCGTGCCGCTGTCGAACTTGTCGGTCGACGAGAACAGAGGCTGACCCGAGACGACGTCGACGTAGATGCCCTCGTCGTGATTGTCCCAGTAGGCGTTGTGGAACGCGGGCTCCGTGCCGTCGCGCTGCGTCACCTCGTACTGAGCGCGCGTGAGGGCGTCCACCGCCTCGGGCGTCTTGGCGTAGTCGTGCGACATGATTCTCCTTTTCTGACGCGGCTGGCTGCAGCGTCATAGAGAAGAACCGTGGAGGGCCGGGATTTGGTCCCGTGGGGCTGGGAGCCGGCTGTGAGTCTGGCGTCGCGCCCGAGGCCGCCCCGCTCAGACCCGCGCCGGCGTCGAGAGCCTGAGCCAGGTTTCCACGACCGTGTCCGGGTTCAGCGACATCGACTCGATGCCCTGACCTACCAGCCATTCCGCGAGATCGGGGTGATCGCTCGGCCCCTGCCCGCAGATCCCGACGTACTTCCCGGCCCTGCGACAGGCGTCGATCGCCATCGTGAGCATCCTCAGGACCGCGGGATCGCGCTCGTCGAACGTCGAGGCGACGAGCTCCGAGTCGCGGTCGAGGCCGAGCGTGAGCTGGGTCATGTCGTTCGAGCCGATCGAGAACCCGTCGAAGTACTCGAGGAAGTCGTCGGCGAGCACGGCGTTCGAGGGCAGCTCGCACATCATGATGACGCGCAGCCCGTTCTCCCCGCGTCGCAGCCCGTTCTCCGCGAGCAACTCGGTGACCGCAGCGGCCTCGCCCAGGGTACGGACGAAGGGAACCATGATCTCGACGTTGGTGAGCCCCATCTCGTCCCGCACGTAGCGCAGCGCCTCGCACTCCATGTCGAAGCACTCGCGGAAGTCCGGCGAGATGTACCGCGATGCGCCCCGGTAGCCGAGCATCGGGTTCTCCTCGTGCGGTTCGTAGATCTCTCCGCCGATGAGGTTCGCGTACTCATTCGACTTGAAATCGCTCAGCCGCACGATCACGGGCTCGGGAGCGAACGCGGCGGCGAGCATCGAGACCCCCTCTGCGACACGGCGGACGAAGTACTCGCGCGGCGATCCGTAGGCGGCGATCCGCTCGTCGATCACGGTCTTCAGGTCCGCGGGCAGAGAGTCGTGGTCGAGGAGCGCCCGAGGGTGGATCCCGATCTGCCGGTTGATCACGAACTCCAGACGGGCCAGGCCCACGCCCTTGTTCGGCAGCTTCGAGAACGCGAACGCCTGATCCGGCGTGCCGACGTTGAGCATGATCTTCGCGGGGCTCGGCGGCATCTCGTCGAGGCGGGTGACGACCTCCTCGAAGTCGAGCAGCCCCTCGTAGACGTAGCCGTTGTCCCCTTCGGCGCACGACACGGTGACCTCCTGACCGTCGCGCAGCACGCTCGTGGCATCCCCCGTGCCGACGACGGCGGGGATCCCGAGTTCCCGCGCGATGATCGCGGCGTGACAGGTGCGTCCTCCGCGGTTCGTGACGATCGCGGACGCCCGCTTCATGATCGGCTCCCAATCGGGATCGGTCATGTCGGCGACGAGCACGTCTCCGACCTCGAACGCGTCCATCTGATCCAGCGACGTCAGCACGCGGACCGACCCGGCGCCGATCTTCTGTCCGATCGCGCGGCCGACGGCCACCGTCTCCCCGTCGCCGTTCAGGACGAACCGACGGATGACGTTCCCGTCGGCGCGGGAGACCACGGTCTCCGGGCGGGCCTGCAGGATGTAGAGCTTCCCGTCGACCCCGTCCTTGCCCCACTCGATGTCCATCGGACGCCCGTAGTGCTCCTCGATGACGAGCGCCTGACGGCCCAGTTCTTCGACCTCGGCGTCCGTGATGCTGAAACGCGCGCGTTCTGCGGGGTCGACGTCGGTGAACACGGTGCTGGCACCCACCTGGTTCGCGTCCGCGTAGACCATCTTCACGGCCTTCTCCCCCACCGATCGCTTGAGGATCGCGGGACGCCCGGCCCGCAGCGCTGGCTTGTACGCGTAGAACTCGTCCGGGTTCACCGCACCCTGCACCACGGCCTCCCCGAGTCCGTAGGAGCTGGTGACGAACACGGCGCGGTCGAAGCCCGACTCGGTGTCGACCGTGAAGAGCACGCCGGAGGCGCCGACGTCGGAGCGCACCATCCGCTGCACGCCGGCGGACAGCGCGACGTCGTGATGGTCGAACCCGTGATGCACGCGGTAGGCGATCGCGCGGTCGTTGTAGAGCGAGGCGAAGACCCGGCGGATCGCGTCCAGGACGTTGTCGATGCCGCTGATGTTGAGGAACGTCTCCTGCTGGCCGGCGAACGACGCATCGGGGAGATCCTCGGCGGTGGCGCTGGAGCGGACCGCCCAGGACACGGACTCGGGCTGGGGATCCGCCGCGACCAGCGATGCGTACGCCTCGCGCACGTCGCGCTCGACGTCCGAGGGAAGCGGCTGGCGCTCGATCCATTCGCGCACGGTCGCGCCCACCCGGGCGAGCTCGGCGACGTCGTCGACGTCGAGCGCCTCGACCGCGGCGCGGATCCTGTCGTACAGGCCGTCCGCCGCGAGGAACGCCCGGTAGGCGTCCGCCGTGGTCGCGAAGCCGCCGGGCACGCTGACGCCGGCGTCGGAGAGGTGGGAGACCATCTCGCCCAAGGAGGCGTTCTTGCCGCCGACCTGGGCGAGGTCGTCCATTCCGAGCTCGGTGAACCAGAGGATGTTCGTCATGTGGGGGGCTCCTAGCTGCGCAGTCGCATGGATTGCATGATCACGGCCGACATCTCCTCGACGGACTTCGTCGAGGAGTTGAGGAAGGGGACGCGGTTGCGGCGGTAGAGGTCCTCCGCCCGCCGGATCTCGAGCGTGCACTGGGCGAGACTCGAGTACGTGCTGTCGGGACGGCGCTCATGCCGCACCTGGCTCAATCGCAGCGGTGTCGTCGTGAGGCCGAAGCACCGTTCGGCGTAGGGGGCGACCGGCCGCGGAAGGCCGTCCGCCGGGAAGTCGTCGTCCGTGAGCGGATAGTTGGCCACGAGCAGCCCGTACTGCAGCGCGAGGTACATCGTGGTCGGCGTCTTTCCGCAGCGCGACGGCGCGATGATGATCACGTCGGCGATGTCGAGGGCCCGCATGCTCTGGCCGTCGTCGTGCTCGATCGCGTACTCGACGGCACGCATGCGGGCGAAGTAGCGCTCCATGTCGCCGACGCCGTGGAACTCCCCCGCGCGCACCGATGCGGTGCTGCCGAGGCTGGTCTCCAGCTCCCGGAGATGGCCGCCGAGCAGATCGACGATCACCCCGTCGGCATCGTCGAGGATCTCGCGAATCTGCGGGGACTTCACCGTCGTGAAGATGATCGGAGCGTCCGCCCCCCGCCGCCGGTCGCGGATCTCGGCGACCACCCTCGCGGCCTCGGGCGGGGACTGGACGAAGGGCAGGGTGTGCCGGCGGAACGTCAGAGCGGGGAAGTTCGCCAGGAGGGCGTTGCCCAGGGTCTCCGCGGTGATGCCCGTGCTGTCCGAGACGAAGTACGCATCGCGGATGACGCCCTCACGCGGCCCCTGCGACTCGCGCTGCGCCCGATCCGCCATTTGTCCGCCCTTCCTATCTCTGGATGCACCTCCATGCTAGGAAAGAACGTTTGATCGTTTGGTAGATGGCCTGGGTAAAAACCAGCGACTTTTACGCAGAGTGAAGTGATCGTTGATCCCCCGAAAGGCGCACTCGGTCGCAGAAGATCCGCCGCTCACCTCGGGAGACGCCGACCCCGCACGTCACTGTTCATGGCGTCCTCGGTCATCGACCCGGATCAGCGCCGCGCCCTGTGACGTGCACCGATGTCACCTGTGACGGCGTCACCCAGTGTGACGCCGCCACAGGTGGAGCTCAGAAGTCCCAGTCCTCGTCCTCGGTGGCGACGGCCTTGCCGATGACGTACGACGAGCCGGATCCCGAGAAGAAGTCGTGGTTCTCGTCGGCGTTCGGCGACAGGGCGGAGAGGATCGCCGGGTTCACGTTCGTGACCGCGGCGGGGAACATCGCCTCGTAGCCCAGGTTCATCAGGGCCTTGTTGGCGTTGTAGTGCAGGAAGCGCTTGACGTCCTCGGTGAGCCCGACGCCGTCGTAGAGGTCCTGCGTGTACTGGATCTCGTTGTCGTAGAGCTCGTAGAGCAGCGAGAACGTGTAGTCCTTCAGCTCGTCCTTCTTCGCCTGGTCGAGCGTCTCGAGGCCCCGCTGGAACTTGTAGCCGATGTAGTAGCCGTGCACGGCCTCGTCGCGGATGATGAGGCGGATGAGGTCGGCCGTGTTGGTGAGCTTCGCGCGGCTGGACCAGTGCATGGGCAGGTAGAAGCCCGAGTAGAACAGGAAGCTCTCCAGCAGGGTCGATGCGACCTTGCGCTTGAGCGGCTCGTCGCCCCGGTAGTAGTCCATGACGATCTGCGCCTTCTTCTGAAGGTTGGGATTCTCCACGGACCAGCGGAACGCCTCGTCGATCTCCTTGGTCGAGCACAGCGTCGAGAAGATCGACGAGTAGCTCTTCGCGTGGACCGACTCCATGAACGCGATGTTCGTGTAGACGGCCTCCTCGTGCGGGGTGATCGCATCGGGGATCAGCGAGACGGCGCCGACGGTCCCCTGGATGGTGTCCAGGAGCGTGAGGCCCGTGAAGACGCGCATCGTGAGGGTCTGCTCCTCCGGGGTGAGCGTGTTCCACGACTGGATGTCGTTCGACAGCGGCACCTTCTCGGGCAGCCAGAAGTTGTTCACCAGCCGGTTCCAGACCTCGAGGTCCTTATCGTCCTGGATCTTGTTCCAGTTGATCGCCTGCACGCGGTCGACCAGCTTGAGCGGTTCGGGGGTCATTTCTTACCTATTTCGGTCCTTGAGCGAGCGAAGCGAGACGAAACGCAGCGGATCACAGCATGCAGCTGACGCACTCGGTCATGTCGGTGCCCTCGAGGGCGAGCTGACGGAGACGGATGTAGTAGATCGTCTTGATCCCCTTGCGCCAGGCGTAGATCTGCGCCTTGTTGATGTCGCGGGTCGACGCGGTGTCCTTGAAGAACAGCGTCAGCGACAGGCCCTGGTCCACGTGCTGGGTGGCGGCGGCGTACGTGTCGATGACCTTCTCGTAGCCGATCTCGTACGCGTCCTGGTAGTACTCCAGGTTGTCGTTCGTCATGAACGGCGCCGGGTAGTACACGCGACCGAGCTTGCCCTCCTTGCGGATCTCGATCTTGGACGCGATCGGGTGGATCGAGCTCGTCGAGTTGTTGATGTAGGAGATGGATCCGGTCGGAGGCACGGCCTGCAGGTTCTGGTTGTAGATGCCGTGCTGCTGGATGGACTCCTTGAGCTCGATCCAGTCCTGCTGCGTGGGGATGTGCTTGCCCGCGAAGAGCTCGGCGACCTTCTCCGTCTCCGGGACCCAGGGACGCTCGATGTACTTGTCGAAGAACTCCCCCGACGCGTACGTCGAGTCCGCGAAGCCGTCGAAGGCCGTGCCGCGCTCGATCGCGAGCAGGTTGGAGGCGCGCAGGGCGTGGAACAGCACCGTGTAGAAGTAGATGTTCGTGAAGTCCAGCCCCTCTTCGGAGCCGTAGAACACCCGCTCGCGGGCGAGGTACCCGTGCAGGTTCATCTGCCCGAGGCCGATCGCGTGGGAGCGGTCGTTGCCGTCCTCGATCGAGCGGACCGAGCCGATGTGGCTCTGGTTGCTGACCGCGGTGAGCGCGCGGATGGCGGTCTCGACCGTGGTGCCCAGGTCGTCGGCGTCCATCGCGAGCGCGATGTTCATCGACCCGAGGTTGCAGGAGATGTCCTTGCCGATCTCGGCGTACGAGAGGTCCTCGTTGTAGGTCGTCGGCGTGTTGACCTGCAGGATCTCGCTGCAGAGGTTGGACATGTTGATCCGGCCCTTGATCGGATTGGCCTTGTTCACCGTGTCCTCGAACATGATGTACGGGTAGCCCGACTCGAACTGGATCTCCGCGAGGGTCTGGAAGAACTCGCGCGCGTTGATCTTGGTCTTCTTGATCCGCGCGTCGTCGACCATCTCGCGGTACTTCTCGGTGACGGAGATGTCACCGAACGGCACGCCGTAGACCTTCTCGACGTCGTAGGGCGAGAACAGGTACATGTCCTCGCCGTTGCGGGCGAGCTCGAAGGTGATGTCGGGGATCACGACGCCGAGCGACAGCGTCTTGATGCGGATCTTCTCGTCGGCGTTCTCGCGCTTGGTGTCGAGGAAGCGCATGATGTCGGGGTGGTGCGCGTTCAGGTACACCGCACCGGCGCCCTGGCGCGCGCCGAGCTGGTTGGCGTACGAGAAGCTGTCTTCGAGGAGCTTCATGACGGGGATGATGCCCGAGGACTGGTTCTCGATCTGCTTGATCGGCGCGCCCGCTTCGCGGATGTTCGAGAGCAGCAGGGCCACGCCGCCGCCGCGCTTGGACAGCTGCAGGGCGGAGTTGATGCCGCGGGCGATCGACTCCATGTTGTCCTCGATGCGCAGCAGGAAGCAGCTGACGAGCTCGCCGCGCTGCGCCTTGCCCGTGTTGAGGAAGGTGGGGGTCGCGGGCTGGAAGCGGCCGGAGATGATCTCGTCCACGAGCTGCTCAGCGAGGCGCTGGTCGCCGTCGGCGAGGCCGAGCGCGGTCATCACGACGCGATCCTCGAAGCGCTCGAGGTAGCGCTTGCCGTCGAAGGTCTTCAGCGTGTAGCTCGTGTAGTACTTGAACGCGCCCAGGAAGGTCTCGAAGCGGAACTTCTTCGCGTAGGCGAGATCGTTGAGCTTCTGGATGAAGTCGAACGAGTACTTCTCGAGCACGGCGCCCTCGTAGTACTCCTTCTCCACCAGGTAGTCGAGCCGCTCCTTGAGCGAGTGGAAGAACACCGTGTTCTGGTTGACGTGCTGCAGGAAGTACTCCCTGGCCGCACGCTTGTCGGCGTCGAACTGGATCTTGCCGTTCGCGTCGTACAGGTTCAGCATCGCGTTGAGGGCGTGGTAGTCCATCCCCTCGTACGCCGCGTTGATCTTGAACGCCGCCTCGTCCTTCACTGCGCCATGCTCTGCATGCTCGACTGCGATTCCCACCATCGTTCCAATCCGTCGGTCACCCGATCGACGTCGTCCTGTGTGCCGTAGATCTCGAGCCGGTACAAGTGCGGCACGTGGCACTTGCGGCTGATGATGTCCCCGGCGGCGCAGAAGGCGTCGCCGAAGTTGGTGTTGCCTGCGGAGATGACCCCGCGGATGTGACGCCGGTTGCGCTCGTCGTTGAGGAACCGGATGACCTGCTTCGGCACGGCGCCCTTCTCGACGCCGCGCCCCTGTCCCCCGCCGTAGGTCGGCGTGACGAGGACGAACGGCTCGTCGACGACGAGCGGCCCGTCCGCACCGTGCAGGGGGATCCTTCGCGCCGGAAGGCCCAGCTTGTCGACGAACCGTGCTGTGTTGCCCGAGACGCTCGAGAAGAAGACCAGCAGCGGCGCGGAAGTCGCGGTGGTGGCGCTCATGGGATCGCTCCTCGGGAACCGGACCTTGACGGTGTCGACCGGCGGGACCGCCGGCTCAGGCCAGGCGAGCGGCGAGCTCGTCGATCTTGTCGGGACGGAAGCCCGACCAGTGGTCCTCGTCGGTGACGACGACGGGAGCCTGCAGGTAGCCGAGCGACTTCACGTGCTCGAGCGCCGCGGCGTCCTCGGAGACGTCGTGCACCTCGTACTCGATGCCCTTCGCGTCGAGCGCGCGATAGGTCGCATTGCACTGCACGCAGGAGGGCTTGGTGTAGACCGTGATGGACATGCGATTCGCCTCTTCTTTCCCCTCAGAACCCGGCTCTCGGACAGGGGGCCCTGCCGGGAGTTCAATACTACATATAGGGACGGACATTCGGGTGGACCACAAGGGGTAGTAGTTACATCCGTGTAGTTTTCCACCGCTCTCCACCGGTTGGACACAGGTTCTCCACCCTCTTATCCACAACGCCTCGAGGGCTCTCGGACTTCCCGATCCGCGGATTCCCGCGGGGCGGGCCCGGCCGATCCGGATCCATCCACAGAAGGCACCTTAAGAGCCGCCTCCGACATTCCCCAGGGTGTGGATCGGGGCCTTCGGCGCGTCGTCGGCGTGTCGCGCCGGCTCACCGATCGCGAAGCCGCAGGCGGCGGCCCGCCCCCCGCCGGAGCCGCGCCGACCGCTAACGTGGATCCGTGGCCGGATCGGGATACAAGGAGCTCCTGCGCACCCCGGGAGTGGGGCGCATCATCGCCGCTCAGCTGACGGCACGATTCCCGAACGGCATGTCGAGCCTCGCGATCCTGCTGCACGTCGAGCACATCACGGGCTCGTACGGACAGGCAGGACTCGTCCTCGCCGCGAGCTCGGTGGGTCAGGCGATCGCCGGCCCAATCACGAGCCGCTGGATGGGGCGCTGGGGCATGCGGCGCGTGCTCGCCCTGACGCTCGCCGTGTGCGTGCTCTCCTTCCTCGGACTCGCGCTGCTCCCCCTTCCCCTCCCCGGCTACATGGCGCTGGGGCTGCTCGCGGGCCTGTCCACACCGCCGGTGCAGTCCGCCGTCCGCACCATCTACCCGAAACTCGTGAACTCCTCCCAGCTCACGCCGCTCTTCTCCCTGGACGCCTCCCTGCAGGAGGTCATCTGGATCGTGGCGCCGGTGGCCATCACGATCGTCTCCACGCAGGTCGGCACGGTCCCTGGGCTGCTCCTCGTGGTCACGGTGCTCGTCGCGGGTGGGGCGTGGTTCATCCTCTCCCCCGAGGTCGGCCGCGTGCGGATCCCGCGCAGCCGGCGCGGCTTCGGCGCGGTCGTGCTCAAGCCGCCCGTGCTGCTCGCGACGGTCATCGGCTTTCTGCTCATCGGCGCGTGCTCCGCGGTCGAGGTCGGCGTCGTGCGCACGTTCGAGGAGGGCGGCTTGGAGTCGGGACTCGTGCTCGCGGTGTTCTCGCTCGGCAGTCTCGTGGGCGGCCTCGCCTCGGGCCGGGTGCCGATCGGGCCGTGGGCGCTCGCGCGCCGCCTCGCGATCGTCACGGTCGGACTCGCCCTGACCATGGTCTCGCTCAACGTCTTCTGGCTCGGCGGCACGCTCCTGGCGGCGGGCGTGGGAATCGCGCCCGCGCTCGCGGTGCTCTTCGCGATCACCTCGGCGAGCGTCAAGTTCTCCGAGACCGCCGAGGCGTTCGGCTGGGCGGGCACCGGGCAGCTCATCGGCGCCGCTGCGGGGTCGGCGATCGCCGGCTTCCTCATCGACGGCACGGGCAGCCCCGTCGGCGCCTACCTCGCCGCCACCCTGTTCGCCGCCGTCGCGCTCCTCGTCTCGTCGGTCTTCGTGCGCGCCCTCCCGGATCTCCGGGGCCGCGACGCAGCGCCGATCCCCGATACCGAGGCCGTCACGCTCCCCTGAGGCCCTGACCTCGGAATCCGCAGAATCGAGCGATACTCACCTTCGGATACTGTTGTCATTTCTCGAAACGAGTGACAAGATCGGGACATGAGCGCCGATCTGCAACGAAAAGCACACGATCACCTCTGGATGCATTTCACCCGCCAGTCGACGATGGACCACGGGGGCGTGCCGATCATCGTCCGGGGTGAAGGACACCACATCTGGGACGACACGGGCAAGCAGTACATCGACGGGCTCGCCGGGCTCTTCGTGGTCAATGCGGGCCACGGCCGCACCCGCCTCGCCGAGGCCGCCGCGAAGCAGGCGTCCCAGTTGGCCTTCTTCCCGCTCTGGTCCTACGCGCATCCGGCCGCGATCGAGCTCGCGGACCGGCTCGCCGGCTATGCGCCCGGTGATCTGAACCACGTCTTCTTCACGTCCGGCGGCGGGGAGGCGGTCGAGACCGCGTTCAAACTGGCGAAGCAGTTCTGGAAGCTGCAGGGCAAGCCCACCAAGCACAAGGTCATCTCGCGCTCGATCGCCTACCACGGCACAACGCAGGGCGCCCTCGCGATCACCGGCATCCCGGCGATGAAATCGATGTTCGAGCCCGTCACGCCCGGCGGCTTCCGGGTGCCGAACACGAACATCTACCGCGCCGCGGAGATGGGCGCCCCGACCGACCCCGAGGCGTTCGGGGTCTGGGCGGCGGACCGGATCGAGGAGATGATCCAGTTCGAGGGTCCCGACACGGTCGCGGCCGTGTTCCTCGAGCCGGTGCAGAACTCCGGCGGCTGCTTCCCGCCTCCTCCCGGATACTTCCAGCGCGTGCGCGAGATCTGCGACCGGTACGACGTGCTGCTCGTGAGCGACGAGGTCATCTGCGCGTTCGGCCGCATCGGCAACATGTTCGCGTGCACGTCCTACGGCTACACGCCCGACATCATCACGTGCGCCAAGGGCATCACGAGCGGGTACTCCCCGCTCGGCGCGGCGATCGTCAGCGATCGGATCTACGAGCCGTTCTCGCACGGGGACACCTCCTTCCCGCACGGCTACACGTTCGGCGGCCACCCGGTCTCCGCCGCCGTCGCGCTGGAGAACCTCGACATCTTCGAGGAGGAGAAGCTCAACGAACGGGTGCGCGAGAACTCCCCGCTGTTCCGCGCGGAGCTCGAGACGCTGCTCGACCTGCCGCTCGTCGGCGATGTGCGCGGCGACGGCTACTTCTTCGGGATCGAGCTCGTGAAGGACAAGACGACGCGGGAGACCTTCGACGACGACGAGTCGGAACGGCTGCTGCGCGGATTCCTCTCCCGTGCGCTCTTTGACGCGGGGCTGTACTGCCGTGCCGACGACCGGGGCGATCCCGTCATCCAGCTCGCCCCGCCGCTCACGATCGGTCCCGCCGAATTCCGCGAGATCGCCGGGATCCTGCGCGGTGTGCTGAAAGAGGCGGAGTCCGTCCTCTAGCTTCCGGTTCCTCCGTCTTCCCCTCCCCTGAGCGTCTTCCCCTCCCCGTGTAGGCGTCGCCCAGGGGGGCGAAGACGCTGAGGGGAGGCAAACGCGCACGAAGCGCCTCGCGCCTCAGGCGCTCCCGGACGAGTCACGCGCTCCCCCCGCACGAGTCCCGCGAGCTCCCGTCGCGAAAGGTGCCGCTCTGGTCGCCCTAGAGCGGCACCTTTCGCGACGGGAGCAAGAGAGACCGGGAGCGAAAGTGATGTCGGACGAGGCCGGCCCCGGGTCAGCCGCCGGCCATCGTGCGGGCGATGTCGGCCGCCGAGTCGCCGGCGCGCTTGAGCACGAGCGCGACCAGCGCGAGGGCGCCGAGGGTCAGCACGAGCATGATCGTCGAGACCGCCGCGATCTCGGGACGCAGCCCGCTGCGCAGCGCGCTCAGCACGTACACGGGCCACGGCGTGGTCCCCGAGACCTGCACGAACGCCGACACGACCGTGTTGTCGAGTCCGAGCGTGAACGAGAGCAGGAACCCCGCGAGCACCGCGGGCATCGCCAGCGGCAGCGTCACCTTGAAGAAGGTGGTGAGCGGCTTCGCGTAGAGATCCGCCGAGGCCTCCTCCAGCTTGGCGTCGAGCCCCACGAGCCGTGCCCGCACGATGTAGGAGACGATGGCGATCGAGAACAGCGACTGCCCGATCACGAGACGCACCGTGCCGTCGTCGAACACGCTCAGCCCGAGATCCTGGCCGAGGAAGACGACCCACGGCAGCAGCGCCACGGCGTCCACGATCTCCGGCGTGACCGAGATGAGCAGCAGCAGAGCCAGGAACCACGGCACCCATCGACCGGGCGTGCGCGCCATCGCGATGCCCGCGAGGGTGCCGAGGGCTGTGGCGAGGAGCGCGGCGAGGAGCCCGGTTCGCAGCGAGACCAGCACCGCGTCGCGCACGGCGGGCTTCGTCACGATCGCGGCGAACGAGTCGAATCCGAAGTGGTCCCACGAGATGAGCAGTCGCCCCACGTTGAAGGAGTAGACGATGACGACCGCGATCGGCAGGAAGAGGAACACGAACACCAGGGCCGCCCAGAGGGGCAGCAGCCAGCGGCTCGCGCTACGGCGCGGCCGCGGCCTCGCCACGGCACCCGTACGGGCGGCGGACGCGGTCGGACGTTCGGTGACGGCGGTCATCGCGCCTCCTCCAGGTTCAGGCGGTAGGCACGTCGGACCGGAAGGGTCACGAGCCAGCCGATCCCCGCGGCGAGCGCCACCGACGCGCCGATCGTGAGAATGAGCAGCACGGCCATCGCGGATCCGAGCGCCCAGTTCTGGGCGGTCTGGAACTGGCTCGCCACGATCTGCCCGACCATGTTCCCCTTGGCCCCGCCGAGCACGGTCGCGGTGATGTAGTCGCCCATGAGCGGGATGTAGACGAGCAGCACGCCCGCCACGATGCCGGGCCGTGCGAGCGGCACGGTCACCCGCAGGAAGGTCGTGATGCTGCCGGCGCCGAGATCCTTGCTGGCCTCGCGCAGCGGCCCGCTGACCCGGTCGAACGCGACGAAGAGCGGCAGGATCATGAGCGGCAGGTAGTTGTAGACGACGCCGAGCAGCACGGCGCCGCGGGAGTTCAGGATCCCGAGCGGTCCGGGGATGACGCCGAGGAACTGCAGGGCGTGCGAGAGCCACCCCTCGGGGGCGAGGATGATCTGCCAGCCGATGGTCCGCACGAGGAAGTTCGTCCAGAACGGCACCATCACGAGCGCGAGGAACAGCCCGCGCCGGCTCGGCGCGCACTTCACGGCGATCCAGTACGCCACCGGAGCACCGATGAGCAGGCAGAGCACGGTGCCGACGACGCCCACCCACAGCGTGTTCTGGAAGGTGGCGAAGAACGTCGGCGAGAGCGCCTCGACGTAACGGTCGAAGGACAGCCTGTCGTTCGCGTTGGTCGCGAAGATGCTCGGCTTGTAGCCGAAGCTGTACCAGATCACGACCCCGATCGGCACGACGAAGAAGACGAGCAGCCAGGCCCAGGCGGGGACGGCGAGGCCGAAGCGGATCCGGGGCCTACGCACCCGCGGCCGCCTTCGTCGCGTTCCAGATCGCCACGATCCGCTCCTGCGCGCTCGTGAAGGTCTGCTCGTGCATGGTCTTCACCTGCGCGTCGTCGAAGTACACCATGTCCAGGCGCTCCAATCCGGCCTCCTCCGCCTTCTGCTGCGTGCCCTGCACGCCCGTGTCGTAGCCGATGTAGTCGACCTGGGCGAGCTGCACGTCCGGGGCGATCATGAAGTCGATGAAGGCGTGCGCGGCCTCCGGGTGCGGGGCGCCCTTGGCGATCGCCCAGTTGTCCATCCACAGCTCGGTGGCAGGGGATCCGAGCACCCATCGCCAGCGGTCCGGATCCTTCGACTGGGCGATGCCCGTGCGCGCATCGCCGCTGTAGGACTGCACGAGCGCGGCAGAGGCCTGCGGGATGATCTGACCGCCCGGTGCGGAGTCGAAGGTGGTGATGTGCGGTGCGAGTTCCTTCGTCAGGAAGGTCTCGCACGCGTCGAGGTGCTTCTTCTCCGTGGTGTTCCAGTCGATCCCGTGCGACCAGAAGTAGATGCCGCACAGGGGTGCCGGGTCGTCCAGCACCGCGGTGCGCCCTGACGCCTCCTTCTGCGCGGCGTCGACGAAGTCGGACCACGTCCGCAGCTCACGCGCGATCACGGTCCTGTCGTAGACGAAGCCGGTCGTCCCCCACGCCTTGCAGATCGAGTACTCGTTCTTCGGATCGAACGCGCGGTGCACGAAGCTCGGGTTCATCGTGGCGAAGTTCGGCAGCAGGTCGTGGTCGAGCTTCTCAAGGAGGCCGTTCTGCGCCATCGGCAGGATGAACAGGCCGCTCGGGACGACGATGTCGTACCCGGACGTTCCCCGTGCGGCGACGAGCTTCGCGATGAGCTCCTCGTTCGAATTGAAGGCGTCGACGACGACTTTCGGCCCCTTGCTCTTCGTGAACGAGGTGAGGATCTTCGGGTCGTCGTAGTCGCTCCAGGTGTAGACGGAGACCTTGTCCTCCAGCGGACCTCCGTGCGCCGAAGAAGCCGTCGAGGCACCCCGCGGCGCACACGCCGTGAACAGGACCGCCCCGGAGGCGGCGAGCGCGGTCGCGAGGAAGCCGCGTCGCGTCAGTCGCGCGCCCAGGGACCGTGCCGCAGGGCCGTCCGCGAGGATGCGGATCGGCTCCGACATCAGGCGGCTTCCCTGGGCAGCGCGATGACGTGCGTCGCCGTCTCCGGGATCCCCTCGCCGGAGAAGAGACGCACGTCGTTCGGACTCCACGTGCAGCGCACCGCGTCGCCGACGGCGACCGCAGGGGCGCCGGGCGCGGGGATCCGCACGAGGAAGGTCTGCTCGCGCCCGACGTCCACCGCGATCTGCAGGGTCTCCCCCAAGTGGGATATCCCGAGGACCGTTCCGTCGAGACCCGGCCCGTCCGCGGAACCGGCCGAGGCGAGCCGGACGAACTCCGGGCGGATCGCGGCGACTGCGGCGGATCCGGATGGCTCCTGCGCACCGCCCCAGCGGCCGTGCACCTCTCCGATCGCCGTGCGGACGGCGGTTCCCTGCGCGGTGCCGTGCAGGAAGTTCTGCTGCCCGATGAAGGAGGCCACGTAGGCCGATGCGGGCTCGGCGTAGATCTCGGCGGGACCGGCGAGCTGCTCGATCCTGCCCGCACGCATGACCGCGATCCGATCGCTCATCGAGAGCGCCTCGGCCTGATCGTGCGTGACGAACACGAACGTCGTTCCCAGCCTCGCCTGGAGCAGCTTGAGCTCGAGCTGCATCTCCTCGCGTAGCTGACGGTCCAGCGCCGCGAGTGGCTCATCGAGCAGCAGCACCGAGGGACGGTTGATGAGCGCCCGGGACAGGGCGATGCGCTGCTGCTGGCCACCGCTGAGCTGGGTGGGCTTGCGGTCCGCGAACCGGCGCAGTTGCACCATGTCGAGCGCTTCGGCGACGCGCTCGCGCTGTTCCGCCTTCGGCACCCTGCGTTGCTGCAGACCGTAGGCGACGTTCTCCGCGACGGTCATGTGCGGGAACAGGGCGTACGCCTGGAAGACGGTGTTGACCTCGCGCTTGTGCGGCGCAAGCCCCAGCACGCTCCGCCCGGAGAGGCGGATGTCGCCGTGATCCGGATGCTCGAAGCCCGCGATCATGCGCAACGTGGTGGTCTTGCCGCATCCGGACGGTCCGAGCAGCGACAGGAACTCGCCCGAGCGGATGTGCAGCGAGAGCCGGTCGACCGCGGTGGCATCCCCGTAGAACTTCGTGACATCGACGATCTCGACACCGCCGGCGGACGGGCGCGGATCCGGCACGGACGTTGGACCGGTCATGAAACCTCCACAGTGAAAACTTCGCTGCGGAGCAGTCTGGCACAGGTGGGGGATCGCGTACAGTGGAAAACGAAGGCTATTGAGATTCCTGCAACGATATCCGTTGTAGGTGACCGTGATTGCGACGAATCTTCATGTTTCGTCGCGATTTCGCGCGACTAGCGCGATTGGATGTCGAAGGCCTTGAGCAGCTCGGCGATGGCCTGTTCGCGCGGCTCGCCGCCCTCGTCGAACATGTGCGCCACGTGCGTGCGGAGGTGGTTCTCCAGCAGCAGCCGGTTGAGCGACTCCAGGGAGCGCTGGATCGCCCGCGACTGCGTGATGATGTCCATGCAGTACTCCTCGTTCTCGATCATCTTGGCGACGCCGCGGAGCTGGCCCTCGAGGATGCTGGTGCGGTGCAGCGCGCGCTTCTTGATGTCTTCGATCACGGTCTCGAGGCTACCGCGCCGCCTCCGCTCGGGCTCTGCGGATCCGCTCCCGACCGGTGGCAGGATGGGCGCATGCCGTCGCGTCGAGAAGATCTGCTGTCCCCGGCGGACCGCGAGCGCCTGAGGGGTCTGCGTCGCATGAAGGCGGTCGCCCTCGTCGCGCTCGGTGTCATGGCGATCGCATTCGTCGTCGCCTTCTGGCTGCAGACGCGCCTGCCGTGGCTCGGCTACGTCCGCGCGGCGGCCGAGGGCGGGATGGTCGGCGCGCTCGCGGACTGGTTCGCGGTGACCGCCCTCTTCCGTCGTCCGCTGGGACTGCCGATCCCGCACACCGCGATCATCCCCACCCGCAAGGACGAGATCGGCCGGACCCTCGGGGAGTTCGTGGAGACGAACTTCCTCTCCGCCGAGGTCGTGCGCACCAAGCTCGCCGAGACCTCGATCGCGGCCCGGCTGGGATCCTGGCTCCGCGATCCCCCGCACGCGCAGCGCGTCGTCGCGGAGGGGTCCACGATCGCGGCGGCCGTGCTGCGGGCCCTCAGCGACGACGACGTGCGCGACCTCATCGCCGATCTCGCCCGCGAGCACCTGGTCGAACTGGAATGGGGCACGCCTGCCGGTGCCTGGCTGGAGCGCATCGTGCAGAGCCGGGCGCACCGCGGCGCCGTCGACCTCGCGGTGGACAGCATCGCAGGGTGGTTGGAGAACAACGCCGCCGCCTTCCGTGGCCTGCTCTCGCGGCGGCTGCCGTCGTGGGTCCCGCGGATGGCGCACCGTTTCGTGGACGAGGCCGCGTACAACGAGGCGCTCAAGTTCGTCCATGCCGTGCAGGCCGACCCCGACCACCCCGCGCGACGCGCGATCGACGGCTATCTCGCCCGGCTCGCGGAGAACCTCCAGCACGACGCCGCGACCCGTGGCCGTCTGGAGAACGCCAAGGGCGCGCTGTTCGACAGCCCGCGGGTCGGAGCCCTCGCCTCCGAGGCGTGGGACACCGCGAAGACCGGGCTGCTCACCGCGCTCGCCGATCGGGACAGCGGGCTGCGCCGACGGGCCGCGGAGGCCATCGCGGACCTCGGAGCCCGGCTGGCCTCGGAGAAGGCGCTCCAGGACAGGGTGGACGGCTGGACCACGGATGCGGCCGTCTTCCTCGTCGACCGCTACCGGCACGACATCGCCTCGATCATCACCGACACCGTCGAGAGATGGGACCCGGCAGAGACCACGGAGAAGATCGAACTCATGGTGGGCCGTGACCTGCAGTACATCCGCCTGAACGGGACGGTCGTGGGCGCCCTCGCCGGGCTCGCGATCTTCGCGATCGCGAACGCCGTGATCCCGGCGTAGGACGGCGCCGCGACGATCTGCACACGGAACCACGTTTCTGCAGGGTGAACGGCGCTTTTCATGGGCTGGTCGTCCTCGGTGCGCGGATCGTCACCCGGTGTGCGGACCGGCGCACCGCCCGCGGATCGTGACCTCATGCGTGGCGAGAAGGATCGATACGCCCGGCGGAGGACTGTCTCGTGGGCCAGACAGCGGCGTGCCGCGGCTGCCCGATCCTCGCGCGGGTCGTGGCACGCTGGTCGACGGACGCCGATCCGACGGGAAGGGACCCTCATGGCACTGTCGCACGATCCCCTCTGGCCCCGCGGCGGCGACTGGCCGCCGTTCGCGGAACGCGTCGACGCCGTGCTGCTCGGTGTGCCGACCTGGCGGACGTCGCTCTCCCCCACGGGCGCACATGCGACCCCCGCTGCGATCCGCGAGGCGCTGCGGCGCTACAGCCCCACGCTCATGGGACCTCCGGTCGTCGATCTGAACACGGTGCTGAGGATCGCCGACGCGGGTGACATCGTCGAGCCCGACGGCGACGAGGGCGTCGACCGCACGATCGCCCGCGTGGCCGAACTCACCGCCGGATCGCGCCTGGCCATCGCCCTCGGCGGAGACAACTCGCTGACCTACCCGGTCGCGCTCGGGGCCGGGGCGACCGGACTCATCACCATCGACGCGCACTTCGACCTGCGCGACGGCGTCTCGAACGGCTCTCCGGTGCGCCGTCTCGTCGAGGATGCCCCGGACGGATCCGCGATCGATCCGCACCGGATCGTTCAGATCGGCATCACGGACTTCGCGAATTCGGCGGCCTACGCCCAGCGCGCCGCGGAGTGGGGCATCCGGGTCATCACCCTGGACGAGGTGCGTCGCCGCGGCATCGACGACGTGGTGGCCGAAGCGGTCTCGATCGCGAGCGCGGGGCAGGATCCCCGGATCCATCTCGACATCGACGTGGACGCCTGCGACCGCGCCGCGACCCCCGGCTGCCCCGCGAGCGTCCCTGGCGGGTTCGCCGCGTGGGAGCTGCGCGCACTGGTGCGGGGGATCGCGAGCGACGCCAGGGTCGTGAGCGCGGACATCGCGGAGGTCGACGCGACGGCGGACGACGAGGACGCGCGCACGGTCCGCCTCGCGGCGCTCTGCGTGCTGGAGCTCCTCGCCGCCCTCGCGGGGCGCGACGCGGGACGGACCGCGCCAATGCCAACGCCGTAGCGCTGCCCGCGCCACCGGCCGCCTTGGCTGCCGCCCCGTGGCGGCGAGCGGTTCCCGCGACCGCGCCCTGGCAGGCTCGCGCGACCGGCGACCGATCCGGGCGCGGCCACGACGACCGCACCCGGCCGCCGCATCAGGGGGAGGCGAGTGCCTCCGCGATGGGGGTCGTGCCGGAGTTGAAGCGGATCGTGCGGTGGATCGTCGCGGGTTCGACGAGCGTCTGGGCGATCACCCGCGCCACGTCGGCACGGGAGACGCTGCCCGAGGTCTCCGCCTCGGCGTCGATCTCGCCGGTCGGCGCATCGAGGGTCAATCGGCTCGGCGCGAGCACGGTCCACTCCAGATCCGAGGCGCGAAGCGCCTCGTCGGCCGCCGCCTTGGCCTCGGCGTACGCGTAGAACGAGTCGGACGGGTCGATGCCGTGGTCCCGGGACGCCCCGAAGTACGACACCATGACGTAGCGGGGCACCCCGGCGGTCGCCGCAGCGGCCATCGAGCGGACCGCGGCGTCGTGATCGACCGCCCTGGTGCGTTCCGCGGATCCGCCTCCCGCGCCTGCCGACCAGACGACGGCGTCGTGCCCGGAGATGAGTTCCGCGAGAGACTCCTCCGACGCCGTCTCGACGTCGAAGACGACCGGCTCCGCCCCGGCCGCGCGCACCTCGTCGCGTTGCGCGCCGTCGCGGATGACCGCAGTGACCGTGTCGCCGCGTTCGGCGAGCAGCGGTTCGAGCAGGAGCGCGACCTTGCCGTGGCCGCCGAAGATCAGAATTCGTGCCATTCCTCCACGTTAGGCCCGATGGGGGCCGCGCGGGCCATTCGTCCCTGACCTCAGCGGACGACGAGACACCTCAACGGACGACGAGACGAGGCTCGATCAGCGCGTGCGCGGTGCCCGCCTGCACCTCACGCGGCGTCACGGTCTCACCCGTGGGACCCATCAGGAGCTCCAGCGTGGCCACCGCGACGTCCTCCGGGCGCTGTTCGACGCTGGAGAACCCGAGCGCCTCCGCCGTGGGGGTGTTGTCGAATCCGATCACGGGCACGCGCGCGGCGCCACCCGCCTGAGCCAGCAGCGCGCCGATCGCGAGCGAGTCGCTCGCGCAGACGATCGCATCGACCTCGTGCCCCGCGGATCCCACGACCGTCCTGGCCGCAGCGACATCCTCCTCGGCCGTCCACCGCGGCCCGATCGCACCGGCATCGGCCATCGCCTCGCGCCAGCCGCGCTCTCGGTCGTCGCCCGTCCCCGACCCGGACGGCCAGCCGAGGAACGCGACGCGGGAGCCGAATCCCAGCGCATGCGCGGTGGCCGCCCTGGTGCCCGCCGCGCCGTCCACGTCGACCCAGAGATGCTCGGGGGCGGCCAGGTCGTCCTCGCCCCACGGTCGGCCGAAGGCGACGAACGGGAGCCGCGCGTCGCCGAGCCAGCGCGTGCGGGGATCGCCGTGGAAGGTGCCGGTGATGATGGCCGCATCGATCTCCGAGCCCTCCCACAGCTCGGCCAGGCGTGCCATCTCGTCATCGGCCGTCCGCGCCGCGTAGACGAGCATGCGCATGCCGCGCTCGCTCGCGCGTTCGGTGAGAGCGTGCACGAACCGATCCAGCACGACGCCGGAGACGCCACCGACGTAGGGATCCAGATGCACCCCGATCGTCGAGCTGCGCCTCGTGCGCAGCTGACGCGCCGCCGCATGCCGGCGGTATCCGAGATCGAGGATCGCCTGCTGCACGCGCTCCCGGGTCGCCTGCTTCACGATCTCCGGCGTGTTCAGCACGTTGGACACGGTCTGCCGTGACACTCCGGCGCGCTGCGCCACGTCCTCGACGGTCGGCGTCCTGGCCATGTCTCTCCCTCCGCGGCCCCCGAGGACCCGCTGGATCACCCTCCCACTGTGGCACTTCTCACCTTGACATCGTCCGCTTCGGCCGCTTAGCGTGTTCCTCACGGAGTTTGATCGTTCAAATTCATGCGACGGCGCCTTGCCGCCGAACCACAGCACACCTCACCATGGATGCTCATCAAGGGAGAAGAGACATGACACGGCACAGCACACGCGCCGCGATCGGGGCCGGGGCCCTCGTCCTCGTCGGCGCGATCGCCCTGACCGGATGCGGATCGGGATTCTCCGGAGGAGGCGCCGACAGCACCACCGGAGCCACGAAGCTGACTTCTTCCGACAAGCCGCTCAACATCCTCATCGGATCCTCCGGCGACGCCGAGACGGACGCGGTCAAGGCCGCGGTCGCGGACTGGTCGAAGACGTCCGGCATCTCTGCGACGGTGACCGCGGCGAGCGATCTGAACCAGCAGCTCTCGCAGGGTTTCGCCTCCGGGTCCCCGGCGGACGTGTTCTACCAGTCCACCGACTCCCTCGCCGGCTACGCGTCGAACGGCTCTCTACTCGCCTACGGGGACCTGCTCAAGAACAAGGACGACTTCTACCCCAGCCTGCAGAAGTCGTTCACCTATGACGGAAAGCTGTACTGCGCACCGAAGGACTTCTCCACGCTGCAGCTGATCATCAACACCGACATGTGGGCCAAGGCCGGCCTCACGGACGCCGACGTGCCGAAGACCTGGGACGAGCTCGCCACGGTGTCGAAGAAGCTCACCGCCGACGGTCACGTGGGCCTGGCGATGAGCGGGGAGTACGCCCGCGTCGGCGCGTTCATGGTCGCGGCGGGAGGCGGCCTCATGAACGCCGACTCCACGAAGGCCACCGCCGACGCCCCCGGCAACGTGAAGGCGCTCGACTACCTCAAGGGGCTGCTGGACGCCGGCTCGATGAAGTTCGCGGCGGATCTCGGATCCGGCTGGGGCGGAGAGGCGTTCGGCACGCAGAAGGCCGCGATGGTCGTCGAGGGCAACTGGATCACGGGCGCGATGGGCACCGACTACCCGACCGTGAAGTACAAGGCCGTGGAGCTTCCCGCGGGCCCCGACGGCAAGAAGGGCACCCTCCAATTCACGAACTGCTGGGGCATCGCCGCCGACAGCAAGAACCAGAAGGCCGCCCTCGATCTCGTCGAGCACCTGACCAGCGCGGAGAGTCAGCTCGCCTTCTCGAAGGCGTTCGGCCCCATGCCGTCGATCCGCTCGGCCGCCGACGAGTGGAAGACGGACAACGCCGCGCTCGTGCCGTTCCTCGACGGCGCCGAGTACGCGCAGGGCATGCCGACCGCGAAGGGCGCGAGCGACGTGGTGACCGACTTCAACGGCAAACTCGGTTCGCTCGCGACCGGCGACCCGACGTCCATGCTGGCGACCGCGCAGAAGAACCTGGAAGCGCTGACCAAGTAATCATGGCCTCCTCCTCCGAGCGGTCTCTCCGCGCCGCGTCCCACTCGGGGCTGCGGCGTGGGGAGGCCGCATCGGGGTGGCTCTTCACCGCCCCGATGCTGATCCTCCTCGGCCTGTTCCTCGTCGTGCCGGTGCTCATGGCGTTGTGGGTGAGCGTGAGCGACTGGGGAGGTCGCGGCTCGCCGTTCTCCGGAGGCGTCTCGTTCGTCGGCCTCAAGAACTACGCGGCGCTGCTGCTCGGCGGTGGACTCGCCGAGGCCGACTTCGGCATGAGCCTGAAGAACAACGCCTGGTACGTCCTGCTCGTGGTGCCGTGCCAGACCGCCCTGAGCCTCCTCCTCGCCGTGCTGGTGAACCGGCAGATCCTCAAGGGCCGCGGCTTCTTCCGCACCGCGTTCTACTTCCCCTCGGTGACGAGCTCCGTCGCCATCACCGTCCTGTTCCTGTTCCTGTTCTCCACGACCGGAGCCGTCAACGCAGCGCTCGGATGGCTCGGGATCAACGGCCCGAACTGGCTCAACGACCCGTCCGGGATCCTGCACTTCGGCGCCACGTCCGGGCCTGCGGCCCTGACGCAGAACAGCTTCCTCGGCGTCTCGTTCTGGGACTGGATCGGCGGCCCCAGTGTCGCGATGTGCGTCTACATCATCATGGCGGTCTTCACGACCAGCGGAACCCTGATGCTGCTCTTCCTCGCCGCACTGCAGAACATCTCCGGCGAGGTGCAGGAGGCCGCGATGATGGACGGGGCGAACGGATGGCAGCGGTTCTGGCGGGTCACGCTGCCGCAGCTGCGCCCCACGCTGTTCACCGTGCTCACGCTGGGCCTCATCGGCTGCTGGCAGGTCTTCGACCAGATCTACACCGGCACCCGTGGCCAGCCGGCCAAGACGACGATCACTCCGGCCTATCAGTCGTACCAGTCGTCGTTCCTCAATCAGGAGTGGGGACAGGGCGCCGCGATCGCGTTCATCCTGTTCGTCATCATCATCGTCTTCACCCTCGTGCAGCGCTGGGTCCTGCGCGAGCGCCCGGTCTCCCGCCGACGCAACCGCCCCTACCTCGAAGCCGCCGCACGAGCCGCCTCCGCCGCTCGCGCGGCCGACGACCCGCGCGTTCCCGCTCCAGGCGGAAGGACATCCCGATGAGCGCCGTCTCCGCCCCCTCCGCCGCGGCACCGCGCCGGACCGTGCCCCGGCCCCGACGGAGCACCGCGCGCATCGCGTCGACCTCGGTGCTCTACGCCCTGCTCATCGCCCTCGCGCTCGTGTACATCTACCCGTTCCTGATCCAGGTGGCGACCAGCTTCAAGACGGATCCGGATGCCGCGTCGAACCCGCTGGCCCTCGTCCCGCGCACGTTCACGACCGAGGCGTACACCCAGTTGTTCCTGCGCAGCGATTTCCCCACCTGGTTCACCAACTCCGTCATCGTGACGGTCGTCGTGACCGCCGGGCGCGTGTTCTTCAACTCCCTCGCCGGCTACGCGCTCGCCCGCCTGCGCTTCCGCGGGCGCTCGGTCGTCTTCGCGGGCCTCATCGCCGTCATGAGCGTGCCGACGGTGGTGCTGCTGATCCCGAAGTTCCTGGTCATCAACACGCTCGGGATGTACGACTCCTACGCCGGCATGATCCTGCCGCTTCTGGTCGACGCCGCGGGGGTGTTCATCATGAAGGGGTTCTTCGAGTCCATTCCCGCGTCCGTCGAGGAGCAGGCACGGATCGACGGCGCCGGCACCTTCCGCGTCTTCTGGTCCGTCGTGCTGCCGATGGCGCGCCCCGCGCTCATCACGATCGTGATCCTCTCGTTCCAGGGTTCCTGGAACGAGCTGGCCCACTTCATCGTGTCGACCCAGTCGCCCGAGCTCACGACCCTGACCAAGGGCGTCGCGCAGCTCGCCAACGGGCAGCTCAGCCAGGGACGGCAGTATCCGCTCAAGCTCGCCGCGGCGATCATCATGACGATCCCCGTCGCCGTGATGTTCTTCGTCTTCCAGAAGCGGATCATGAACTCCAGCGACGGGGCGGTGAAGGAGTGACCCGTACGACGGCCTCGCTCCGCCCCCCGCGGCGGAGCGCCGGTCCGCCTCCCCCGTGACCGAGACCCTCATCCCCCGCGGGGCCGCCCCGCATCCCTGCCCCTCACGAAGGAGCCCCATGTCCGACTCCCCGCTGCAGCCTCTTCTCGACGATGCCGTCATCGTCCTCCACGCGCCGACCCAGGTGTGGTCGGACGAGACCGGAGACATGGGCACCGCCCCGATCCACGGCGTGTACCACGGTGACGTGCGCCACGTGCGTGCGCTCTCCGTCTCGGTGGAGGGCACGGCGGTCGAGACGATCGCCTGCTCCTCCCCCGCGCCGCAGCGCGCCGTGTTCACCGGCGTGCTGCGCGGGGTCGATGACGACCAGCCGGATCCGAAGGTGCGCCTGGATCGGGAACGGACGGTGCGCGCCGGCGGGGTCGAGGAGCGGATCCGGATCTCCTCGCATCGCGATGTGCCCGTTCCCATCGCGCTGACCGTGACGCTCGCCCCGGACTTCGAGCCTCTGCAGCGCGTCAAGGCGGGGCTTCCCGACCACGGAGCATGGGCATGGGACGGCGAACGCGCCTCTTCGGATACGGCGTCGTTCGCCCTGACGGCGCCCGGGGCGGTGGTGGCGGTCGAGGAGGACGCCCTCGCCGTGCGCTGGACGGCCGTGCTGGAGCCGCGTTCCACGGTGGAGTTCTCATTCGCGCTCGCCCTCGAGGATGCGACGCTGGTGGTGCGCGAGCCCGCCGCGGCCGCGCACGCGACCGTGCCTGCGGTCAGTGACCCGCGCCTGGGCCGCTGGCTGAACCGCGCCGCCGGCGACCTCGCCGCCCTGCGCCTCGCGCTCCCCGCACACCCGGACGACGCCTTCTACGCCGCGGGCGCGCCGTGGTTCTTCACGCTCTTCGGCCGAGACGCGATCTGGGCCGCACGCCTGGCGCTGGCCCTCGACCCGACGATCGCGGCCTCGACCCTGCGTGTGCTCGCGCGCCTGCAGGGCACCAGGAACGATCCGGCGACGGCCGAAGCACCGGGCAAGATCCCGCATGAGTTGCGCAGTGGTACGCTCTCGCTGCCGAACGAAGGCGTGCATCTTCCTCCGCTGTACTACGGCACGGTGGACGCGACGCCGCTCTGGATCTGCCTGCTCGCCGACGCCCGCGACGCGGGCATGCCCGAGACCGAGGTCCGCGAGCTGCTGCCGAACCTCCGCGCGGCACTGAACTGGATGATCGACCACGGCGACGCGAGCGGATCCGGGTTCATCGACTACGTCGACGAGACCGGCCACGGCCTGGCGAACCAGGGCTGGAAGGACTCCGGCGACTCGATCCAGTGGCGCGACGGCCGGCTCGCCGAGGGGCCGATCGCGCTCAGCGAGGTGCAGGGCTATGCCTACGAGGCGGCCGTGCGCGGCGCGGATCTGCTCGACGCGCTCGGCGAGGACGGCAGCGAGCCGTTGCGGGTCTGGGCCGCCGATCTGCGCGCCCGGTTCCGCGCCGCCTACTGGGTCGCCACCCCCGAGGGCCGCTACCCCGCGATCGCGCTCGACGCGCACGGCGCCGCGGTCGACACGCTCACGAGCAACATCGGGCACCTGATCGGCACGGGGCTGCTGGACCCGGACGAGGAGCGCACGTGCGTCGCGCTGCTGCTCGGCGACTCGATGTCGAGCGGGTTCGGGATCCGCACGCTGTCGACGGGTGCGAGAGGCTTCTGGCCGCTCAGCTATCACGGCGGCAGCGTCTGGGCGCACGACACCGCGGTGGCCGTCCACGGCATGCTGCGCGCCGGCTTCGCTCCCGAGGCTGCCGACGTCGCCGGCGAACTCGTCGATGCGGCCGAGGGCTTCGACTTCCGGATGCCGGAGCTGCACGCGGGCGACGCCCGGACGTCCGGGAGGTCCCCTGTCCCGTACCCCGCGTCCTGCCGCCCGCAGGCGTGGTCCGCCGCGGCGGCCGTGATCTGCGCGGAAGCGCTGGGCTGAGCGTCGAGGTCGTCGAGCGAGGACGCGCCGCGCGACCGAGACGAGACGCGGTCTCCCGCAGGATCACCGCGTTTCGTCTCGCTCCGGCTCCGCCGCTGCTCGCTCAACGGCCCCGGAAGGCCTCAGACGGCGCGCACGCCGTCCTTCCACACGGCCTCGACGAGCGGCACGCCGGGACGGTAGGCCAGGTGCACGCGGCTCGGGCTCTTCAGCAGCACCAGGTCGGCGCGCATCCCCGGAGCGATGCGGCCGATGTCGTCGCGGCGCAGGGCCGCCGCTCCCCCGGCCGTCGCCGCGTGGATCGCCTCGGCGACCGTCATCCGCATGTCGCGCACGGCGACCGCGATGCAGAAGGGCATCGACGAGGTGAAGCTCGATCCGGGGTTCGTGTCGCAGGCGATCGCGACCGTCACGCCGGCGTCGATGAGCCGACGGGCATCCGGGTAGGGCTGGCGGGTGGAGAACTCCACTCCCGGCAGCAGGGTGAGGACGGTGTCGGATCCGGCGAGCGCCGTCACGTCGCCGTCGGTGAGGTAGGTGCCGTGATCGATCGAGGCCGCGCCGAGCTCGACGGCGAGCTGCACTCCCTCGCCGGGGCCGAGCTGGCTCGCGTGCACGCGCGGCTCCAGCCCGCGGGAGATCCCCGCCTCGAGCACGCGGCGCGACTGCTCCACGGTGAACGCGCCCGTTTCGCAGAACACGTCGATCCACTTCACGTGCGGGGCGCAGGCGTCGAGCATCGGCCCCGTCACGAGGTCGACGTACTCGTCGCCGCGGTCCGCGTACTCCGCCGGGACGACATGCGCCCCGAGGAAGGTGACCTCGGGGGTGACCTCGGCGGCGAGGCGCACCAGACGCTCCTCGGTCGCGACGTCGAGGCCGTAGCCGCTCTTGATCTCGACCGTCGTCGTGCCCTGGGCGAGCATCTCGTCGAGGAAGCAGCGCAGGCGTCCCCGCAGCTCGTCGTCGGACGCCGCGCGCGTCGCCGCGACCGTGGATCGTATGCCCCCTGCGGCATACTTCTGGCCCTGCATGCGCGCCTCGAACTCGGCCGCGCGGTCGCCGCCGAAGACGAGGTGGCTGTGGCTGTCCACGAAGCCCGGGATCACCGCCTGCCCCGCCGCGTCCACCACCGCAACAGCTCCATCTATTTCTGCCGAACCGAGGGATTCGGCGCTCGAAACCGACGGTTCGGCAGAAATAGACGGAGCCAGGGGGGCGTCCGCCGCAGCGCCGACCCAGACGATCCGGTCGCCCTCGATGAGCACGGCGGCGTCGTGCAGCGTGCCGCAGAGGTCGTCGCCCGCAGCGACGTTGGTCGTCAACTCGCCGATGTTCGTGATCAGGGTCCTCATGTGCACAGTCTTCCGTCTTCCTTGGGGATCGTTGAGGGGGCGCAGGTCTGCGGGAGACCGCGTTTCTTCTCGGTCGCGCGGCGCGCGTCCTCGCCCAACGACCCCGACCTCGCCGCGGGCCGACTCGGGCGCGGGACGGGCCCGTGCTCACCGCGTTTCGTCTCGGTCGCGCGGCGCGCGGCCTCGCTCAACGACCCGACCTCACCCCGGGGAAGACCGGGCTCAGAGACCCATCGGGACGGTGAGGCCGCGCTCGCGGGCGATGTCCTTCGCGTGGTCGTAGCCAGCGTCGACGTGCCGCATGACGCCGGTACCCGGGTCGTTGGTGAGCACGCGCTCGAGCTTCTCGGCGGCCAGGGCGGATCCGTCCGCCACGGTCACCTGGCCGGCGTGGATGGAGCGGCCGATGCCGACTCCGCCGCCGTGGTGCAGCGACACCCAGCTCGCGCCCGAGGCCGTGTTCAGCAGGGCGTTGAGCAGCGGCCAGTCGGCGATCGCGTCGGATCCGTCCTTCATGGCCTCGGTCTCGCGGTACGGGCTGGCGACCGATCCGGAGTCGAGGTGGTCGCGGCCGATCACGATCGGCGCGCTCAGCTCGCCCGAGGCGACCATCTCGTTGAACTTCAGGCCCGCGAGGTGGCGCTCCTTGTAGCCCAGCCAGCAGATGCGGGCGGGCAGGCCCTCGAAGTGCACCCTCTCACCGGCCTTCTCCAGCCAGCGGTGCAGCGCGGCGTCCTCGGGGAAGAGCTCCGCGATGGCGCGGTCGGTCTTGTAGATGTCCTCCGGGTCGCCCGAGAGCGCCGCCCAGCGGAACGGGCCGCGGCCCTCTTCGAACTGCGGGCGGATGTACGCCGGCACGAAACCGGGGAACTCGAACGCGCGGTCGAAACCGCCGAGCACCGCTTCGGCGCGGATCGAGTTGCCGTAGTCGAAGACCGCGGCGCCCGCGTCCTGGAAGGCCACCATCGCGCGGACCTGCGCGGCCATGGCCTCGCGGGAGCGGCGGGTGAACTCCTCGGGGTCGCGCTCGGCCTCGGCCTTCCAGTCCTCGACCGAGATCCCGATCGGCAGGTACGCCAGCGGGTCGTGCGCGCTGGTCTGGTCGGTGACGATGTCGATCGGCACGCCCCGGCGCAGCAGCTCGGGGAAGACCTCGGCCGCGTTGCCGACGATGCCGACGGAGAGCGCCTCGCCGGCGTCCTTCGCCGCCACCGCACGCTCGATCGCCGCGTCGAGGTCGGTCTCGTAGACGTCGAGGTAGCCGTGGTCGACGCGGCGCGCGAGACGCGACTCGTCGACGTCGACGATGAGGCAGACGCCGTCGTTCAGGGTGACGGCGAGCGGCTGCGCACCGCCCATGCCGCCGGCGCCGCCGGTGAGCGAGAGGGTGCCCTTGAGCGAGTCCCTGCCGAGCGAGCGGGCCACCGCGGCGAACGTCTCGTACGTGCCCTGCAGGATGCCCTGGGATCCGATGTAGATCCAGGATCCGGCCGTCATCTGGCCGTACATCATCAGGCCCTCGGCCTCGAGCCTGCGGAACTCGGGCCAGGTCGCCCAGTCGCCGACGAGGTTGGAATTGGCGATGAGCACGCGCGGCGCCCACTCGTGCGTGCGGAACACGCCGACCGGCTTGCCGGACTGCACGAGCAGGGTCTCGTCGGGCTCGAGCTCGTCGAGGGTGCGCACGATCGCGTCGTAGGCCTCCCAGCTGCGCGCGGCACGACCGGTACCGCCGTAGACCACGAGGTCCTCGGGGTGCTCGGCGACCTCGGGGTCGAGGTTGTTCATGAGCATGCGCTTGGCGGCCTCGGCGCCCCAGCTCTTCGCGGTGCGCTGGTTGCCGCGGGGGGCGCGGATGGAGCGGGTCGGATCCGACAGCGTCGGGCCGCCCGCCGGAGAAACCGCAGGAGAAGTGGTGGTGTCAGTCATTCGCGTGCTCCTTCGCAATCGCAGCGATCCGGCCGGACTGCACGAGCGCAGCGACGGCCTCCATGTCCGGGCTGAGGAATCGGTCCGGGCCGGGGCCTCCGGCCACGGTGCGGACGAGGTCGCGGACCGCGCCCGTGGCGGGTCCGGCCTCGAGCGGCGCGCGCAGGTCGAGCGCACGGGCGCCGGTGAGGATCTCGATCGCGAGGACGCGGCCGAGGCCATCGATCGCGCGGCGGAGCTTGCGGGCCGCGGCCCAGCCCATCGAGACGTGGTCCTCCTGCATCGCGGAGGACGGGATCGAGTCGACCGAGGCGGGCACGGCGAGCCGCTTGAGCTCCGAGACGATGCCGGCGGCGGCGTACTGGGCGATCATCAGACCGGAGTCGACGCCGACTTCGTCGGCGAGGAACGGCGGCAGGCCCTGGCTGCGGGCCGGGTCCAGCGCGCGGTCGGTGCGGCGCTCGGCGACCGAGGCGACGTCGGCGACCGAGATCGCGAGGAAGTCGAGCACGGCGGCGACGGGCGCGCCGTGGAAGTTGCCGTTGGACTCGATGCGGCCGTCGCTCGTGACGACGGGGTTGTCCACGACGCTCGCGAGCTCGCGCTCGGCAATCGTGGCGGCGTAGGACGCGGTGTCGCGAGCGGCGCCGTGCACCTGCGGCGAGCAGCGCAGCGAGTAGGCGTCCTGCACCCGGCCGTCCTCCGGGCCCTTGTGGCTGTGCACCATCGGGGAGGATCCGAGGAACGCGCGCAGGTGCGCCGCGGAGACGGCCTGGCCGAGCTGCGGGCGCAGCGCCATGAGGTCGGCCGCGAAGACCGCGTCGGTGCCGAGCTGCGACTCGATCGACATCGCCGCCGAGATGTCGGCCGTGAGGAAGAGGTCCTCGAGGTCGTGCAGGGCGAGGACGAGCATGCCGAGCATGCCGTCGGTGCCGTTGATGAGGGCGAGGCCCTCCTTCTCCACGAGCTGCAGGGGCTCGATGCCGGCCGCGGCCAGCGCGTCGGCGGCGGGGACCTTCTCGCCGGACGCGTCGCGGACGTCCCCCTCGCCCATCGCGGCGAGCGCGACGTGGGCGAGCGGGGCGAGGTCGCCCGAGCAGCCGAGGGAGCCGTACTCGCGGACGATCGGGGTGATGCCGGCGTTCAGCATCGCGGCGTACGTCTCGACGACCTGCGGGCGTACGCCGGTGTGGCCGGAGGCGAGGGTCTGCAGGCGCAGCAGCTGGAGCGCGCGGACGACCTCGGTCTCGACTTCGGCCCCGGTGCCGGCGGCGTGCGAGCGGATGAGGCTCTGCTGCAGCTGCCGACGACGATCGGGGGCGATGAAGGTGGTGGCGAGCGCGCCGAAGCCGGTCGAGACGCCGTAGTGCGGATTCGGGTCGGCGGCCATGCCGTCGATGACGCCGCGGGCGGCCGCGACGCGGTCCAGGGCGCCGGCGTCGATCACGATCGGGGCGTGGTGCCGCGCGACCGCGACGACGTCCTCGGCGCGGAGGGGCGCGGCACCGACGAGCACGGGAGAAGTGTGAGGCATGCTTCGATTCCACACCCTCGATCTCCGCGCGAACAGGGCGCGGGACGTCACTCTGTCTGAGATCACAGACACGCGACGGAGGGCCGCATGCTGCCCCGCCGGCCCGGCCGAGGACGCACCCCGCCGTGGACGCCGAGCGCATCGTGCACTCGGCGATCGTCCAGGTCGGAGGCACCGGCGCGGCCGTGCTCGCCGGTTTCACCGAGGGGGATCTCCGCGAGCACGCGATCCCCGGCCATCAGCATCGTGACCCGCTCGGAGTCCCTCGCGGTGCTCAGCGACGGAGAGCTGCTCGCCTCCGCGTCGGCGATCCTCGTCGTGCTCGACGCCGCGTCGCGGGAGATCCGACGGCGCCCTCGCGGTGCCGCTCGACGCCGCAGCGGAGACGCCCTGGCAGCAGGTTGCGATGGTGCGCCGGATCCACGAGCGCGGCTTCCGCGGCGTGGCGATGCCGGGAGCCGGCGCACCCGATCCCGGGGCGCAGCGGCTCGCGGATCGGGTGGGTCCGCTGCCGTTGCAATGCGCGGTACGCGCTGCGCTCGGCGACGGGCTGGTTCGTCCGCGTCGACAGCCTCGGGCTCGAGCAGCTGCTGCTGGCCTGGATCGGCAACGACACGTTCGTGCCCGCAGCGGAGTCGCTCCTCGCGCCCTTGCGGGGCGCGAGCGGCGATCTGCTGCGCACGCTGTCGGTCTATCTCGACCAGGAGTCGAGCCTGGTCGCGACCCCCGCGGCGCTGAATCTGCATCGCAACACGGTCGCGGTGCGGATCCGGCGCGTGCAGGAGCTCCTCGGCGTCGACCTCACGGATCCCGAGACCCGCCTCGCGATGCACCTCGCATGCCGCGCCGTGCTGGCCCCCGCCGCGGGCGGCGGCCCGACGCGGGGCGAACATGGCATCCTGGGACCGTGAACGCCGATCGCACCGGCCAGGGTGGCGGGACGGACTCGCCGAAGGGTGCCCGCGACGAGCGCCCGCAGGTCCCCGCAGCGGACCAGACCCTGCGGATCCTTCGCTTCCTCGCCCGGCGCGCGGGTCCGGTCGCCGCGTCGGCCTTGGCCCGAGAGCTCGACATCCCCCGATCGAGCGTCTACCACCTGCTCGCGACGATGGAGCGGTACGGCTTCGTGGTGCATCTGCCCCAGGAGCGACGCTGGGGCCTGGGCACGAGCGCCTTCGAGCTGGCGGGCGGGTACTCGCGCCAGGAGCCGCTCGCGCGACTCGGCCGGCCGCTGCTCGCCGCTCTCGCCGACCGGATCGGCGAGAGCGCGCACCTCGCCGTGATGACGGGTCGCGACGTGCTGTACATCGTCGAGGAGCGGGCCGCACGCCGGCCTGCGCTCGTGACGGACGTCGGCGTGCGGCTCCCCGCCGCTCTGACGGCCACGGGCCGGGCGATGCTCGCCGCCCTCCCTCGCGAGCAGGTCAGGGCTCTCCACCCCGATGCGGCGTCGTTCGCCGAGCGCACCGGACGCGGGCCCGCCCGGCCGGCCGAGCTGCGCGAGGTGCTCCGCGAGGTGCGCCGGGAGGGTTTCGCGCGGGAGGACGGCGAGGTCACGGAGGGCTTCCGCTCGATCGGCGTCGCCGTGCGGGACCACGTGGACTGGCCGATCGCCGCGGTCGCGGTGACGTGGGGGGACCAGGAGGACGTGGACGAGGAGAGGATCGCGGTCGCCGTCGCGGACACCGCACGGCAGCTCGGGCGACGCCTCGGCTACCGCCTCGGGACCCTGTGAAGTCCGCGGTCCACACATCATCGGAGCGGGGCGAAACGGATGTCGCGAGATCGAGACAGCGCGACGACGGAACCGCGACACCGGATCGCTAGCCTCTTGTCATGAGCACCACGCAGCATCGCGCGCCGCAGCGGTTCCGGCGCGTCGGCCTCGCCACCACCGCACTCGCCGGCCTTCTTCTCTCCGGTTGTTCGTCCCCCGCGGCGGGTGTGGGAGCGAAGGCCACTCCGGCTCCGGCGGCCACCACCTCCGGCAAGGCCCGGTCGGAGGTGCCGACCGTGCCCGGCTACGACGTCGGGCAGTTCCCACCGGTCCCGCTGTTCCGTCTCCCCGATCTGGGCTTGCTCTCCGGCTCGGCCGACGCGTTCGCGATCGAGATCAACAAGAGCTTCGCCGACGTCCCCGGCGTCACCGTCTCCCCCGCACGCTGCGACACCGGCGGGAAGGTCGTCTCCGGTGATGGCTCCGCGATGCTCTACGGTGACGGCTCCGGCAACTACACCGGACCCGACGGCACGGTGCAGAACTACGGCGACGGATCCGGCGTCTCCACCATCAACGGGGTCACGATCGAGAATTACGGAGACGGCTCCGGTGACTACACGTCTGGCTCCGTCCGCATCCAGAACTTCGGCGACGGATCCGGGACCTACACCGACGGCGAGGTCACGGTCGAGGTCTTCGGCGACGGATCCGGTAACTACACCGCTCCGGGGATCCGGATCGAGAACTACGGCGACGGGTCCGGCACCTACACGGCCGGCTCGGTGAAGATCGAGAACTTCGGGGACGGATCCGGCACCTACACCGCCCCGCGGATCCGGATCCAGAACGACGGCGACGGCACGGCCACGGTGAACGGCTCAGAGGTGAAGGCGGAGAAACTGGCGACCGTCGCGAAGCTCGGCTCCTTCCCACCGATCTCAGCCCTCGCCCCCATCACCTCGTGCGGCACCACCATCACCTTCCAGGACGACGTGCTGTTCGACTTCGACCGCAGCGACATCCGACCCGACGCTGCGAAGAGCATCGCCGCGGTCGCGCAGGTGCTCGTCGCCAAGAGCGTCGCGAACGCCGAGATCTCCGGCCACACCGACGCGATTGGCGACGACGCGGACAATCAGGACCTCAGCGAACGCCGCGCGCGATCCGTGGTCGCCGCCCTCCAGCAGGCGGGCGCGAAGACCGCCATGGATCCGGTCGGCTACGGCGAGACACGACCCGTGGCACCCAACGAGATCGACGGGCACGACGATCCGGCCGGCCGTCAGTTGAACCGCCGCGTCGAGATCTTCATCCCCGCCGCGGCTTGACCCGCCGACGACAGAACGACCGGAGAACACCATGCCCCCCTTCCACCGGATCCCGGCCATGCTCGCCGCCCTCGCACTCGCCACGGCCCTCGCCGGCTGTTCGGTGAGCGTCGTCGACGGGACGTCGCCCTCCCCTGACACGAGCCGTCAGGACCCGACGCCGGCACGGGAGACGGATCCTCCCTCGACCGCGCAGGGTGCCTCGGACCGCGCCTCTCTGATCGCCGCAGCCACGCGCACCGTTCGTTGCGACGGCGAGTACGCGCTCATGGACGATGCGATCATCGTGCGAGTCGAGGGGGCGTGCGACCACGTCATCGTGAACGCTTCCGGCTCGCAGCTCGTCATCGACGATGCCGCGCTCGTCGAGGTGATCGGCAGCAGCAACGTCGTGCTCGCCGGCACCGTGCAGACGGTGCGCGTCAATGGAAACGCGAACGTCGTGCACTGGACCGGCGCGACGCCGACGGTGAGCGACATCGGATCCGCAAACACACTGACGGCGGGCTGACATGGCGGAGATCCGGCCCCGCATCCTGCTCGTTGACGACGACGATGCGATCACCGGCACCCTCGGCCCCTTCCTGGAGCGCAGCGGCTTCGACGTCGACATCGCCGCTGACGGCGCTCAGGGACTCGTCGCGGTGGAGCGGCACGCCCCCGACCTCGTCGTCTGCGATGTGCTCATGCCGCATCTCGACGGCCGCGAGCTCGTGCGCCGTCTGCGAGCGCGGCGCCTCTGGCTGCCGATCGTCCTGCTCACCCAGGTCGGCGAATCGTGGGAGCGCAGCGCAGCCCTCGACGAGGGCGCGGACGACTACCTCAACAAGCCCTTCGCTCCTCACGAGCTCGTCTCGCGTATCCGTGCGGTGCTCCGCCGCACCGCGGCCGGCAGTCCCTCGCTCGCCGCAGCCGCACGGCTGAGAGCGCATGAACTCGTCCTCGACCGCACCGCGCGGCGGGCTTGGCTCGACGACGCCGAGCTCACACTCACCCCGAAGGCGATGACCCTGCTCGAATACCTCATGCTGCATCCCGACGAGGTGCACACCAGGGACCGCCTGCTGGAGACGCTGTGGGGATTCGACTTCGCGACATCGAGCCGAGCGGTCGACCATCGGGTCGCGGAGCTGCGCCGCGTGCTCGGCGACGATGCCACCGCGCCCCGGTTCGTGGAGACCGTGCAGAGCTTCGGATACCGTTTCGCCGCTCCGGTGGGGCCGGCATGAGCGCCCGCGGCGCCACCGACCCGGCAGCGGAACCGCTGCGGCCGTCCGCCCGCCGCGGGCCGCGCGTCATCTCGTGGATCCTCGCCGTCCTGCCGATCCTCGCCGGCGCTGCCGTCGCCGTCGTCCTCGCCGCTGCCGGCGAGTCGCGGCGGATCGTCTCGACGCTCGCGCTGCCGGGGGCCGCGCTGCTGGCCGGTGCGCTGCTGAGCGCGGTGGCGCTGGGCGCCCTCACGCTCGCGGCGGCCCGCATCCGACGTCGCCGGAGGGACGCTGCCCTCCGCGCCGATGCCTCGGCGCGGGGCGCGCAGCAGGAGCGCGAGCACCACGCCCGCTTCCTCGCGCGCCTCGACCATGAGCTGAAGAATCCTCTCACCGCGATCCTGGCGGCCTCGGCGGCGGCGCAGAACGGCGCCGGCGGCCCCCCGGCGTGGCCGATCGTCGACCGACAGGCGGCGAAGCTCGGCGCACTGGTGCGCGATCTGCGCAAGCTCGCCGAGCTGGAATCGCGCCCGCTCGAACGCGAGCGTGTCGACCTCGAGCCGCTCCTCGTCGAGGCGATCGCCGCGCTCGCCGCCCAGCGCCCCGATGCCGGATCCCGGATCGCGCTCGCCGTGACTCGCGTGCCCTGGCCCGTGCCGCCACTCCGGGCCGACCCTGATCTGCTCTCGCTCGCCGTCGACAACGTGCTCAGCAACGCGGCGAAGTACTCGGATGCGGGTCCGATCGAGGTGCGCCTGCGGGAGGAGGCCGGGCAGGCCGTGATCGAGGTCGCCGACACGGGCCGCGGCATCCCCGTGGCCGACCTGCCGCACGTGTTCGATGAGCTCGGACGTGCGCAGAACGCCCGCGACCTCCCCGGTTCCGGCATCGGCCTGAGCCTGGTGGCCGCAATTCTGCGCCGGCATGGCGGCACTGTCGACCTGCGTTCCGCCGAGGGCTCGGGCACGGTCGTGAGGCTGCGGCTGCCGCTCGCCTGACGCCTCGGCCACGGCGCACGCTGAGGCGGATTCACAGCAGAGCAGGACAGGCTCGACCCGTGTCCTCGACCTCCCCGGCCGGCCTGTGGCGGATCACGCTGCCGATCGGCGTGATCGGTGCGCTGCTCGGCGTCGCGGGATCGTGGATCCCCTCGTTCTGGGGCGACGAGGCGGCGAGCGTCATGTCCGCCTCGCGGTCCTGGCCCTCCCTGTGGGGGATGCTCCAGCACGTCGACGGCGTGCACGGGGCGTACTACGCCTTCCTGCACGTGTGGATCGGCGTCTTCGGCGCGGGAGAGTTCGCGGTGCGTTTGCCCAGCGCGATCGCGGCGGGGTTCCTCGCCGCGGGAACCGCGCTGCTCGCGGGGAGGTTCGGCGGTCCGAGGGCGGCCGTGACGGCGGGCCTCATCGCGTGCCTGATCCCGCGCACGGTGCTCATGGCCGCCGAGGGACGCTCCTATGCGATCGGATCCGCGATCGCCGTGTGGCTCACGGTGCTGCTCGTGCTCCTGCGGGAGCGCCCCGGGCATCGGTGGGCGTGGGCCGGGTACGCGCTCGGGGTCGCGGCGAGCATCTACGTCTTCCTCTATCTCGCCCTTCTCGTCGCCGTGCACGGACTGTTCGTGCTCCTCCTCGCCCGTCGTCGCCTGCTCCCCTGGGCCGCCGCGGCCGCCGCGGGGGTCGCGCTCGCCGCGCCCGTGATCGTGCTCGCGGCGATCCAGCGCGATCAGATCGGCTTCCTCTCCGCGCGGGACTACCTCACGCCGCTCAACGTCCTCGCGCTGCAGTGGTTCGATCCCGTGACGGCCTGGCCCTGTCTGGCGCTCCTCGTCGTCGGGGTCGTCTGCGCCGTCCGCGATCGCCGGATCCACCCCGCCGAGAGCCGGCTCGCCGCCCTCTGCCTCATCTGGGTCGCGCTGCCCACGGGCGCGATCCTCCTGGCGAGCGTCACGATCGCGCCGATGTACACCGTGCGCTACCTCTCCTTCTGCACGCCCGCGGCGGCGATCCTGGTGGCGCTCGGGGTGCTCGCGATCGCGCGCGCGGCGCGGAGGCTCCTCGGCGTGCGCACGTCCACGGCGACCGGCGTGCTCCTCGCCGTGCTGCTCGCCTCGTTCGTGCCGAACGCGATCGTCCAGCGCATGCCGTTCGCGAAGGACGACAGCGACGGACGGGAGGCGGCCGCGTACCTGCAGACGCACGCCCGCGCGGGCTCCGCCGTCGTCTTCGACGACCGTCCGAAGAACTCCGAGCAGCCGCGCCTGTTCGCCGCGACCTACCCTCACGCCTTCCGCGGGCTGCGGGATCCCGCCCTGCTCGTGTCGTTCCGGGAGCGGACGGGGCTCTGGGATCGGACGCGGCCCAATGCGGCGCTCGGCGTCGCGGACCTCGGACCCGACGTCTGGGCGCTCGAACGCGGTGCGTCCCCGAGCGCCTCGCCGGATGTGCGGCATCTGGAGTCGCTCGGCTATCGGGTCGTCGAGACCCATCGCGTGCACGTCACCACGATCCTGCACCTGACGCTTGATAGTTAGATTTCAAACTGTTAGAGTTCTAACCATGTCGATCGAAGAACGTCTCAGCGTGGCCATCCGCACGCTCGCCTTCGCGCAGCGCGCGGCGGGCGACGAGTGGGTGCGCGACAGCGGCCTCACCCGGCAGCAGGCGTTCACGCTCGGCTACATCGAGGAGCACCAGGACCGCGGCGTCATCGCGCGCGAGCTCTCCGAGGTGTCCGGCACCACGCCCGCCTCGGTCACGAGTCTCCTGCAGGGGCTCGAGGAGCGCGGGCTCATCACGCGCCGCGCGTCGCCCGACGACTCGCGCGTGAAGTTCGTCCGCGCCACCGCGGAGGGATCCCGTCTCGTCGTCGGCTTCGACGACGCCATGCGCGAGGCCCAGGCCCGCGTCTTCGCCCCCTTGACCGAGGCCGAGCAGGAGACACTGCTCCGCCTCCTGCAGAAGACGATCGACGGATCCGGCATCCCCGTGATGCAGGGGCCACCGGCCCGCAGATCCGTCGATCGCCCCGGCCGTCCACGCCGGACCGGCTGAGCCCGGCCCAGAACGGGAGCCCGGCCCGGACCACCTGAGCCCGGCCCAGAACGGCATCCTTCCCGCGAGTCGCCGGCTTCCGCGGCCCCGCCGCACCGCCGTCGCCCTCTTCGGCGTGTCCGCAGGACGCGGATCCACGCCACCCACCGCGTCCCGCGTCCCTTCGTCGCGCCCCCGACCGACCCCTGGAGGTCCCCATGTCCCGCAACCGCCTCTCCCTGGCATCCGCGCCGATCTGGCGCGCGCTGCTGCACCTCTGCATCCCGATGATCGCCGGCATGTCCGTCGGGGTCGTCTACAACCTCATCAACGCCGGTTTCATCGGCGCCTTGCACGACACGTCGCTGCTCGCGGCCCTCGCCTACTCGATGCCGGTCTTCGCGCTCATCATGGCCGTCGGCGGGGTCTTCGGCGTGGGCGGCAGCACCTACGTCTCCCGCCTGCTCGGCGCCGACGGCGGGGAGGACTCCTCCCCCGTGCGGGCCAAAGAGGTCGGCTCCTTCACGTTCTGGGGCTCGCTCGCGACCGGTGTCGTCGTCGGCATCGCCGGGCTGCTGCTCGCCACCCCGATCGCCGCCGTCATCGGTGCGACGGGGCCCGCGCTCGCGCCGACCGCGCAGTACATCGGTGCGATGTTCGCCTTCACCCCCGTGCTCGTGCTCTCCTTCTCGCTCGAACAGCTCGTGCGGGCCGAGGGCGCCGCGACCGCCTCGATGATCGGGCTCATCGCCTCCACGGTCGCGAACCTCGTCTTCGACGTCGTCTTCATCCTCGGCCTCGGCTGGGGCGTGCTCGGTGCGGGCATCGCCCTGGGGCTCTCGAACGTCGTCATGGCGGGCTACTACGTGTGGTGGCTGAGCCGCCGGTCCACGGCGGTGTCGCTCGCCCCCCGCTGGTTCCGCGCCGATCGCGAGATGCTGCGCACCGTCTTCGGCGTGGGCGTGTCCGAGCTGCTGATGTCGTCGTTCCTGCTGGTCAGCGCCCTGGTGATGAACTGGGTGGGCACCGGCTACGGCGAGGCGCTGCTGGCCTCGATGGGGATCGCGCAGCGCGTCGTGCAGCTGCCGGAGATGATCTGCATGGGCATGTTCCTCGGTGCTCTCCCCCTCTTCGCCTATGCCTTCGGTGCGGGCGACCACGCCCGCCTGCGCGGGGCGATCGCGCGCGTCGCCCTCGCCATCGCGGCGTTCACGGTCGTGTTCTCCGGGCTGGTGCTGCTCTTCAAGGATCCGATCCTGCGCCTCTTCAGCACTGACCCCGCTGTGCTGTCCGACGGATCCGCCCTGCTCACCGCGATGCTGATCTCCACGCTCTTCAACGGCTTCACGGGCCTCGCGATCGCCGTGTTCCAGGCCACCGAGCAGATGCGCAACGCGACGATCATGTCGGTCGCCCAGGGTGTGCTGTTCATCCCCGTCATCCTGCTCGGCAACGCCGTCATCGGCCTGCCCGGCGTGATCTGGGCGATGGCGGTGACGGAGTTCCTGACGTTCCTGCTCGCCGCCGTGCTGTTCTGGACCTCACGTCGTGCGCTCGACGCCGCGCCGTCCCCCGAGGCCGCGGCGAGCGCGGCCGAGGTCGCCGCGGAGGACGCCGATCCGGCGACGGCGTCCGCGTGAGCCGCGACGGTCGGGCCGCGACCGCTCAGACGGGGACGTAGAGGACGATCGAGAGCCCCGGCGCGTCGGACGGCACCAGGCTGTGGTGCTCGAAGACGCGCCGGCCCTGGACGGGGTGCTCGAAGACCCGTCGACGGGAGGAGAACCGTTCGACGGCATGCTCGGCCCAGTGGATCCGGAAGTCGTCGCTCGCCTCCTGCAGGCGGGCGACGAGTGCACGGTGACGGTGCGACCCGAGCCGCACGCCCGATTCCGCGCGGAACTCCGCGAGGAACCGACGGCTCTCCTGGTCCCAGTCCGGCAGCATGCGGCGCAGTTGCGGATCCGTGTAGACGAGCCAGAGCAGGTTGCGATCGGCGGGCGCGAGAGTCGCGATCGGCTCGTAGAGCCCGGCGTAGGGCGCGTTCCAGCCGACGATCGCCCAGTCGCTCGCCACGACGAACGCGGGGAAGTCGAGGGCGTCGACGAGCCTCTGGAGGTGGCTCGGGAGCCGTTCCGGCTCCTCGGCGACCGTCTCGTCATCGGGACCGGCGAGGTGCACGACGTAGTCCATCTCCGCGGCGCTCAGCTGCAGCACGCGCGCGACGGCGCCGAGCACCTGCCGGGAGACGCCGATGTCACGGCCCTGCTCGAGCCAGGTGAACCAGCTCGCGCTGACGCCGGCGAGCGCCGCGACCTCTTCGCGACTGAGCCCGAGGTCGCCGCGCCGCGGTGCGGACGGCAGACCGAGCGCGGAGCGGCTCGCCGCACGACGTCGGGTCGCGAGGAACTCGCCCAGTTGCTCGCGGCGGGGGGTGCGCGGACGGATCATGCGAAAACAGTACTCCGAGTACTAGTACAAAGCCTCCCTGCCCGGGGACTCGGCACGAGCACCGGTCGGGTCCACAATGGGGGCATGGTCGCTTATCGCTCTCGCACGGTCACCCACGGACGCAACATGGCGGGCGCCCGCGCCCTCTTCCGCGCCGCGGGCGTGAACGGCGCGGACCTCGGTCGCAAGCCCATCATCGCCGTGGCCAACTCGTTCACCGAGTTCGTGCCGGGCCACACCCATCTCGCCCCGGTCGGACGCATCGTCTCCGAGGCCATCAGCGAGGCCGGCGGCATCCCCCGCGAGTTCAACACCATCGCGGTCGACGATGGCATCGCGATGGGTCACGGCGGCATGCTCTATTCGCTGCCCTCGCGCGACCTCATCGCCGACTCCGTCGAGTACATGGTCAACGCGCACTGCGCGGATGCGCTCGTGTGCATCTCCAACTGCGACAAGATCACCCCCGGCATGCTGCTCGCAGCGCTCCGCCTCAACATCCCGACGGTGTTCGTCTCCGGCGGCCCGATGGAGGCGGGCCGTGCCGTGCTCGTGGACGGCACCGTGCGCACGCTCGACCTCGTCGACGCGATCAGCGACGCCGTCAACGACAAGATCTCGGACGCCGACATCCTGCGCATCGAGGAGTCGGCCTGCCCCACCTGCGGATCCTGCTCCGGCATGTTCACCGCGAACTCGATGAACTGCCTCACCGAGGCGATCGGCCTGTCCCTGCCCGGCAACGGATCGGTGCTCGCCACGCACACCGCCCGTCGCGCCCTGTACGAGAAGGCGGGGTCGCTCGTCGTCGAGAACGCCCGCCGCTACTACGAGGACGACGACGACAGCGTGCTGCCGAAGAGCATCGCCACCTACGCCGCGTTCGGCAACGCGATGGCGCTCGACATCGCGATGGGCGGATCCACGAACACGATCCTGCATCTGCTCGCCGCGGCGCACGAGGCCGGGGTCGAGTTCGGTCTCGCCGACATCGACGCGATCTCGCGCAAGGTGCCGTGCCTCGCGAAGGTCGCCCCGAACTCCGCCGGCGGCCGCACGTACTACATGGAGGACGTGCACCGCGCGGGCGGCATCCCCGCCCTGCTCGGCGAGCTGCGCCGCGGAGGGCTCCTCGACGACCAGGTGCACACGGTGCACGCCGCGACTCTCGGGGAGTGGCTGGACGCCTGGGACGTGCGCAGCGGTTCCGCCTCGGACGAGTCGCAGGACCTCTGGCACGCGGCGCCCGGCGGCAAGCGCTCGTCGACCGCGTTCTCGCAGTCGGAGCGCTGGGAGGCGCTCGACCTGGACGCCGAGGGCGGCTGCATCCGCGACGTCGCCCACGCCTACTCGAAGGACGGCGGTCTCGGCGTGCTGCACGGCAACGTCGCCGAGAACGGCGCTGTCGTGAAGACGGCCGGCGTCGACGAATCGATCTGGACGTTCTCGGGACCCGCCGTGGTCTGCGAGTCCCAGGACGAGGCGGTCGAGAAGATCCTGAACAAGCAGGTCAAGGAGGGCGACGTCGTCGTCATCCGCTACGAGGGCCCCAAGGGCGGTCCCGGCATGCAGGAGATGCTCTATCCGACCTCGTTCCTCAAGGGCCGAGGCCTCGGCAAGGCATGCGCGCTCATCACCGACGGCCGCTTCTCCGGCGGCACCTCCGGGCTGTCGATCGGGCACATCTCGCCCGAGGCGGCGGCGGGCGGCGTGATCGCGCTCGTCGAGGACGGCGACATCATCTCGATCGACATCCCGACCCGCAAGCTCGAGCTCGAGGTGCCCTGGCAGGAGCTGGAGCGCCGCAGGGAGCACCTCGAGGCGAACGGCGGCTACCGTCCGCGCAACCGCGTGCGCGAGATCACCCCCGCGCTGCGCGCCTACGCCCACTTCGCGCAGTCGGCCGACAAGGGCGCGATCCGCATCGTCCCGGAGCTGTGACGCCCCCGCGGGCCGCGGGCGGTGCGGCGCGCACGCATCTTCGGCTCGAAGGGCGCGTATCCCGCCGAACTTTCGGATCCGTTTCCGGTGCGTGTCGAAGACGGCGAGCGCCGACGACCTCGGCCTCGCGGTCGGCACCCCCGCGACGGCCCTGTTCAAGGCCTCGCACGCGATCCTCGCGACCGTCTGATCCCCCGACGCCCGCGCGCTCAGCGGCTCGATGCGGCCCCTGTGCGCTCGTAGAGCAGGATCATGCTGCCCGCCCCCACGTGACGAGCCGTGCGGTGGTAGCCGAGGTCGGTCAGGTCCCGTTGCCCCCAGGTGTCGACGACGCCCTGGAAGTTCAGTTCCACCAGCCACACCCGGTCCACGCCGTCGAAGCGTCCGCGCTCGGCGGCGTGCGCGATCGAGAAGGTCTGGTCGTACCAGGTGTACGAACGCGTGAACGGCGTCTTCAGCAGCAGGTCCGTGGTGTTCGCGAAGGGAGCGGGATTCGTCGCCTTCGCGAGCCGGGTGCGTTGCGAGGGCCTCGCCCCGTCGTCGAAGACGATGCCGTCGCCCGGTCGGGCGTGCGTCTGGATGTACGCGGCGATGTCGTTCCAGTCCGACTGGTTCTTCGCGTACGGGCCGCGTTGCAGCACCGCCACGGGCACCGCCGCGACGAGCACCGCCGCCGCGGCGAGCCCCGCGATCCACCGTCCCCGGCCGAACGCGGCGAGCCGGCGCACGCCGAGCGCCATCACGATCGCGACCGCGGGCGCCGAGAACGTGCCGTAGCGCGCGGTGTAGACGGCCGTGAACGGCGTGACGGCGAACAGCACGCCCATCGGCAGCACCATCCAGCACAGCGCGACGACCTCCAGGCGCAGTCCGAGCTCGCCGCCCCGGCGACGGATCCGCACGACCTCGGCCACGAACGCCGCGACCGCGACGAGGATGAGCGCCCACGCGAGGATCGTGAACCACCACTCCTGGAACCACATGTTCTTCAGCACCACCTCGGCGGTGACCGACTCCCGCACGGCGAGGAACGCGATCTGCCGCCGCTGCAGGAAGCCGAACCACGCGAGCGGCGAGCACAGCACGAAGGCGATCGCCGTGCTCGTCGCCCACGCGCGCCACCGACCGCGCAGCGGCGCGGAGAGCAGGACCACGGCGCCGATCGCGACCGCCATGAGCGCGAAGTACAGGAAGGTCCAGATCGCGACGGTGAAGACGGCCGTGTAGGCGATCCACCACCCCCGCGCCGATCCCTGTCGCCGCCCGATCTCGACGACGATCACGACGAGCACCGCGGCGAAGGCCGCCCCGATCGCATAGGAGCGCGCCTCCTCGCCCGCGAAGATGAGCCGCGGCAGGGTCGCGGTGAAGGCGCCGGCGAGGACCGCGAACGGCAGGGTCCCGAACCGCCCGCACAGCCACACGACCGCCGTGGTGCAGACGCCGATCGCGAGCGCGGAGGGGAAGCGGATCGAGAACGGGCTGGGCCCGAAGACGTCGATCCAGCCGTGCAGCCCGAGGTAGTACAGGCCGTGGACCGCATCGACGTAGCTCAGCATGTGCCACAGCGAGCCGAGCGGCCTCGTCGCGGACATGAGGCTCGCGGCTTCGTCCCCCCACAGCGAGGGGATCCAGCTTCCCGCGGCGCTCGCGGCGACGGCCAGCACGCCGACGACCGCGGCCCAGACGCCGAGGCGCCGCGGATCCGCCCGCTCCCCGGTCGTCGGGGGCGCCAGCGCGTCGGTGGAGGTCACGGGGTCCGAGCGTATCGGGCGCTCCTTGGGGGCGCCTCGGAGCACGCCGTGCCCGCACCGGGGTTCACGGGCGCGTCCCCGACGTTCACCTCCCCGTCACCTCCCGGCAATCCCACACCGGGCTCCGAATATCCTGGAGAGGTGCCTCTCCCCTCCTCCCTCCGACGCGTGCGCACCGCGGCCCGGCGGCTCAAGCGCGCCATCGAGGCGGAACGCATCGCGTTCTGGCGTTCTCGTCCGATCCGTCGCGACCAGGTGCTCTACGAGTCCTTCGCCGGCAACGGGGTGCTGTGCAACCCCGAGGCGATCTTCCGTCGCCTCCTCGACGACCCGGCGTACGCGCACCTGAGGCACGTCTGGGTGATCGCCGACGACGCCGCGATCGCACGGTTCCGTGCCGAGTTCGCCGGCCACGACCGCGTGTCGTTCGTGCGCCGCGGATCCGCCTCCTACCGCCAGGCGCTCGCCGTGAGCGGCTGGCTCGTGAACAACGCGACCTTCCCGACCTGGTTCGGCAAACGCGAGGGGCAGGTGTACCTCAACACCTGGCACGGCACCCCGCTCAAGCTCATGGGCTTCGACATGCCCTCGGGGGCGGTGCAGTCGGCGAACACCCTGCGCAACTTCCTCATGGCGGACTACCTGCTCGCGGCGAATCCGTTCATGGCCGAGACGATGTACGAGCACGCCTACCGGCTCACCAACGTCTACCCTGGCGCGATCGTCGAGGAGGGCTACCCGCGCATCGACCGGCAGCACCTCGACGCCCCCGCGGAGGAGGCGGTGCGCGCCGAGCTGGAATCCGACGGACTGATCCTCGACGGGAAGCCGATCGTGCTCTTCGCACCGACCTGGCGCGGGAGCACGTTCGACGATCCCGAGGACAACATCGACGAGCTCGAGCTGCAGCTCCAGGCCCTGCAGGCCGGGGTCGGCGACGAGTACGTCGTCGTGCTCAAGACGCACCAGATCGTGCACGCCCGCGCGGCGGACAGACCCGAGCTGGCGCGTTCGCTCGCCCCGAACACGATCCCGACCAACGTCCTCCTGGGCGCCTCCGCCGGTCTCGTCACCGACTACTCGTCGATCTTCTTCGACTACCTGGCGACCGGGCGTCCCGTCGCCTTCTTCACCCCGGACGCCGATCTGTACTCGTCCGGGCGCGGAACCTACATGCCGCTGGACACCCTCCCCGGCCCCGTGTCGGACGACGCGGAGGCGACGGGGCGCGCCCTGCGCGCACTCCTGGCCGACGGTGCGCAGCCGCATCCGCAGTACGCCTCGTGGGCCGAGCGCTTCACGCCGTTCGACGACGGAGGGGCCACCGCGCGCGTCGTGGACATCGTCTTCGGCGGGCGGACCGAGGGCTACCGGGTGCGATCCGCGGCGCGCGACGGGCGTCGCCGCCTGCTCGTGTACCTCGGCGGGATGAAGCCCAACGGCATCACGACCTCCGCGATGAACCTGCTGAGCGCCCTGGATCCGGAGAAGTACGACGTGACGGCGCTGCTGCCGAAGCGGCGACTGTCCACCGATCCGTTCACGCAGGCGCGGATCCCCTCGACCGTGCGGCAGGTCTTCCGCACCGGCGGGATGAACGGGTCGAAGGCCGTGCACCTGCGTCGTCGGATCGACGATTGGCGCGGGGCACCCCGGCAGACCGGCACGGAACCGTGGCACGAGAACCTCTGGCGTGCCGAATGGGCCCGCGTCTTCGGCGACGCGCGCTTCGACTGGGTCGCCGACTTCAGCGGGTACGGCCCGCTCTGGACGAGCCTGCTGCTGCATGCGCCGGCCCCCGAGGACGGTGGGCCGGCTCCGATCCGCGCCGTGTGGATGCACAACGAGATGGCCGCCGATCGCGAGCGCACGGTCAATGGCAAGGCGCACATGCGCCGCGGCCTCGGCGCGGTGTTCGCGATGTACCGCCAGTACGACGAGCTCGTCTCCGTCTCGCACCAGCTCACGGAGCTGAACCAGGTCGAGCTCGCCGAGTACGCGCCCGCGGACCGCTTCCGGACCGCGCGCAACTTCCCCGACGTCGAGCACGTGACGCGGGGCATGCGCCGTCCTCTCGCCGAGTTCTTCGACGACGAGGACGAGGAGGGCATCGACGGCATCGTCGTCCCGCGCCCGGCGTGGTACGAGGCGCTGCAGGCCGACGAGGGCGAGCTGCGCTGGTTCATCACGGTGGGCCGCCTCTCCCCCGAGAAGAACCACGCCCGCCTCATCCGCGCCTTCCTGGAGGTGCATGATGAGCATCCGGAGACCCGGCTGCTCATCGTCGGCGGCGGCCCCCTCCGGGACGAACTGCAGCAGCAGATCGACGACGCGGGTGCGAGCGACGTCGCGTTCCTCACCGGCCCTCAGCGCAATCCCTACGCGCTGCTCGCCGCGAGCGACTGCTTCGTGCTCTCCAGCCTCTACGAGGGACAGCCGATGGTGCTCATCGAGGCGGCGATCTGCTCTCTGCCGATCGTCTCCACCTCGTTCGGCTCGGTCTATGGCGCGCTCCCCGAGGGCGCCATCCGGATCGTGCCGCAAGACGATCGGGCCCTCGCCGACGGCATGCGGGCGTTCCTCGCCGGGGAGGTCCCCGCAGCCCACCTCGACGTGGACGCGTACCGCGCCGACGTCATGGCCGAGTTCGAGGCGCTGCTCGACGGCTGATCCGACTGCCGGGTCCTCCGGCACGGCGCGATACGCGCCCGCGCCTCACACGTCAACCCCCTCGGACGGTTGCCTTCCCCGGCCTAGCGTGACGGCATGAGCGACGTCATGACGGACCCGAGGACGAAGTATCCGGCCCTGCCGGATCCGCGCGATCCCGGAACGGATCAGCCGGGGCTCACGGACGAGACGGAGCCGCGACCCGACCACGGGGAGCACAGCTATCGGGGATCGGGACGGCTCACCGGGCGACGCGCGCTCATCACGGGCGGCGACTCGGGGATCGGGCGGGCCGTCGCGATCGCGTTCGCGCGCGAGGGCGCCGACGTCGCGCTGAGCTACCTCCCCGACGAGCAGAAGGACGCGGAGGAGACCGCGGAATGGGTGCGCAAGGCCGGCGCCGCGGAGGCCCTGCTCCCCGGCGACATCACCGACGAGACGCTGTGCCACGATCTCGTCGCCGATGCGGCCGAATGCCTGGGCGGACTCGACCTCCTCGTCCTCAACGCGGGCTATCAGCGCAGCAGAGACGACGTCGACGAGATCCCCGCCGAGGAGTTCGACCGGGTGATGCGCACCAACCTGTACGCGCCGTTCTGGATCGCGCAGGCGGCGCTGCCGCACCTGCCTCCAGGATCGTCGATCATCGTCACCACCTCGATCCAGGGCTTCGACCCCTCTCCCGGCCTGTTCGACTACGCACTCACGAAGGCCGCGCTCGTCGCGTTCGTGCAGATGCTGGCGGAGCAGCAGGGCCCGCACGGGATCCGCGTGAACGGCGTCGCGCCCGGCCCGATCTGGACGCCGCTGATCCCCGCCACGGGCTGGCCGACCAAGCTCCCCGACTTCGGCGAGGATACGCCGCTCGGGCGCCCGGGACAGCCCGCGGAGCTCGCCGGCGCCTACGTGTTCCTCGCCTCCGAAGACGCGTCCTACGTGTCCGGCGGGATCATCCCCGTCACGGGCGGGCGCCACCTGTGACCACCCACCGAACGGAGACCCCCGTGAACGACGAACGAGCCGAAGACCTGACCACGCACGCCGAATGGGGCGCCGGCACGCCCCGGCTGCTCGTCTCCTCTGCCGAGACGACGCAGTACGTGTACGAGATCCCGCCGGCCGGTGCCACGATCGGATCGGGCCAGGACTGCACCCTGACGCTCGACGGCGCGGATCCCCTGCACGCCGAGATCACCCATGACGACGACGACGAGTACATGCTCGTGCTGCACGCCGAGGGCGAGACGAGCGCGAACGTGGAGAAGGCGGCCGAGGAGCAGCACCGTGAACGCGTGCCGCTGCGTACCGGCGCGCAGTTCTCCGTCGGTCCCTGGCGTCTCGTGTTCCAGAGGGACGAGTTCGCCGACCACGGCCGACCGTTCGGCGGCCGAGAAGGCGGAGAGGGATCGGATCAGCCGGTCCAGGACGCGCGTCCCTCGTACGCGCAGGGCCCCCGGAGCGCGTCCGACGACGCGCCGACGGGATCCGAGGAGACGGCCGACGGCGAGCCCTACGCGGTCAACGCGCAGGGCGACCCGGTCGCGGATCCCCAGCCCCCGGCCGACGCCTGACCGGATCGAACCGGGGCGCGCGACCCGCCGCCCCGGTTCGCCGTCGCATCCCGCCGCGGCGTCGCGCAGGCCGCACAATGGTGAGCAGACGCGCATGCGCGCACCCGAGGGAGGTCCGGCGAGATGGGCAGATTCAGCTACGAGGGACAGACCCATGCGGATCTGGACGACCGGGCGCTCGCGCACGTGCAGATTGTCATCGCGAACAAGCTCCGCCGCGGCGAGCCTTTCTACTTCACCTGGCGGGACGATCCCAGCCTCGGCCACGGGCGCACGTCGGTCTGGATCCACCCCACCTGCAGCATGGTGTTCAAGTTCCACGGCAGCCGACGCCCTCCGTTGAACCGACTGTGGATCGACGCGCTGAACCAGCTCGCCAACACCCCGGCGGGACTGCGCCTGGTGCCCGAGCCGACGACCGTCGTCGACATGCACGTCGACGAGAACGGTACGCCGCACTGATTCCGGCGCGCACGGCGCTGAGGGAGCTGCGAGGTCAGGACTCGGAGGGGACCAGCGGAAGCTGAGGGCCGTGGTTCCACGCGAGGATCGCCGGCTGCTCGCGGGAGAACCCCAGCACGGAGACGGAGCCGGCGTCGAGCGTGATCGCGGCGCCGAAGCGGGGCGCCTGACGCAGGAAGACCGCGGTGAGGATGCGGAGGTAGTGGCCGTGCGCGACGAGGGCTACGTCCCCCTCCGCCATCGCGGGGAGCACGCGGGTGAGCACCCGCGAGGCGCGCGCCGCGACCTCCTCGACCGTCTCGCCCGGCGTCGCCCCGCGGATCACGCCGTGGGTGAAGGCGCTCCAGTTGTAGCCGAGCTCGGCGCGGATGTCCTTGGTCGTGCGCCCCTCGTACCCGCCGTAGTCCCACTCCCGCAGCATCGGGTCGATCTCGGGCGTGAGTCCGGCGAGCTCGGCGGTGCGCCGGGCGCGCTGCAGCGGCGACGACAGCACGAGACGGAAGTCGTACCCGGTCACGAGCGCACCCGCGAGCCGTGCGAGCTCCTCGCCGCGGGGCGTCAGCGGGACGTCCGTGGTGCCCGTGTGCCGGCCGCTGCGCGACCACTCGGTCTCCCCGTGTCGCAGGAGCACCAGCTTGCCCTGGGGGTTGTCGGGAGCGGGACGGTCGGGCAGCGGGTCGAGGATCTCCACCTCGCCACCGTACGCCCTGCGCGGCGTCGCGGCGTTCAGGCGGACGCCAGCGCGCCGGAGCGCACGCGGAACCACACCGTCAGCTCGGCGAGCGCGCGCATCACGGTCGATGTCGCGGCGCCCGCGTCGAGGTCGGAGAACGAGTCGCGGTATCCGCGCGGCACGTCCTCCCCCGCACGACGGAACGCGCAGTAGCCCATGCTCCAGTCGGCGAAGCGGCGCTGGTCGATCGGCTCTTCGAGCAGCACCGTCATGTCGTGGTGGCGCCGATCCCGTCGGATCCGCTCCGCAAGCTCCTCGACCGCCTCTCGCGCCCCTTCGAGCACCTGGATGAATCGGCCGTCGCGATGGAGGAGCATTCCCGTGATGCCGTGCTCCGCGTTGAACGTCCTGCACTGCCCGAGCAAGTGCTCGAGCGCGGTCTCCCGCAACGGCTGCGATGCAGTGCTGGTGTAGACGAGGGCGACGAGGCCGTCCCGCCCGTCGCTCACGGAACGAGCCCGACTTCGGCGGGGGCGGAGTCCGTGCCGCGACCTGCGTCGACGACGGCGGAGGTCGCGTCGTCGAGCGCGGAGAAGTCGCCGACGACGCCCCCGCGGGCATCGAACGCCCGGTATCGTCCGTCGCTCTGCAGATCCACGTATCCGAGGAATTCCCCCCGGCGACTTCCTACGTGGAAGCCCTTCTCCACGCACGCCCAGAGGACGTCGGAGGTGTTGTCTGCGATGGTCACGTCCGAACTCTACGAACGCCCACCGACAATGTCCCGGGCCTTGCGTTCCGGGGTGCGGCGCGCTACGCGCACGCGCATCCCGAGCACGCGGCTCAGTCGATGTCTCGCCGCCGGATGGCTCGTGCGGCGACGGCGACGAGGACGGCGCCGATGAGAACGAGCAGGACGGCCCGACCCGGGTGGGGATCCCCTCCAGGGAGTTGCGGGACGAGGGCGAACGGCGAGACGAGAAGTGCTTCCCGCGGCAGGATGCGGAACTCGACGGCGAACTCCAGAGCCTGGAACGCCCCGACGGCGATGAACGCGACAGCGGCGGCGGCGCGCGGGACGGTGGCCAGCAGCAGCGCGGCGAGCGCGACGAAAACCCATGCCGCGGGCGCCCGCAGTGCACCGGCGAGGGCCACGACGCCGAACGACCCGGCATCCGTGCCGAGCTGTGCGATGCCGATGCCGAGCCCGAAGGCGATCAGCGCGATGAGGGCCGCGAGAGCCCCCACGAGAGGATGGGCCAGCAGCCAGCGGGACCGGGGGACGGGGCGGGAGAGGACGGCCTCTGCGCGGCCGCTCGTCACCTCCCCGCGGAGCCGGAGCGCGATCTGGACACCCAGGATCGCGGCGAACAGCGGGGAGAGGTACAAGGCCACCTGGACGAGGCCGGAGGCGCTGCCTGCCGCGCTCCCGAGCGTGATGTCGATCTGCCGATCCACCGTGGAGGCCACTCCTCCGATGAGGAGCCCGACGACGAAGGCGCCGACAGCGCCGCCGATGACCGCCCCGCGACTGGTGCGCAGGGCGAGGGACACAGGCCCGCGCAGAGCGGGGCTCGCGTGCGCCGGCCCCACCCGCTCGGGCATGAGCCCGGCGCCCAGGTCGCGACGGGCCGCGATCCGGATCGCGACCGCGTCGAGCGCGATCGTGAGGGCGAGGGCGGGCAGCAGCATCGAGGCGTTGTCGGCGGCGAAGGGATGCACCGCGGCGATCCATCCGAACGGCGACAACCAGTAGCCATTCCCGCCGAGGGCGTCGCCCGCGCCCCGGAGCAGGAAGAACGCCGCGATGAACGCGATGCAGAGACCGGTGGCGCCCCTGGTGGTCTGCACGATCTGCCCGACGAGCGCGGCGAGCGCTGCGCCGAGCACGCCGAACGAGGCGACCTGTGCTCCGACGAGCAGGGAACCGGTGACCGAGGCGCCCAGACCGAGGAAGCCGACCCCGACGACGATCGCGGCCGCCAGCGACCCGGCCGCGGTCGCGCCGAGCGCGGCCGCCAACGGTGCAGCCCGGCCGATGGCCGCGGAGCCGAGCATCTCGCTCGTGCCGTTCTCCTCGGGCGTCCGGGTGTTGCGGAGCATCGTGAGCACGGAGGCGACGCTGAGGACGAGGGAGGCGATCCCCATGATCCGCCACAGGGCGATCCCGCCTGCGCCGGTGCTGGAGAGCGGACCGATGATGAAGAGTTCACCGGCGCTGGCGTTGACGGACTCGGCCAGCGCCTCCCTCGCGGCAACGGTCGGGTAGGTCGCGACGATGCCGGCGGCGACCACCGACAGGAGCAGACCGGAGAGGAGATACCAGGCGGAACCGTGCAGCCGTTCCCTGCGCAGCGTGAGCCCGAGCATCGAGCGAGTCCCAGCGAGGGTGCTCATGCCGTGGCCCCCACCCGGCCGACGTCGGCGCCGCTCTGCCCGTAGTAGTGCAGGAACAGATCCTCCAGCGTGGGCGGGGCGACGGTGAGCGTTTCGATGCCGAACGAGACGAGCCGGGTCATCACCTCGTCGAGTCGGGTCGCCGTCAACTCGACCCGATTCCCGTCCACGGTGAGCTTCTCGATGCCGGGAAGCGCATCGAGTCCGGTCGGCGGGTGAGTGAGCGTGGCGGTGATCACGGTCGTGGCGTGCCCACGCAGTTCGGCCAGGGTGCCGGTGTCCACGACATTCCCGGCACGGACGATGCTGACCCGATCGCAGAGCTGCTCCACCTCGGAGAGGATGTGGCTGGACAGCAGGACGGTACGGCCCGCGTCGCGGGCTTCTCCCACGCACTGCTTGAAGACGTCTTCCATCAACGGGTCCAGGCCCGTCGTCGGCTCGTCGAGGATCAGCAGTTCCGCGGTCACGCTGAGCGCGGAAACCAGGCCGACCTTCTGGCGATTGCCCTTGGAGTAGGTGCGCGAGCGCTTGGTCGGGTCCAGCTCGAACCGCTCGATCAGCGCGTCACGGCGACGGCGGTCCTCGCCGCCGTGCATCCGTGCGAGCAGATCGATGATCTCGCCGCCGGTCAGGTTCGGCCACAGGCTCACATCGCCGGGCACGTAGGCGAGGCGCCCGCGGACCTCGGGCGCGGCCGTCCACGGGTCGCGTCCCAGCACACGAGCCGTGCCGCTGTCGGCGCGCAGCATCCCCAGCAGCACGCGGAGCGTCGTGGACTTGCCCGCACCGTTCGGCCCGAGCAGGCCGTGCACCTCCCCGGGACGGATCGTCAGATCCATCCCGTCCAGCGCCCGCGTCCGGCCGAACGTCTTGGTGATGTGGTGCAACTCCACGGGGTCCGTCATAGCCATCATAATACATACGATTCGTGAAGTATGTGAAGTATCGATAGAGTTCATCTCAGACCGACGACGGGAGGCGGCGATGGCCGAGCAGGACGAGAAGTTCGTGGACCGGTTCGCGGACGTGCTGGCGCGATCGGGATGGCCACGCATGTCGGCGCGCATCTTCGCAACCCTCATGTCCACTCCCGACGGGGCGCGCACCGCCGCCGAGCTCTCCACGCTGCTCGGCGTCGGCCCCTCGGCCATCTCCAACGGCGCGAAGATGCTCCGCTCTCTCAGCCTCGTCGACGTGCGACGACAGGGCGACCGTCAGATCGTCTACGAGGTGCGCCCCGACGCGTGGATGGAAGCCGTGGCACACCAGGACGCCGAACTGCGCACCCTCGAGGGGATCCTCACCGACGGAGCCCGGGGTACCGCCGATCCGCACGCCGCGCACCGGCTGATCGAGACCGCCGACTTCTTCGCTTTCCTCCGCGCCGAGCTTCCGAACATCGTCGAACGCTGGCGGAAGACCCGCTGACCGGTCGGACGGATCTCAGACCCCGCCGATACGTCCTGCACGGATGACGCCGGTGCCCCCCGATCGAACCCTCACCCGGTACGCGCCGACGCCGCCGGCGGTCCCGCAAGGCCTGTGCAAGGGAGGGAACGAGGATCGTCCCCCACACGAAGGAAGCCCCGAGCAGGCGCTCGGGGCTTCCTTGTTCCGGTGGACCCAAGGGGATTTGAACCCCTGACCTCCTCGATGCGAACGAGGCGCGCTACCAACTGCGCCATGGGCCCGTGAACTCCTTCAGCCTAGCACGGCGCCCCGAGTGGATCGGTCATCGAGCAGGCGGCTGCGGTCCGTCGGGCGTGTCGGATCCGCGCGGCCCGCACCGCACAGCACCCGCACCGGCCGGATGAGGACCGGGTCAGCCGGCGGCGCGCTGAGCGAGCAGCCGGCGCACGTGCGCCTCGATCTCCGCGTCGTCGACGTAGCCCATCCGCGCGTAGGGCGACTCGGCGGTCTCGGCCGCGGGGAGTTCCACGGGGGCGGGCGGTGCCATGCGTTCGGCCCGCTGCTGCAGTTCGGCGGCGCGCGCGGCCTCGCGCGCGAGGGCCTGCGCGTCGATCGTGGCGCGCGCGGCGTGGGCGCGCGATCCGGCCACGGAGACCAGCGGCTCCGGCAGGCTGCGCGGGGACCACGTGCGCGGACCCTGGTCGTGCAGCTCCTGCGATGGGGCAGACTCCGCCTCCCGCGGGGCGGGGACGAGAGCGGGCGCCGACCTGCGCGCGGCACGGCGAGAGACCCCCGCCATCCGCTGCAGGGCGAGCAGTGCGAGCACGAGGACGGCGCCGCCGATCCAGAGCATCACCGAGGAGCTCCCGGAGAGCTGCTGCCAGAGGCCGACCCCGCTCGCGGCGAGCGCGATCCCGAGCATCGAGGTCGCGACGAGGCGCGTGCGTCGACGGGCCCGAGCGCGGCGGAAAGCCGGATCGGCGTGCGCTGCGGCGAGCTGTTCGCGCAGCTGCTGCAGCTCGGCCTGCTCCCGATCGGACTGGAGGCGCTTCGCGAGCCGCTGCTGGGCCAGCGCCGTGCGGGCGGTGAGTTCGAGCTCGACCTCCCGGGGGGCCTCGCTCGTCTCGGCCAGCACGCGCAGGGCGCGGTTGAGTCGGAGGGCGTTGCGTTCTGCCGCGTCGTACTGGTGCATGCCGCGCCACGACGGCAGGAAGTACAGCAGCCACAGCAACGCCGCGACCAGGACGATCACGCCCCCGCTCAGCACCGGCCCGTTCATGCCCTCCACGGTATGGGAAACGCCCTCGCCCCGCCCTTCGACACGCGCACGCCCCGACGTCTGCGCGCGCGAGTAGGGTCGGCTCGTGGCCTCGTTCACCCGTTTGCACCGCCTCGTCATCGCCGTCGCCGTCCTCGCGTCGTTCGTGACGTTCCTCGACGGCACCGTCGTCACCGTGGCGCTGCCCGCGATCAGTCGCGAGCTCGGTGGCGGGATCAGCACCCAGCAATGGGCCGTCGATTCCTACCTCATCACGCTGAGCGCCCTGATCCTGCTGGCAGGATCGGTCTCCGACGCGTACGGTCGCGTGCTGGTCATGCGCATCGGCCTCCTCGCGTTCGGCCTCGCATCGATCGCGGTCGCCGCGTCCCCCTCACCACTCGTGCTCATCGTCGCGCGCGCCGCGCAGGGCGCCGCAGGCGCGCTCCTCGTGCCCAGCTCCCTCGCCCTCATCACCGCCGTCATGCGGGGCGAGGTGCAGTCGCGCGCGATCGGCGTGTGGACGGCGTTCACGACGGCCGCGCAGCTCGTCGGCCCGCTCCTCGGCGGGCTCTTCGTCGACTTCCTGTCCTGGCGTTTCGTCTTCCTCATCAACGTGCTGCCGATCGGCGTCACCCTCGCCCTGCTCACCCGGCTGCGCCTTCCGGAGACCTCCCGCCGCGCGACGGTCGATTGGACGAGCGGGGTGCTTTGCGCGCTCGGTCTCGGCGGCGTCGTCTTCGCGCTCATCGAGCAGCCGCACCTGGGCGCAGGCTCGCCCGCGGTCCTGGTCACGGCCATCGGGGGTGCCGCGCTGCTCGTGGTGTTCCTGTTCCGCCAGCGCCGGCCGCGACCTCTCCTGCCGTTGTCGCTGTTCCGCGTGCGCAACTTCGCCTGGGGCAATGTCGCGACGCTCTTCGTCTACGCCGCACTGTCGCTCAACGGCTTCGTGGTCGGCGTCTACCTGCAGCAGGGCGCCGGGCTCAAGGCCACAGAGGCGGGTCTCGCGAGTCTGCCGGTGACGATCCTCATGATCCTGCTCAGCTCGCGGGCCGGCCGGTGGGCGGGGCGCCTCGGACCGCGTCTGTTCATGACCGTCGGCCCTCTCGTCATGGCGGTCGGGGCTCTGCTGCTGCTCACGGTCTCGGAGCACTTCGACTACTGGTGGCAGGTGCTGCCGTCCATGCTCGTCCTGGGAGTGGGGCTGTCTCTCACGGTCGCGCCGCTCACGTCCGCGATCCTCGGCTCGATCGACGAGAGTCGTTCCGGCATCGCCTCGGCCGTGAACAACGCCGTCTCCCGGGTGGCCGGTCTGCTCGTCGTGGCCATGCTCGCCACGATCGTCGGCGGCTCGCTCGATCTCGACGGCTTCCATGACGCCGCCCGCGTCACCGCGGCGCTCATGGCGATCGGAGGCGTGGTCTCCTGGATCGGGATCCGCCGCCCCGCGGTATCGACCACCCCGATCGCCACGCCGGATCCGGCGCCAGCCGATCGGCCGGATCCCGGTCCCGCCTCCGCCTGACGCCTCCGGACGCCGGCTGCGGGACGTGGCATCCGTAAAGAAGACGCAGAGAGACATCTGGGATTGCCGTCGCCCGGTGCTCCGGGCCCCGTCGGCCCACACGACTCCCTCTCCCTTTGCGCACGACTCTCGCGCGCCGGTGCGCACAACGCAGGACATGACGGCATAAGCACCATCAGGCGGCGGTGAGAACGCCCGGCGCGGGAGTCCGGATCGTCCGCCGCGAAAGGACGGACGCTCAGCCACGCTAGCCCTGTCGCCCCGCCGAGGGCAGATCGGTCGGGGGCATTTCGGTCGGAGGAAGATCGGTCGGGGGCAGGTCGGTCGGGGGCACCGCCGACCAGTCCGCAGGCACCTCCCCGTGCGCCCACCGGGCCAGAACGCCCTCCGGCACGTCCTCCTGCACGAGCGAGAACGCGAGGTGGTCCCGCCAGTCGCCGTCGATGTGGATGAACCGGCGCCGCACCCCCTCGTAGCGGAAGCCGAGCTTCTGCACGACCCGCAGACTCGGGCCGTTCTCGGGACGCAGGCAGATCTCGATCCGATGCAGGCCGAGGTCGCGGAACGCCAGGTCTGTCGCCATCGCGACCGCCGCCGGCGTGATCCCGTGCCCCGCGAAGCGCTCGCCGACCCAGTACCCGATCGTGGCCGAGCAGAGGGATCCGCGCATCACGCCCCAGATGTTGAGCTGACCGGCGATCTCGCCGTCGTACTCCATCACGAACGGAAAGCCGCTGCCGTCGCGATACTGCTGCAGCAGCCGGCGGATGCTGACACGCATGTCGATGCCGGTCTGCACGCCGGGGAGCGTGGCCTCCCAGGGCTGCAGCCAGCGCCGGTTGCTGATGAGCTCGTGCTGCAGCGCACGCGCGTCGCGGGTGCGGATCAGTCGCAGTTCGACCGGCCCGTGCCGCATCGAGACCGAGGCGTCCATGATGCTCCGCGGGATCACAGGCGATCCGCGAACTCCTTGAGCCAGACGCGCAGGTCCGGCCCCAGGTCGTCGCGATCGGCGGCGAGCTGCACGATCGCCTTGATGTACTCGAGCCTGTCCCCCGTGTCGTACCGGCGCCCCCGGAAGATCACGCCGCGCACACCGGGACCGTCGGGATCCGCGGCGAGCTCCTGCAGCGCGTCCGTGAGCTGGATCTCCCCGCCCTTGCCCGGCGCCGTGCGGTCGAGCACGTCGAAGATCGACGGCGACAGCACGTAGCGCCCGATGACGGCGAGGTTCGAGGGTGCGTCCTCGCGGGCGGGCTTCTCGACGAGACCCGTCACGCGCACGACGTCGCCGTCGGTCGGCCCGTCGATCGCCGCGGTGCCGTAGAGGTGGATCTGATCGGGCTCGACCTCCATGAGCGCGATCACCGCGGCACCGCTGCGCTCGTGCTCCGCGATCATCGCGGGCAGCAGCGGGTCGCGCTCGTCCATGAGATCGTCGCCGAGCAGGACCGCGAACGAGCTGTCGCCGACGTGTGCGCGCGCCCGCAGCACCGCATGCCCGAGTCCCTTGGGCTCGCCCTGACGGAGGTAGTGGATATCGGCCATCTCGCTCGACGCGACGACCCGGGCGAGGCGTTCGCGATCGCCCTTCTGCGTGAGCGTGACCTCGAGTTCGGGCACCGCGTCGAAATGGTTCGAGATCGCGTTCTTGTTCCGGCCGATGATGACGAGGATGTCGTCGATCCCCGCAGCGACCGCCTCCTCGACGACGTACTGGATCGCCGGCTTGTCCACGACGGGGAGCATCTCCTTGGGCATCGCCTTGGTGGCGGGCAGGAAGCGCGTGCCGAGCCCGGCCGCGGGGATCACCGCCTTGATGCGTGGCTTCGACATGCGCTCAGCTTAGTCACGCGGCGGCCACCGGTCTCCGTCGGGGCCGCACGGCCTCGTCCCCGGACGTCGCCGGTAGGATCGAGCGCATGCCGGGCGACATCGACCACGAGAAACGCGCACTGCGCGCCGAGCTCCGCGAACGCCGCTCGCTCCTGTCCGCGCAGCAGCGCGAGGCGGCGGAGGTGGAGCTGACCGCGCGCCTCGACGCACTCGTCGAGGCCTTCGACGCCAGGTCGATCTCGTGCTTCCTCTCCACGACCTCGGAGCCCCCGACCCGGGCCTTCATCCGGGGAGCCGTGGCCCGTGGAATCCGGGTGCTGCTGCCGATCACGCGCGAGGACGGTCTGCTGGACTGGGCCGTCGCCGGATCCGAGGACGACGTCACACTCGGTCTGCACGATCTGCCGGAGCCGACCGGGGAGATCCTCAATCCGCTCGCCCTCGACGAGGTGGATCTGCTGCTCGTCCCGGCCGCGGCCGTCGATCGCACCGGCATGCGGATGGGCTGGGGCCGCGGCTACTTCGACCGCACGCTCGGCTCGATGCAGAAGTGCCCGCCCGCGTACGCCGTGGTGTTCGACTCGGAGATCGTGGACGAACTGCCGCGCGACGTGCACGACCAGCCCGTCACCGGAGCCGTCACCCCGTCGCGCACCGTCGTCTTCCCCCTGCCCTGAGCCCTGCCCCGAGAGACGCGCTCCCGATCCCGGAGAACCGAGAACCATGCCCACCTACTCCTACGCCTGCACCGCGTGCGGCCATCGCTTCGACGCCGTGCAGTCCTTCGCCGACGCCGCCCTCACCGAGTGCCCCCAATGCCAGGGCCGGCTGCGCAAGGAGTACGGCTCGATCGGGGTGACGTTCAACGGTTCCGGCTTCTACCGCACCGACTCGCGCGCGAATGCGGCGTCATCCCCGTCCTCTGCGGCATCATCGAAGACGGAATCCTCGGGAAGCGCGAAAGCCGCGCCGGCTCCGTCCTCGGCGCCGTCGTCCTGAGGAGGGCTTTCAGGGGAGTTCATATGATCAAGGGGTTCAAGGAGTTCATCCTCCGCGGCAACGTCATCGATCTGGCGGTCGCGGTCGTCATCGGCGCGGCGTTCTCCGCCATCGTCAACGTGGTCGTCGAGTCGCTCGTCAACCCGCTCATCAGCGTCTTCTTCAAGGCGGACAGCCTCGACAGCGCCCTGAAGTTCACGGTGCACGGCCCGTTCGGCGGGACCGGGACGTTCGCGTTCGGCGCGATTATCGGCGCCGTCATCAACTTCCTCGCGGTCGCGCTGGTCGTCTACTTCGCCTTCGTGATGCCGATGAACCACTTCAACCAGCGTCGGGCCGCCAAGGCGGGCGTCGACGAGGAGAAGGCCGAGCCGCTGCCCACCGAGCAGGAGCTGCTGGTCCAGATCCGCGACCTGCTGGAGAAGCAGAAGCAGGTCTGATCGATTCCGGAGCCCCGGTCAACGCAGGTCTTCGCGTCGGCCGGGGCTTCGTCATGCCGCGAGGACTCGACCGCCGCGGAGGGGTTCGCACGGAGGGGTTCAGTAGTGCGGCGGGATCTCGCGACGCAGCCGCTCGTCGTTCGGCCCCCTCTCCTCGTTCCCCGGGGCCGCCGCGGCGTCCCTGTCCCGCGCGTCCGGTTCGGGATGGGTCCCCGGGGCGGGGGTCAATCGCGCGCGGCGGGACCCTCGGACGCGAACGACCCGCTGTCGCGCGCCGCCATCGGACGAGCTCTCAGGCATCGTGCCCGTCGATCGGCTGGGTGTCGCCGTCCACGCGCGGGGCGTCCTCGGTGATTCCCAGGACCTCGCCGATCCGCCGCGCCACGCCGGCGGGATCGCTGTAGAGGTCGAAGGCGTGCACCCGGATGTAGTGCCACCCCAGGCGCCGGAGCACCTGGGGGCGCAGCCGCAGCGTCTCCCGCAGCGACTCCGGACGCGACTCGGGATCGGGCTCGATCACGACCGCCTTGCCACGGTGCTGCGCCACGAGCGGCAGCAGCCCCCGATAGTCGACGTCGACGGACGCGCCGAGCCGGCGCAACTCCCGAGCGAGCGCCAGGGTGAGCGGATCCGCCTGATCCTCGGCCCGCTCCTCGCGGGCGTGCCCGGCGAGATCCCCGAGAATCGACATGAGGGTCGCCGCCCCGTGGTCGAGCCGTCCCTCGTCGAACGAGGACGGACGGATCGAGGACACGATGACCATCGAGCGCCGTGCCCGCGTCATCCCGATCGTCAGCAGTCGGTCGCCGTCCGGCGTGGACAGGTCCCCGAAGTCGCTGAGCACGCGCCCGTGCTTGGTCACGCCGTAGCCGAGCGAGAAGATGACGCGATCGCGGCTCTCCGCCGCCGCCTCCTCGAGCGTCAGCACCACGAACGGCTCCGGGGTGTCGCGGCCCACGAAGTCCGCGACGTCGCTGCGCCCCGCGAAGGCGGCGGAGACGGCCGAGAAGACCCTCTCCGCGTGCTTGCTGCTCGCGGTCACGACCATGAGCGACTCGGACGGACGGTGCACCGCGTGCTCGACCACGAGCGTCACCACCCGGGCGACCTCGGCCTCCGGGCTCTCCATCGCTCCCGTCACGGGATGAGGGATCCCGACCCCGCCCTCCACGTAGTCGACCGCGAGGGATCCCCGGCCCAGATACGATCCCGCCCACGGCAGCGACACGATCTCACCGCCGTAGAACGCGTCGTTGATGAGCTCGGCGAGGTCCTCCCCGCCGGCGCGATAGCTGCGGGTGAGCGCCGCCACCGGCAGCAACTCCGCGAGACGCTCGAACACCGAGACCTCGTCGAACGGCACCTCGGACTCGGCGTCCTCCGGGGGGACGGTGGCGACGTCGAAGGGCTTCGGCTTCTGCGCGACCGGGTCGCCGAACGCGACCACCTGACGGGCGCGGCGGATCGCCGGGGTCGCCTCCGCGAGGTCGATCGCGGCCGCGTCCACGAGGATCACAGTGTCGAAGTCGATCGACTCCGGGATGTCGGGCACCTGGTACGGGGAGGCGATCCACACGGGTGCGAGGACCCGCATCAGGGTCGGCGCCGCGGTGACCAGCTCGGCCGCGGTCGTGCGGTTCTGCGTCAGCGCGTGCCGCAGGTTCTGCGCTTCGGTCGCCTCGTCCACGATGGCGATACGCCACTGCCCGGCCATCTGCCAGGCCAGGAGCGGGCCTGAGGCGGCGGCATGGGCCTCGTCGACGAGTCGGAAGTCGCGCTCGAGCCTGTCCACGACCGAGGTGTTCGCCCCGAGCAACGATCGGTTCTGCTGCAGGGCGTGCTCGAGCAGCGACTGCCACCAGGCGAACTCGAGCTCGTCGCTCACCCGATCCTCCGAGAGGTGCCGCGTCGACAGATCCAGCAGCAGCGGCTCCAGCCCGAGCGCGGCGAGCTCGTCACGGATCTGGGCCCGTTCGACGAGGTTGTCGAAGACGTCGGATCGGGCCGCGAGCCCCGCGAGCGTGCGGACCAGACGGGCGACGGGGAGCGTGGCGAGGGGCTCTCGGCGTCCGAGTGCGACGTCGAGCTCCGCGAGCTCGGCATCGACCCGCTGCCAGGCGACGGCGACGTCCGCGAGGCCGAGCGGAACTTCCGGCGCGACGCCGGCGTCGACGTAGCGCTGCCACTGCGTGCGCTGCGCCTGGATGCGGCTCAGTGCCTCGTGCATGTCGCCCACGTGCGCCCCGGGGCGGACGTACTCCTTGGCGAGGCGGCGGAGCCGACGACGGTTGGCCCCGGTCATCCCCGCCGTGTCGCGCCGTCCGCCGTGCGCCTTGATGAGCTCGCCGAGCGGCCGCTCGAACACCGACGGCGTGAACTTGTCGAGCGAGTCCCTGATCCCCTGCATGAGCCGCAGGTACTCTCCCAGCTCGGAGATCGTGGAGAAGGGCCTCATCCGCGTCTGCGCGACCAGCTCGTAGCCGTGCTCGAGGAGGGTGGGCACGGTGCTGCCGTGCAGCCGCTCCGCGAGGGCGTGCGTGCGTCGCGCGTCGTCCGTGGATGCGAACGTGACCCCGTACCACGGCGAATCGTCCGGACCGAAGCGGAACTCGCCCAGGCGCGCGGCCTGGCGCAGCGCCTCGGCGGCGTGCGCCCTGTCGTCGGCGAGGCTCTGCAGCGCGTTGCGGCCGAGCCGGGCTGAGGTCGACGGGGGAACGGGCAGCAGCGCGAGCCGGGTGAGCATGCGCGTGGCGTCGAGCACGCTCGCGCCGAGCGCCGGGTCCCTCTCGGTGAGCGCGCGACGATAGTCGCGGAGCACGTCGCGCAGCCGCAGCAGCGCATCGTCGATCTCGGCGAGCTTGGGCGGCCGCGCCTTCTCGTTGCGCCCGATCGCGCGCACGAGATCGCGCCGCACCGTCGCCGGCGACACCGCGAACCCGTCCAGCCCGATACCGCTCAACCGGTGGCGCACACCGTCGAGGGTCGACCGCCGCGGGGAGACCACGAGGACGCGCCGCCCTGCGCGCACGAGCTCGCCGATCGCATTGATCACGGTCTGCGTGCCGCCGGTCCCCGGCAGCGTCGTGACCGTCAGCGAGTGTCCGGCGGCGATGCGCGCGAGCACCTGCTCCTGCTCCGCGTCCGCGTCGAGCAGGAGGTTGTCCGAGGCGGGGGCGCGCTCGTCCGGGCTCGGCGCGGACGGCACGGATCCGGGAGCCGTGACCCGCTCGCGGTCGGCGACGTGTCCGGCGAGCGCGTTCAGGAGCGGATGATCGAGATCGTGGGCGTCGCGGGCCATCGCGCCGCCCACGTCCGCGAACGTGGAGACGACCATCCGCGGCTGCACCGAGAACGTGTCGATCGTCGCGGTCGCGGCCCGGAGCATGTCGATCGCGGCCTGCGGGGCGAACACGCCGTTCTGATACGCCAGCGCCGCGAGACGGGCGTCGTCGATCGTGATCCCGAAGTGGTCGCGCGCGATGCGGACGAGCTCGGGGTTCACGAAGAAGTGTCCGTGCAGCTTGAGCTCGTAGTCCGAGTAGTGCCGGCGGATCGCGAGCGGACGCAGCAGCATCGGCGCGGCGTAGTCGATGCCGCCGATCCGCCACGTCGCGAGGCCCACGGCGAGATGCACGGCATCGAGGCCGCGCACCGTGCGCAGCTCGGTGTTCTTGGCGGTGATCCGCTCGGCGGCGAGGCGCGCGGTACGCAGGCCCACCTCGTCGCGGAAGAGGTTGGAGAGCAGCGTCGAGCGGCCGGTGATGAACTGCGGAAGGCTTCCGGGGTGGGCCCGGGAGATGTCCAGACCGGCCGACGAGACGTCGCGGTATCCGGTCAGCGGCGAGGGACCGCCCAGTGCGCCGGCCTCCGCTCGAAGGCGCGTGCGCTCGGCGGCCGCGGCATGCACGACTCCGACGCCGGGCTCGGCCACGGAGACGTCGCCAGGCGTCACGGACTGCTCCTCCGCGGTCTTGCCGTCACGTCGCCACACATCACAAAGACTAGGCGTGTCGCCCCGGCGGGACCGTTTGATCCAGCGAGTTTCGGCGATTCTCGTCGCATTCTCCCTCCACAGCGGGACTTTTCCGCGCGTTCCATACGGAGTGCGCCCCCTCCCCCGCGCACCGTGACGCCGTGCCCGAAGATGGGGGCATGGCCGCATTCCGCTACGACTTCGCCGACACCCCGTTCGGAGACGCCCTCGTCGTGTTCTCCGTGGAGGGCATCGTCTCCTTCGAGCTGGCGGAGGGGTTGCATCGCGGTTCCGAATGGGCGCTCGAGGCCGTCGCGCGCCGTCTGCACGAGACCCCGGCGCCCGACCCCGGCGCCGCGGCCGCGCTGGACGATCTGCTCGCGTCGTACTTCGACGGCGCACCCGTGCGCTTCGACGAACAGGTGCCGTTGGACTGGCGCATGGCCCAGGGCTTCTCCCGCGCCGCGCTGCAGGCCGTGTGCGAGATCCCCTGGGCTGAGACCGCGAGCTACGGCGAGGTGGCGATCCGCGCCGGCAGCCCCGGCGCGGCGCGCGCCGTCGGGACCGCGTGCCGCAACACGCCCTTCTCGATCCTCGTCCCCGTGCATCGGGTCGTGCGAGCCGACGGCTCCCCCGGACAGTACGGCGCCCACCCGGAGCGCAAGCGCTATCTGCTCGATCTTGAGGCCGACGCCGCCGGTCGCACGATGCGACCTGGCGGCATCGCACGGCACGATGCCGCCGTTCCACGCGACGCCCCTTCCCGTGTCGTCCGTCCCGACGTGTAGGCCGGCGGGAGGGACGGCACGCGGACTCCGGCGTCGCGAGCGCCCCTTCGCGGGGTCCTCGGCGCCCCGCCACGCCACGCACCCGGGTGGTAGCGTCGAGGCGACGAGAGGCGGGGACACCGAGGTCGCCTCCGGAGGTTGGTGGTCGGTGAACGGTGTGGACACCGTCGGGTCCGAAGCGGATCTGGTCGCGCGCGCAGTGCGCGACCTCGTGCGGCGTACGCGCTTCCCCGTCGCGTTCGGCGGTCTGCTGACGAGCGGCGAGGTCACGGTCACCGCGATCGTCGGCAACCGCACCAAGAGCCTCGAAGGGTTGCGCGTCCAGCCGCGCCGGGGACTCGGTGGTCGTGCCCTGACGGAGCTGCGTCCCCGGATGACGCAGGACTACGGCGCGTCCCAGCAGATCACCCACGACTACGACGGATTCGTCCTGGGTGAGGGCCTGCGCACCCTGCTCGCGATCCCGCTCGTGATCTCCGGACGCCCCCGCGGCGTGCTCTACGCCGGCGCCTGGGAGGAGTCGCCGGCTGAAGGGGTCACCACGGCGCCTGCCCTGCAGATCGCCGACGCCCTCACCACCGAGCTCCGCATCCGGGAGGAGGTCGAGCGCCGACTGCTCGCCGCCGCGAGCGCGGACTCCCCCACCGGGATGAGCGCTCCCGCGAGGGAACACCTGCGCGAGAGTTTCGCGGAGCTGCGCAGCGTCGCCTCCCTCATCGAGGATCCCGCGCTGCGAGAACGCCTGGCCGGTGTCGAGCGGCGTCTGCTCGAGTTGGCGGCCCCCACCCGAGGGTCCGCGGAGGCAGCGCGCCTCTCCCCCCGCGAGCGCGACGTGCTGTCGAGCGCTGCACTGGGGCGCACCAACGCACAGGTCGCGGACGCGCTCGGATTGCGCGAGTCGACGGTCAAGGCCTATCTCGGTGCCGCGATGGCCAAACTCGACGCGCCGACCCGGCACGCCGCGGTCTCCCGTGCGCGACGCGACGGCCTGATCCCCTGATTCCCGCCCTCGGGACGCGAAGCATCGTGCACGATTCCTGCACGGTCGCTGCCCAGGAACGCGCGCTAGCCTGATCCGAGCGCGCGGCGCACCCGGACGAGGCGGGCCAGTACCCGGACAGCGAAAAGACTGGCTCTCGAAGGAGAGCGTCATGGCGTGGATCGTGCTCATCGTCTCGGGAATGTGCGAGGCCGTCTGGGCGACGGCCCTGGGGAAGTCCGAGGGATTCAGCAAACTGTGGCCGAGCGTGATCTTCGTGATCGGCCTCGCGGCGTCGATGTTCGGACTCGGCTGGGCGATGCGCGAGATCCCCACCGCCACGGCCTATGCCGTCTGGGTCGGGATCGGCGCAGCGCTCACGGTCGTCTGGGCGATGATCACCGGGGATTCCGATGTGTCGTGGCTGCGAATCCTCTTGATCCTCGGATTGGTCGGGTGCATTGTCGGGTTGAAACTCATCGACACCGGCCATCAATGACAAAAGAATGCGGCGTCGTATTGCCGGAACGAATTGTGTGCGCATATCTTTGACGCATGGCACGCAAAATCGTTCACCAGCTCGTCGACGATATCGACGGATCCGTTCTCGATGCCGGAGAGGGTGAGACCGTTCATTTCTCCCTCGATGGGTCGGCCTATGAGATCGACCTGACCGAGACCCATGCGGAGGCGCTGCGCTCTGCTCTCGCCCCCTATATCTCCGCCGGACGTCGGACGCAGCGCGGTGCGACCGCCCGGCCGTCCTCCGCTGCGAAGCGCCCGAACCGCAACCCCGAGACGGCGTCCATCCGCGCCTGGGCGGGCGAGAACGGCTACAAGCTCTCCGGACGGGGCCGCATCCCGGCCGACGTCATCGAGGCCTATCACGCCGCGAACTGAGCGTCCCGCCGCCTGTCGCGCGGTGTAGAGAACGGGAGGGCCGCCCGCTGGGCGACCCTCCCGTTCTCGTGCCCTCGCGTCCCCGGCGCCCCTCCACACGTCGCCTGCGCGACGCGTGGAGCCTCCGCGCGGGGGCCCGCCTGTCGCGCGGTGTAGAGAACGGGAGGGCCGCCCGCTGGGCGACCCTCCCG
>NZ_CAMFHZ010000009.1 GCF_945952435.1 uncultured Microbacterium sp.
GGCCGACACCCGCCTCGTGAACGTGCACGTGCAGCGGCTGCGCGCGAAGGTCGAGCTCGATCCGGACAGCCCGCGGATCGTGACGACGGTGCGCGGCGTCGGATATCGGGCCGGGAGCGTGGCCTGAGGCCCGTGCCCGCACTCGGCCTCTCCCTCGCACAGAGCGCGCCGGTGCGCAGCGCACGGCGCGGCGCCCGGCGCATCGCCCGCCTGTGGCGGCGCTCGCTGCGGTTCCGCACGCTCGTCATCACCCTCGGCCTGACCGCGGTCGCGGTTCTCGTCACGTGCGTCGCGATGGCGCTGGCGGTGCAGAACAATCTTTGGGAGGCGCGCAAGGACCAGGCGCTGGACGATGCGCGACGAGCGGCGAACTCCGCGCAGGCCGCCGTGGACGCGGCGGACACCCAGGGCAACAGGACGGCCCTCGTGGGGGTCGTCCGCGACGTCAGGGAGCGTCTGGACTCGGTCTCCGCGGGAACCATGACGGCGGCGTTCCCGATCGACAACGGATCCGGTCAGACTGCGCCGCAGGGCTTCCTCTCCAACGGCTTCCCCGAGGATCTCGTCAGCGACCAGATGCGTCAGCGCGTCGTGAAGGACGCGAGCAAGCAGTGGTGGCAGCCCGTCGCGCTGCGGGACAGCGACGGATCCGAGCACGCGGGGATCATCGTCGGCCAGCAGCTCGCGGTGCCGGAGGCCGGCTCCTACGAGCTCTACATCGCCTACGACCTCGCCGACACCGAGCGCACCCTCGTGCTCGTGCAGTCGAGCCTCTGGGTCGCGGGCGTCGTGCTGGTCGCGCTCATCGGCGCGATCGCGTGGTTCTCGCTGCGGTCCGTGGTGCTGCCGATCACCGAGGCCGCCGAGACGAGCGCCCGGTTCGCCGGAGGGGACTTCGCCGTGCGTCTGCCGGTGCGCGGACAGGACGAGCTCGCGACGCTCGGCCGTTCGTTCAATGCGATGGCCGACAGCATCGAGGCCCAGATCAAGGAGCTCGGCGAGCTGAGCCTCGTCCAGCAGCGCTTCGTCTCCGACGTCTCCCACGAGCTGAGGACGCCGTTGACGACGATCCGTCTCGCTGCGGAGATGCTCAACGACCATCGCGAGGAGTTCGACCCGACGACGGCCAGGACGGCCGAGCTGCTGCAGACGCAGGTGCACCGCTTCGACACGCTGCTCGCCGATCTGCTCGAGATCAGCCGCTACGACGCGGGATCCGTGCAGCTCGAGACCGAGGCGACGAGCCTCGCGCATCTCGCGGAGGAGCTCGTCGAGGACATGCGTCCGCTCGCCGCGTCGCACGACACGGAGCTGCGCTACGTCGCCCCTGGCGGACACACGCCCGTCGATCTCGATCCGCGCCGAGTGCGGCGGATCCTGCGCAACCTCATCGGCAACGCGATCGAGCACGGCGAGGGGCGGCCGATCGTCGTGACGGTCGACAGCAACCAGAACGCGGTCGCGGTCGGCGTGCGCGACAGCGGCCTCGGCATGACCGCGGAGGACGCCGAGCGCGTCTTCGACCGCTTCTGGCGCGCTGATCCCTCGCGGCGCCGCACGATCGGCGGCACGGGGCTCGGGCTCTCGATCGCCCTCGGAGACGCGAGGCTGCATCGTGGCAGCCTCGCGGTGCACTCGACGCTCGGCGGCGGCTCCCACTTCGTGCTGACGCTGCCCCGCGGCGCGCGCCCCCTCGAGGGGGCGTCGCCGGTCCCCTTGGAGACGGCGGACGCGCTGGACGCGATCGGCGTCGCGACGGCTCCGATCGAGACGCTCGCCGAGCGCTCGCCGGCCGGGGCGATCGAGGAGGAGTCATGAGGATCGGACGGATCCTGCGGGGATCGCTGATCCTCGCCGTGGTGATGGGCCTCGCCGCCTGTGCCTCCCTTCCCACGACGGGGGACGTGCGGCCCGGGCTCGCCGCGGGCCCGAGCGACAGCGGCTCCGACGTCGCCTACCTTCCGCAAGGACCGTCGGACGGCATGACGCCAGAGCAGGTGGTGCGCGGGTTCATCGACGCGGCGTCCAGCCCGAAGGACAGCTGGGGGATCGCCCGGGAGTTCCTCACCTCGACCGCCGCGCAGAAGTGGCGCCCCGACACCGGCGTGACGATCGACACCTCGCTGTCCGAACGGCGCTACCAGGCGCCGGAGATCGCCAAGCAGGCCACGACGACCACCGTCCGGCTCAGCCTCCGGCAGACGGCGAGCGTCGACGAGAACGGCGCCTACGCCACCCAGGCCGCGAGCGGATCCGCGGATCTGGACTACGCGCTGACGAAGAGCCCCGACGGGCAGTGGCGCATCTCCACGGCGCCGGACGGCATCGTGCTCGACGCGCAGTCCTTCGCGGACGGCGACGTGTTCGCCTCCTACGCGCTCCAGTACTACGACCCGACCTGGACCTACCTCGTCCCGGACGTGCGCTGGTTCCCGAAGCGCGAGAACACGGCGAGCAGGATCGTGCAGTCGCTCGTCAGCGGCAAGCCGAGCGCCTGGCTCACCGGCGGGGTGCGGACGGCCTTCACGGGCGACATCGCCCTCGCACGCAACACGGTCACCCCGGAGTCCCAGGTCGCGGAGGTCGCGCTGACCGACGCGGCGACGAACGCCGACGTGACGACCGTGTCGCGCATGCGGACCCAGCTCGAGCGGAGCCTCGCGGGGGTGGGCGTCTCGCAGGTCAAGCTCACTGCGGGAGGGCGCGACCTCACCGCGAATGCGGCGGCCGCTGCGTCCACGACGGTCGACCCGCGGCCCCTCGTGCGCAGCGACAAGGGGTTCGGCTTCCTGTCCAACGGGGAGCTCGTCCCGATCCCCGGGGTCTCCACCGAGCTCGCCGGCTTCCCCAAGCCCGTCTCGGCGATCCGTGCGTCCAGCGGCGCCCAGCGCGTCGCCGTGCAGACCGGGGACGGAGCGGTCTATGCCGTGACCGACGGCAAGATCGACGAGATCGACGGGCGTCCCGGTCAGATCGCGCCGACGTTGGATCCGTTCGGCTTCATCTGGACGGCGCAGGCCCAGAGCGCCGCCTCGATCCTGCGGTGGTCGCCCTCGGTCGAGTCGCGGTCCGTGCCGGGGCCGGACGGGGTCTCGCAGATCTCGGCGATGGCGATGAGCAGGGACGGATCCCGCCTGGCGATGGCCGTGACCGTGAACGGGCAGAACCGGATCGAGGTCGCGTCGGTCTCCCGCGACGATCGAGGAGCCCCCGCCGCACTGAACGGCTCGCCCACGGTGCTCGCGTGGCCGAGCGGCGGCGTGGCGGACCTGACCTGGCTCGACGACTCGACCGTCGGGGCGCTCGCCGTCGACGGGGCGCGCACCGAGCTGCTGCAACTCGTCGTGGGCGGACCGGCGACGGCGATCGACGTGCCGGACGGCGCGGCGTCCCTCGCTCCCTCCGCCCCGTCGACGAGCATCCGTCTGCTCACCAGCGACGGGGGCCTGTTCCGGCGCAGCGTCGCGAGCTGGCAGCGCGAGGCGACGGGCATCTCCGTGCTGGCGGTCCCGCTGGGAGGGTGAGCGGTCGCCCGCTGACCGCGTCCTCGCACCGACCCCGCACGGCGTTCGTCCTGCACGGTATGCATCCTGCAGTGCGTTCGTCCTGCACGGTGTTCGTGCGGCCGTGCGTTCGTCCTGCACGCTGGCGGAGCCGCAGGAGTTCCGCACCGGATCGGCGTCCGACGTTCTGCGGCGCGGGCGGGGCGCGCAGACTCGGGGGATGCCGCTCGAGACCCTTCCCCGTCTGCTCCGTGAGATCGCCGACGTCGTGTTCGCCGCGACGTGCGCCGGCTGCGCAGCGCCGGGGGCGGCGCTCTGCGACGCCTGCCGCTCGACGCTCGTGCCCCGCGTCGTCAGGATCGAGGCGGAGGACATGCCCTTGCGGGCGGGCCTCGTGTTCGAGCACGTCGCCGCGTCGGTCCTCCGCGCGATCAAGGAGGACGGGCAGACCTCGCTCGTGGGCAGCCTGCGTCCGGCCCTGCACGCGGCCGTCCACGACCTGTGCCCCCAGACGCTCTCCGCGACGTGCGACGTGGTGGTGCCCGTGCCGACGAGCCCTGCGGCCTTCCGGCGCCGCGGGTTCCGCGTGCCGGATCTGTTCGCGAGGGGCCTCGGTCCGCCGGTGCGCCGCCTGCTGCGCCACGCTCGACGGGTGGAGGATCAGCGCGGTTTGGGAGCGCGCGACCGGGGGACGAACGTCGCGGGCGGACTCGTCGCGACGCGGGTGGGAGAGGGGCGGCGTGTGCTGATCGTCGACGACGTCATCACGACCGGGGCGACCTGCCGGGAGGCGGCCAGGGCGCTCCGCGCAGCGGGATTCGAGGTCGCCGGCGCGGTCGCCGTCGCCGCCACCCCGCGTCGTTCCGCCGGCGGCGTCGAGCCGGGGGGACGCTCCGAGCGAACGCCCATGACACGCACATGAATTGTGGGTGACATGTCGGGACGCCCCGACTACGGTAGGGACACACAAAGGCGACCACGGTCCGCCCTTGGCCGGGCGGACCGGAACAAGGAGGTCAGGATGGAAACGAACATCGTCGGTGTCGGAGTCGGCATCAGCGATCGATTCCGGGCGGTTGTCGAGGAGAAGACCGCGCGCATCGCGACGATCGCGACGAAGGCGCAGAGCCTCGACGTGAAAGTCACCCATCGTTCCTATCGCGGCGGTCATGTGGAGGACGAGACCGTCGAACTCACCCTCATCGGCAAGGGGCCACTGGTGCGTGCCGAGGCGCGCGACGGCGACAAGTTCGTCGCGCTGGATCTCGCCGTAGACAAGCTCATCGAGCAGGTCCGGCGGGCGAAGGAGCGCCGTGTGGACGGCCGCAACCATCCGCGGGGAGCCCACTTCGAGAAGGGCACGGGGGAGCTCGCCGGCATCGACGTCCGCCCCGTCTCCGCCGACACCCTCCACGCGGTATCCACGGGCGCGATCCCCACCCTCCAGATCGAGGAGGAGTACTCCCCGGTCGTGATCCGGACCAAGAACTTCGATGCGGAGTGGATGACCGTGGAAGAGGCCGTCGACCGGATGGAGCTCGTCGGCCACGACTTCTTCCTCTTCGTCGACGCGCGCAGCGATCACCCGAGCGTGGTCTATCGACGCAAGGGCTGGGACTACGGCGTCATCTCGCTGACGACGCAGGCGGCGCCCGCCGCCGAAGAGCTCGTCGGCTGAGACAGCCCGGCGGCGTCACGAGACCCCGCCTCCGCCCCGGCGGAGCGCGGGGTCTTCTCCGTGGGAGCGGAGGGGCTCGTCGGCGGCGGAGAAGGGGCCGGCGTCAGTCGAAGATGTCGCCCAGGAGTCCGCCGATGACGAGTCCGCCCAGGACGCCCGAGACGATGTCGCCGCCCCCGGATCCCCGGCGTCCGCCACCACCGCCCCAGCCGTTGCCGCCGCCCCAGCCCTGATCGGGGCGCGAGGAGTCGATGTCGCGCTGCGCGAGCTGCAGCGCCTCGGAAGCGAGCTGTGCGACGCGACGGGCCGAGCTCAGGGCCTCTTCGCGCGTGTCCTCGGCGGGGAGCAGGGAGGGGACGTCGATGCGCAGGCGCTCCGCCTCCGCCAGGCGGGTGCGGGCGTCGGCGCCGATCCACCCGCGGTGACCCTCGATGAGGCCCCGGGCGACCCCGAGCTGGCGGTCCGCGTCGTCGAGGGCGTGCTGCACCGCGTCGATCGAGGGGAGCGGGTGTTCCGCACGGTAGCGCGCGGCCGAGACGGCGGCATCGAGCGCGGTGTTCGCCGCACGCAGGCGCGTGAGGTCTCCGAACGGGTCCGTCCGGGTACCGGTCGCGGGGAGGGCGTCGAGAGCCCGCTGCAGCTCGGCGGCCGCCGCGGCGACGGCGGGCGCCGCCTGCGCGGGGGGAAGCGCGACGAGGTCGCTGCGGGAGTCGGCGACGACCTCGGCGAGGGTCGCCTCCGCGCGCAGGGCCTCGATCTCGAAGTCGTCCACGGCATCGAGCAGGGCGGCGGCGCGTCGGGTCGCCTCCGTCGCGGTCTCGAGCGCGAGCACCGCCTCGCGGGTTCGGCCGGACTCCCGTCGCCGTTCGGAGACGTCGGCGCCGTGCGTGGCGAACGTGACGAGCTGCGCGGCCTCCTCGGCGCTCTTGACCACGCGCTGCATGGCCGCGTCCGAGTAGCGGGTGGACAGGCGCTCCACCGCGGACTGCGCCTGGGGGACCCTCGCCTGCAGCTCCGCCGCGTCCTGGCGCACGCGGGCGAGGATCTCCGGGGCGTTGCGCACGCGCGCGACGGCGTCGGCGATGTTCGCCGACTTCTCGTCGATCAGATCCTCGGCCCATTCGCACAGTTGGACGATGCGCGCGTTGCGGGTGCGCAGCTCCTCCGCGGTGTCCGGGATCTCGTCGTGGTTGAGCTGGTGCAGTTGGAACGCCTCGCCCATGTGCGACCGCACGGCGTCGAGGGCCGTGTGGAAGTCGGCGGTCATCTCGTCGCCGAGCTCGGCCGCCGCGAAGGCGAGCTCGTCGCCGGCCGTGCGGATCCGTTCGTCGGCGGCGACGATCGCCTGCTCTGCGCGGCGCGCGAGATCGTCGTCCTGCGCCTGCAGTTCTTCCTGTTCGCGCTTGCGTCTGCCCCAGAAACCGGCCATGCCCCGATCCTATGATCTCGGGCCGTGCCAGAGCTGAGCGTCGATTGCGCCCTGGGCGATCAGACCACCGCGGATCGCGCGGGGCGTCCACGCTTGGGACGCTCGCGATCGAGCTCGAGCCGGAGGGCGTGCCGCGGGTGTCGGGCGAGCCGCTCCTCGGCCCGTGCGAGCAGGCGCAGGTCCGCCTCGACGGCGCTGACGAGCGCATCCCGGACGAGGGCGCCGGCGAGTCCGTCCGCCGTGTCGGGGCTCGCCGGGTCGTCGAGGGGATCCTGCAGGTCGTGCAGCCGGGCCAGGCACGATTCGCGCTGGGCGCGGATCACGTCGGCGATCTCCGCGCGGGGCAGGGTCGCCGCCAGCGCGAGCTTGATCGCGAGCTCGTCCCGCACGGCGGCACCGCGCTGCACGGGGGAGGCGAGCCAGTCGGAGACCTCCGCGGAACCGCTCTCCGTGATGGCCCAGTAGACATGCCCCTGCGCGTCGGTCTCGCCGCGGGCGACGAGGCCGTCGCGTTCGAGCCGCTCCAGCGTGTTGTAGATCTGGCCGACGTTGAGGGGCCAGGCCGAGCCGGTGCGCCGATCGAACTCGGCACGCAGCTGGTAGCCGTAGCATGGTCCCTGGTCGAGGATCGCGAGCAGGCTCTGGCGTACCGACATCGTCTCTCCTTCACTCCTGTGCTCGGAGTATATGCATACCGGGAAAGCATTCCGTCGCGCATCGGGGCGTGTCTCGCTGCCCGTGGGGACGGCGCGGATCCGTCCAGAGGAAGGACAGGTCACGGCCCGGTAACATGAACCCGTATGCCGTGTGCGCGTCGCGCGCGGGCACAGAACCACTAGGGAGATGGAATCCGTGGCGAACCCTCTTGAGAAGCTTCTCCGCGCAGGCGAGGGGCGGATCCTGCGCCGTCTGGGTGGCGTCGTCAAGGCCGTGAACGCGCTCGAGGACGACTTCTCCCAGCTGAGCGACGAGGATCTACGCAACGAGACGGCCGAGCTGCGCGCGCGGTTCGAGAAGGGCGAGACGCTCGAGCAGCTCATGCCCGAGGCGTTCGCCGCCGTCCGCGAGGCGGCCAAGCGCACGCTCGGCATGCGCGCCTACGACGTGCAGATCATGGGTGGCGCCGCGCTGCACGACGGCAACATCGCCGAGATGAAGACCGGTGAGGGCAAGACGCTCGTCGCGACCTTCCCGTCCTACCTCAACGCGATCGCGGGCAAGGGCGTGCACGTCATCACGGTCAACGACTTCCTCGCGACCTATCAGTCCGAGCTCATGGGGCGCGTCTACCGGGCCCTGGGCATGACCACCGGCGTCATCGTCTCCGGGCAGACCCCCGAGGTGCGGCGGGAGCAGTACGCCGCCGACATCACCTACGGCACGAACAACGAGTTCGGCTTCGACTACCTGCGCGACAACATGGCCTGGCGCAAGGAGGATCTCGTCCAGCGCGGTCACTTCTTCGCGATCGTCGATGAGGTCGACTCGATCCTCATCGACGAGGCGCGCACGCCGCTCATCATCTCGGGGCCGTCCTCGGGCGAGGCGAACCGCTGGTTCGCGGAGTTTGCGAAGATCGCGCGCACGCTCGAGGCGGGCGAGGACTACGAGGTCGACGAGAAGAAGCGGACCGTCGGCGTGCTCGAGCCCGGCATCGAGAAGGTCGAGGACTACCTCGGCATCGACAACCTCTACGAGTCCGCGAACACCCCGCTCATCTCGTTCCTGAACAACTCGATCAAGGCGCTCGCGCTGTTCAAGCGCGACACCGACTACGTCGTGATGAACGACGAGGTCATGATCGTCGACGAGCACACCGGACGCATCCTCGTCGGCCGTCGCTACAACGAGGGCATCCACCAGGCCATCGAGGCCAAGGAGGGCGTCCCGGTCAAGGCGGAGAACCAGACCCTCGCGACCGTCACGCTGCAGAACTACTTCCGCCTCTACGACAAGCTCGCGGGTATGACGGGTACGGCCGACACCGAGGCCGCCGAGTTCATGTCCACGTACAAGCTCGGCGTCGTGCCGATCCCGACCAACAAGCCCATGATCCGTCAGGACAAGTCGGATCTGGTCTACAAGAACGAGACGGCGAAGTTCGCCCAGGTCGTCGAGGACATCGCGGCGCGGCATGAGAAGGGCCAGCCCGTGCTGGTCGGCACGGTGAGCGTCGAGAAGAGCGAGTACCTCTCCCGGCTGCTGAGCAAGAAGGGCATCAAGCACGAGGTCCTCAACGCCAAGAACCACGCGCGCGAGGCGGAGATCGTCGCCCGGGCCGGTCGGCTCGGGGCCGTCACCGTCGCCACCAACATGGCGGGTCGAGGCACCGACATCATGCTCGGCGGGAACGCAGAGTTCCTCGCGGTGCAGGATCTGAAGGGCCGCGGCCTCGACCCGGTGGAGACCCCGGACGAGTACGAGGCCGCGTGGGACGAGACCTACGAGGCGATGAAGGAGAAGGTCGCGACCGAGGGCGAGAAGGTCGTCGAGGCCGGCGGACTGTACGTCCTCGGCACCGAGCGCCACGAGTCCCGTCGTATCGACAACCAGCTGCGCGGGCGCTCGGGCCGTCAGGGCGATCCGGGGGAGAGCCGGTTCTACCTGAGCCTCACGGACGATCTCATGCGGCTGTTCCAGCAGGGGGCCGCGGAGGCGATCCTCGCCCGGACGAACTTCCCCGAGGACATGCCGATCGAGTCGGGGCTGGTGACCCGGGCGATCCGCAGCGCGCAGAGCCAGGTCGAGGCGCGCAACGCGGAGATGCGCAAGAACGTCCTCAAGTACGACGACGTGCTGAACCGTCAACGCGAGGCGATCTACACGGACCGCCGCCACATCCTCGAAGGCGACGACATCGCCGACCGCGTCACGCATTTCATCGAGGACGCGATCGGTGCGATCGTCGACGACCACACCGCCGAGGGGCATACGGAGAGCTGGGACTTCGACGCCCTCTGGACGGAGCTCAAGACCCTCTACCCGGTGGACGTGACGATCGACGAGGTCGTCGCCGAAGCGGGGGGACGCAAGGGCGGGATCACGGCCGCGGGCCTCAAGCGGGAGCTCGTCTCCGACGCCATGGTCGCGTACGAGAAGCGCGAGGAGGCTCTGGGCGACGCGGCGACCCGCGAGCTCGAGCGCCGCGTCGTGCTCCAGGTGCTCGACCGCCGCTGGCGGGACCACCTCTACGAGATGGACTACCTCAAGGACGGCATCGGTCTGCGCGCGATGGCGCAGCGCGACCCGCTGGTCGAGTACCAGCGCGAGGGCTACTCGATGTTCCAGGCGATGATGGGTCAGATCAAGGAGGAGTCTGTCGGCTACCTCTACAACCTCGAGGTCGAGGTGCGCAAGGCCGGTGAGGAGGGCGTCACCGAGGTCGAGGCGAAGGGTCTCGCCGAATCCGCGGGCGATCAGCGGCTGGAGTACTCGGCGCCCAACGACGCCGGCGACGTCGAGGTGCGCAACGACCGCGGTCAGGTGCAGCAGGCGGCGACAGATCGGCTCCGGCAGGCGGCGGCGCGCGCCGAGGGGGACACGGCAGAGGCGCCGGAGCCTGCGGCACGCGGTGCGTTCGGGCAGCGTGTCGAGGGCGGCCAGCCGGCCGCGTCGAACCGGGCCGAACGGCGCGCCCAGGGCAAGAAGAAGTAGACGCGTCCCGCGTCACGAAGGGCCGGCACGCCATGGGTGCGCCGGCCCTTCGGCGTCTCGCGCGGACGATGCGTCCGGTGGGGGTTCGCACAGACGATAGCCTTGCTCGATGACACCGAGAACCTTCGATCAGTCGTCCAAGCTGAAGAACGTCCTGTACGAGATCCGCGGCAACGCGCTCGTCGAGGCGGCGCGGCTGGAGGCGGCGGGTCACTCGGTGCTGAAGCTGAACACGGGCAATCCCGCGATCTTCGGGTTCGAGGCCCCGCAGCAGATCGTCCGCGACATGCTGGCCACCCTGCCGACGGCGCACGGCTACAGCGAGAGCAAGGGCATCGTGTCGGCGCGCCGCGCGGTGGTCAGCCGCTACGAGGAGGTGCCCGGCTTCCCCCCGGTCGATCCGGAGGACGTCTATCTCGGCAACGGCGTGTCCGAGCTCATCACCATGACGATGCAGGCGCTTCTCGACGAAGGCGACGAGGTGCTCATCCCGGCCCCGGACTATCCGCTCTGGACGGCCATGACGAGCCTCGCCGGCGGCACCCCCGTGCACTACCTGTGCGACGAGGAGAACGGCTGGAACCCCGACATCGAGGATCTGCGCTCCAAGGTCACCCCCCGCACCAAGGCCATCGTCGTCATCAACCCGAACAATCCCACCGGCGCGGTGTACTCGCGCGCCGTGCTCCAGCAGATCGTGCAGGTCGCGCGGGAGAACGACCTGCTCCTGCTCAGCGACGAGATCTACGATCGCATCCTCTTCGACGACGCCCAGCACATCCCCACCGCGACGCTCGCCCCCGATCTGCTCTGCCTCACCTTCAACGGACTCTCCAAGACCTACCGGGTCGCCGGGTACCGCTCGGGCTGGCTCGTGATCACCGGGCCGAAGGCCCATGCCAAGGGCTTCATCGAGGGCATCACCCTGCTGGCCTCGACGCGGCTCTGCCCCAACGTCCCCGCGCAGCATGCGGTGCAGGCCGCGCTGAGCGGCGTCCAGTCCATCGACGCGCTGATCGCGCCGAGCGGTCGCCTGCACCTCCAGCGGGACGCCGCGTGGCAGGGGCTCGAGGCGATCCCGGGGGTGAGCTGCGTCAAGCCCACCGGTGCGCTGTACGCGTTCCCTCGCCTCGATCCGGAGGTGCACGAGATCCACGACGACGGCAGGCTCATCTACGACCTGCTGGTCGCCGAGCGCATCCTGCTCGTGCAGGGCACCGGCTTCAACTGGCCCACCCCCGACCACCTGCGGGTCGTGACGCTGCCCGAGCCCCGCGTCATCACCGAGGCGATCGAGCGACTCGGCAACTTCCTCGCGAGCTATCGGCAGTAGCGGAAGGTCCGTCGGCGGGTCACCGCACTGGAACCGTCGCTCCGGCCCGCGGCGCGGGGGTCAGGTCTCCGCGGGCGCATGGTCCCGCCGAGACCGTCGCGTCGCGGGAGGGGCGTCCGTCCGGACGAGGGCCGCGGCGAGGGTGCGCACCGCCGCCGTGAACGCCGAGCGTCCTGCGACGTCGGCGACGGGTCGTGCGTGCAACGCCGCGGCGTCGAGAGCGCGCTGATCGTCGGGCAGGAAATGCACGTCGCGGATGCCGGAGAAGCGATCCAGGGCGCGCCGGATCTGCCCGCGGGCGTCGATCCCCAGCGGGCCGGAGCGCACCCGGTTGACCACGACCGTGACCGGTGTCTCGCCGATCTCCGCACGCAGCTCCGCATAGCCCCGCACGAAACGGGCGATGCCCAACGGGTCGGCCGACGCGACGGCGACGATGCGATCCGCGTTCCGCACGGCGGTGAGCGTCGCCGCGTTCCGACGCGGTCCGTCGAGATCACTGACGATCTCCTCGTCCGCCTCGAGCGAGGCGGCCACGTCGACGAGCGTGACCGTGCACCAGCGTCGGCAGATGTCGAGGGCCGCACCCAGGCGCACCGCGGAGAGCTCCGGCCAGCGTGCGGGACGGTTGATGCCGACGAGCACCTCGACCGTGCCCCCGGACGTCTCGACCGGGCTGGCGAGCCGGCTGAGTTCCGCCGGGTCGAGCTGCCCGAGGTCGGCGCGGCGACAGGCGGCGGCGACGCCGGGCCCGTCGTCCGTGAGCCCGAGCAGGAGCGCCAGCGACGGCGCGTGCGTGTCGGCGTCGACGAGGGCGACACTGCGCTCCGGGGTCGCGAGGGCCGCAGCGAGCTGCACGGCGAGCGTCGACCGCCCCGGTGCGCCGGCGGGTCCCCAGACGGCAATCACGCGCGCGGCGGCCGCCGCCGCAGAGGCGCTCGGGGCGTCCGCGTCCGTCGACGTGCTCGGACGGTCCGAGAGGAGCACCGCCTCGGCCACCGCCCAGCCGTCGCAGGTGGACGGCAGAGGAGCGGACAGCCCGTACCGGCGCGCGAGACGGGCTGCGCCCGGCCCGTCCCCGACGGTCAGGATCCTCACCCCCGCGCGGTCGCACGCGGCGCGGAGCTCCGGGCTCAGCCACGCTCGCTCCGCCGGGATCAGCAGCGCGTCCGCCTCCCGCAGCTCCGAGGCGTGGGCGCCGAGTCGTGCGGCCCGATCGGGCGGCATCCGCGCGACCACGGTGACGCCGGCCAGCGGCAGCTCCTCGGCGAGCCGTTCGGCGTGATCGGCGTCCGTCGCGAGGATCACGCCGCTCACGAGTGCGCTCCGGTCGGGACGACGGAGAGCGCCGCTCCGGCGGCGATGGCCGCCAGCACGTCCCCGACCTGTGCGCGGGGCACGACGAGCTCGATCGAGGACCCCTTCGCGGCGAGGGGACCGTCGTCCTGCTCGATCGTGGACACCGTGGCCTCGGGCACGAGGACCCTCGGCTCGGCGAAGCCCTTCGCATCCGTCCTGGGTGCGGCGGACCAGAGCTCGACCACGGATCCCGTCGTCACGGCCGAGGGGATGCGTGCCGTGCTCTGCACGACGACCACGGTGGTGCGTCCCGCGTCGGCGCCGGCGACCGCGGAGGTGGGGACGAGCTCGCCCTCCGTGATCGTGCGGGCGGCGATGAGCCCCGGCTCGAGCGTGGCGGGGGTCAGATACCCCGCCCCGACCGTGCCGAGAGCGACGTCGACGACTCTCACGTCGGCCGAGGTGAGCGGGCGGCCCGGCACGATCGTATGGACGGCCTGCAGCGCGGGAGCCGTCTGCCGTGCGGCACCGACGACGAACCAGACCCCCGCCACGGCGAGGGCGATGAGGGCGAGGCCGATCAGGAACCGCAGGTCGGTCCAGGGCCGCCGTGCGGCGCGTGCAGTGCTCATGCGTTCATCGTCACACTCGCCGGGGAGGGGCGGCGGAAGTTATCCACAGGCGCGATCCTCCCGCGCTCCCTCGCCGTGCGAGGGGGACAATGGGTCCATGCCCGAAGCATCTGCGCACCCCCTGCGCTATCTGGCACCCGCACCCGTGGCCGAGGTCCTCGGCATCGGCGTCGACGAGGTGATCGACCTGGTCCTGCAAGGGAGTCTGCGCGGCGCCCGGCTCGGATCCCCTGCCGCCTGGCGGATCGAGGAGGCGAGCATCGGCGAGTACCTCGCGGCGCAGGCCGAGGAAGCTCGACGCATCGCGCTCTGGCGCCAGGCCGATGCGGCGAGCTTCCCCGAGCTCTGGGGGCCACTGGTCCGCCTCTCGGATTGAACCGGCCCCGGGGCGCGCGGATCAGCCGGAGAGACCGACCGCGGTGCCGTCGGTGGTGACCGAGAGCACCGCGGCGAAGGGGACGAGGCGGAAACCGGTCACCGCCCTGGCCCGTCGCGGAGCCCCCGCATCGTGCAGGGCGAGATCGAGATGGTCCGCACCGGCGCGGTCGACCGTGCCGATGAGGAGCGCCCCCGAACGGGTGCGCACCGCGACGCCCGTGCGCCGGCGAGCGAGATCCCGCAGCACGAAACCGAAGGTCATCCGTTCGCGCAGCGGGGAGAGCGGAGGGGCGTCGGCGCCGCTCGACAGCAGGGCGCCGTGATCGAGCTGCCAGGCCTCCACGGCATGCGCGGGCAGGAGCACGAGCCCGCGCGCGTTCTCGGGGCGCAGCGCCGCCCAGTCCGCTCCGACGGCGGACAGCCGTCCGCGGAGGAGGGTGCCGTCGGTCAGGACGACACCGGCGGAGGCGCGGTCGAGGGACAGGGCGCCGAGGCGGGTCCTCAGATCGAGGCGCGCCATGCGCAGCCGTTCCGCCTCGGCGTCGAGTGCGGCGCGTTCCGCTTCCCAACCCGAGGCGATCTGGTCCTCGAGATCCTCGAACAGCCGGTCCCATTCCATGCCGACGAGGGTACGGGACCGATCCGCGCACATGTACGGGTTATCCACATTCCTCGCCCGACGTTCCCCACGCCTCGGGAGGATGTGCTCGACTGCTGCCCAGACACGCGGGGAGCGCCCCTCCCCGAGACCGGGAGAGCGCTGATGATGATGCTGGAAGACTTCGCTCCGCAGCCCACGCCGACGGCGGAGCTGCCGGATCCGAGCCCGCTGCTGGAGAGCCTGACCCGGGGCGTGCTCGAGGTCCTCGCGGGGGTGCGGGAGGCGGACCAGCTCATGCGCTGGTTCACCGAGGACGCGTTCCGCAAGCTCATCGCCCGGGCGAACCTGTCCGCGAGGGCCCGCAGCGCGCGCGGGGTCGCACCGACCCGGCCCGTGTACCGGATCCTCTCCACGCACGTCGCCTCTCCCGCCGACGGCGTCGTCGAGGCGACCGTGATCGTGGAGAGCCCCGGGCGCACGCGCGCGGTCGCGATCCGCCTGGAAGGGTTCGATCGGCGCTGGCGGGCGACCACGCTCGCGGTCCTCTGAGTGCACGGCCGCCACCGTGACGGCCATCTAGGCTGAGAGGGTGTCGACTCTCAGTGACCTCGCCCAGGCTCAGGGCCGCCTCTCCGACGAGGACGTCGAGTGGCTGCACCGACTCGCCGGAGACGGCCAGCTGCTCGCGGACCTCGCCTCGGCGGACATCGTGATCTGGATCGCGACCGCCGACGGATCCTTCGTCGCGGTCGCACACACGCGCCCCAGCGGCGCGGCGACGCTCTTCTACCGGGACATCGTGGGGGAGCGGGTGCGCCCGCAATGGCGCACCCAGGTGCAGGAGGCGTTCGACACGGGGCACATCGTCGACTCCGCGAACCCCGACTGGTTCGAGGAGACGCCGACCCGCGTGCGCGCGGTGCCGATCGTCCGGGTCCGGCCGCGCGACGGCGAGCAGGCGTCTCCGATTGGCGTGATCACCCGTCACACCAACCTCGGTGAGGCGCGGACGCCGTCGCGGCAGCAGATCACGTTCAACGAGGCGGCCGACGACCTGTTCGGGATGATCGCGGCCGGGGAGTTCCCCGACCTCTCCGCGCCGACGTCGCCGCGTCGTGGCGCTCCGCGGGCGTCGGACGGTCTCATCCGCATCGACGTCGACGGGATCGTCACGTTCGCGAGCCCGAACGCGCTCTCCGCGTTCAACCGCATGGGCTTCGACGAAGAGCTCGAGGGCGAGTCGCTCGTCGAGGTGACGACGCGTATCGTCCCGCCTGCGCGGCAGGTCGACGAATCCCTCCCCGTCGTCGTGACGGGGCGCGCACCCTGGCGCACGGATGTCGAGGCCAAGGGGGTGACCGTGTCTCTGCGGGCGATCCCGCTCAAGGACCACGGCACCCGGATCGGTGCGATCGTGCTCTGCCGGGACGTGTCGGAGCTGCGGCACCAGGAGCAGGAGCTCATCACCAAGGACGCCACGATCCGCGAGATCCACCACCGGGTGAAGAACAATCTGCAGACGGTCGCCTCGCTGCTGAGGATCCAGGCGCGGCGGACCCATTCCGAGGAGGCCAGGGACGCGCTCACGCAGGCCATGCGGCGCGTCGAGTCGATCGCGGTCGTGCACGACACGCTCGCCGGGGGGCTCGCGCAGAAGGTCGACTTCGACGAGGTCTTCGCGCGCGTGCTCAAGCTCGTCGCCGAGGTCGCCTCGGCACCCAACACCCGCGCCCGCACGAAGTCGACGGGCCGCTTCGGGGTGCTCCCGAGCGACTACGCGACGCCGCTCGCGCTCGCCCTCACCGAAGTCGTCACGAACGCGGTCGAACACGGTCTCGCGGGTCAGGAGGGCGTCGTCACGATCGAGGCGCAGCGCACCGACGAGAACCTGCGCGTGATCGTGAGCGACACCGGACACGGTCTGCCGGAGGGGCGGATCGGTCAGGGCCTGGGCACGCAGATCATCCGGACGCTCATCCAGGGCGAGCTGGGAGGGACGATCTCGTGGGAGGGGGCAGACGGAGAGGGCACCAGGGTGACGATCGACCTGCCGATGCGGTGGGTGAAGAGCTGAGGCCCGAGGGCTCAGCCGGCGCGGCGGGCGCGGGCGGCGCGGCGCTTCAGCGCGCGGCGCTCGTCTTCGCTGAGGCCGCCCCAGACGCCGGAGTCCTGGCTGGACTCGAGGGCGTACTGCAGGCACACCTCGGTCACGGTGCAGCGGGCGCAGACGGCCTTGGCCTTCTCGATCTGGTCGACGGCGGGTCCGGTGTTCCCGACAGGGAAGAACAGTTCGGGGTCGACGGTGAGGCAGGCGGCCTTATCGCGCCAATCCATGGGGGCTCCTCGGTGGAAATGTCATGAGCGCGCGACTGCGGGCTCGGAATTCAGGGCGGCGTTCGGGGGAGTCGTCGTCCTCGGTGATGCGAGCGTCTGCTCGCCCCACGCCGCTGTGGGAGCACATGGCCGTGTTCTATTCTCTTACATGAAACGTCTGCTTTCAAGGGTTTTCTGCACCACGGGTGAATCGCGCGTGGACGGCGGATGAACCGGACACCGTCCGATGCACCGGCGTCGGAGACAAGGAGCCCCGCCATGCGCGTGTCGAGACTGACCCTCGCGGCGACCGCGATCCTCGCCGCGGAGGCGCTCGCCCTGCTCGTCATCGCGCTCGTCGAACTGTCCGGGCTGGGCAGCGGCGACGCCGCGTCCCTGCCCTCGGGTCTCGGTCTGATCGGGCTGACCGTGGTCGGCGCGATCGGGATCGGCGCGCTGTCGTTCGCGGTGTGGAAGGGGAGGTCCTTCGGGCGCAGCGGAGGGATGGTCGTGCAGATCCTCGCGGTGCTCACGGCGCTCAGCTCGCTCGGGGTGCGGCCGTTCCCGCTCGGGTTCGTGCTGGCGCTCGCGGTGCCGGGTGCGGTGGGTGCGGTGCTGCTGTTCCTGCTGAGCCGCCGTGAGGGCGCAGCGAACCGCCGCCGCGCCGACCAGGCGGACGACGGCGGCGGCCAGAGCTAGCGGGCGGGGCGAGGAGGCGTCAGGCGGCCAGGCCGAGAAGCTTGCGGATCCGGGCCACGTGACCCGTCGCCTTGACGTTGTAGAGGGACTGCTCGACGATCCCGTCGGGGTCGATCAGGAAGGTCGAGCGGATGACGCCCTGGACGACCTTGCCGTAGTTCTTCTTCTCGCCCCAGACGCCGTAGAGGCGGTGCACGGCGAGATCCGGATCGCTGAGGAGGGGGAAGGTCAGCCCGTCGCGCTCGGCGAACTGCTTCAGCTTCGCGGGCTCGTCCCGGGAGACCCCCACGACGGCCACTCCTGCGGCCTGCAGCGAGGACAGGCTGTCGCGGAAGTCGCAGGCCTCCGTCGTGCAGCCGGGCGTCATGGCGGCGGGGTAGAAGTACAGGACGACGCGCTGCCCGCGCAGGTCGTGCAGCGAGACGGTCGCGCCGTTCTGGTCGTGCAGGGAGAAGTCGGGCGCGGTCTCGCCGGGCTCGAGGCGGGGCGTCGCGGGGTGCTGTTCGGTCACCCGTCCAGGCTACCGGCCGCCTCAGCGCTTGTCGGCGAAGGTCGCGAGCAGGCGTTGCAGCGACTCCAGCCGGGCCAGGCCCGCCTCGCCGAGCTCGCCCGCGGCCGCCGCCTCGTTGAGCGCGCAGTCCTCCGCGTCGGCCAGGTGGGTGCAGCCCCGGGGGCAGTTCTCGGCGATCTCGGCGAGCTCGGTGAACGCCGCGAGGATGTTGGCGGGATCCACGTGCCCCAGCCCGAACGACCGCACCCCTGGCGTGTCGATCACCCAGCCGGCGCCTTCGGCCGACGTGTAGCGCAGCGACACGGTCGAGGAGGACGTGTGCCGGCCGCGGCCGGTGACCTCGTTGACGTGGCCGGTCGCGCGTCCCGCGCCCGGCACGAGCGCGTTGACGAGCGTCGACTTGCCGACCCCGGAGTGCCCCACGAACACCGTGGAGTGGCCGATGAGCGCCGCGCCGATCTCCGCGATCGGCATGCCCGCCGCGGCATCGTCCGGCTCGTCCGGGTTCCGGGCGCTCGTGAACACCCGCAGGTCGAGCCCGGCGAAGTGCGCGAGGAACTCGCTCGGATCGGCGAGATCCGTCTTGGTGACGACGAGGAGCGGCGTGATCCCGGCGTCCAGGGCCGCCACCAGATACCGGTCGACCAGGCGCTCCCGCGGCTCGGGATCGGCCGCGGCCACGACGATGAGCATCTGATCCGCATTCGCGACGATGACCCGCTCGACCTGATCCGTGTCGTCGGCGCTGCGACGCAGCAGGGACGTCCGCGGCTCGATGCCCACGATGCGGCCGAGCGTCCCCCCGTCGCCCGACAGATCGCCGACCACGCGAGCCTCGTCGCCGGTGACGATCGGGGTGCGCCGCAGCTCACGGGCGCGAGAGGCAGTGATCGTGCGCTCGGCGTCGGTGTCCTCGCCGAGAAGCACGGCGTAGCGGCCGCGGTCGACGCCGAGCACCCGGCCGATCTCCGCATCCGCGTGGGCGGGGCGGCGCTTCGTCCGCGGTCGGTTGGCCTTGGGGTTCGGGCGCACCCGGATCTGCGACTCGTCGAAGTCGTCGAGATCCTCGTCGTCGTCCGGCTCGCCCCAGACGCTGTCCGTCCAGGTCACGCGGTCGCGCTTCGCGAGGAGGAGGGGAGGGGGTCGAGCATCTCGTCCCAGAGCTGGGTGAACTCGGGGAGCGTCTTGGCGGTGGTCCCGATCTCGTCGATCTCGACGCCCGGCGCTCGTAGGCCGATGAGCGCCCCCGTGGTCGCCATGCGGTGATCGTGATGCGCCGGCCAGGTGCCGCCGCGAAGGGGCGACGGGATGATCCGGAGGCCGTCCGCGAGCTCCTCGACGTCGCCGCCGAGCGCCCGCAGGTTCCCGGCGAGGGCCGCGATCCGATCCGTCTCGTGCAGGCGGATGTGCCCGATCCCGGTGATCGTCGTGGGCCCGTCGGCGAGGGCGGCGAGCCCCACGAAGGTGGGGGCGAGCTCGCCGGCGGCCGCGAGGTCCAGTTCGGCGCCGCGGACCGATCCGTCCCCGTGCACGGTGAGCACGTCCCCGGCCTGGACGACGTGGCCGCCCAGACGCGTCAGCAGGGACGGCAGGAGTGCTCCGGGCTGCGTGGAGCGCGACGGCCAGCCGGCGATCGACACGGCGCCGCCCTGCACGAGCGCCGCACCGAGGAAGGGAGCCGCGTTCGAGAGGTCGGGTTCGATCGTGACGTCGATCGCGCGGGGGATGCCGGCCTGCACGAGCCATTCGCCCGCACCGGGCCGCTCGACCTTGATGCCGCGGCGGACGAGCGCCTCGATCGTCATGTCGATGTGCGGCATGCTCGGCAGCCGGTCGCCCGTGTGCACCAGGTGCAGGCCGACGTCGAAGCGTGCGGCGGCGAGCAGCAGGCCGGAGACGAACTGGCTCGACGCGGAGGCGTCGATCTCGATCCTGCCGCCGCGGATGTGCCCGAGGCCACGGATGGTGAACGGCAGCGCCCAGCTTCCGCCGTCCTCGATGTCGACGCCGAGGTCGCGCAGGGCGTGGATCATCGCCCCCATCGGACGGTGCAGCGCCGTCTCGTGCGCGGTCAGCAGCACATCGCCGTGCGCGAGGCCGGCGAGGGGCGCGACGAAGCGCATCACCGTTCCCGCCTGTCCGCAGTCGACCGTGCCGCCGCCCTGCAGCGGCGCGGGGGAGATCCGCAGGTCGGGTCCGAAGCCGTTCGATCCCGGCTCCTCCTCGATCCCGATGCCGAGCGTGCGCAGCGCGTCGATCATCCGGGCCGAGTCCTCGGAGTGCAGCGGAGCCCGCACGACGGAGCTCCCGTCGGCGATCGCGGCGAGCAGCAGCTCCCGGTTCGTCAGCGACTTGGATCCCGGGATGCGCAGCGTCGCCTGGATCGGACCGGTCGCGGTGGGCGCGGACCAGCGACCGCGCGGGGCGGGGGAATAGGTCGAGTCGCTCATCGGTTCCTACCCTACTGAAGGCCCTCGATCCGGGCCCGCCGAAGACGAAGGAAGGCGCGATGCTCGCGACGCTGGAACCCGAGATCGTCGATCTTGACGGCCTAGACTGGCTGGCGATGAACGATCAGGATTCGACGTCGGTCCCGCAGGACGCGGAGACCCCGCAGGCGCGCCGGGAATTCGAGGAGCAGGCGATCCCCTTCATGGATCAGCTCTACGCCGCGGCGATGCGGATGACCCGCAACCCCGCGGACGCGTCGGACCTGGTGCAGGAGACCTTCGTCAAGGCGTTCGCCTCCTGGGCGAGCTTCACGCAAGGCACCAACCTCAAGGCGTGGCTCTACCGCATCCTGACGAACACCTACATCAACATCTATCGCAAGCGGCAGCGCGAGCCGTATCAGGGCACGATCGACGAGCTCGAGGACTGGCAGCTCGGCGGAGCGGAGTCCACGACCGCGTCGCACAGCCGTTCGGCCGAGGCCGAGGCGATCGACCGTATGCCGGCGTCCGTCGTCAAGGAGGCGCTGCAGGCGGTGCCCGAGGACTTCCGTCTGGCGGTCTACCTCGCCGACGTCGAGGGATTCGCGTACCAGGAGATCGCCGACATCATGAAGACCCCCATCGGCACCGTCATGAGCCGCCTGCACCGCGGGCGCCGCATGCTCCGGGAGCTGCTGGCGGACTACGCCGCGGAGCGAGGAATCGCCACGGCCGTCACGAGGAGCAAGGCATGAGCGACTGCGGATGCGCCAAGGCGCGGCAGGATCTGGAAGAGTACCTCCGCAACGAGATGTGCAAGACGGAGCACGCCGACATCCGCGCGCACCTCGAGAACTGCCCGGCCTGCGCCGAGGAGGCGCTGATCGCGACGACGCTCACCGAGGTCGTGTCCCGCGCCTGCAAGGAGACCGCGCCCGAAGAGCTGCGGGACCAGGTGCTCGCGCGTCTGCGCGCCGTGCAGGCGACCGCGCACTGATCCGCCGCTCCGCTCGCGCGCCGCTCGATACGCTGGGCGCATGGACAACGTCGACGCCCGTACCGTTCCCGCCGACCCCCGATCCCGGGAGCGGCTGAGCCGCAGCGGTCTCGACTATCGCGTCGTGGACATGGCGGATGACGCCGCAGGGCGAGCGTTCGCGCGCGCCGACGCGCGGGGCTTCCTGGATCCGGATCCGCGCGACGAGACCGTCGCGGCGATGACCGCGATGATGCGCGAGCGGCGCAACATCGGCGTCTTCGAGACCGCCGCGGACGCCGACGCCCTGCCGGTCGCCACCGTCGACTCGTGGGTGACCCCGATGACCGTCCCCGGCGAGCCCGGCGCCTCCGTGCCGCTCTGGGCGATCAGCGCGGTCACGGTCGCCGGAACGCATCGCCGTCGCGGGATCGCTCGCCAGCTCCTCGAAGGAGAGCTGCGCTCCGCCGCCGCGGCCGGCGTGCCGATCGCGGGCCTCACGGCCACCGAGGCGACCATCTACGGGCGCTACGGATTCGGTCCCGCCGTCCCCGTCGCGCAGGTGCGTGTCGATGCCCGCCGTTCCGGAGACATCGTGCTCTCGGCCGCCGATGACATCCGCCTCGAGTACATCGAACCGGATGCGCTCGCGCACGCGCTCGCGGAGGTCCACGAGCGCACCCGCCTCACCCGCCCCGGCGACGTGCCGGGCTGGCCGCTGCGCTGGACGCGCATGGCGGGCCTCGTGCCGGGCGACGAGAAGGCCAGGGACGTGCGCGGGGTACGGGCCGTGGATCCCTCGGGCGAGACCAGGGGAGTGCTCGTCTACACCCTCGCCCAGCTGACCGAGGAGTTCGGCGCCGACCTCTCGATCCGCCACCTCGACGCCGAGACCCCGGCCGCGCTGCGCGCGCTCTGGGCGTTCGCGGTCAACCACGATCTCGTGCGGACGGTGACGGCCGACCTCCGGTCCGTGGACGATCCGCTGCCCTGGCTCGTGGCGAACCAGCGGGCCGTGCAGATGGTGGTGCACGACCACGGCTGGCTGCGCATCCTGGACGTGCCCGCCGCTCTCGGCGCCCGCCGGTACCGGGCCGCGCTCGACCTCGTCCTCGCCGTGACGGATCCGCTCGGGATCGCGGAGGGGACGTGGCGGGTGCGGATCGCCGACGACGGGAACGCGGTCGTCACCGCCGCGGACGGCCCGGCCGACGTCGAGCTCGACGTGTCGGCACTGAGCTCGCTGTATCTCGGCGGGGTGAGCGCGCCGACCCTGCGCGCGGCAGGGCGGATCGGCGCGTCCGCGGACGTCGCCCGACGGATCGAGGACGCCTTCGGATCCGCCGAGGCTCCCGTGCTGACGATCTGGTACTGAGGCCGCCCGACGACGAAAGAGGCGCCCCGGACGGATCCGGGGCGCCTCCTTCGTTCGAGGCGGGCTCAGAGGGTGAGCGCGCGGGAGAGCAGGTCGGCCTGCTCCGCCGCGTGGACCTTCGAGGATCCCGTGGACGGCGCGGCCGACGCCGGGCGCGTGATCGCGCGCAGCGGCCGGGACGCGTTCCCGGTCGGGAAGTTCAGCGCGAGGAACGGCCAGGCGCCCTGGTTCTCCGGCTCCTCCTGCACCCACACCAATTCCGCGTTCGGATACGACGCGGCGACCCGGGCCAGCTCGTGCAGAGGCGTCGGGTACAGCTGCTCGACGCGCACGAGCGCGACCTCCGGGTTCGGGTTCTTCTCGAGCTCCGAGACGAGATCCCAGTGCACCTTGCCGGAGTGGAACAGCACGCGCTTGACGGCGCCCCTGTCCAACTGCCTCGTGTCGTCGATCACCGGTTCGAAGCGTCCCTGGGTGAAGTCCTCGACCGGGCTCGTGGCTCCGCGCAGGCGCAGCATCGCCTTCGGCGTGAACACCACGAGAGGCTTGCGCGGCCGGGCGTAGGCCTGGCGGCGCAGCAGGTGGAAGTACGACGCGGGCGTCGACGGCCGCGCGACGGTCATGTTGTCCTGGGCGCAGAGCTGCAGGAACCGCTCCATGCGCGCCGAGGAGTGATCCGGCCCCTGGCCCTCGTAGCCGTGCGGCAGCAGCAGGACGACGCTCGACTGCTGGCCCCACTTCTGCTCGGCGGCGGAGATGTACTCGTCGATGACCGACTGCGCGCCGTTCACGAAGTCGCCGAACTGCGCCTCCCACAGCACGAGGGCCTCGGGGCGCTCCACGGAGTAGCCGTACTCGAAGCCGAGCGCGGCATACTCGCTGAGCAGCGAGTCGTAGACGAAGAAGCGGGCCTGGTTGTCGGAGAGGTTCGACAGCGGCAGCCACTCCTGGCCGTTCTCGCGATCGTGCAGCACCGCATGACGCTGAACGAACGTGCCGCGGCGCGAGTCCTGACCTGCGAGGCGCACCGGCGTGCCCTCGACGAGCAGCGAGCCGAACGCGAGCAGCTCGCCGAAGCCCCAGTCGATGCCGCCCTTGCGGCTCATGTCGACGCGCTTGTCCATCGCCTGCTGCAGCTTCGGGTGCACGGTGAAGCCAGAGGGCTTGTTCGCGTGCGCGTCGCCGATGAGCTGGATGACCTCGAGCGGCACCCCGGTGACCTCGGGGGAACCGGTCTGCTCGTCGACGGGATCCAGATCGGGGGCGATCGGGGTCGCACCGGTCTCGGCGGCGTGCGTCTCGGCGAAGGCGATCTCCAAGCGGTTCTGGAAGTCGGCCTTGGCCTGGTCGTACTCCTCCTGGGTGATGTCGCCGCGGCCGACGAGGGACTCGGTGTAGAGACTGCGCACCGAGCGCTTGGCCTGGATCAGGTCGGTCATGAGCGGCTGCGTCATCGACGGGTCGTCGCCCTCGTTGTGGCCGCGGCGGCGGTAGCAGACGAGGTCGATCACGATGTCGCGGTGGAAGCGCTCGCGGTACTCGAACGCGAGCTGGGCGACGTGGACGACGGCCTCGGGATCGTCGCCGTTCACATGCAGCACGGGCGCCTGGATCGTCTTGGCGACGTCGGTGGCGTAGACGGAGGTGCGCGAGTCGTTGGGCAGCGTCGTGAAGCCGACCTGGTTGTTGACCACGACGTGCACGGTGCCGCCGGTGCGGTAGCCCCGCAGCTGCGACATCTGCAGCGTCTCGACCACGACGCCCTGGCCGGCGAAGGCGGCGTCGCCGTGCACGAGGATCGGCAGCCAGGTGAACGTGCCGATCGGCTTGCGGTCCTGCTTGGCCCGCGCGATGCCCTCGAGCACCCCGTCCACGGTCTCCAGGTGGGAGGGATTCGCGGCGAGCAGGATCGGCAGCTCGGTGCCGTCGTCCGAGACGAACGTGCCCTCCTTGCCGAGGTGGTACTTCACGTCGCCGGATCCGCGCTGGTTGCCCGGCTGCATGGATCCCTCGAACTCGCGGAAGACCTGACCGTACGTCTTGCCGGCGATGTTGGCGAGCACGTTCAGGCGGCCGCGGTGGGCCATGCCGATCGCGGCGCCGTCCAGGCCCGCTCCGGCCGCGCCCTGGAGGATCTCGTCCAGCAGGGGGACCAGAGACTCCGCGCCCTCGAGGGAGAAGCGCTTCTGCCCGACGTACTTGGTCTGCAGGAAGGTCTCGAAGGCCTCGGCCTCGTTGAGCTTACTGAGCACGCGCAGCTGCTCGTCGTGGCCGGGCTTGACGTACTTGACCTCGACCTTGTCCTGGAACCACTGCCGCTGCTCCGGGTCCTGGATGTGCATGTACTCGATGCCGATCGTGCGGCAGTACGAGTCGCGCAGGACGCCGAGGATGTCGCGCAGCTTGAGCTGGCGGTGCCCGCCGAAGCCGTTCGTGACGAACTCGCGGTCGAGGTCCCAGAAGGTCAGGCCGTGGGTCTCGATCTCGAGGTCGGGGTGCGTGCGCTGCACGTACTCGAGGGGATCGATGTCGGCCATGAGGTGACCGCGCACGCGGTAGGAGTTGATGAGCTCCTGCACGCGGGCCGTCTTGTCGATGCGCTCCGCGAGGTCGACCGCGATGTCCTTGTTCCAGCGGATCGGCGCGTAGGGGATCCGCAGGGCGCGGAAGATGTCCTCGTAGAAGCCGCGCTCGCCGATGAGCAGCTCGTGGACCTTCTTCAGGAACTCGCCGGAGCCCGCGCCCTGGATGACGCGGTGGTCATAGGTCGAGGTGAGGGTGATGGTCTTGCCGATGCCGAGGACGTCGATCGTCTTCTGGCTGGACCCCTGGAACTCGGCCGGGTACTCGAGCGCGCCGGCGCCGATGATGCAGCCCTGGCCCTTCATGAGTCGCGGCACGGAGTGCACGGTGCCGATGCCGCCCGGGTTGGTGAGCGAGACCGTCGTGCCCTGGAAGTCGGCGGCGGTGAGCTTATTGCCGCGGGCACGGGAGACGAGATCCTCGTAGGCCGAGAGGTACTCGCTGAACGTGAGGGTCTCCGCGCGCTTGATGCTGGGCACCAGCAGCGCCCGCGTGCCGTCGGGCTTGGGGATGTCGATCGCGATGCCGAGGTTGACGTGCGCGGGGGCCACCACACTCGGCTTGCCGTCGACGACCGCGTAGGACACGTTCTGGCTGGGGAACTCCTTGAGCGCCCGGATCAGCGCCCAGCCGATCAGGTGCGTGAAGGAGACCTTGCCGCCGCGGGTGCGGGACATGTGGTTGTTGATGACGATGCGGTTGTCGATCATCAGCTTGGCGGGGACGGTGCGCACGCTCGTGGCGGTGGGGACGGTGAGGGACTCGTCCATGTTCGCCGCGAGGGTCTTCGGCATGCCGCGCAGCGGGGTGACGACGTCCTCGTGCTGTTCGGCCCCTGGTTGGGCGACGTCGCGGTCCTGGGCCTGCGCGGGCGTGGGCGCGGGGCGTGCGGGCTTCGTGGTGGTGCGGGCGACGGGCTGTTGTCCGATCACGGGGATCGGGGCGGTGACGGGGTGCGGCTCCGCGGGTGCGGAGGCCTGCGCGGCGGTGCCTGGCTCGGAGGGATGGTAGTTCTCGAGGACCGGCCACCACTCCTTGTCGACGGAGTTCTTGTCGACCTTGAACTGTTCGTACAGCTCGTCGACGAGCCAGGAATTGGCCCCGAACTCTCCATCTCCCGAAGTCCCGACGCCGGTCACCTGGCTCGACACGCTCGATCGCCCTCTTTCATCGCTGAACGGTGCGGTGGTTTTCCGCCCCGGGTGTCTCCCGGTTGTGGCCACGCTCCGGGTGACAAGCCTAACGTGTTCCCGCCCGGCAGCGGGCCGAGCGCGGGCGCGTCCGGCGGGTCGCCGCGGCCGTGTCCCCGCACCCGGGGACAGGGGGCGTCCGCCCGGCCGCGACGGGCGCGCGGGTACCCTGAGGGCATGGAGTTCTCCGGCGAGCGACCGATGGTGGATCTGACCTATTCCGATGTGTTCCTCGTGCCACGGCACTCCGCCGTGACGAGCCGGCTGCAGGTCGACCTGACGCCCCGCGACGGCACCCCGGCGACGATCCCGCTCGTGTCCTCCAACATGAACTCGGTGACGGGACCCCGCCTCGCCGCGACGCTCGCACGCCGGGGCGGCATCGGCGTGCTGCCGCAGGACATGCCGTTGCAGCAGCTGGACGAAGCGATCCGGTGGGTCAAACGCCAGCCCGTGTTCTGGGACACGCCCCAGGTGCTCTCTCCTCTCGCGACCGTGGAGGACGCGCTGCGCCTGATGCCGCCGACGCCAGGGCACGGCATCGTGGTCGCCGACGAGCCCGGCGAGGTCGAGGCGTCCCTGATCCACGGCGTCCTGCCCGCCCCCCGGCTGGCGACGGCCCTGCGCGACGCGCAGCTCGGCGACCTCGTCCGTGCCGATTCTCCCTCCCTCGACGCCGAGGACGTCGCGGATCCGCGCGCGGCCTTCGACGCGATCACGGCGGCCGAGGCCGAGATGGTGTGCGTGCTGCGCCACGGCCATCTCGTCGGCACCCAGACCGCGCGCGGAGCGCTGCGCTCGACGCTCTACCGCCCGGCGGTCGACGCCTCGGGGCGGCTGGCGGTCGCTGCGGCGGTCGGGATCAACGGAGACGTCGCGGCGAAGGCGAAGGCGCTCGCCGCCGCGGGGGTGGACGTGCTCGTGGTCGACACCGCGCACGGCCACCAGGACGGCATGCTCGAGGCGCTGCGCACGGTCGCCGCGCTGCGCCTGGGGATCCCCCTGGTGGCGGGGAACATCGTCACCGCGGACGGCGTGCGCGACCTCGTCGAGGCGGGAGCGTCGATCCTCAAGGTCGGCGTGGGACCAGGCGCGATGTGCACGACGCGGATGATGACCGCGGTCGGTCGTCCGCAGTTCTCCGCCGTCCTGGAGACGGCGGAGGCCGCCAGGGCGCTCGGCGCCCACGTCTGGGCCGACGGCGGGGTCCGCTATCCGCGCGACGTGGCGCTCGCGCTCGCCGCGGGGGCCGCATCCGTCATGATCGGATCCTGGTTCGCCGGGACGATCGAGGCACCGGGGGAGCTGCAGGCCGACGCCGAGGGGCGCATCTACAAGGAGTCCTGGGGGATGGCCTCGACCAAGGCCGTGCAGGCGCGGTTCGGTCGTCTGGACGCGTACGAGCGGGCGCGCAAGGAGCTCTTCGCCGAGGGGATCTCGTCGTCGAGGATCTATCTGGATCCGCTCCGCCCCGGCGTCGAGGACCTCGTCGACATGATCACCGCGGGGGTGCGCTCGTCGTTCACGTACGCCGGCGCTGCGACCGTCGCGGAGTTCCACGACCGGGCCCTCGTGGGCCTGCAATCGGCCGCGGGCTACGAGGAGGGCAAGGCTCTGCCGGTCAGCTGGTGAACGCCCCGACGATCAGGCGTTCGTTCAGCTTCGCGCCCGCCGCGGGACAGTAGACTCGTGCGCACCATGGACGACCCTCCCTCGTGTAGTACCTCGCCCCACTGCTCCTCCTTCGCCTCGGCGGGGGTGACACCGTGATGGATTACATCTGGTTGGGCGTGGGGCTCCTGCTCATCGTGGGGACGGGACTGTTCGTCGCCAGCGAGTTCGCTCTCGTGAACCTCGATCGCGCCGATCTGGAGGCGCGACGGGATCGCGGAGAGACCAGGCTCGGCATGACGATCGCCGCGCTCAAGATCACCTCGACGCACCTGTCGTCGGCGCAGCTGGGCATCACGCTGACGACGCTCCTCACCGGCTTCACGATGGAGCCGGCGCTGTCGAACCTGCTCCGTCCCGTGCTGACCGGCTGGGGTCTGCCCGAGCCGGCGGTCGTGACGATCGCGGTCATCGTCTCGATGTTCATCGCCACGATGCTCTCGATGATCCTCGGCGAGCTCGTGCCCAAGAACTTCGCGATGGCGCTTCCGATCGCGACGGCGAAGGTCGTCGTCCCGTTCCAGACCGGCTTCACGCTCGTGTTCCGGCCGGTGGTCGCCCTGCTCAACGGCAGCGCCAATGCGGTGCTGCGCGCGATGGGCATCGAGCCGAAGGAGGAGCTCAGCGGCGCCCGCTCGGCCGAGGAGCTGAGCTCCCTCGTGCGCCGCTCCGCGAGCGCCGGCCTGCTGGAGGAGGACACGGCGACGCTGCTCGACCGCAGCCTGGGCTTTGCCCGTCTCACCGCCGGCGACGTCATGACGCCGCGTCCGAGCATGCACGCGATCTCCGCCGACGATTCCGCCGACGACGTGATCTCCCTCGCGCGCCGGACCGGCCACAGCCGGTTCCCGGTGTACGGCGAGGACTTCGACGACATCACCGGCGTCGTGCACCTCAAGGCCGCCGTGTCCGTGCCGCGGGAGCGACGCACCGAGGTGCCCGCGGGGGCGCTCGCCTCGGAGCCGCTGCGGGTGCCGGAGACCGTGCACCTGGACGCGCTCGTCGCGGAACTGCGCAGTGGCGGGTACCAACTGGCGATCGTCGTTGACGAGTACGGCGGGACCGCCGGCATCGTGACGCTGGAGGATCTCGTCGAGGAGATCGTCGGAGAGGTCTCCGACGAGCACGACCGTAGCCGTGCGGGCATCGTCCGCAGCCGCGGCACGATCCTGTTCCCCGCGGAGCTGCGCCCGGACGAGTTGCGCGCGAGCGCGGGCATCGAGGTGCCGGAGGGCGACGTGTACGACACCGTCGGCGGCTACATCATGAGTGTGCTGGAGCGTCTGCCCGTGGTCGGCGACGAGGTGCCCGTGCCCGACGGCTTACTGCAGGTCGTGCGCATGCAGGGTCGCAGAGCGGATCGGATCCGCTTCACCCCGAATCCCGTGACCGGCGAGGGGGCGATCCGATGAGCGACTGGGCGGGACTCGCATGGCTCGTGGTGCTGCTCGGCGCGAACGCCTTCTTCGTCGCCGCCGAGTTCGCGGTGATCTCCGCACGGCGCTCCCAGATCGAGCCGCTCGTGGAGCGGGGATCGCGCGCCGCGAAGACGGCGCTGCATGCGATGGAGCACGCCACGCTCATGCTGGCGACCTCGCAGCTCGGCATCACGGTGTGCTCGCTGCTGATCCTGAACGTGTCGGAACCGGCGATGCACCATCTGCTGGCCGTGCCGCTGCACGCGATCGGTCTCGCCGACGCGGCCGTGGACGCGATCGCGTTCATCATCACGCTCGTGCTGGTGTCGTTCCTGCACGTGATCTTCGGCGAGATGGTGCCGAAGAACCTGGCGTTCTCCGTGCCGGACCGCAGCGTGCTCATCCTCGCCACGCCGCTCGTCTGGGTGTCGAAGATCTTCTACCCGATCATCCGCGGGCTGAACGCGACCGCGAACGGCGTGGTGCGGCTGTTCGGGGTCGAGCCCAAGGACGAGGCGGCGTCCACGTTCACGCTCGACGAGGTGGCGACGATCGTCGACCAGTCGCGGCGCGAGGGCGTGCTGACCGATGCCGCGGGCACGGTCACCGCGGTCGTCGAGTTCACCGACAAGGATGCGCGGGACGTGGCCGTGCCTCTCGACGGACTCGTCACCCTGCCATGGGGAGCGACCCCGGACGACGTCGAGCGCGCGGTCGCCAAGTACGGCTTCTCCCGCTACGTGATGGTCGACGAGGCGGGCGCCCCGATCGGCTACGTGCACCTGAAGGACGTGATCCGCTCCTCCGAGGGTCCGGATGCGGCGGTCCGTGCCGCGGAGCCCATCCCGCCCAAGCGGATCCACCAGATGGTCCCGATGCAGGAGGACACCGACCTCGAGGACGCGCTCGCGATCATGCGTCGCGCGGGGCGCCACCTCGCACAGGTGCGCGACGCGGACGGAGCAGTCACCGGGGTGCTGTTCCTGGAGGACATCATCGAGGAGCTCGTCGGCGAGGTGCGCGACATCACCCGTCGCGGCTACCAGCGGTAGCCGAGGTCGATGCGCGCGCCGTGCCGCGGCCGGCGCGCGCATCCGCTGCACTCGGTGCTCGGTGCTCGGCGCTGGCGCTCGTCCTCAGCGCCAGCGGGCGCGGGCGTACTGCTCGGGCCAGGGGACGTCGTCGCCGAGCTCGTGCGCGGCGCGCAGACCGAAGTGCGGGTCGCGCAGCCACTCGCGCCCGGCGAAGATCGCGTCGGCGTCGCCGGAGGCGAGCACGCTCTCGGCCTGCGCGCCGCTCGTGAGCAGCCCGACCGCGGACGAGCGGATCCGTCCGCCCTGGCGCACGGCCGCCGCGAGCGGCACCTGATAACCGGGGTGCACGTCGATCCGCTGATGCGCCACGAGGCCGCCGCTGGAAACGTCGATGAGGTCGGCACCGCGGGCGACCGCCCAGTCCGCGACCGTCGCGGCCTCCTCCGGCGTGAAGCCGCCGGGTGCGTGATCGGTCGCGGAGATCCGCACGAACACGGGGACCTCGGGTCCGGCCTCGCCACGCACCGCGTCGAGCACCTCCAGGAGCAGGCGCGCGCGATTCTCCAGGGAGCCGCCGTAGCTGTCGTCGCGCTGGTTGCTCAGCGGGGAGAGGAACTCGTGGAGCAGGTAGCCGTGCGCGCCGTGGATCTCGAGCACGTCGAAGCCCGCCTCGAGGGCGCGCCGCGCGGCGGCGGCGAATCCCGCGATCACCCGGACGAGACCGGCCGCGTCGAGCTCCTCCGGAGCCGCGAAACCCTCGTAGGCGATCGGGGAAGGGGCCACCGTCGTCCACCCGCCCTCGGCAGCGGGGACGGATCCGCTCTCCCCGGCCCACGGCCACCAGGTCGACGCCTTGCGCCCCGCGTGCGCGAGCTGTATGCCGATCAGGCCGCCGCGCTCGTGCACGCTGCGGACGATCGTCGCCCACGCGTCGCGCTGCGCGTCGGTCCACAGCCCGGTGTCGCGCGGGCTGATCCTGCCCTCCGGGACCACCGCGGTGGCCTCGGCGACGATCAGACCGGCCCCGCCAGAGGCGAACTGCGCGAGGTGGACGTGGTGCCAGTCCTGGGGAACGCCGTCGACCGCGCTGTACATGCACATGGGCGACACCCAGAGGCGGTTCGGGAGATCGAGCGAGCGGATGGTCACGGGGGAGAACAGAAGACTCACACCTCGACGCTACCCGGGGTCGACGGAGGTCGGGGCGGCCGGACCGTTATCCGTCTCGGGAAGCCGTGGCGCCGTCGGACGCGCACAGACGCGGCCAGTACCGTGGGAGCATGCCCTTCATCGCCGGCTCCGTCCGCATGCTCACCGACGACGACGTGCGCAGCGTGCTGCGGATCCCCGAGGCCGCGTCCGACAAGAGGTCCAGGGGAGTGGTGGGGCTGCGCACCGGGTCCGAGGCCTTCCCCGGTGCGGCCGTGCTGGGCGTCGAGGGCGCATGGCGGGCGGGGGCCGGCTACGTCTGCTACGTCGGCGGGCGTCGCGCCGCTGACCTCGTCCTCGCGCGTCGACCGGAGACCGTGGCGGTCGCACCAGGGGAGCGCGCACCGCGCATCGACGCCTGGGTGATCGGATCCGGGGTGTCCGCGCAGACGCGCTCGGCCGCCGAGACCGCGGCGCTGCGGCCACTTCTCGCCGGCGCGGCGCCCGTGGTGGTCGATGCGGGAGCGCTCGATCTGCTGCCGGGGGCGGCGGCGCCGGTGGTCGCGACCCCCCACGAACGCGAGTTCGAGAGGCTCAGGGCAGAGGTGGAGCTGCCGCCGCTCCCGTCCCTGGCGCGGGGCGACGTCGCGACGCGCGCCGCCGCGGTCCAGGAGACCGCGAGCGCGCTCGGCGGCACGGTGCTGCTCAAGGGCGCCGTCACGCTCGTCGCGGATCCGGACGCCGAGAAGGTGTACGCGGTCGATGCGGGCACGCCGTGGCTCGCGACCGCAGGGACGGGCGACGTCCTCGCCGGCGTGATCGGCGCGCTCGTCGCGGCCGATCGCGCGGCGGGCGGGACGGCCGGACTCGGCCTCCTCGCCGCGGTCGGCGCCTGGCTGCACGGCACGGCCGGGAGGATCGCCGCCGACGCGCTCGTCGACCTGCCCGGCCGCCCCGTCGTCGCGCTCGACGTCGCGGAGGCCCTGCCCGCCGCGTTCGCATTCGCCGTCCACGGACACGCGGATCGTGATCCCGCCCCCGCGGGATCCCGCGACGCGGAGGACCGCGCGTGAGCGCCGCGGCGGAACGCCCCGCCCGCACCGCGCCGCCACGACCCGCCGAACCGCGCCGGTCCGCGGCCGTCCGCGCAGGGATCCCGCTGCTCGGCCTCTGGGCCCTGTTCCTGCTGGCGCACGTGTATGCGTGCACGATCGGCTGGGTCATGCCGGCGCTCCCCATGGGCGACACCGTGTTCGTGTACGAGCCGTGGGCGCGGCAGGCCCTGAGTGGCGGGCCGATCATGGGCGTCACGGAGAGCTGGGTCTACCCCCAGGTCGCGCTGCTGCCGATGCTCGTCGCGCAGGGGCTCTCGCAGCTCATCCATCCCCTGTTCCCGGGCACGTATGCGGTCGGCTCGGCGAGCTACGTCGTCGCGTGGTCGGTGCTGGTGACCGTGCTCGACGCGATCGGGTTCGCCTTCCTGCTGCGCGGCGTCCGCGCCCGTCGCAGCCGGGTCCGCCGGCAGGCCGCCCTCGTCTGGATCGTCGCGCTCGTCGCCCTCGGACCCATCGCGCTGTTCCGCATCGACGCCGTCACCGTGCCGTTGGCCGTCGTCGCCGGACTCTGGCTGCTGTCCCGTCCCGCGGTCGCCTCCGCGCTGTTCACGATCGGGGCGTGGATCAAGATCTGGCCGGGCGCCCTGCTCGTCACCGCGGTCGTGCTGCTGCGCCGGAGGATCCGGATGATCCTCGCGGCGGCGATCGTCACGATCGTGGTGGTGCTGACCCTCGTCGCGCTCGGCGGTGCGGCCAACCTCGCCGGTTTCCTCAGCCAGATGTCGGGCAGGGGACTGCAGATTGAGGCCGTGGGCGCCACGCCGCTGCTCTGGCTGACCCAGGTCGGGGTGACGCGCATCGCGTACAGCCACGAGATCCTCACCTTCCAGCTCTCCGGTCCCGGCGTCGACCTCGTGGCCGCCGCGCTGACCCCGCTCATGGTGGTCGGGGTCGTCGTCGTCGCGGGCGTCGCCCTGTGGAAGCTCCGCGCCGGCGCTCCGGCCCGGCGCCTGCTCCCCGCGACCATGCTCGCGATGGTCGCGCTGCTCATCGCGTGCAACAAGGTCGGATCGCCGCAGTTCCAGGTGTGGATGCTCGCCCCTGTGCTGCTGTGGTGGCTCTTCGACCGCCCTCGCGCCCTCGTGCCCACCGTCGTGTTGCTCGTCGACTATGCGGTCACCCAGCTGGTCTACCCGGTCGTCTACGACGGTCTGCTGGCCGCGCAGCCGGGTCCCATCGCGCTGCTGAGCATCCGCAACATCCTGGTCGTGGTGCTGTGCGTGCTCGCGATCCGTGCGATGGTGAAGACACCCGTCCCTCGCACACCGAAGAGGATCTGATGCTCGTCGCCTTCTCCGTCGCCCCGTCCGGTTCCGCCCCCGATCGCGCGGAGAACCCCGACGCCTCCGTGCACGACGCGGTGGCCGCGGCTGTCGCCGTGGTCCGCGCCTCCGGGCTCGCGCACCGGACGACCAGCATGTTCACCGAGATCGAGGGCCCCGACTGGGACACGGTCATGGACGTCGTGAAGCGGGCGGCCGAGGCGGTGATGCCGTTCGGATCGCGGGTGTCCCTCGTGCTCAAGGCGGACATCCGTCCGGGCCGCGCGGGGGAGATCGACGGCAAGGTCGAGCGCCTGGAACGCGCGATCGCCGAGTCGGTCGCGAAGGGCGACGCGGCCGGTTGACTACTGGGGCGGCGGCATCGGAGTCGGTGTGTACAGGTCCCGCGGACAGCGGCCGCGCCTCGCGCGCCCGCTAAGCTGGAGCGATGAAACCCTCGAGCCTCTCGAGGGGTGCGGCGATGCGGGCGCTCCTCTCCCTCGCCATCGGCAGCTTCGGTATCGGCATGACCGAGTTCGTCGCGATGGGCCTGCTCCCGAACATCGCGCAGGACCTGTTGCCGGAGCTCTGGGCGCAGAATCCGGACGAGGCCATCGGCCGGGCCGGGATCCTCGTGTCCCTCTACGCCCTCGGCGTCGTCGTGGGCGCACCGACGATCGCAGGACTCGTGGCGCGGTTCCCCCGGCATCGGGTAATGATCGGGCTGGCCATCGCGCTCACGCTCGGCAACGGACTCGCCGTCTTCCTGCCGACGTTCGAGACGGTCGGACTCGCTCGCTTCGTCGCCGGGCTCCCGCACGGAGCGTACTTCGGGATCGGCGCGCTCGTCGCCGCCGACGTGCTCGGACCGGGCAAGCGCGCCAAGGGCGTGGCCTTCATCCTCACCGGGCTCACGATCGCGAACGTGGTGGGCGTGCCCGCGGGCACGTTCCTCGGCCAGCACGTCGGCTGGCGCAGCGCCTTCCTGGTCGTCACGATCGTGTTCGCGTTGGCGACGATCTGCATCACCTTCTTCGTCCCCGAGCACCCCGGCGACCCCGGGCGCACCTTCCGTGCGGAACTGCGCGTGTTCCGTCGCCCTCAGGTGTGGTTCGCGCTCGCCACCGGCGCAATCGGTTTCGGGGGATTCTTCGCGGTCTACAGCTACATCGCCCCCGTCGTCACGGAGCGCGCGGGCGCCCCGCAGTGGATGGTGCCGATCACCCTCGTGGTCTTCGGTCTGGGCATGACCGTGGGCAACCTGCTGGGAGGGTATTTCGGCGACCGCAACCTCCGGCTGACGCTCCTCGTCAGCCTCGGCGCGATGGCCGTGGTGCTCGTGCTGCTCGCGATCCTGTCGTTCTCGATCTGGCTGCTCGTGCCCCTCGCGTTCGTGATGGCGCTGCTGTCGTCGATCCTGAGTCCGGCGATCCAGACCCGTCTCATGGAGGTCGCGGGCGACAATCAGTCGATCGCCGCCGCCCTCAACCACTCGGCGCTCAACATCGGCAACAGCCTCGGAGCCTTCCTCGGCGGGGTCGTGATCGCCGCCGGCTGGGGCTTCGCCGCACCCTCGTGGGTGGGGGCGGGACTCGCCGCCGTGGGACTCGGGATCGCCCTCGCCTCCTACGCCGTGCAGCGCCGATTCCACACCGAGACCGGGTCCGTACGGGTGCTCGAACAGGCGTGACGCCCGTCGCCGCCCTAGCATGGACGGATGAGCTCCGAGCCCGTCGCCGACGACGCGGATCTTCCCGTCGCCGGGACCGTCGTGATCCTCCGGGACCGCCCCTACGCCCCTGAGGTGCTGCTGCTGCGGCGACCGGACCGGGGATCCTTCCCTGGCGCGTGGGTGTTCCCGGGCGGCATGGTGGATCCGTCCGACCGCCGGGACGAGGCGGGGGAGCAGGAGGACGCCTGCCGCGCGGCGGTCCGCGAGACCGCGGAGGAGGTCGGGCTGAACCTGGACCGGCTCGTGCCGTTGTCGTGCTGGATGCCTCCCGTCGGCATCCCGAAGCGGGTCCGCACCTGGTTCTTCCTCGCGACCGACCCCGGCGATCCGCTGGCTCCGGCGCCGGACGAGGTGGTCGAGGCGCGATGGACGACCCCGGCGGACGCGCTCGCCGCCCACGATGCGGGGGAGATCGTGCTGGTACCTCCGACCTGGCGTACTCTGCACGCGCTCGGGGACGTGCGCGATTCCGAGGCGGCCCTGGCCCGGGTGCGCGGCTCGGAACCGGAGCTGTTCCGCACCCGCGTCGCGCGCACCGACGAGGGGACGCTGTTCTTCTGGGACGGAGACGAACTCGCCGGTGCCTCCGCCGGGTCCCGCGATCGCCTCTGGGCCGCATCGACCCCGTGGCGGTACGAGCGGAGCTGACGGGGTCGTCGCGGGTCAGGCGTCGAGGAGCCTGCGCAGGTGTCGACCGACCTCGTCGGTCTCGATGAGGAAGCCGTCGTGGCCGAAGTCGCTCGCGAGGACGACCGCCTCGTTGCCGTCCAGCGTGCGGGGGATGCCGCGCGCGATCCGGTGCTGCCCGTCGACGGGGAAGAGGCGGTCCGAGTCGATGCCCAGCACGAGCGTCGTCGCGGTGACGCGGCGGAGCGCATCCTCGACACCGCCGCGGTCGCGGCCGATGTCGTGCGAGTTCATCGCCTCGACGAGCGTGAGGTAGCTGTTCGCGTCGAAGCGGCGGGTGAACTTGTTGCCGTGGAAATCCAGGTAGCTCTCCACCGCGAAGCGCCCGCCGTGCCCGAGCGGTGACACATCGGACTGCCAGGAGCGCTGGAACCGCTGGTTCAGCTCGATGGGGCTGCGGTAGTTCAGCAGCGCCATGCGTCGGGCGAGGGCGAGCCCGCGGTGCGGTCCCTCCCCGATCGCGGCGTCGTAGTACTCGCCTCCGACGAACCGCGGATCCATCCGCACGGTCTCCAACTGCACGAAGTTGAGGGCGAGCTGATCCGCGGTGGTGACCGGGGGAGAGGACAGGACCGCCAGTCGCTCGACCCGCTCCGAGTGACCGACCGCCCATTCCAACGCGTGCATGCCGCCCATGGATCCGCCGATCACGGCGGCCCAGCGGTCGATCCCGAGCGCGTTCGCGAGCAGGACCTGGGCCGACACCTGGTCGCGGATCGTCAGGTACGGGAAACGCGATGCCCACTCGTAGCCGTCCGGGGCGATGCTCGCCGGTCCCGTGGATCCCTGGCAGCCGCCGAGGATGTTCGGCGCGATCACGAACCATTCGTCGGTGTCGATCGGGCGTCCGGATCCGACGATCTCGTCCCACCAGCCGCTCGTCGCGTGACCCGCTCCGGCGGGGCCGACCACGTGGCTGTCTCCGGTGAGCGCGTGCAGGACGAGGACCGCGTTGTCGCGTGCCTCGTTCAGCGTCCCCCAGCTCTCGTATGCGAGCCGGATGAGCGGGAGTTCCGATCCGCCCTCCGTGCGGAACGGCCCGAAGGCCTCGAACCGGCGGTCGCCCGCCGGATCCCCGTCCCGCCAGGCGCCGGTCGCCGGCGGCCGCGCGCGGACGAGGCGGGCGTCCGCCTCCGTGACGCGCGCCGAAGGCACCGTGTCCTCGGAGGTCGTCTGCCAGTCCATGCTCCCCATTCTTCCCGGTGAGGTCCCGGCAGGACGGAAGGTTACGGATCCGGTCGTCTCGTCCCCGCTTTCTGTGGGTTCTGCGGGCTCGTTCCGTGCTGCCTCTCACCCTGTTTCCCTCCCTCCGTCGTGCCCTTACCTCTGATTCCCTCCCTCCGTCACCTTTCCCTCCGCTGAGCGGCGCGAATCACGGGAGGGAAAGACGGGCAGAGGAGGGAAACACGAGTCGAAGGGAGGGTCCCACCGAAGCAGGTGGAGGCCCCGCGCAGAGCGGGGGGAGCGGAGCGGGAGCGCGGGAGAAGAGGGAATCGGAGCAGGGCGGGGGTACACGAGAAGGAGGGAAGCGAAGCACGGAGGCGGCGCAGGGGAAGGAGGGAATCGGAGGAGTCCGGTCGAGTCAGCCGGGCGGGCGCACGCCGAAGCGGGCGAGGCGTCGGCCCAGGATCTCGGCGGTGCGGATGTGCGTGCTGTCCCAGCGGGCGAACCGCCAGCCGGTCACCCCGCGCACGTCGTCTTCACGGCGCTTCTCCGCGAGCACGACCTCCTCCGCCGTACGCTCGCCCCGAAGATCGTCGTCGAGATACTTGGCCTGCCCGTCGAACTCTCCGAAAACCTTCGCGCGCGGAAAGCCGAAATCGAGCCGATATCGGTCGCCGTCCGCCCCGGTGACGGGAACCTGGAGGAGCACGTCGCGAAATCCGAGGCGCTGCAACTGCAATCGGCTGATGCTTTCGCCGGGCAGCTGGGCGCGGCCGTCGGCGAACGCGAGCAGCAGGCGAGCGTCGCGGATGCCCCATGCCCGGCTCGTCGCGGCGCGGTCGGCCAAGCGGGCGTGCCAGAGCGCGGCGCGATCCGCGTGGAACTCGTTCCCGTCCACGGCCTCGCGGCGTTGCGCGGCGTCCGCGGCGCACAACGCCGTTTCGGGCGCGGCCGTGCAGGCCAGATCCAGGATCGTGCGGTCCAGCGAGGTGCAGAAAAGGCCGTCGACCTCGACCACATCGTCGTCCCCGAGACGTACCTCGTGCTGTCGGACGCCGGTCCGCATTCGGCCGTGATGCGCGCCGAGGATCACGGTGTGCACGCTCGCCGGATGGAGACGGTAGAGCGGCAGGCCGTGCAGCACGGCGGCGGACGGTCCGCAGAACACCGTGACGTCATCGCCCAGGTTCTGGGACGCGGCGACCGTCTGGACGAGGTGTCGGCCTTCGCTCCACAGCGCCTCGTAGGCGTCCGCATCGACGTAGCAGTCGCGGCGCAGTCGCCGCAGCTCGCCCGCCACGAGGGCCGTCCCGATCGCGCGCTCGCTCATCCCGGCCGCCCGCAGCTGCGCGCGGCGCCGAACGAGCGCACGGGCGTCGGAGATGCCGAAAGAGGTCGTCATGATGGGATCGTCGCGCACCGTGCCGATCGCGGGAGCGTGATTCACGAGACCGGTGGACTTCGGGCCCGAACGCGGTCGCGTGCGGAGTGATCCTCTCCCGGACCTCCTCGTCGCCCCCCAACGGTCCAGCCCCGTCCTCAGCCGGTGTTTCCCTCCGCACAGCGTCTTTCCCTCCCCTCAGTTACGCGAATCAGGGGAGGGAAAGACGACCAGGGGAGGGAAACGCGGAGAAAGCACGGACGCGTGCGCGAAACGCGGGCGTTCGCCAGACACGCGTGCGCGAAAAGGGGTGCGTGCGCGAAACGGGTGTGCCCCGGATCGCGGGGATCCGGGGCACACCCGTTTCTGAGGAGGAGTCAGGCGCGGGCGGCCTCGGTGACCTTGCGCGCGGCGGCGAGAGCCTGATCGAGGTCCGCCTTGAGGTCCTCGACGTTCTCGAGACCGACCGACAGGCGGACGAGTCCCGGCGTGACGCCCGCCGTGAGCTGCTGCTCCGGCGTGAGCTGGGCGTGCGTCGTGGACGCGGGGTGGATGACGAGCGAGCGCACGTCGCCGATGTTGGCGAGGTGGCTGAACAGCGTGAGGCTGTTCACGAACTCGCGGCCGGCCTCGACGCCGCCCTTGAGCTCGAACGACAGCACCGCGCCGACGCCCTTCGGCGCGTAGCGGTTCGCCGCCGCGTACCACGGCGACGTCGGAAGGCCGGAGTAGTTGACGCTGGCGACGTCGTCGCGCCCGTCGAGCCATTCGGCGATGTCCTGCGCGTTCTGCACGTGACGCTCGATGCGCAGCGACAGCGTCTCGATGCCCTGGATGAGGTTCCAGGCGCTCTGCGGGGCGATCGCGGATCCGAGGTCGCGGAGCAGCTGCACGCGGGCCTTGATGATGTAGGCGAGGCCGTCGCCGACCGCGGTGGTGTAGCTCGCTCCGTGGTAGGACGGGTCCGGCTCGGTGAGGCCCGGGAACTTCTCGACGTTCTGCGACCAGGCGAAGGATCCGCCGTCGACGATCGCGCCGCCGATGGTCGTGCCGTGGCCGCCGAGGAACTTCGTGACCGAGTGGATGACGATGTCGGCGCCGTGCTCGAACGGGCGGATGAGGTACGGCGTCGCGATCGTGTTGTCGACGATGAGCGGCACGCCCGCCTCGTGTGCGGCCTCGGCGACGCCCGCGATGTCGAGGACGTTGATCTGCGGGTTGCCGATGGTCTCCGCGAAGAAGAGCTTGGTGTTCGGACGGACCGCGCGCCGCCACTCGTCCAGGTCGTCCTGGTTCTCGACGAAGGTGACCTCGATGCCGAGCTTGGCGAGCGTGTATTTGAACAGGTTGTACGTGCCGCCGTAGATCGACGAGGACGAGACGATGTGGTCGCCCGCCTGAGCGATGTTGAGGATCGCGAACGTCGATGCGGCCTGGCCGCTGGACAGGACGAGGGCGCCGGTGCCTCCTTCGAGGGCGGCGAGGCGCTGCTCGAGCACGTCCTGCGTGGGGTTCTGGATCCGCGTGTAGATGTTGCCGAACTCGGCCAGCGCGAAGAGGTTCGCGGCATGGTCGGCGTTGTCGAACACGTAGGACGTGGTCTGGTAGATCGGCGTGGCCCGGGCCTTCGTGACGGGATCGGGCGCAGCGCCCGCATGGATCTGCTTGGTCTCGAAGCGCCAGTTCTCCGCAGCGGTCATGATGTCTCCTTGAGGATCGCGCCACGGGAGCCGTGTCGCCGGGTGTGGGTGCCGCCCTCCCGCGGGACCGGTGGCATGCCTCGACAGTACGGACCGGCCGCCGGTGTCAACAAGGCGCGGGAAATGTGACGTAACAGCGGGCGCCGCCGGATCCCGTAGCGTGGTCGCATGGCGATCACTTCGGACGACACGAGCGACGGCTTCCCCGCGGCGAACGGCAGGCGGGCCGTGGTGACGGGGGCCAGCACCGGGATCGGCGAAGCGTCGGTCCGGGCGCTGCGTGCGAGCGGATGGGACGTCGTCGGTGTCGCCCGGCGCGCCGACCGGCTCGACGCGCTCGCCGCGGAGACCGGTGCCACGGCCTTCGCCGCCGACCTCACCGATCCGGAGCAGATCGACGCGCTCGCCGCGCACCTCGCCGAGACGGGCCCCGTGCACGCCCTCGTGCATGTCGCGGGCGGCGCGCGAGGCACCGATCGGGTCGAGGACGGATCCGCCGAGCAGTGGCGCTGGATGTTCGAGGCGAACGTGCTCGCCGTCCAGCAGCTCACGGCCGCCCTCCTGCCCCAGCTCCGCGCGGCGGCGTCCGGCGGGGGCCACGCGGATCTGCTCTTCCTCACCTCGGTCGCGGCGCGAGCGGCCTATCCCGGCGGAAGCGGCTACAACGCGGCGAAGGCGGCGGAGTCGATGATCCCCCAGGCCCTGCGCCTCGAGCTGAACGGCGAGCCGATCCGGGTGACGGAGGTCGCACCGGGCATGGTGCACACGGAGGAGTTCACGCTGCGCCGGCTGGGCGGCGACGCGGCGGCGGCGGAGGCGGTCTACTCCGGCGTCGAGGCGCCACTCACCGCGGACGACGTCGCCGACGTCGTGTCCTACGCGCTGAACGCGCCCGCCCACGTGAACCTGGATCTCGTCGTCATCCGGCCCGTGGCGCAGGCGGCCGCGCATCTGCTCGCACGCGGACCGCTCCGCCCGCGCGGGGAGGACTGAGCGTGGGCGTGCATCTGGTCGGCGGCGGCACGGGGGCCTCGGCGTTCGCCCCCTTCGCCGCGGACGTCGTCGCGCGGGCCGCCATGCGGGGATCCGCCCCGGCCGAGGTGGCCGTCGTGACCGTGCGCGAGGCGGCGTCGGACGCGCACGCGACCGAGCTCGCCGCTCTGCTCGCCTCCGCCTCGTCCACCGAGGTGGCCGTGCGTGTCGTCGCGGTCGACGAGACCGACGTCGTGGATCCGCAGGTCTTCGCCTCCGCGGACGGGATCGTCGTCGGCGGAGGCCTGACCCCGGCGTATCACCGTGCTCTCGCCGGCGCGTTCGGCGTCCTGCGTGCGGCGGTCGCCGACGGCACTCCGTATCTGGGCTTCTCGGCGGGCGCGATGATCGCGGCCGACCGCGCGATCATCGGCGGCTGGCGGATCGGCGGTGTCGCGGTGGTCCCCGAGGAGACCGCGGAGGACCTCGACGAGATCACCGTCGTGGAGGGGATCGGGCTCGTCGACGTCGCGATCGACGTGCACGTCGCGCAGTGGGGGACGCTCGGCCGTCTCGTCGCGGCCACGGAGGCCGGACTGATCGACGGAGGGATCGGGATCGACGAGAGCACGGTGCTGGTCGCGGATGCGGACGGGCTGCGGATCGCGGGGGAGGGCAGCGTCTGGCGCGTCCAGCCCGGCCCGGACGGTGCGGGCGTGCTCGTCTTCAGCGACCGGGCGGGCGCCTGATGGCGATGTCGCTGTCCGAGCTCGCCGCCAGCGGGCGGATCGACCAGGGCTGGGCCGAGGCGCTCGCCCCGGCGGGGCCGCTCCTCGCGGAGCTGGGCGATCGGCTGCGGGCCGAGAACGCAGCGGGCAGGGGCTACCTGCCTGCCGGGCAGGACGTGCTCCGCGCCTTCTCCCGGCCTCTGTCCGAGGTGAAGGTGCTCATCGTGGGACAGGATCCCTATCCCACGCCGGGACATCCCATCGGACTGTCCTTCGCCGTCGACCGTGCGGTGCGCCCGCTGCCGCGCAGCCTCGGCAACATCTACCGCGAGCTGGAGAGCGATCTCGGCATCGCGCCGGCCGCGCACGGGGACCTGTCGGCCTGGAGCGATCAGGGCGTGCTGCTGCTGAACCGGGTGCTCACGGTCCGCCCCGGAAGCCCGGCCTCGCATCGCGGATGGGGCTGGGAGAAGCTGACCGAGCTCGCGATCCGCGCGCTCGTCGCGCGCCGCTCCCCCCTCGTCGCCGTGCTCTGGGGCAGGGATGCGGAGGGGCTGCGTCCGATGCTCGGCGACACCCCGGTGATCGCCTCCGCCCACCCCTCGCCGCTCTCCGCGAGCCGGGGCTTCTTCGGCTCCCGGCCGTTCTCCCGGGCGAACGCGCTGCTGCAGGAGCAGGGCGCCGACCCGATCGACTGGAGGGTCGGGTGATCCTGATCCGTGCCGCCCGCGAGGGGGACCTCCCCGCGATCCGCGACATCTACAACCACTACGTCCGCACGTCCACGGTCACCTTCGACGAGGAGGAGTCGGACCTCGCAGTCTGGGAGCGCAAGCACGCGGTCCTCGAGGAAGGGGGCCTGCCCTTCCTCGTCGCCGAGAGGGAGACGGGCGCGGTCCTCGGCTACGCCTACGCGGCGCACTGGCGGGAGAAGTCGGCCTACCGGTTCAGCGCGGAGAACTCGATCTACCTCGCCCCCGACGCCGCGGGCCAGGGCCTCGGCACGCGACTGCTCGACGCGCTGCTGGAGGCCTCGGCGAAGGCCGGCCTGCGCGAGATCATCGCGGTCATCGAGCCCACGGCGGCCGCGGCGTCGATCGCCGTGCACCGTCGTCGCGGCTTCGTCGACGCTGGGACGCTGCGCGGCGTCGGGATCAAGTTCGGACGCACTCTCGACGTGGTGTTCCTGCAGAAGTCGCTCTGACCCTCGGTGCGGCGAGGGTCAGAGTCCGGGAAGTGTCGGGATCGCGGCGAGCAGCCGCCGGGTGTAGTCGGCCTCGGGATGGTGCAGCACGCGCCGGGTCGGGCCGTGCTCGACGATCCGTCCGTCCTTCATCACGGCGACGTCGTCGCAGAGGTTCTGCACGACGCCGATGTCGTGCGACACGAGCACGAGCGTCATCCCGTCCGCGCGCAGCTCGCGGAGCAGGTCGAGGATCTGCGCGCGGACCGTGACGTCGAGCGCGGAGAGTGGCTCGTCGCCGAGCAGGATCCGCGGGCGATGCGCGATCGCCCGCGCGAGCGCGATGCGTTGGCGCTGTCCGCCGGAGAACTCGTGCGGGTAGCGGTCCGCGGCGTCGGCGTCGAGACCCACCCGGCGCAGCACCTCGTCGACGCGGAGGGCGTGATCGCCGTCGATCCGCAGGGCGCGCAGCGGCTCGGAGACGATCCGGCGCACGGTCTGCCGTGGGTCCAGGGACGCGTAGGGATCCTGGAAGACGAGTCCGGTCTCGCGGCGGAGCCAGTGCAGGGCGCGAGCGGAGGCGGAGGGGTCCACAAGGCGGCCGCCGATCTGCACGGTTCCCGCGGTCGGCCGGTCGAGCCCGAGCAGGAGCCTGATCAGCGTGGACTTGCCGGATCCCGACTCGCCGATCACGCCGAGCGCGGACCCTTCAGGAACGTCGAGGTCGATGCCGTCCAGCGCGGCGGTGCGGGCGCGCCGGGCGAACGGTTCGGCGCGTCCGCCGGGATACTCCCGGCGCAGACCCCGCGCCCGGATGAGGCTCTCCGTCATGCGTCCTCCTCTCCGCGCCAGAGCGTCGCCGTCGCGTCGCGGAGCAGTCCTCGGGCGACCGGCGACTGCGGCGCGGACAGGAGGGACGCGAGGGGACCCTGCTCCACGACGTGTCCCTCCGCGAGCACCACGCCGTAGGTCGCGACCTGCGCGAGGACGGCCAGGTCGTGGGTGATGAAGAGCAGGGACATCCCGGCGGACTCGACGAGCGAGAGCAGCAGTCGCAGCACGCCCGCCTGGACGGTCACGTCGAGCGCCGTGGTGGGCTCGTCGGCGATCAGCAGACGGGGGCGCGCGGCCAGCGCCACGGCGATCGCCGCGCGCTGCCGCTGCCCGCCGCTGAGCTGGTGGGGGTAGCGGTCGACGATCCGGGCGGGGTCGGGCAGGGCGACCCGGGCGGCCTCCTCGACCGCCCGGGCGCGGGCCGTGCGCCGATCGATCCGCTCGTGGATGCGGATCGCCTCCGCGATCTGTCGTCCGATCGTGCGGATCGGGTTGAGCGCGGTGCGCGGCTCCTGGAAGACCATCCCGATCTCGTCGCCGCGCAGGCGGGCCATCCGACGGTCCGGCAGCCCGAGGATCTCCTCGCCGTTCCAGAGGACGCTTCCCGTCGCGGTAACCCCGTCCGGGAGCAGTCCCATGATCGCGAGTGCGGTGAGGGACTTGCCGGATCCGGACTCGCCGATGAGTCCGACGCGTGCGCCGTCGGGAACCGCGAAGGAGACGCCGTGCACGAGGACCCTGCCGTCGATCTCGATCCGGAGATCCGTCACCTGGAGACTCATGCGGTCACCTCCGGCAGCCGGGCGGGGCCTGCGCGCCGGGCGCGGCGGGAGGCTCCGCGCAGGGTCGGGTCGGTCGCGTCCCTGAGCGCGTCGCCGAGCAGGTTGAACGCGAGCACGGTCACCGTGATCGCGAGCCCGGGCCAGACCACCGAGAGCGGATGCACCTGGATGTAGCGCTGCAGGTCCGCGAGGAGGATGCCCCAGGACGGATCGACGACGCTCGCGCCGAATCCCAGGTACGAGAGCCCCGCCTCGGCGAGCACGGCGGTTGCCATCGCCCAGGAGAGCTGCACGATGAAGACGGGAGCGACGTTGGGCAGGAGGTGCTGCACGAGGTTCTGCGCCGGGGTGAGACCGGAGGCACGGCCGGCGACGACGAAGTCGCTCTGCTGCACGCGGCGCAGCTCCGGGCGCGTCACGCGGGCGACGTTCACGCCGAAGCCGATCCCCACCGCCCACACCACGACCCAGAGCGATCCGCCCCGGACGGTGGAGATGAGCATCGCGATCACGAGGACGGGGAAGGCGATGAGGATGTCGACGAGCACCGCGACGGTCTCGCGCACGACCCGCGCCGTGAGGGCGCCGAGCGCTCCGAGCACGACGCCGACGGCGGTGGCGACGAGACCCGATCCGACCGCGACGAGGACCGTGGTGCGCGCCCCGGCCATGAGCAGGCTGAGGATGTCGCGTCCGGTCAGGTCCGTTCCGAGCAGATGCGGCCAGCCGGGAGGCGCCCACCGCGCGGCGACGTCGGTGGCTCTCGGATCGAACGGCGTCCAGAACAGGGAGACGAGCGCCGTCGCCAGGATCACCGCGATCACGACGAGGCCGAACACGCCGGGCGCGTTCGTGAGGAGCCGGTGCAGGGCGGAGCGTCGTCGCGTCATTCCTCGGCCTCCCGTTGTCGGGGATCGATCGCACGGTGGACGAGGTCGACGACGAACCCGATCAGAAGCACCATGCCGGTGAGGACGAGCAGCTCGCCCTGCACCTTGACGAGATCCCGCGTGCCCACGTCCGCCACGAGCATGCGGCCGATCCCGGGCAGCGTGAAGAGCTGCTCGACGACGACCGATCCGACGATGATCCCGGCGATCTGGATCCCGAGCACCGACACGATCGACAGCCCGACCGCCGGGAGACCGTGCTGCAGCAGCGCGCGATTGCGGGTGAGCCCCGTGGCGGCGGCCGTCCGGACGAAGTCCTGGCCTGCCGCCTGCAGGGTGGCGCTGCGCACGAAGCGCAGCAGCAGCGCACCCTCCACGACGCCGATCGTGACGGCGGGCAGGACGAGCGCCTGCAGCGCCTGGGCGGGATCCGCCCAGCCGTCCTGCGGGAAGCCCTGCGCGGGGAGCACCCGCAGCCAGACCGCGAAGACGACGACGAGCATCATCCCCGCCCACACCACCGGCACCGCCGCGATCCCCTGGGCGATGACGTTGAGCACCGTCCCCCCTGCACGCCCGCGCAGCATCGCGGAGGCGACGCCCAGCGGCACGGCGATGAGCAGCGCGATCGTCAGGGCGAGGATCGCGAGCGGCACGGTCACCTGCGCCTTCTGCGCCAGCTCGGCCGCCACGGATGCGCCGTTGAGCTGCGAGGTGCCGAGGTCTCCGCGCAGCACTCCGCCGATCCAGTCGAGATACTGCAGCGCGAGCGGCTGGTCGAGCCCGAGCGCCGTGCGGATCGCGTCGACCTGCGCCGGGGTCGCCTTGTCGCCCGCGAGCAACTGCGCGACGTCGCCGGGGAAGACGCGCAGGGCGAGGAAGATGAGCGCGCTCGCGACGAGGAGCCCTGCGATCAGCAGGGCTCCTCGGATGAGCGCATAGCGGAGCACGTCCTGGATCGGTTCCTCGGGCGGCTACTTCGAGACGGTGACGCCGCGGAGGTCGAGGCGGGAGTTGATCGAGTCCTTCGGGAACCCGTTCACGCCAGGGCTCACCGCGGTCAGGGTCTGGTCCTCGTAGAGCCAGTCGGCGGCGGCGTCCTTCGCGACGATCTCGGCGGCCTGGGAGAGCAGCGCCTCCGACTTCTTGGCGTCCAGCTCGGTCTGCGAGGCGGCGTAGAGCTTCTGCACCTCGGGGTTGTCGTAGCCGAAGTAGTACTGCGGGTTGGCGAAGTTGCCGAAGTCGCGAGGCTCGACGTGCAGCACGAAGCTGAGGTCGTAGTCGTGCTTGGTGAACACCCGGTCGAGCCAGGTCGGGAACTCGACCGAGTCGACCTTCAGCGTCACGCCGACCTTCTTCAGGTCGCTGGTGAGCAGCTGCGGGACGGTGCTGCCGTAGAAGGAGGGGATCGTCAGGGTCAGGGAGAGGTTCTCCTGGCCGGCCTCCTTGAGCAGCTGCTTGGCCTTGTCCGGATCGTGCGGGGCGGTGCTCGAGAGGTCCTGGTATCCGGGGTCGAGCTGGGGGATCGGACCGTACAGCGTGGTGCCGGCGCCTCGCGCCTTGATGATCGCCTCGTGGTCGATCGCGAGCCGGATCGCCTCGCGCACCCGCTGGTCGTTCAGCGGCGCCTTGGCGTTGTTGAACGCCAGCGTGCCCTTGTCGGTGGTCTTGCCGGTCGTGATCGTGAACTTCCCGTCCAGCTGCGGCGCGAGGTTCGGATCGACGGCGGTGAGGACGTCGAGGCTTCCGCTCTGCGCGGCGTTCACACCCGCCGTGAAGTCGGGGATGTAGTCGAAGACGATGGACTTCACGCCCGCCTTCTCTCCCCAGTACTTCTCGTTGCGGTCGACGGTGAGGGAGCTGCCCTTCTTCCACTGCGCGAGCGTGAAGGGGCCCGTGCCGTCCTCGGCGGACTGCAGATCCTTCGTGCTGCCCTTCGGGAAGATCAGGCCCGCGGTGCCGGTGAGGCTGAACAGGAAGTTCTGGCTGGGCTTGACGAGCGTCACGACGACCGTCTTCTCGTCGGTCGCGGAGATGGACGCGACGTCGGCGAGATCGGCGTGCCCCTGGACGGTGGCGTCGTCCTTCGCGGTCTGCAGCGAGGAGACGACGTCCGCGGAGGTGAGAGCCGCGCCGTCGTGGAACGTGATCCCGTCGTTCAGGACGAACGTGTACGTGAGCCCGTCCGCCGAGACGTCGTGGCTCTTGGCCAGCCGGTCGACGATCTTGTCGTCCTGGGTGCGGCTGACGAGGCCCTCGTAGATGTTGTCGATGAGGACCTGTTCGAGCGCGGCGCCGCTGGTGTGGCGGATGTCGAGGCTCGTCGGCTCGAGCACGAGGCCGACGGTGAGGGTCGCGTTCGGATCCGCCGCGCCCGTCGACGAGGCGGACGGGGAGGGCGTGCCGGAGCAGCCGGCGAGCACCAGGGAGGCGGCGAGGCCGGCGGCGATGCCGAGGCCGAGGCGGCGGCGGGGGACGCGCGAGCGGTGCATGAGGGGATCCTCTCGGAGCGATGCGGGGACGGGGGTGCGGTGCGGAACGAGCCTAGGGGCGGGGATCGGGTCGAGGGTCGCGACGCCGGAACGCGGCGTCACAAACCCGGGGACGCGGTGTCGGCCGCGTCCCGGATGATCGCGGCGAGGGCGACGGGGGAGGTCTCCTGCAGGTTGTGGCGGCCGTCGATGCGCAGCACCGTCGCCCGGGGGAGTCTCGTGGAGAACTCCTCCTCTGCGTCATCGGAGACGAAGCCCTCCGTCGCGCGGACCAGTGTGAGGGGGACGGAGATCGCCGCGAGGTCGGCCCACCCCTCCTGGCCGAGGATCCGGCGGGTCGATGCCGAGGCCGCGGCGGAGGCGTCGTCCGTCGCCGCGGCGGTGGCGGCGTCGCCGACGAGGGCGGCGGCGAGGTGCGCGAAGTGGTGCTTCCACTCGACGCGCCCGTCCTCGCGCACCCGGGTGTTCAGGAACACGCCGCGGGCGGTGTCGTCCCTGCTCCCTCCGAACCCGAACGCCATCGCGCGATCGACGAACACGTCGCGGTCCTCGGCGTCCACGACGCGGTAGAACTCGCGCAGCGCCGCGGGGCCCGTGCTCTGATCGATGCCGGGGGTGATGTCGACGACGATCACCGCGCGGACGAGCTCGGGAGCGCGCGCGGCGACCGCCGCTGCGGTGAGCCCGCCGAGCGACTGGCCCACGAGCACCTGGGGCCGGTCGGTCCAGGTCGGCAGCGCGGCGACGACGTCGCCCGCGAGGGTGCGGCCCGTGTAGTCGGCGTCGTCGCGCCAGGACGAGTCGCCGTGACCGGCGAGGTCGATCGCGAGTGCCGGGCGTCCGAGTGCGAGGATCGTCATGTCCCAGGTGTGCGCATTGAGCCCCGCGCCGTGCAGGAAGGTCACCTCGGGCGTCTCCCGGCCGTAGCGCAGGGCGCGAAGGACCCGCCCGTCGGGCAGCGTGAGCGAGAGGCGTTCGACCGGAGGGACGTCGACGCCGAGGGCGTCCGCCTGGGAGGCCAGGTACGAGAACTCGGTGCGCTCATCGGGTGCGGAGTGGGTCACGCCCTCATTGTGCTCCGCTCGGACCGGTCGCGCGAATCCGCAGAGCGAGAAGACAAGTGATGGCCGGACAATGGTCCTCAGAATGCACAAACAGACCGCATTGCGGGTGATGATGTGATCCGCCACGAGTGACGAGCACGGTTGCGAGGCGACCACTCCGCGAGGAGGGGAGGCCGTCCTCGTGGTCCGGAGCCCGTGCCGCGCTCGCCTAGGCTGGACGTACGAGCGACCGCACGGAGGGAGGGATCCGATGACCGTCCTGACCGTGCCGGGGATCACGAACCTCCGCGACGTCGGAGGGATGCCGGTCGGCTCGTCCCGGATCCGGGAGGGCGTGCTGTTCCGTTCCGGAAACCTCGCGCACGCCGGCGAGCAGGCGCGGACCTTCCTCGACGCGAGCGTCGCGCACATCGTCGACCTGCGCGACGACAGCGAGGTCATGGCCGAGCCCTGCGCGATCGACGGGCTGCACATCACGCGCGTGCCTCTCTTCGCCGGCTCCGTCGCCTCGTTCCTGCTCGGCGACGTCAGCCTCGGGGGTCTGTACCGGCACATCGTCGACGACGGAGCCGACCGCGTCGTCCAGGTCGTGCGGATCCTCTCGGCCGGGGAGCCGACCCTCGTGCACTGCACGCTCGGCAAAGACCGCACCGGCGTGACCGTGGCCCTCGCGCTCGCCGCGGTCGGGGCGGATCGCGATGCGATCGTCGACGACTACGCGCTGACCGCGTTGCAGCTGCCCGCCTCGAGGAACCGCGCGATCGCCGCCTGGCTCCAGGAGCACCTGCCGATGGCGCAGAACGCGATCGCCGTCGCGACGCAGTCCCCTGCGCCGGTCATGCGCGAGCTGCTGGAGCGGATCGACGCGGCCCACGGATCCGCCGCCGACTACCTCCGCGGGGCGGGACTGAGCTCGGCGGAGCTCGACGCCCTGGGCGAGGCTCTCGTCGGCTGAGACCGGGCTTCGAGCGCCCGAGGTGCGAGTAGGTTAGGCAACCCTATTTCGGGTGTTATCCTGGAGGCATCATGACCACCGCCATCCGGACCACCGCACGCGCCGAACGCCGCGCCACGCGTCGCTCGGCGAAGGCGCAGCACCTCATCGTCGCCGACGAGCTCTCGCTGCCCGAGCTCGAGGCCGCGCTGGTCGCCCTGCCGCTCTGCGCGACGGGCCGGGTGTTCGTCGAAGTCCCCGAGGCGGAGAACGCCTCGCACCTCTCCGTGCCCCCGCGGATGACCGTGACCTGGCTGTCCCGATCCTCCCGCTCGGGCGCGCCAGGGACGAGTCGACGCTGCATCGCCGGCCAGGCCGCGGCACGCGCTGCGATCGCCTGGGCCGACGAGATGCTCTGCGACGGCGCAGAGGAGCACACCCGCGTGACGCTGCTGGGCGGCTACCTCGGCACGGCCGACATCGCGGAGCACCTCGTCGAGCGCCTGGGCGTCTCGCCCGCGCAGATCTCCGCCCCGGATCGCTTCGGCCTCTTCGCCTGACCTCGCCCGAGGTCACCGCGGCAGGTAGTTGCCGTCCTCCAGACCCGCCTCGATCTCGAAGCGGTTGCGCAGGGGGTCCCTTCCCGCGCACAGGTACAGCACCGGCATGAGGAAGCCGTACCGCAGCCACTGGCGCTTGTGCACCGCCTCGTGCCGCAGCACCCGCGCATCCGGAGCGTCCGGGCCGGTGAGGTAGCAGGCGCCCACGCACACTCCGCCGCGACCGAACGTCCATGCCGGCATGCCGCGGAAGATCCACAGGCCCTCGCGCCGCTCGACCCGACCCGTGCTCCACAGCCCGCCCCAGATCCATCCGATCGCGGTGCCCCACGCGTAGCCGAGGCGGCTGATCGGGGAGCGCAGCAGGACCGTCGGCAGTCGACGATCGGCGCGGCGTCCTCGGGCGAGCGCGGCGGCGGCCCGAGCGTGGACCTCGTCGAGGTCGGGGCGTGTCACGCGAGCGCGCCGATCAGTCGCAGGATCGCCCCCAGGTCCTCGACGGCGTCGCCGGGGGAGCGCGGGGCGAATCCGGCGATGGTGGCGCCGGCGACCGGAAGGCGCTCGCGCAGCGCCTTCACGGCCTGGACGACCTCGGCGGTGCGCAGTCCGAACGGCACGGCCGAGGACACCCCGGCGATCTCCGAGGGATCGAGCACGTCGACGTCGACGTGTATGTAGACGCGCGTGGCACCGGTCGCGATCACCGCGTCGACGAGCGCCTCCGCGCGGTCCAGGCCGTCGACGCGGACGATCCCCGAGGAGTCGAGGAACGCGCTCTCTGCGTCGTCCTCGGCACGCGCGCCGACGAGCACGATGCGCTCCGGAGCCAGACCGTCCGGGCCCTGCAGCGGGAACGAGGAGTGACCGAGGAGCGCACGCAACGCCATCCCCGCGTAGGCGCCGGAGGTCGAGGACTCCGGGGTGTGCAGGTCGGGATGCGCGTCGAACCAGACGATCGCGACATCGTCGAGCCCGCCGGGCAGGGCGGAGACCGCCGCGACGCTGACGCCGCAGTCCCCGCCCACCACCAGCGTGGGCTCCGCATGGGCCGTGACGGCTTCCTCTATCAGCTCCCCCGTGCGTCGCAGGCTGCTCAGCCGGTGCACTCCCGTGCCCTCGGCATCGCCCGCCTCCAACGGGACCTCCAGGACCGTCGTGCGATCGCGGGGGAGATCCCCCGCGATCGCCGCGGCGCCGTCGGTGAGCAGCATCGCCCGCGGGGCAGGGGAGCCCTGCCACTGCGGCACGACGAGGAAGCGCGTCACGATCAGCCCTCGAGCGCTTCCCGCGGCGCCGTCGAACCGGCCTTCAGCTCGGCGAGCCGTGCCTCGACCTCGGTCAGCTCTCCGACGTCCTCGAGGCTCTCGAACTGCGCGTCGATCGACGAGGCCGCCAGCTCCGCCTTGCCCTGGGCGATGGCCTCCTGGCGGCGGATCTTGTCCTCGAAGCGCCCGAGCTCGCTGGTCGGGTCGAGGACGTTGATCGAGGAGACCGCGTCCTGGACCTTGCTCTGCGCCTCGGCGACCTTGGCGCGCGCCAGCAGTTCGCTGCGCTTGTTCTTGAGCTCGCCGAGCTTCTCCTTCATCGTGTTCAGGCCCGACTTGAGCTTGTCGACGATCTCCGTCTGCGCCGCGATCTGCGGCTCGGCCGTCTTCGCCTCGCGCTCGGAGCTGATCTGACGCTGCAGCGCGACCTTGGCGAGGTTGTCGAACTTGTCGGCGTCGGCGGTGTTGCCCGCGCCGCGGAGGTCGTCGGCCTTGCGGCTCGCCGCGAGCGCCTTGTTGCCCCACTCGGCAGCGGCCTGCACGTCCTCCTGGTGGTCGCGCTCGAGCAGGCGCAGGTTGCCGATGGTCTCGGCGATGGCCGACTCGGCGTCCGCGATGTTGTTCGTGTAGTCGCGCACGAGCTGGTCGATCATCTTCTGCGGGTCCTCTGCGGAGTCGAGGAGCGCGTTGATGTTGGCCTTCACGAGGGTCGAGATGCGGCCGAAGATGGACTGCTTGGTCATGAGATGTCCTTCCGATGTTTCCGGTCGTGGTGGTCAGGTCTGTGTGTGCGGGATCAGAAGCGCCCGCCGGATCCGGAGCGGCCCCCGCCGCCCGAGCGGCCTCCGCCGCCGAAGCCGGAGGCTCCGAAGCCTCCGCCGCTCGAACGCCATCCGCCTCCGCCGGGCCCCCATCCGGAGGAGCGTCCGCCGCCGGAGAGGATCCCGCCGATGATCCCGCCGAGGATCGCGCCGCCCAGGTCGCCGCCGCCGCGCCCTCCCCAGGATCCTCCGGACGGGAGCGCGGCGCCGCCGTCGAACACGTCGAGTGAACGGTCGGCGAGCGCGGACGCCTCTTGCGCGAGCGAGATCGCGCGCTGCGCGTGCTGCAGGGCTGTCGCCGGATCGGCGGTGCGCGACGCCTCTGCCTGATCGTATTCCGCGCTCGCCTGCGCGATCCGCGTCCGCGGGTCCGCGCCCATGGCGCCGCGTCGGGTCGTGATGTAGGTGGTCGCGGTCGAGATCTCGGCGCGTGCCTGGGCGAGCGTCTGCTCCAGCACCTGCCGCGCACGCTCCGCCTGCTGCTGCGCGTCACGGATCGCGGACAGCGTCTCGTCGATGCGCGTGTTCGCCGCCGTCAGGACTTCGAGCACGGCCATCGGGCGCCGCCCTGTGCCGGTCAGATCGGTCTGCGCCTGGGCGAGCGCCGCCCGGGTCGCGGCGACGACCGCGTCGCGTTCGGGGGACGGCGGCAGCGCGGATGCCGCGGCGACGTCCTGTTCGAGGTCTGCGATGAGCGCACGGGCCTTCTCCTCCGCGGCGTGCAGATCGTCCCGCAGGGTCGTGAGCGCGGCCGCGAGCTGATCCGCCTGGAGCACCGCCTCCTCCGCCGTGCGGATCGCGAACGCCGCCTCCCCGCGCTTGCCCTCGGCGAGCAGGCGGTGCGCGTCGGCGATGCCGGCATCGGCGAGCGCCAGCCGGCTCGCGGCCTGGCCGGGGTTCTCCACGACCGTGCTCAGGGCGCTCGCGTCGTACGAGCCCTGCAGCGTCAGGAGCGCCGCGGGTGCGCCGGCGACGACGGACGTCGCCGCGGCGCGATGCTGCTCGAGGTGCGCGAGCGCCTGTTCGGCGTCCTTCTCCAGGGCGCGCAGCTCGTCGAACGCCGCGACGTTGGCGTTCAGCGCCGTGTCGGCGGCCTCGCAGAGGCGGATGATCCTGAGGTACCACTCCCGGCGTTGCGCGTCGGTGTCCGGGATCTCGTCGTCGAGTCTCTGTTTGAGCGAGAACGCCTCGTCGAGCTTCGCCTTCGCCTTCGCGACCACGTCCGTGAAGACCGCGGTCGATGCGTCCCCGAACTGCGCGGTCGCGAAGCCGAGATCCTCGGTCGAGCTCGTCACCGCATCGTCGGTGCGCACGAGGGCGGAGCCGGCGCGCGTCTCGAGCTCGTCGTCGCTGATCGCGTCGAGCGGATCGGCGACCGGCTCCGTGGACACGGGTCGGATCCGCGCCGCGGCCCTGCGCCGCATCGCGATCAGCACGACGATCGCGACGACGATGGCCAGGATGCAGGCGATGACGAGGACGATGCCCACGAGGTCGGGACCGCCGGACCCGCCTTCGAAGCCGGCCGCCGCGGTGCGCACGGCGCCGGCCCAGTCGGAGTCGTGCAGATCGTTCACGAGCGACGCCGAGATCCGATCGACCTGGGAGAGCGGTATCGGACCGTCCTCCGAGGCGGACAGGTAGTAGCTGCGTCCGTCGGTGGCGATCGCGAGCAGGTACTGCCGGTCGCCGAGGTCGTTGTCCTTCGCGACCTGCTCGGTCCACTGCTGCCGGTTTTCCGGGTCCGTGAAGCGATCGACGAACACGACGAAGAGCTGGAGGTCCTTGGCCTTGCTGAGAGCCGTGAGACGCTGCTCCAGCTCGGTTCGCTCCCGCGCGCTCAGCACCCCCGCCTCATCGGTGAGGTAGTCCTGGCCGAGCGGGACGGGCGCCGTCGCGGGCGCCGAGGACGCGGCGGACGAGGTGTCGGCGAGCGCAGGAGGGACCGCCACGGACACGCCGAGCACGCCCAGGAGCAGTCCGACGACGACAGCCCAGCGTGCGCGCATCCTCGCTCCTTTCCGGGCCCCGCAGGCCCGCTCCTGCGAGTCTAACGAGGTCTCACTAGGCTGGTGATGATGGACGACAGATACGGATCCGACGTGCTCGCCGCCGGCTGGCGGGATCGGGGAGCGAAGAAGGCCGTCGACGTCCCGGCGGAGCGGGATCTCGTCGTCGAGGTCGCCGTGGACGGGTTCTGCGGGGCGGTCACCCGGATCGAGGGCGGCCAGGTCGAGCTCGAGGACTTCCGCGGACGGCGACGGCTGTTCCCGATGGGGGCCGGGTTCATGATCGACGGCGAGCCCGTGCGCCTCGTGCATCCGGCCAGGACGCAGACGGCCGCGCGACGCACCGCGTCCGGTTCCTTCGCGGTCGCCGACGCCCGCGCGCGCACCGCACTGCCCAGCCGCATCCTCGTCGAAGGCCGCCACGACGCGGAGCTCGTCGAGAAGGTCTGGGGCGACGATCTGCGCGTCGAGGGCGTCGTCGTGGAGTACCTGCAGGGCGTGGATCTGCTGCCGGAGCTGCTCGACGCCGAACCGCCGGGGCGCACGCGACGCTACGGCGTGCTCGTGGACCATCTGGTGCCCGGATCCAAGGAGAGCCGCATCGCCGAGCAGATCCTGCGCGGGCCGCACGGGGCGCACCTGCGCATCGTCGGTCATCCCTTCATCGACGTGTGGCAGTGCGTGACGCCGGCGGCGATGGGCATCCGCGCCTGGCCCGAGATCCCCCGCGGCACCGAGTGGAAGACGGGGATCTGCCGGGCCTTCGGTTGGCCCGCGGCGTCGCAGGCCGACATCGCGCACGCGTGGAAGCGGATCCTGTCCCGGGTGAGCAGCTACCGCGACCTGGAGCCTGCGCTCCTCGGCCGGGTGGAGGAGCTCATCGACTTCGTGACCGAACAACGTGCGACCGAACAAGGGGAGACGCGACGATGAGCGGCCGCTCGGCGGGCTCGTCGCACGGATACGCTGGACGGATGCCCGAACCCCGAACGTTCCGCGACGAGCCGGTCTCGTTCGTGCGCCGCAGCGGCCGCATGTCGGAGGCGCAGGAGCGCGCGTTCGCCGAACTCGCGCCGCTCTACCTGCTCGACGTGCCCCGTGACGTCGCGTGGACCTCGGTGCACCCCGAGGCGCGGCTCGACGCGGTCGCCGCATACGGACGTTCCGCGCCGCTGGTCGTCGAGGTCGGTTCGGGGCAGGGCCATGCGATCGTCGCCGCCGCGGGCGCGAACCCGGCGAACGACTTCCTGGCCGTCGAGGTCTTCCGCGCGGGCCTCGCACGCACCATGCTCGACGCCGATCGCGCGGGCGTGCGCAACCTGCGTCTCGTCGAGGCCAACGCCCCCGAGGTGCTGTCGTCGTTCCTGCCGCCGGCCGCCGCCGACGAGGTCTGGATCTTCTTCCCGGATCCGTGGCACAAGAAGCGGCACACGAAACGACGTCTCGTGCGCCCCGGTTTCGGGGCCACGGCCGGTGCGGCGCTCCGTGACGGCGGACTGCTGCGGCTCGCCACGGACTGGGAGGACTACGCGCTGCAGATGCGCGAGGTGCTCGACGAGGCGTCGGAGTTCGAGCGGGCCTTCGACGGCGAGTGGGCCGAGCGCTTCGACGGGCGTGTGATGACCGCGTTCGAGCGCAAGGGCATCGCGAAGGGGCGCGACATCCGCGACCTCACCTATCGCCGCGTCGCACGCGGCTGAGCGGTATCGGCGCGCGAGAATCTCTGCATGCTCCTGGTGATCGGATTCGTCTTCGCGGGGCTCGCCGCGCTCATCCACGTCTACATCTTTGTGCTGGAGTCGGTGCGCTGGACCCACCCGTCCACGCGACGCATCTTCGGCGCGTCTGCCGAGGACGCAGAGACCACCCGGCCGCTGGCCTTCAACCAGGGCTTCTACAACCTGTTCCTCGCGATCGTGACCGTGATCGGCATCGTGATCGCCGCCGGCGCCTCCGCCCCCGTCGGCATCGCCCTCATGCTGGCCGGCACGGGTTCGATGCTCGCCGCGGCGCTCGTGCTGATCCTGTCCGATCGCTCCAAGGCTCGAGCGGCGATCGTCCAGGGGTTCTTCCCCCTGATCGCCGTGGTGCTGCTGGTCGTCGTCCTGATCTGAGCGCGCGCGGGCGATCTTCTCGCGTCCGGCGCACGTCGTCGAACAGCGCGAATATGATCCAGAACGATCGTTCGGCTTCTCGCGACGCCAAAGCGGTCCGGCGCGGTCGGAGCGCAGACGGTTCCGATGCTAGGCTCGTTCGGTACGCCTCCGTAGCTCAGCGGATAGAGCGCCGGTTTCCGGTACCGTAGGTCGCAGGTTCGATTCCTGTCGGGGGCACGAAGAAGAAGGCCGTCCATTCGGGCGGCCTTCTTCGCCCCTTCCCGTCCGCGCCGCGGGGCGCTCAGCGCTCCCGACGCCACGGTGTGGCGCGGGGTGCGGCAACCGATTCCCGCACGATGAGGCGGGTCCCGACGATGATCTCGCCGTCGGCGTGTCGTCCGAAGGCGTCGTCGGTGCGGCTGAGCGCCAGGCGCACGCTCTCCCGGCCCATGTCCTCCAGCGGGACGTGCACGGTCGTGAGCTTCGGGGTGAGCTCGCTGGACTGCGGGATGTCGTCGTAGCCAACGAGCGACATGTCCTCGGGCACGCGGATGCCGTGGGCGGTCATCGCGTCGAGAGCGCCCGCGGCGACGAGGTCGTTCGCGGCGAACACGGCGGTGACGTCGGGTCTCCCGTCCAGGATCTCGCTCATCGCCGCATGTCCGAACCGGCGTCCGAAGGCCCCCTGGTGCACGAGCTCGGCGGGCACGTCGAAACCGTGGGACTGCATCGCGTGACGGAAGCCGGCGAGCCGCGCGACGCTCGTGGACAGCCCCGCCGGTCCGCCGAGGTACAGGATCCGGCGATGCCCCTGGGTGATGAGGTGCTGGGTGATCGCGAATGCGCCGCCCTCGTTGTCGTAGCCCACGATCTTCGTCGGTGCCTGCTCTCCGACGGAGGGACGGCCGCAGAGCACGAGGGTGGAGCCGATCCCGGCGAGCGTCCGGGCGCGCTCGGCCATGCGGCGGCGGGCGCGCGGGTCGTCGTACCCGCCGCCCACCACGATCACCGCGTCGGTGCGCTGGCTGATCATGCGATCGATGAGCTCGATCTCGCGATCGACGTCGCCCTGCGATGCCGCCACGATGCACAGCCGCCCGGTGGTCGAGGCCTCCTGCTCCACGCCGCGCACGATGTAAGAGAAGAACGGGTCTACGAGGTCGTTGACGATGATGCCGACGCTGTGCGTCGCCGAGCTGGCGAGCGCCCGCGCGTGCGCGTTTGCGGTGTAGCCGAGGTCGTCGATCGCCTTGTTCACGGCGTCCCGCGTGGCCTGGGCCACGGGGTAGTTGCCGTTGAGCACCCGTGAGACGGTCGCCGAGGAGACGCCGGCCCGTTCGGCGACGTCGGACATCGTCACGGTGTGCCCCGAACCCGCTCCTGCGCGGTCCTCCTGCGCCCTCATGCCCAACCTCCGTTCGTGGACCCGAGGTCCGGTCCGTCTCATCGCGCGTTCCACCGGTCAGGCGGTGTACGCCAGCTCGTCGGCGCGGAGCTCGTGCGCAAGGACCCCTCGACCAACGTACTGCTCGACCTCGCGCACGGCCGAGTCGCCGAGCCGGTGGATCTCATTGCCCAGCGCGCCCGCGATGTGCGGCGTGAGGACGACGTTCGGCAGCGCATAGAGGGGGGAATCCTGCGGCAGCGGCTCCGGATCCGTCACATCCAGGTAGGCGTCCAGCCGGCCGCGGACGAGCTCGGCGGTGAGCGCCTCGGTGTCGATGAGGGCGCCGCGGGCGGTGTTGACCACGATCGCGCCATCGTGCAGCAGCGCCAGCTCCGTCGCTCCGATGATGTGCCGCGTGTTCGGCGTGCTCGGGGCGTGCAGGGTGAGGACGTCGCTGCGTCGGCACAGTTCCTCGAGCGGGACGGCTTCGACGCCGAGCCGAGCAGCATCCGCCGCGGACAGGTACGGATCGCAGACGAGGACGTGGGCGTCGAGGAGCGAAACGAGCCGGATCACCTCTCGTCCCACCCGGGAGGCGCCGAGGATTCCGATCGTGACGCCGTTCGCGCCGACCGGGGGCATGCCGTCCACGGAGCGATGGCGTCGCGTGGTGCGCAGCTGATGAGCGAATCGGCTGGCGCGCTTGAGGCCGAACACGATGGCGGCGAGGGTGAACTCCGCAACGGGAGTGGCGTTCGCCGCCGCGGCGGTGCTCACCCGGATACCGCGGCGGAACGCCTCCACGTCGAGGAAGGTCTTGACCGTGCCTGCGGTGTGCACGACGGCCTCCAGCCGGGGAGCAGCGTCGAGCACGGCGGCGTCGATCCGTGGGGCTCCCCAGCCCGTCAGCATCACGCACGCGGTGCGCAGAGCGTCCCTGCTCGCGGGGGCGTGGAGATCGGTGATCGGCAGGGGGCCCACGAGTTCGACGACCGCGCTCAACCGGGCGAGCGCGGTCTCGGAGAAGACCTCCCGGAACGACTGCTTCGCCATGACGATCACGGCGGAAGGGCGGGAGGGAGGGGCGTTGTGATCCACGGCGATCCTTTCTTTCTGCATACAAATAGTAAGCGCATACTATGCCGCACGTCCACCGTAGATACGGACTGTTCGAACCTGAAACAGCGGAAATCAAGGTTTGAAGGAAATATCGCATGATCGTTGACAGTCCGGAATTCGTCGGGTACGTTCGCAACACAGCAAGCGCTTTCTAGCACTTGTGGACAACGATGAAGTTTCCCGTCGCAGGTCGAGGTCGAAGATGAGCAGTTACAGCGAGCCGCTCGTGCAGAGCACGACGACTCCGGGCGAGGGTGCCGCAGACATGCGCCCCTCGCACCCCGCGCGTCGAGCGTCGAAGGGCCGTCGACCCCGTGCTGCGGCGGCCGACGTGCCGGTGCATCGCAAGCGCAGCCTCTGGCAACGCATCAAGCGCGACAAGGTCATGCTCCTGCTCATCGCGCCGGGGTTCCTGTACTTCGTCGTGTTCCATTGGCTGCCGCTGCCGGGCAATATCATCGCCTTCGAGGACTACCAGCCTTACCTCGGCTTCATCGACAGCGCGTGGGTCGGATTCGACAACTTCGTGAAGATTTTCGGTGATCCGACCTTCTGGCAGGCGCTGCGCAACACGCTGGTGATCACGGGTCTCCAGCTCGTGCTGTTCTTCCCGATCCCGATCGTGCTGGCGCTGCTGCTGAACAGCATCATGTCGAACCGGATCCGCAAGTTCGTGCAGAGCGTCGTCTACCTGCCGCACTTCCTCGGCTGGGTCATCATCGTGTCGATCTTCGGACAGGTGCTCGGTGCGACCGGGGTTGTGCCGCATGTCATGCAGGCTATGGGCCTGCAGCCGTTCGAGGCGATGACCACGCCCTGGTTCTTCCCGTTCCTGGTGTCGATCCAGTCCGCCTGGAAGGACGCCGGCTGGGGCACGATCATCTTCCTCGCCGCCCTCATGAACATCGACCAGGAGCTGTACGAGGCGGCCGCCGTGGACGGCGCGGGTCCCTGGCAGCGCATGAAGACGATCACGATCCCCGGGATCATGCCGGTCATCATCCTGCTGCTCATCCTGAACCTGGGCAGCATCCTCTCCGTCGGCTTCGAGCAGATCGTCCTGCAGCGCGACAACGTCGGCGCGGGCGCGGGCGAGGTGCTCGACACCTGGGTCTACTACCACGGCATCCAGAACGGGCAGTGGGGCCCGGCGGCCGCCGTCGGTCTCGTGAAGGGCGTCGTGGGCCTCGCGCTCGTGCTCGGCGCCAACAAGGTCGCTCATCTGTTCGGCCAGGAAGGGGTGTACTCCCGTGGCAAGTGACGCTCAGCTCACGACCAGGGCGGTCGTCATGCCCCGCACGCGACGCGGGCGGCGCAGGACCGAGTCCGCGCGGCCCGCCTGGATGGAGAGGCCCAGCCGCCTCGGGGCCGCGGGCAAAGCACTCGTCGTCGTGCTCATCTGCATCGCGACCATCTACCCGTTCCTCACGGTCATCTCCACGAGCCTTTCGGACAGCACCGACATCGCGAACGCCAACGGCCTGGTGCTCTTCCCGCTGCACCCGACGCTCGCGGCCTACGAGACGATCTTCTCGGGCGGCATCGTCACCGCCGCGCTCGTGCGCAGCATGCTCATCACCGTGATCGGCACGCTGTGCTCGCTCGCCGCGACGGTCGGCATGGCCTACGGGCTCTCCCGCCGCGATCTCGCCTTCGGCCGGTTCATCCTGCTGACGGCGCTGTTCACGATGCTCTTCACGCCGGGCATCATCCCGAGCTTCCTCATGGTCAAGCAGCTCGGACTGCTCGGCAGCTATGCGGCGCTCGTGCTGCCGACGCTGATCTCGGCGTTCAACCTCGTCGTCGTCCGCTCGTTCTTCATGGGGCTTCCGCAGGAGCTCTTCGAAGCGGCGAGGATCGACGGCGCCGGCGACTTCCGCATCCTCGTGAGGATCGTGCTGCCGCTCTCGAAGGGCGTCCTCGCGGTCGTCGGCCTGTTCTACGCGGTCGCCTACTGGAACGCGTTCTTCAACGCGATGCTCTACCTCGACAGCGACATGTGGCCGCTGTCGATGATCCTGCGCCAGTACGTGCTGCTGGGATCCCCGCTCGACACCGCCTCGGTCGGCGAGATCTCCGCGCCGTCCCAGGCGATCCAGATGGCTGTCGTCGTGATCAGCGTCATCCCGATCCTGCTCGTCTACCCGTTCCTGCAGAAGTACTTCACCAAGGGCGTCCTCACCGGCGCCGTCAAGGGCTGAGGCCCGCTCCACCCGATCGATCCACCCTGTACAGAAAGGAGCCCCTCGTGGCTCTCGAAACGAACCGGCGGACCTTCCTGTCCTTCGCCGCCCTCAGCGTCCTCGGCGTCGCCACCGCGGGCTCGCTCGCCGGCTGCGGCACGAAGGGCGCATTGAACGCGTCCGCCGCCTCGGCCTCCGTGCTGCCGAAGTACATCCCGCTGAACGGCGCCACGCCCGACCTCGCCGGGACCGCGGAGGGCGTCCCCGCGGCCTTCTTCAACTACCCGGCGAAGCCCTTCCGCTCGGTGCCGGCGCCGTTCCTGAAGGGGCAGAAGATCACCGCGATCACGAACATCTTCGGGCCGCCGCCGACCCCGATGGCGTCGAACCCGGCCTGGCAGGAGATCGACAAGCGCCTCGGCGGGACGGTCGACATCACCGCGGTGTCGAGCGACGACTACGACACCAAGCTCAACACCGTGATCGCGGGTGGCGACATGCCCGACCTCATGCTCAACGACGGCGCCGCGATCGCCGACATCATCGGCTTCCTGGAGTCGGCCTGTCAGGACCTCACCCCGTTCCTCGCAGGCGACAAGTCCAAGGACTACCCGAACCTCGCCAACATCCCGCAGGCGTTCTGGAAGCCGGCGGTGCAGAACGGAAAGCTCTACGGCATCCCGATCCCGCGCGGAATGACCGGCGGATCCGGTTTCATCAACCAGACGTTCTTCGAGACCGCGGGCGTCACGGACACGTCGACCATCAAGAACGCGGACGACTACCTCTCGCTCGCGAAGCAGCTCACCGGGGCGAACCGCTGGGCGCTCGGCAGCACGAAGTTCGGCCTCGTCCCGTTCGAGCACATCTTCCACGTCCCCTTCAATTGGACGATGAAGAACGGCAAGCTGGTGAAGGACATCGAGACGCCGCAGTACTTGGAGATGGTGTCCTTCGTGCAGAAGCTCTACGCTGCAGGGTGCTTCGCCCCCGGGAGCGAGGGTTGGACGAAGTCGCAGATGTCGAACGCGTTCATCTCCGGCCAGGTCGCGCAGATCTACGACGGACTCCCGGCGTTCGGCAAGCCGGGCGGCTATCAGCAGACCGTGCCCGCGGCGAATCCCGCGAACAAGGTCGTCCCGTTCATCCCGTTCAGCGCCACGGGCGGCAAGGCCATGGTCTGGCTCGACAACATCGACTTCGCCTGGACGATGGCGAAGAAGGGCAGCGCCGACCACATCAAGCAGGTGCTGCAGGTCGCGAACTTCCTCGCGGCGCCGTTCGGCAGCGAGGAGTACCTCCTCATGAACTATGGCGCCGAGGGCACCGACTACACCCGCGACGACAAGGGCAACCCGATCCCGACGCCTGCCGCCGCCCTGAACACCGCTGTGCCGTGGAAGTACCTCGCGGCGGGCCCCAACACCCTCTACTCGCCGCAGTTCCCGGACGCCATCAAGGTGCTCCACGACGCGTACGCGAAGCTCGTGCCGATCGGCGTCGCGGATCCGACGCTGGGCCTGTTCAGCCCGACGAATGCGAAGCAGGGGCTCACCATCGCCAAACCGGTCTCGGACGCGGTGACCAACTTCATCGCCGGGCGCGGTTCGCTGAACGACGTGAAGAGCGCGATCTCGACATGGAAGAGCGCGGGCGGCGACACCATCCGCTCCGAGTTCCAGAAGGCGCTGAACGGCGCGACGGCGAGCCCGGCCCCCAGCGCCTGAGGCGCAGCGGATCCGTGGACGCGGGAGAGGACCATAGAGGAGTGGGAACCGTGAGGGAAGACATCTCGACGACGATCGCGATGGATCCGGTCCTCTCCCCGTTCACGGGCTGGGGTCGGGCGCAATGGGAGGCTGTGGCGGACGACTGGCTGGGTCAGGTACGCCGGTACGCCAGTGCGGAGGGAGCACTGCCGCGGCTGCCGGGACGCATCACGGGCGACGGGGTGCGCCGCGAGGGGATGGAGGCTGTCGGCCGGTCGTTCCTGCTCGCCGCGCCGCGGATCGCCGGTGCCGCCGATCCCGCGGAACCCGCGGTTCAGGAGCATCTGGAGTACTACTCCCGGGCGCTCCTCGCCGGCACCAGGCCCGGCGGTGCGGAGGAGTGGCCGCGGGGCATCAGCTGCCGTCTGCCGCTGACCGGCGTCACGAACTCGATCGTCGAGGCCGCGAACATCGCGTTCTCCCTGCACGTCAGCCGAGAACGGCTGTGGGCGGGGCTTTCGAGGCCGGAGCAGCTCCAGATCGCGCAGTGGCTGCGTCATCACGCCCGCTGCGAGGTGTGGCAGAACAACTGGCAGCTGTTCCCCGCGATGGCCGAGGGATTCCTGCGTTCGGTCGACGAGGACGTCCGCGGTCTGCAGACGCATCGCAACGTGGCCCGAGTGGAGAGCTGGTACCTCGGCGACGGCTGGTACACCGATGGCCCCGAGCATGCGGTCGACTACTACAACGCGTGGGCGATCCATCCCTACCTGTGGGCCTGGTACCGCATGACCGATGCCGTGCACACGCCCGAGGGCCAGCGGCACCTCGAGCGGCTGCACGACTTCACCGCGTCTCAGGCGCACATGGTCGCCGCCGATGGCTCGCTGCTTCATCAGGGGCGGTCGCTGACCTACCGCACCGCGGCACTCGCCGCTTTCTGGTGCGCGGACGCGTCAGGGGCGAGCGCGCTCACCCCCGGGCAGACACGACGGCTCGCCTCCGGCGCGCTCGCGCGCTTCACCGCCCAAGGAGTCGGCGTCGACGGGCCGCTGACGCTCGGGTGGTACGACGCGTTCGAGCCGATGTGCCAGGACTACAGCGGATTCGGATCCCCGTACCTGGCGGGAATCGGGTTCCTCGGGCTCGCGCAGCCCGCGACCGCACCCGTCTGGACCGCGGTGGAGGAGGCGCTGCCCGCCGATCGCGGCGCGTTCACCGTCCCCGTCGAGCCGGTCGGCTGGGTGCTCCGCGCCGCCGAGGACGGCGTCGTGCGGATGGCGAACCACGGGTCGGACCACGCCATCCTGCCCGTCGGCGAGGACGAGGATCGCGACGACCCGCACTACGCGAAGTTCGCCTACTCGACGCACACGGCGCCGGGGACGGGAGCGGCCTGGGAGGACGCGATCGACTCCCATCTCGCACTCCTCGACGACGAGGGAGCCGGCAGCCGGCGCAGTGCGCTGCGCGCCATGCGGGTCGAGGAAGAGCTCGCCGGATCCGTCCACGTGCCCCAGCTGCACCGCCGCGCGCTGCCGGGGACGGCCGTGACGACCGTGACCGCGGGCGACGGCACGGCGGAGGTGCGCGCGCATCTCGTGCAGACCGATCGGCCGTGGCCGATGCGCGAGGGGGGCTGGATGGTCGCAGACGACTGCGGCATCCCGGCCGGGGTCTTCGAAGACGGGGCGTGGGCTCAGGGCCGCGACGGGCTGCTCGCCGCGGTCATCGGGCTGCACGGCTGGGACGCCCCGGAACCGGGTAGTGCCGGGGGAGAGGCTCAGGTGTTCGCCTATCGCGACGCGAACGCGATGGGATCGCACTCCGCGACTCCTGCGCTGCGGGGTCGGACAGGCACCGGCGGCACCGTCGTGGTCACGCTTCACGTGCTGGAGCGGGGCGGCTCCGTGGATCCGCAGAGTTGGCGCGACAGGGTCCGCGTCCAGGTCGACGGCACGCGCATCCGCCTCGACTGGTCCTCGGGCCGTCGGGCGGAGTTCGACCTCGCGACCTTCGTCCCCTGGGACGGTCATCCCGGGCTCACCGGTCCGAGAGGGGAGGCGCGGTGATCCCCCTGCAGTACGGCGCTGACCGCCACGGGCGGCGCGAGGATCCGACGATGCGGGCATTCCGCGCCGATCGGTTCGGTCAGTTCGTGCACTGGGGCCTCTACGCGCTCCCCGCCGGCACCTGGCGAGGGCACACGATCGAGTTCGCCTCCGAGTTCCTCATGCAGTCCGCAGACGTGAGCCGCGAAGAGTGGGCGGCGCTCGCCGCGGACTTCACCCTCGAGGGGTTCGACCCCGGTGAGTGGGCGCGCACGGCGAAGCGGATGGGCGCGCGCTACGTGACCGTCACGACCAAGCACCACGACGGTTTCTGCCTGTGGCCGAGTGCGTACACCGACTTCTCGGTCGCCGCCACGCCGTCCGGTCGTGATGTGCTCGGCGAGATCCTCGACGCCTATCGCGCCGAGGGACTCTCCACGCACCTCTACTACTCGGTGCTGGACTGGCGCCACCCCGACTGGCGGTACACCATCGAGTCCGACGAAGACCGCGAGGCCTTCGCCCGCTATCTCCGCTTCGCGACCGATCAGCTCCTCGAGCTCGCAGAGAGGTATCCGCAGGTGCGCGGCTTCTGGTTCGACGGCACCTGGGACGAGTCGGTCAAGGCGAACGGCCGCTGGACGCAGGAGATCGAGCGGCTGCTCAAGGAGCGGATCCCGGGCGCAATCGTGAACAGCCGCTTGCGCGCCGACGATCGTGGCGCGCGGCACTTCGACTCGAACGGCGTCCTCATGGGCGATTACGAGAGCGGCTACGAGCGGCGCCTCCCCGCACCCTGGGACCCGTCCGTGACCGCGCACGACTGGGAGGCTTGCGCCACGGTCACGCAGGCCAGCTGGGGTTTCCACGACTCCGCGTGGGCCGAGCACGGGCGCAAGACCCCGGCGCAGGTCGTTGAGCAGCTCGCGCAGACCGTGAGCCTCGGCGGGAACCTACTGCTGAACTTCGGGCCGCGCGGCGACGGTTCCCTCGCCCCCGTCGAGGTCGCTCTGGCGGACGAAGTCGGCGCGTGGACGGCGGCTCACGGGGCGGCCGTCTACGACAGCGGCCCCGCAGACGGGTGGGAGTATCCCGGATGGGGCTTCTACACGGCGCCCTTCGAGACGGGGACGCCGGATCGAGGATCGGCGTGCGTCGTGCACGCGATCGTCGTCCGCATCCCCGTGTCCGGGCTGCTCACCATCGCGCTGCCCGCCGGCATCGCCCTGCGCTCCGTGCGGACCCTGGCAGACGGCGCGGAGCTGCCGTTTACCCGGCTGGACGGGCACACCGTGCAGCTCCCGGCACCGGCACCGACCGGCATGCCGTCCGTGCTCGTGCTCGAAACGGTGCCCGCGGGCCCGGCGGGCGGCCCGATCGAGCCCAACCCCGACGTCGCGCTCGTGTGAACGCATGAGCGGGCGCCTTCCCGTTCCGCGCTTGCGACGTGGGGAACGGGAAGGACACACCCCACCCTCCGCTTCGAAGAGGAAAAGGAAAGGGCACCACCATGAAACCGCACCGCACCGCACATCGCAAAGCCCGCTGGCGGCGGCTGACCCCGGCTCTCGCCGCCGGCGCCGTCTTCGCACTCGCTCTGCCCGCCGGCGCCCACGCCGACACCGTCCCGTCCCCACCGCAGTACGTGGCGGCGGGCAGCACGACGATGAAGGGCGGCTTGACCAGCGACATCGCCGGATCCGCCTACCTCGGTCGAGACGGACAGTTCCACTGGAGCAACGCACTCACGGCGTACAGCACGAACCCCGCCAGCGCGTGGGCCCGCACCTTCACGAACACCGACATGAGCGCGGTGTCCGCCGGTATGGGCACCACGACGCAGAAGACGGAGGCGCCCGCCTACTACGCCGACGCGGGCACGATCTGCTACCGGCTGGACAAGGACCCGGTGTTCCCCATCCCGTCGCCGCAGCAGGACGATCACTGCGACATCATCGGCGTGTGGGTGGATCCTCAGGGCACCTGGCATGCGCTGCTCAACGACGAATACCAGTTCGACCCGTGGCAGACCAAGGGCGCGAACGCCACGATCGCCGACAAGGTCTCCACCGGCCATCACAACAACCGGATCCTGCTCGCGACCTCGAAGGACGAGGGCGGTACCTGGCAGTACGCCGGGCCGGCGCTCACATCGGCCTGGGACGATGACCAGGTCATCGACGCCACCGCCTCACCGGGCCAGTCCTATCCGTTCGGGAACTCCGGGTGCCGGCTGTTCATCGACTACTCCACCGGCTACTTCTACGTCACCTACAACGTGAAGATCTACAAGAAGCCGGCGTCGTCGACCCTGGCGAGCTGGACCGAGATGGCACGCGCGCCGATCCGCGGCGGAATGGCCAGCGGCACCTGGCAGAAGTGGCACGATGGGTCGTGGTCGCAGCCGGGGATCGGCGGCATCGACGGGAACGTCAACTCCATCGGCGGGCTGAACGTGTCGTACGAGCCCACGACCGACGTCATCGCCTGGCGCGGTTCGGGGGCGCACGCCGCAGCCTCGTACCAGGCGGCGAAGGTCGGCGCCGACCATCTGATCGCGTTCGCCGACGCCTCCGGCGCGACGTACACGGCGAACACCCTGGCGCACACGATCGTGAACGACGCGACGGGGCAGTCCGTGCCGGATCGCACCGTCTCCTACCGCGATCCGGTGACAGGGCAGGACATGACCCTGAAGGCCGTCGACGACAAGTACGAGAACGGCGTCAAGGTCGTCACGGGCGGCATCTCCGTCACCCAGACGGACCCGTCCTCCGGCGCTGCGCAGACCGTCGACCTCATCACGAACAGCGCGTACTACAAGGATCCGGTCTCGAAGCATCTGTACCTGCCGTCGGCGAACAACGAGTCGGCGATCTCCTACAACGCGTTCTCGGGGCTCTACCGGATCGTGGGGTACGACGGAAACGTCTACGAGACCGCGGATCTGGGCGACCCGAACTCCTGGAAAGTCGTCGGGCTCATGCCCGCCGGCTCCAACGGCGGCTATCTCACCTCGCTCGACAATGGCAGCCTGACGAACCAGAACGTCACGGGGCGCTCCTTCCTGACGATCTCGGATCTGAACGGCAAGGTCGTGGACATCGCGCAGACGGCCGGTGAGGAAGGCGCCGCCGTGAGCACGGAGTACGTACCGCAGGACACGGCAGGCGATGCCGTGACCGCGGACTCGGCCTACGTGCTGCGCGTCGGCGGCAAGGCGGTGACCGCGAACGGCGGCCCCGGTCTGGACGGCGGCAACGGCGCGGCGACGGGAGTCTCCACCTGGAAGCTCCAGCCGGTCCAGGACACCAGGGGCGACGGCGGGAACAGCGGGTTCTACCGGCTCGTCGACTCGTCCACCGGCAGTACCCTGCAGGTCACCGGCAGCACTCCTGCTGCGAAGCGCGCCGTCGACGCAGTCGTCACGGTGGGCGCACGGGAGGCCGACGCCCAGCCGCTGACCTCGGCGGGTCTCGGCACCCCGGGCGGCAGCGACCAGTGGTACCTGCAGCGGGTGGCGACCGACGGCACCTCGCTCGACGGCGCCACCACCTATCGCCTGGTCAACCGCAACAGCGGCCTCGCGCTGCAGTTCGTCAACGAGCGGATGCGGCTGGAGCCGCAGACGCAGGGCGACACGACGCAGTACGTGACGCTGACCGTGCGATAGTCCCCTCGCGGGGGGGCCGGATCGGGACCACCGGTCCGGCCCCTCCGTGCCGGATGCGAAAGGAAAGACATGACAGAACCCGACCAGACCCCGTCGACTGAGCCGTTCCGCGCGGCGGTGATCGGCGTGGGAGCCCGGGCCGGGGTTGCCCGGCACGTCGAGGCCGTGGATGGCCGTGTGGTCGCGGCGGTCGACCCCGCACCGCAGTCCCGTGCGCGGGCTGCTCGACTGTTCGGCGATGTGCCGGTGTTCGCCTCCGTGTCCGAGCTGCTCGCCTCGGACGTCGTGCTGGACGGGGCCTTCGTCACGACGCCCGATTTCACGCACGCCGAGGTCTCTGTCGAACTCCTGGAGGGCGGCGTGCCCGTCTACCTGGAGAAGCCATTGGCGATCTCGATCGAGGACGCCGATCGGATCCTGCAGACCGCGTATCGGACAGGATCCAAGCTCTACGTGGGGCACAACATGCGGCACATGCGCGTGGTGCGGATGATGAAGGACATCGTCGACCGGGGCGAGATCGGCGAGGTCAAGGCGATCTGGTGCCGGCACTTCGTCGGCCACGGCGGCGACTACTACTTCAAGGACTGGCACGCGGAGCGGGACAAGGCCATGAGCCTGCTGCTGCAGAAGGGCGCGCACGACATCGACGTCATGCACTGGATCGCGGGGACGTCGTCTCGCACGGTGATCGGGGTCGGCGACCTCGCGGTGTACGGGGATGTCGAGTCCCGTCGGGACAACTCCGACCGGCGCATGGGGGACTGGTTCTCGTTGGACAGCTGGCCACCGCGTGCGCAGCAGGATCTGAATCCGGTCATCGACGTCGAGGACATCTCGATGATCATGATGCGGACGGACTCCGGTGTCCTCCTGAGCTACCAGCAGTGCCACTTCACGCCGGACTACTGGCGCAATTACACGGTGATCGGCACCGAGGGGCGCATCGAGAACTTCGACGACGGCACGGGCGGCGAGATCCGGGTGTGGAACGCACGCAGCGACTACCTCGAGAAGGGGCACGTCCGCTACCCGATCGAGGACGGCGGCGATGGCGGTCACGGCGGGGCGGACCCGCTGACGGTCGCCGAGTTCGTCGCCTTCGTGCGCCGCGGCACCCCGACCGACACCAGTCCGCTGGCCGCGCGCGACGCGGTCGCCGCGGGCGTCGCGGGCGCGATCTCGATCCGTTCCGGTTCCCTCCCGCAGGAGATCCCGGTGCTTCCCGACGACGTGCTCGCCTACTTCACCGCCCACCAGCCGGCGCGAGACTGAGTCGTTCCGGGTCGGAGAGCGCTGTTTCGAAAGCCCCGAGGAGCTTTCGTGACGAGGGTCACATGAGGATCATGTCCCGGTCGGCCGCGCGGTACTCCTCGACGGAGGGCGGAACGGGGATGCTCTCGCTCCCGGTGCGGAAACCGCGTACCGAGGTGAGGACGGGATCGGGCCCGGTCAGCTCGATCTCGACCTCGGACAGGGTGAGCGCGGGGAACGCGTGCAGTCGACCCGCGCCGATGGTCTGACCCGCGGCGATCTCCGCGCCGGACGCGACGATGCGGTGCGCGGCGACGCGTTGACCGCCCGCGAGTTCCTCGACGAGCTCGAGGTGATCGAGCGTGACCTCGGAGCCGAAGTCGGCCCGCCACCGACCGGGCGCGACAGCCATGAGAGCGGCCGTGCGCGGTGCCGCGAAGCGGCGGCCGAGTTCGTCCGAATACTCCTGCAGACGGGTCAGGTCCGCATCGTCGATGAGCCCGTCACGGTTCGGGGGAACGTTCAGCAGGAGGTTGGCTCCCAGCCCGACGGTCCGGTAGTGGATCGCCAGCAGGTGATCCAGGGTCTTGGGGGCATCGTCGGGGTGCCAGAACCAGCCGTGGCGCAGCGAGACGTCGCACTCGGGAGGCAGATAGCGCTCGCCGAAGTCGAGGACCTCGTCGGTGTGGACATCGTTGCGTGTCCCGTCGACCACGTACTCGACGGGATCCGCGGCGAGGCCGTCTTCGTTCCCGACCCATCGGATGTCGGGATCGCCCATGTTGAAGACCACGGCGCCGGGCTGGTGGCGGCGGACCACCTCGATGATCTTCCTCCAGTCGTAGCTCCGGCCGGCGGAGCCTGCGCCGTCGAACCAGATCTCGACGAGATCTCCGTACTGCGTGCACAGCTCGGTGAGCTGCGCGCAGTAGAAGTCGTCATAGGCTGCGGCATCGGAGTAGCGGGGCTCGTGACGGTCCCACGGCGAGAGGTAGAGTCCGAGGCCCATTTCCGCCTCGGCGCACGCATCGGCGAGTTCCCGGACGACGTCGCCTGCTCCGTCGCGCCAGGGACTCGACGCCACGGAGTAGTCGGTCGTCGACGTGGGCCACAGGCAGAAGCCGTCGTGATGCTTGGCCGTCAGCACGACGTGGGTCGCGCCCGCCACCCGCGCTGCCGCGACCCACGTCCGGGCGTCGAGCCGTCGCGGGTCGAAACTCGTCGGAGACAGCGTTCCGTCGCTCCACTCCACACCGGCGAAAGTGTTCAGGCCGAAATGCAGGAAGACCCCGATGCCGCCGCGCTGCCAGCGAAGCTGTGCGGGGGTGGGGCGGTTTGCGGCGGTGTCTGCGGAAATCGACATCGTTCTCCTGTGGGGGCGCCGGTGGCGGCAAGGCCAGTGCGAGCGCACGGCGCTGCGGGCAAGCCCGTGGGACGGATGGCTCCGGGCCATCCGTCCCACGGACTACTTCGATGTGCCCTGCGAGACGGAGCCCTGCAGCTGGCGCTGGAACAGGATGTAGACGATCAGCACCGGGACGATCGTGATGATCACCGCGGCGAACATGGCTCCGAAGTCGACCTGGTAGCCCGCCGAGGACGCGAAGCTCGCCATGCCCTGGGAGAGGACGTACTTGCTCTGATCCGTGTTCAGCGAGATCGGGAGCAGGAACTGATTCCAGAGCCCGAGGAAGTTCATGATCGCCACCGCCGCGAGGCCCGGCTTGGCCATCGGCAGCATCACCTGGAAGAACGTGCGCCATTCGCTGGCGCCGTCGACGTAGGCGGCCTCCTGGATCTCGTACGGCAGCGTCTTGAAGAACGAGAAGAGGAAGAACACCGTGAACGGCAGGGCGAACGACACGTAGGTGATGATGAGGCCAGGCAGCGTGTTCAGCAGCTGCATGCTCTGCAGGATGAAGAACAGCGGGACGATCGCGAGGAACACCGGGAAGGTGAGGCCCGCGAGCATCAGGTAGTAGATGATCCGGCTGCCGGGGATGGAGAAGCGCGCGAGCACGTAGGCGCACATGGCGCCCAGCAGCATCACGAGGACCAGCGCGACCCCCACCACGATGACCGTGTTGAGGAACATCGGGCCGAAGTTGTTCTTCACCCAGGCGTTGACGAAGTTGTCGAAGTTCCAGTTGGCCGGGAGGCCGAACGGGGACTTGAAGATCTCCTTCGTCGTCTTGAACGAGCTGAGCAGCGTCCACAGCAGGGGGAGGATCACGACGATCGCCCAGATCGCCAGGACGATGTGGGAGATGCCACCCACGACCTTGTCGCTGCCGGTGCTCTTCGGGGTGCGGATCTGCTTGTCCGCGTTCTGGTCGATCGCCTTCGGGTCGATCGTCACCGCGGCGCGCGTGGCCAGGCTCATGCGCGTCCTCCTTCGTCCTTGCCGCCGATGAGGCGGAACACACCGATCACGAGGCCCGCGAAGACCAGCGTGAGCACCGCGAGCACGACGCCCATGGCACTGGCCAGACCGAACTGACCCTTCTCGAACGCGGTGCGGAACAGGTACTGGCTCATCACCAGGGTGCTGTTGTTCGGCCCGCCGGAGGCATTCAGGCCCGCCATATAGACGAAGGCGTCGAGCGCCAGGATGCCGAGGTAGATGTACGCGGTCTGCACGTTGTCGCGCATCTGCGGGAGCATGATCGACACCACCGTGCGGAACCGTCCTGCCCCGTCGATCCGGGCCGCCTCAAGCGTCTCCGCGGGGATTCCCTTGATCGCGGCGATGAACAGCACCATGTAGAAGCCGACCATGCTCCACACGATCACGAAGATCGTCGCGCCCATCGCGGTGCGCTGATCGCCGAGCCAGGCGAAGTCGCCGTCGTCGATTCCCAGCGCGCTGAGCAGGCCGTTGAGCAGGCCGTTCGGCGAGTAGATCATGTTCCACAGGATCGCGATGACGATCGCGGGAATGACGTAGGGGAAGAACGACACCACGCGGTAGAAGCTCGAGCCGCGCAGGCCCCGCACCTGTCCGCTCGACGGGCCGCCGACCGTCACCATGCTCGCGAAGACGAGCGCGATGACGATCGTGACCAGCGGGACCACGATCGCGAGCAAGGCGTTGTTCATCATCGCCTGCAGGAACGTCGGGTCGCCGAACAGCCTCACGAAGTTGTCCACGCCGACGAAGCTCATGTTCGGCGAGAAGCCGGTCCAGTTCGTCATCGAGTAGTAGACGGCCTGGATGAACGGCGAGATCACGAACACGAGGAACAGTGCCACTGGCAGCACGAGGAACACCAGAAGGAACGACACGTAGTCGAAGGTCAACCGGCGCTGCCCCAGACGGGGGGCCTTGCGGCCCCCCGTGCGAGCAGCAGTCACGGCGACGGTGTCCAGTCCACCGCCGTACCCTCCCGGACCGCTGACGGACATTACTTGATCTCGATCTTCTTGATGGAGCTGTCGTTGCGAATCTTGTCGGTCAGATCCTGCAGCGCCTTGGTGATCTCGGCGACCGTCATCTTGCCGTCCAGGAACGAGTTCCAGATCGGCAGCTGGTCGGAGTTCATGCCGTACAGGCCGAACGACTTGATCGTGAAGACGTTGTCGCCGGCCTTGTCCAGCAGCTCCTTCTGCGACACGAGCGCGCTCGAGCCGAATCCGTCGTCGGGGACGATGCCCTTGACGATCGTCGGGGCCAGCTTGCTCTTCGCGAAGGCGGTCGCCGACTCCTTCGAGAGCATGGTCCGCAGCAGCTCCTTGCCGCCGGCCGGGTTCTTCGCCTTCGACGGGACGATGAACGGCTCGCCCGCCTCGGCGCGCAGGGTGCCCGCCGGGGTGGTCTGCTTGTCGTTCAGCGGCAGCTCTCCGATGCCCTTCATCATGAAGTTGTCGGCGGTCTGCTTCTTCATCTCGTTCTCGATCCACGAGCCGGAGGGGTAGAGCAGCGCTGCCTCGTCGAGGCTCCACTGCGACTGCGCCTGCGTGAACTGCGTGCCCGCGCCGCCCGGCTTCATGTAGCCGGCCTGGATGAGGTCGTAGAAGATCGTCAGGATGTCCTGGATGATCGGGTTCGACCACGCATCGGCCTTCAGGTTCTCCAGGGGGAGGCGCACGTCGTCGCCGCCCTGGATGACCGCGGAGTCCACGACGAGCGTCTGGTAGTACGTCGCCGCCTCCTTGCCCCAGACGAAGAGGTACTTGCCCTTGGCCTTCGCCGCCTCGCCGAGCGCCTTGAGGTCCTGCCAGGTCTTCGGCACGGTGAAGCCGTTGTCCTTGAACAGCGACTCCGAGTACCAGATGCCGTAGACGGTCATGACGTAGTTCAGCGCGACGAACTTGCCGTCGAAGGTGCCCGGATCCTTGACGCCGCCGTAGAGCGTGTCGCTGATCTTGGTGCCCTCGAGGTTGTTCGCCTCGAGCACGTCGTCCAGCGTCTCGAGCTGGTCGAGGATCGTGTTCCAGCCGATCTGGTTGGCGCCGGAGTTGTCGATGAGGTCCGGCGGGTTGCCACCGACGAAGCGCGGCTGCAGCTCCTGGGCGATCTTGGTCGAGGCCGAGACCTTGACCGTCACGCCGTCGAGCTTCTTGTTCGCGTCGACGATCTTGCCGGCGTTCTCGACGTAGTCCACCCCGTAGCCGCCGTCGAAGATCACGGCGTCGACCTTGGAGTTGGCGGCCACGCCGAACGGGTTGTCCGCCGACTTGGTCCCGCTGCCGGCGCTGCCGCCGGAGGAGCCGCCGGGAGCCGCACACGATGCCAGGCTGACGCCGAGGGGCACCATGACGGCCGCGAGGGCCGCGCCGCGCAGCAGGCTGCGACGGCTGATGGAAGCGTCCTTGGTTTCCATGTGATTGTTGCCTTCCTAATGGGTGATGGTGAGGGGAGGTTGAGTCTGGGGGCTAGGCGCCGCGGCGCAGCCGGGAGAGGTAGCGCTCTTCGAGCGCGTGGTTGTGCACGTCGCCGCCCGGGATGTTGGCGGAGATGTACATCGGGGGGACCTCGCCCGCGTCCGCGATCGTGCGGGCGACGCCGAGGGTGAGGAGCTGGGCGATGAAGGCCGCGGTGATCGAGGAGATCGCTCCGGCCGAGATGGTCTCCGTGAGCTGCAGGGTGGAGTCGCCGTAGGGGGCCAGATTGTCGATCACGACGTCGGCGACCTCGCTGAGGCGCTTGCCGCTGGGATGCTTGGGCTCGACCCCCGCGGTGTGCTCCAGGCTCGTGACGGCGATCACCTTGTGGCCGTGCTCCTTCGCCCAGAGCGCGACGCCGACGATCGAGCCGTTCACGCCGGAGTTCGACGCGATGATGAAGACGTCCTCCGGGGAGACGGGGGAGACGGCCATGAGCTCGTCGACCACCCAGGGCTCGCGCTCCAGCTCGGCGGTGAGCACGTCGACCCCGCGGTCGCCGTGCAGCACGATGTCGCGCAGGGCGAACTTGTTGGTGGGGATCAGGCCGCCGGCTCGTCCCGCGATCTCCATCGCGAAGGCCTCGGAATGACCCGTGCCGAACGCCTGGATCACGCCGCCGGCCCGGATCGCGTCGACCATCAGGGCGATCGCGGGGTCCAGGGCACCCTTCTCCGCCTCGTCGGCGAGGCGGTCGAGGCGGGTCTCCGCCTCGCGCAGCAGGTCCTTGGGGGTGGCGCTCATCGGGTGGTCTCCTTCTGGGGACGGCGGCCGCGCTGCTCGCGGAGGGTGCGGCGGTGAGTGGATACGGCCATCGCGCTCGCGGCGAGGCGGTTCGCCGCCTCGCCGAGCGTGCGCTGCGCGACCAGGACGTAGAGCAGATCGATGACGAGCAGTTGGGCGTGCTTGATCGACAGGTCGTCGGGACGCAGGCTGGGATTGGCGGAGGCCGTGACGAGGGCGATGTCGGCGACCGAGGCGAGCCAGGAGTCCTTGTCGGTGGTGATCGCGACGGCGAGCGCCCCGGCGGCGCGGGCGTGGGAGAGCATCTCGATGGTCTCCTCCGTGCGGCCGGTGTTCGACACGGCGATGGCGACCGAGGAGGCGTCCTGCAGCACGGCGCTGGTGAGTCCGTCGTGCACGTCCGACCAGGAGTGCGCGTTGATCCCGATCCGGTACAGGCGTCCGCGGAACTCGTCCGCGATCACGCCGCTCCCGCCGACGCCGTAGATGTCGACGTGGCGCGCCTCGGAGATCGCCTTCGCGACGAGCTCCACGGCCTCCAGGTCGAGGATCCCCGTCGTGGCCTCCATGCTGCGCGTGTGCAGGCCGAGCAGCGTGAGCAGCACGCGGTCGATCGGGTCGTCCGGCCCGATGTCGTCGGCGATGTCCGTGCGCCACGTGGTCCCCGCGTCGCCGCGTCCGGACTCGGCCGCGACACCGACGCGGAACTGGGTGTAGCCGTCGAAGCCGACCGCGCGGCAGAAGCGCGTGACCGTCGCGGGAGAGGTGCCCGCACGGTCGGCGAGCTCGGTGATCGTGAGCTCGACGGGAGCGGTCGGGTGGGCGGCGATCACGTCCGCGATCTTCGCCATCGCCCGCGGCATCGCAGGACGTCGCAGCGAGATCCGCTGCGCGATCGACAATTCGTTGCCGACGTCCTGGGCAAGTGGCACGATAGCCTCCGGTGAAAACGCAACGTCGCGTGAGTGGGTTCGGGTGAAAAGCATTCTCATCCGACGACCGCGAGAAAATCAAGTAGGGCAGATAACAAATGGGGAAAGAGATCCGTGACCGCCTCGTGATCGGGGTCGACGGAGGCGGGACGTCCACGCGCGCCGTCGTCGCGACCGCGGAGGGCGTCTGCCTCGGTGTCGGTCGCGCCGGATCCGGAAATCCCATCTCCTCCGGCATCGTGCAGGCCGGATCCGCGGTGGCGGGCGCCGTGAGGGACGCCCTCGCCGCGGCGGGCGCGACCCTCGGCCAGGTCTCGGACGTGGTCATGGCGATCGCGGGCCACGATTCGAACGAGGGGCCCTCGGACTGGATCCTCGAGCCGCTGCGGGCGGAGGGATTCCGGGGACGCCTCGGCTTCACCTCCGACCTGCTCGCCATGTACCTGAGCGGATCCGTGGCGCCCCTCGGCTACGGCATCGTCGGCGGCACGGGCGCGAGCGCCGTCCGTGTCGAGGAGGGACGCATCACGGCCACCGGGGACGGCCTGGGCTGGCTCCTCGGCGACCGGGGGAGCGGCTTCTGGATCGGGTACCGTGCGGCGCACGCGGTGATCGGCGAACTCGAGGGCGTCGCGCCTCCCACCGCGCTGACCGCGCTCGTGCTGCGGGACAGGGGCATCGACGCCGCGGGGATCGACACCTCGGGGACGGAGGGACGCTCCGTCGCACTCGTCCGGCTCGTCCGTGCCCTTTACGCCACGCTGCCGGTGCATCTGTCGCGGCTGGCCCCGCTCGTGTTCGAGGCGTCGGAGGCGCACGATCCGGTCGCCACGGAGATCCTGCGACGCGCCGGGCACGAGCTCGTCCAGACGTTCGAGCAGGTCCGCACCGCGCCGGGTCCCGTCGTGCTCGGAGGCGGGGTGATCGCGCGCCCGGGGCCGGCGCAGTCGGTGCTGCGCGCGCACCTGGCCGCGGCGGGCGACGCGCACCCCCTGGTGCTCGTCGACAGCGGAGCGGTGGGGGCCACCCTGCTGGCGCTGCGTCACGCCGGCGTCCCCGTCGACGGACGGATCCTCGCCCGCCTGCGCGAAGGCGTGGCGGCCTGAGCGGAGGCCGGGCGGGTCGACGCGGATCCCCGCCTAGAATCGATCTGCTATGACTCCCGATACCCTCGCCGCCGCGATCCTGTCCGTCCTCGTCCCGATCGCGGAGGAACGTCGCCCCGGGGAGCCCCTCGCGCTCGCCGCGGCCGACATCGTCCTCGAGCGCCCGCGCAACCGCGAGCACGGGGACTGGGCCACCAACGTCGCGATGCGTCTCGCCAAGCCCCTCGGAGCGAACCCGCGCGACCTCGCGCAGCAGATCGCCGACGGGCTCGCGGGGGTGGACGGCATCGCCGCCGCCGAGGTGGCGGGTCCTGGCTTCCTCAACGTGCGGCTCGAGGCCGGCGCCGCGGGGGCGCTCGCGAAGACGATCGTCGAGGCGGGCGAGGCGTACGGCCGCAACGACTCCCAGGCGGGCCGCTCGATCAACGTCGAGTTCGTCTCGGCGAACCCGACCGGCCCCCTGCACATCGCGCACACCCGCTGGGCCGCGCTCGGCGACGCGATCGTGCGCCTGCTCCTCGCGAGCGGCGCACGGGCCGCCCGCGAGTACTACATCAACGACGCGGGCGCGCAGATGGAGCGCTTCGCGCAGTCGGTCCTCGCCGCGGCGAAGGGGGAGCCGACCCCGGAGGGCGGGTACCCGGGCGAGTACATCGCCGACCTCGCGCACCGCGTGCTCGCCGAACGTCCCGACCTGCTCGACCTCGACCCCGCGGAGCAGCTCGTCACCGCGCGCGACCTCGCCTACCGCTTCCAGCTGGCCGAGATCCAGGCGTCCCTCGCCCGCTTCAACGTGCCCTTCGACGTGTGGTTCTCCGAGCGCACGCTGCACGAGGCCGGCCCCGACGGGACGCCGAGCCTCGTGGACCAGGCCGTCGACCGGCTCCGCCTGCAGGGCCATGTGTTCGACGAGGACGGCGCGGTCTGGGTGCGCACGACGGACTTCACGGACGACAAGGATCGCGTGATCCGCCGCTCGAACGGCGAGTACACGTACTTCGCGGCCGACGCCGCCTACTACCTGAACAAGGGGGACCGGGGCTTCGAGGACAAGATCTACCTGCTCGGCGCCGACCACCACGGCTACGTCAACCGGCTGAAGGCGGTCGCGGGAGCCGCGGGCGAGGACCCGGAGCGCAACATCGAGGTGCTCATCGGGCAGATGGTGTCGATCAACGGGGCACGTCTCAGCAAGCGCGCCGGGAACATCATCGAGATGGACGACCTGCTGGACTGGCTCGGAACCGACGCGCTGCGGTACTCGCTCGAGCGCTCCCCGGCGGACTCGCCGCTCGACCTGGATCCTGACCTGCTGCGCAGGCGCACCAACGACAACCCGGTGTTCTACGTGCAGTACGCGCACGCGCGCACCTTCAACGTGGCCCGCAACGCCGGCGATGCCGGGGTGGATCGCTCCGTGTTCGCGCCGGAACTGCTCACGCACGAGACCGAGTCCGCGCTGCTCGGCGCGCTCCAGGAGTTCCCGCGCATCGTGGCGTTCGCCGCCGAGGTGCGAGAGCCGCACCGGGTCGCGCGCTACCTCGAGGAGCTCGCGGGGCTGTACCACCGCTGGTACGACAACTGCCGAGTGATCCCGCTCTCCGACGACCCGATCGAGGACGTGCACCGCACACGCCTCTGGCTCAACGACGCCACCGGTCAGGTGCTGCGCAACGGGCTCGATCTGCTCGGCGTGTCGGCGCCGGAGCGGATGTGACATGAGTGCCGCGGAGCTCTCGCGCCGACGCCGGACCCGCTGGCCCTGGGTGCTCGGCATCGTCCTCGTGGTCCTCGCGGCCCTCGTCGTGGCCGGCGAGCTCGTCGCCCGTGCCGTCGTCGCCCAGCAGGTGCGCGCGCAGGTGATCTCGGCGCTGAAGCTGCCCTCCGATCAGCAGCTCGACGTCGCCGTCGACGGGATCGTGCTCCCGCAGCTCGTCGCGGGCCGACTCGACGCGCTGCACCTCTCCTCCCGGAAGGTCGAGATCGGACCCGTCGTCGGGGCTGTCTCGGTCGACGCGACAGGAGTGCCGATCCGCGGCGGACGACTCGGCGAGGCCTCGGGGACGGTGCGGATCGACGCGGCGCAGCTCCAAGGCCTGTTGAAGATTACGTCGCTGCCTGTCGAGAAGGTCTCCCTCGGCGAGGGAACCGTGAAGGCCGAGGGATCCGCCACGGTCCTCGGCAACGCGGTGCCTCTCGCCGTGACCCTCGCCCCGGGCGCCGAGGACGGCCGACTGGTCCTGACTCCGCGATCCGTCTCGATCGGCACCGTGACGCTGGATCCGTCGGACGACTCCTCGCCGTTCGCGGCGGCGCTCAGGCCGCTGTTCTCGCCGCAGAGGGTGTGCATCGCGGACCGCCTCCCCGCCGGCGTGCATCTGCAGAGGCTGACGGTGGAGGGCGAGGTGCTGGCCGCGGACTTCTCCGCCGACAGCGCGATCACCGAGGACGCCCGGCTGCGCGAGCCCGGATCCTGCTCCTGAGCGCGATCAGCGGCGACCGAACAACCGCCGGTACCACGGGACGGGCCGCTCCGGGGCCGCCGGAGGCGCGAGCAGCTCGTCACGCCGCGCGAGTCCCTCGGGATCCTCCTTCTCCAGCTGGGCGCGGGCAGCGTCGCGCTCGGCCTCGGCCGCCTGGAGCAGGAGCTCCGCTCTGTCCAGGCGGAGCTCGGCGAGGGACTGCGGGGTGCCCAGGGGCGAATCCCTCTCGTCCTCCACGGCCGTGATGATCCACGCCCCGGAGAGCAGCAGCACCTGAGCGGACAGATTGAGCCAGAGCAGCATCGCGATGAGGGCGGCGAACGAGGCGAGCAGGGGGTTGGACTTCGCCCCGCCGACGAACAGGCTCGACAGCTGCTGCAGCACGAGGAGCCCGACCGCGCCGAGAGCAGCGCCCTGCCAGAGCAGGCGTCGAGGGGCACGCACGCCCGAGAGCACCGCGAACAGGCCGGCGACCACCACGAGGTCGAGGGCGTAGACGAGGAGCGCAGCGAGGATCCGCTCGATCCAGACGGACGCGGCCGAGTGCTCGCCGCCGAGCAGGGTCGCGAACCACGTCGCGCCCACGCCGCTGAACACCGTCGCCGCCGCGGTGAGGACGAAGGCGATCGCGATCCCGAGCGCGAGCGCGAGGTTGCGCAGCAGCACCCAGTACCAGAGCACGTCGTCGGCGACCTCGTCGGCCAGCGTGCGCAGAGCGATCCGCAGCGAACCGATCGCGCCGAGGGCCGCGCCCACGAGACCGACGACGCCGATGACCCCCGCGATCGACAATCCGGCCGGCGCCTGGATCGCGGAGGGGTCCACGAGCCCTCCCGGTCCGACGAGACCGGGGATGGCGGCGTTCACGGCCGAGACGAGCGCAGAGAGCGCGTCCGGGTTGCCGGCCAGCCACAGCGCCGCCGCGGAGAAGCCCAGCAGGACGGCGGCGAATACGCTGAACAGCGCCCGATACGTGACGCCGTCCGCGAGCGCAGGGCCGTGCTTCTCCGAGTAGAGCAGCCAGGCCCGCACGAGCCGCCAGCGCAGGACCCGTGCGGTGATCGCCGCGATCCGGGTCGTCGTGTGCGCCTTCCCGGTCCGCGCGTGCGCGGCATCGGGTGCGTTCGCCTCGTCGGTGCTCATACGTCGAGGCTATCGAGGGCTCGCGCCGGGGTCCTGGGGTGGCGCGTCCGCGGTCGGTGCGGTATGCGCCGCGGTCGGGGAGGGGGTGTGCGGTGCCCTAGAATTCTCAGAACTCGGCCCGCTCCGGGCTCAGGTGGAATCCCCGTACTTTCCGACGATTGGTGCTCCGTGCTCTCCGCATCGCCCGACGACGCGCTCGCCCCGGAATGGCTGGAGGAACCGGCCGATCCCAACGCCCTCGCGCCTGGAGTGTGGCCGGCCTCGGCCGAGCGGGACGACGACGGCGGACTGAGGATCGGCGGCGTCGGGGTGGCAGAGCTCCGCGCCCGCTTCGGCACGCCCCTCTACGTGTTGGACGAGGCGGAGGTCCGTACGCACGCGGCGCGCATCAGGGCGGCCTTCGACGCGGCCGCCGCCGCCCACGGCACCGAGGCCAGGGTCTACTACGCCGGTAAGGCGTTCCTGTCGACGGAGGTCGCCCGCTGGGTGACGGAGGAAGGGCTGCGCATCGACGTGTGCAGTCGGGGGGAGCTGGAGGTCGCCCTCGCCGCCGGGGTGGAACCGGGACGGATCGGGTTCCACGGGAACAACAAGAGCGTGTCGGAGCTCGAACGCGCGGTCGAGGTGGGTGTCGGCTCGATCGTGCTCGACTCCGCGATCGAGATCGAGCGCCTCGGTGCGATCGCCGAGCGTCGAGGCGCCGCGCACGGCGGTTTCGCTCAGCCCGTGCTGCTGCGGGTGAACAGCGGCGTGCACGCCGAGACGCACGACTTCCTCGCGACCGCGCACGAGGATCAGAAGTTCGGCACTCCGCTCGAACTCGCGCCGGCGCTCGTGGATCGGATCCGCGAGATCCCGAGCCTCGACCTGCTCGGGCTGCACTGCCACATCGGCTCGCAGATCTTCGGAGCCTCCGGATTCGCCGAATCGGCCTCCCGCGTCGTCGAGCTGCATGCGGAGCTCAGCGCACGAGGCCCCCTGCCTCTGCTGAACCTCGGCGGCGGCTTCGGCATCGCCTACACCTCCGCCGACGACCCGACCCCGATCGAGGAGCTCGCGACGTCGATCGTCGACGCCGTCGCGCAGGAATGCGAGGTCCGCGGCATTCCGATCCCGATCCTCGCCTTCGAACCCGGCCGGGCCGTGATCGGCCAGGCGGGTGTCACTCTCTACGAGGTGGGCACGACCAAACCGGTCTCGCTGGGGGACCGCGGAGAGCGCCTCTACGTGAGCGTCGACGGCGGGATGAGCGACAACGCGCGCCCCGCGCTGTACGGAGCGCAGTACTCCGCGCGGATCGCCTCGCGCGAGGGCACGGGGGACCCCGTGCTCGTGCGCGTGGTGGGATCGCACTGCGAATCGGGGGACGTCGTCGTCGACCACGAGTACCTCCCCTCCGACGTCACCCCGGGCGATCTGCTCGCGGTGCCGGCGACCGGCGCGTACTGCCACGCGCTCTCCAGCAACTACAACCACGTTCCGCGCCGCGCGGTCGTCGCCGTGCGCGACGGCCGTGCGCGCGTGATCGTCCGGGGCGAGACCCTGGACGACCTCCTCTCCCGCGACGTCGGCTTCGCCGCGTCGGCCGGGGAGGACGGCACCGGTGCGCGCACCGGAGAAGGAGAAGCATGACCGACGTTCCCGGCACTCCGCGCACCCTGCGCGTCGCCCTGCTCGGCGCAGGATCCGTGGGCTCCCAGGTCGCGCGCCTGCTCATCGAGCACGGCGACGACTTCGCCGAGCGCAGTGGCGCCCGGCTCGAGCTCGCGGGGATCCTGGTCCGCGACCCGGACGCTCCGAGGGACAGCCCGCTGCCGCGGGAGCTGCTGACGACGGACGCCGAGGCGCTGATCCTCGGTGCGGACATCGTGATCGAGCTCATGGGCGGTCTGGAACCGGCCAGGGAGTACGTGCTCTTGGCGCTGCGCAGCGGCGCCGACGTCGTGACGGGCAACAAGGCGCTGCTCGCCACGCGCGGCGCGGAGATCTTCGAGGCCGCGGATCAGGTCGGGGCCTCGGTGTCCTACGAGGCCGCGGTCGCCGCCGCGATCCCGATCATCCGCCCGTTGCGGGACTCGCTCGCGGGCGACCGGATCGCGCGCATCTTCGGCATCGTCAACGGCAGCACGAACTTCATCCTGGACGCGATGGACCGTCAGGGCCTCGCCGCCGAGGAGGCGCAGCGCATCGCGACGGACCTCGGCTACCTGGAGGCGGATCCCACCCTCGACCTCGAAGGGTACGACGCTGCGCAGAAGGCCGCGATCCTCGCGAGCCTGGCGTTCCACACGCAGGTCTCGATCGACGACGTGCACAGGGAGGGGATCTCCGGCGTCACGGCAGACATGATCGCCGACGCGCGCCGTGCCGGCTTCGTCATCAAGCTCCTCGCGGTGTGCGAACGGCTTTCCGAGGACGACGGCGACGCGGTGTCGGTGCGGGTGTATCCCGCGCTCATCGACCGGGAGCATCCGCTCGCGAGCGTGCACGGCGGCAACAACGCCGTGTTCGTCGAGGCGGAGGCAGCAGGGCCCCTCATGTTCTACGGCGCCGGCGCCGGCGGTGTGCAGACGGCGTCCGCGGTGCTCGGGGACGTCGTCTCCGCGGCGCGCCGGCACATCGCGGGCGGCGTGGGGGTCGGCGAGTCCGCACGGCAGAGCCTTCCGCTCGCCCCGTTCGGACACATCACGACCCGCTATCAGATCACGATCGAGGTCGCGGACGTGCCAGGGGTCCTGGCGACCGTCGCGGGGATCCTCAGCGACCACGGCGTCTCGATCGCCACGGCGCTGCAGACCGTCGAGGCCGGCGAGGACAGCACGACCGCCCGGATCGTGATCGGCACCCATCGCGCGACCGAGCAGGCGCTCAGCGACACGGTCGCGCGTCTGGCCGACGACGACGCCGTCGCCCGCGTGGTGTCGGTGCTGCGCGTCGAGGGGGAGTGAGATGGGTGCGACGACGCCTGTGATCGGGCGCACGGTCGAGGTGCGCGTGCCGGCGACGAGTGCGAACCTCGGCCCGGGGTTCGACACGCTGGGCCTCGCCCTGAGCATGTACGACGAGCTCGAGGTCACCGCGCGCGAGCCGGGCGTCTTGGAGATCGAGGTCTCCGGATCCGGTGCGGACGAGATCGCCCGGGACGCGACGAACCTCGTCGTCCGCTCGATCGCGCACGTCTTCGCGGATGCCGGGATCCCGCTGCCCGGGATCCGCCTCGTCGCCGTCAACGGCGTGCCGCACGGTCGGGGACTCGGGTCCTCGGGCGCCGCGGTGGCGGCAGGCGTGCTCGCCGCCCAGGGGCTGCTCGCGGGCGTCGTCGAACTCGACGACGCGGCGCTGCTGCGTCTCGCCACCGAGCTGGAGGGCCACCCGGACAACGTCGCGCCCGCGCTGTTCGGGGGTCTCACGATCGCTTGGACGGGAGAGCGCGGGCCGCAGCACAAGAAGCTGCTGGTGCATCGCGGCGTCTCTCCTCTCGTGCTCGTGCCCGGCTACACGATGTCGACCAAGGCCGCCCGCAGCCTGCAGCCCCCGCAGGTGCCGAGCGAGGACGCGGTGTTCAACGTCTCGCGCTCCGCCCTGCTCATCGCCGCCCTCACGCAGAGCCCCGACGTGCTGCTCGACGCGACGGACGACCGACTGCACCAGGGCTACCGCGCGCCCGCGATGCCGGAGACCAGCCGGCTCGTCCAGGCGCTGCGCGCCGAGGGCTACGCGGCCGTCGTGTCCGGCGCCGGCCCCAGCGTGCTGGTGCTCTGCGATGGTCCGGGATCGCGGCTCGAGGCGGCCCGCCTGGCCGACGAGATCACGGACACTCCGTGGGAGCACCGATCGGTCGCGGTCGACGTGCGGGGTGGTACAGTGAGGGAACGAGCGGAGGGTTCTTCGTCACAATCGTGATTCCGGCCCGAGACGCGATCTCAGCGTCAGCCGCACTCCACCCGAAACCGCACCGCGTGCCGGCGATTCCGCTGCCCACGGGCGCGTTCCCCGGGTGGCATGCAGGGGACAGCCTGTTCTCGACATGATCCGTGCGGCCGCGCCCGGCTCTCGCCGTGCGCCGCTTCCCACCCCCAGACGTAAAGAGGAGTACTCGTGGAGACCATCTCCGAGACCCAGAACGACACCTCGGCACCCGCCGAGACGGCGCCCGTCGAGGACGCCCCCAAGGCGCCGCGCAAGCGCGCCCCGCGCCGCGCGACCACAGCGACGGCAGCCGCCACGACGGCGGAGGCCGAGGCGTCCGCTCCGGCGGCGCCCGTCGACGCGACCCCCGCCGCGACGTCCGCCGCGGACGCCCCGGCCGAGGACGCGCCGAAGGTGAAGACTCCGCGCCGCAGCCGTGCGAAGAAGACCGAGGAGGCCCCGGCCGAGGCCGCCGCCCCGGGCGACGCCGGAGCCGCCCCCGCCGCGGACGCCTCCGCGGATGCATCGGCCGAGGACGCGCCGAAGGCGAAGGCCCCGCGCCGCAGCCGTGCGAAGAAGACCGAGGAGGCCCCGGCCGAGGCCGCCGCCGACGGCCCGACGGCGTCGACGACCCCGGCCACCGAGCCGCAGCCCGCCGAGGCCGCTGCCGAGCCGCAGGCCGAGGCGCCCGCCGAGAGCGAGGAGACGAACGGCCGCAGTCGCAGCCGGTCCCGCAGCCGCAGCCGCAACCGCAACGGCAAGGACCAGGACGGCCAGAGCGGCAACCAGAACGGTCAGAACAATCAGAACCAGAACCAGCGCGGCGGCTCCGTCGACGCCGACGAGGATGGATCCGGCTCCGGCCGCAGCCGTCAGCGCAACAAGCGCCGCGGCGGCGTCAACCAGAACGTCGACGAGTTCGAGACCGAGATCGGCGAGGACGACGTCCTCATCCCGATCGCGGGCATCCTGGACGTGCTCGACAACTACGCGTTCGTGCGTACGACCGGCTACCTCTCCGGCCCCAGCGACGTGTACGTCTCGCTCGGCCAGGTGAAGAAGTACAACCTGCGCAAGGGCGACGCCGTGGTCGGCGCGATCAAGCAGCCCCGCGAGGGCGAGCAGCAGGGGCGCCAGAAGTACAACGCCCTGGTCAAGGTCGACTCGATCAACGGGCTGAGCGCCGAGGACGCCGCGCACCGCGTCGAGTTCTCGAACCTCACCCCGCTCTACCCGCAGGAGCGTCTGCGTCTGGAGACGGCACCGGAGAAGCTCACCCAGCGCATCATCGACCTCGTCGCGCCGATCGGCAAGGGCCAGCGCGGCCTCATCGTCGCGCCGCCCAAGGCCGGCAAGACGATCGTGCTGCAGCAGATCGCGAACGCGATCGCGATCAACAACCCCGAGGTGCACCTCATGGTCGTGCTCGTCGACGAGCGCCCCGAAGAGGTCACGGACATGCAGCGCACGGTGAAGGGCGAGGTCATCGCCTCGACCTTCGACCGACCGGCGGAGGACCACACCACGGTCGCCGAGCTCGCGATCGAGCGGGCCAAGCGCCTCGTCGAGCTGGGCCGCGACGTCGTCGTGCTGCTCGACTCGATCACCCGCCTCGGACGCGCCTACAACATCGCCGCCCCGGCGTCGGGTCGCGTGCTCACCGGCGGCGTGGACGCGTCCGCGCTGTACCCGCCGAAGCGCTTCTTCGGTGCCGCCCGCAACATCGAGAACGGCGGATCCCTGACGATCCTCGCCACGGCGCTCGTCGAGACCGGTTCCAAGATGGACGAGGTCATCTTCGAGGAGTTCAAGGGCACCGGCAACAGTGAGCTGCGCCTGAGCCGCGCGCTCGCGGACAAGCGGATCTTCCCGGCCGTCGACGTGAACGCGTCGTCCACCCGCCGCGAGGAGATGCTGCTGAGCCCCGACGAGGTCAAGATCACGTGGAAGCTGCGTCGCGCTCTCGCCGGGCTCGACCCGCAGCAGGCGCTCGAGGTGGTGCTCGGAAAGCTCAAGGAGACCGACTCCAACGTCGAGTTCCTGCTGCAGATGCAGAACGCGCAGCTCGGAAAGCCGCAGAGCGGCACCGGTCACAGCCACGCGTCCGAGAACAGCATCCGCTGACGCGTCCGCGGGCAGGGGATCCGGTCGTCATGTTCGAGCAGGTCGAGGCGCTGCGCGACGAGCACCAGAGGGTGGAGAGGGAGCTCTCCGACCCCGAGGTGCACGCCGATGCGGCGCGCGCGAAGCGGGTCAACCGCCGCTACGCAGAGCTCAGCCGCATCGTCAAGGCACATGACGACTGGATCGCCGCGGGCGACGACCTCGAGACCGCACGCGAGTTCGCGCGCGAGGACGAGAGCATCGCGGCGGAGATCCCGGCGCTCGAGGAGGGCTTCCAGCAGGCGCAGGAGCGTCTGCGGCGTCTGCTGATTCCGCGCGATCCCGACGACGCACGCGATGTGATCATGGAGATCAAAGCGGGGGAGGGCGGAGCCGAATCCGCCCTCTTCGCCGCGGATCTGCTCCGGATGTACATCCAGTACGCCGCGTCGAAGGGCTGGAAGACCGAGCTGCTGGAGCGAACCGAGTCCGATCTCGGCGGATACAAGGACGTCCAGGTGGCCATCAAGGGCGCCTCGGCCGACCCCTCCCAGGGCGTCTGGGCGCATCTCAAGTACGAGGGCGGCGTGCACCGGGTGCAGCGCGTCCCGGCGACCGAGTCGCAGGGGCGCATCCACACCTCCACGACGGGGGTGCTCGTCTTCCCCGAGGTCGACGAGCCGGAGGAGATCCAGATCGATCAGAACGATCTGAAGATCGACGTGTTCCGCTCCTCGGGCCCCGGCGGTCAGTCCGTGAACACGACGGACTCGGCGGTGCGCATCACGCACGTGCCGACCGGCATCGTCGTGTCGATGCAGAACGAGAAGTCCCAGCTGCAGAACCGCGAGGCCGCGATGCGGGTGCTGCGCGCCCGGCTCCTCGCCAAGCAGCAGGAGGAGCTCGACGCGGCGGCATCCGACGCCCGCCGGTCGCAGATCCGCGGCATGGACCGCTCGGAGCGGATCCGCACGTACAACTTCCCGGAGAACCGCATCGCCGACCACCGCACCGGGTTCAAGGCCTACAACCTCGATCAGGTGATGGACGGCGCGCTCGAGCCGATCATCGAATCCGCGATCCACGCGGACGAGGAGGCGCGTCTCGCCGCACTCGGCGCCGACGCCTGAACACGCCCCGGACGCGTCGCCGGCTCAGGCCGGGGTCGCTCGCCGCAGCTCCAGTTGATCCAGCACGAGGTCGAGCCCGTACTCGAACTCGTCGCCGTAGTCGTAGTCGTGACCCACGACCATCTGCGCGAGCATCTCCGCGAGATACGGGTACTCGGAGGCCGTGACCTCCAGCCCGGCGGCGAACTCCTCCGGACCGGTATCGGGGGTGAACGGGAGACTCAGCTCGGTGAGCACGAACCCGTAGATGTAGGCGTCCAGGGCGGAGTACGCGTGGGCGGCGAGCGTGAGGTCGAAGCCGTCGCCGCGGAGCAGCCCGAGCACGCGGTCGTGGTGCCGCATCACGGCCTCGCCGGGGTTCGCTCGCGATTCGAGCAGGGTCAGCGCCCAGGAGTGCTTCGTGAGGACGGCACGCATCGCGTGGGCGCGCGAGGTCATCGCGGCGCGCCACGGCGCGCCGATCTCGGGCAGCGGGATCTGCGCGAACGCGGCGTCGGCGAGCAGGTCGAGCAGCTCCTCCTTGCCGGAGACGTGATGGTAGAGCGACATCGCCTCGGCACCGAGCGCCTTGCCGACGTTGCGCATGCTCACCGCGCCCAGGCCGCCGTCGTCGGCGACCTGCATCGCCGCGGTCACGATGCGCTCCCGGTTGAGGGGGTTCTGCCGAGCCACTCGGCCTCCGTCCCGGGCGGCGGTTGCGCCCTTACTGCTGTAAGGCTATCGTGGCGAACAAAGGCTTACGGGTGTAAGGGGACAGGATGCGTGCAGGTGTGGTCGAGCGGTACAGGCCTCCGTCCGTCGTGCGGATCGCGACGGTGGCCGACCCGGTCGCGGGACGGGGGGAGGTGCTCGTGCGGGTCGTGGCGGCGACCGTCAACTCCGGGGACGCGCGCATCCGGGGCGCGCGCTTTCCGCGCGGGTTCGCCCTCCCCGGCCGGCTCGCGCTCGGGCTGCGTGGCCCGCGGGCGGCGGTCCTCGGCGTGGTCTTCTCGGGTGTCGTCGAGGCGACGGGCGCGGGCGCGGTCGGCGTCGCGGTCGGCGATCGTGTCTGCGGGATGACCGGGGCGCGCATGGGCGCGCACGCCGAGCTCGTCGCGGTGTCCGCGTCGCGGGTCGTGCGCGTCCCCGACGAGGTCTCCTTCGAGGATGCCGCCGGGGTGCTCTTCGGCGGCACGACGGCCCTGCACTTCTTGCGGGACAAGGCAGGGGTGCGACGCGGCGAGCAGGTGCTCGTCGTCGGCGCCTCCGGAGCGGTCGGCACGAACGCGGTGCAGCTCGCGAAGCACCTCGGGGCGACGGTCACCGCCGTGACGAGCGACGGCAACGCCACCCTCGCCACGGAGCTCGGTGCCGACCGGGTGATCGACTACCGCGTCACTCCGGTCGGTTCGCTCGCGAAGCACGGCGAGCGCTTCGACGTCGTCTTCGACACGGTCGGCGCGCTGAGTCCGGCGACGGGACGACCGCTGCTCTCCGCGGGCGGCAGGCTGCTGCTCGCAGCCGCGAGCCTCGGCGAGATCGTCACGGCCCGCGGTCCGGTCAAGACGGGCACGGCCCCGCAGCGCACCGAGGACTTCGACACCCTGCTCGGCCTGGTCGGCTCGGGTGCGCTGCACGTCGTCATCGACGGCGCGCTTCCGCTCGACCGGCTCGCCGAGGCGCACGCGCGTGTCGACTCGGGCCGCAAGATCGGCAATCTCGTGCTGCGCCCGCAGAACGTCGCCGACCCCACGGTCTGATCGTGGAACTCGGCGACGTTCTGCGCATCTCCGCGGCGGACGCCGAGCCCGGCAGGATCGGCGGCGCGGCGGCTTCGCGGTCGACAGCCTGCTCGTCCGGCAGGCGCCGACCTGGCATCCGCTCGAGACCTGATCCCTCGTGTCGGGGGCGGGAACCTCACCCCGCGCCGCGGACGGACGTGCGGCCGTCGCGCACATCGTCGGGCAGGGTCATCTCGGCGCGCAGGCCCAGCAGCCGCACGGCGCGGTCCGGGGCGATCCGGGCGATGAGCTCCCGTGCCTTCTCGACGATGACGGCACGATCGGCGGTCTCCGGGATCCGCCGGGTGAAGGTCTTCGTCGTGAACGGCGCGTAGCGCACCTTCAGGCCGAGCCCGATCACACCGCGGCCGTCCTCCGTCACGTCGTCGAGCACCTGGTCGAGCAGGTTCAGGGCGGCCCGCTCGATCTCCGCAGGGTCGACGAGATCGGTCTGATACGTGGTCTCGCGGCTGTGCCCGCGCGGCACCCAGGGGGCGTCGTCGACCTCGGCGGATCCGCCGCCCCGTCCGAGCTCGCGGTACCAGAGGCCCATCCTCGGGCCGAACTCGGTGACGAGCTCGTCCTCGGGCGCGGCGGCGAGTTCTGCGACCGTCCGGATGCCGAGCGCGAGCAGCCGCTTCGACACCTTCGGTCCGACACCCCACAGCTCGATGACAGGGCGCCCACCCATCACCGCGTCCCAGTTCGCGGCCGTGAGCCGGAAGACGCCGCGGGGCTTGCCGAACCCCGTCGCGATCTTGGCCCGGACGAGGGTGTCGCCGATGCCGACGCTGCAGTGCAGCCGTGTGCGACTCAGGATCGCCTGCTGCAGGCCGCGGGCGTACGCCTCGGGATCGTCGGTGTCGACCCCGACGAAGGCCTCGTCCCAGCCCAGGACCTGCACCACGGCCCCGGGCTGAGCACGCAGCTCCGCCATCACCTCGGCCGATGCCGCGAGATACGCCGGGGCGTCGACCGGCAGGACCACGGCATCGGGCGCCTTACGTGCCGCGATGCGCAGCGGCATGCCGGAGCCCACGCCGAACGCGCGCGCCTCATAGGAGGCGGTCGACACCACGGCGCGCTCGCCCGGATCGCCGCGACCGCCCACGATGACCGGGAGCCCCGCGAGTTCGGGACGACGCAGCACCTCGACGGCCGCGATGAACTGGTCGAGGTCCACGTGGAGCACCCAGCGCATGTCCTCGACAGTACGCGGGGCGCAGCCGGATCGGCACCCGTCTCGCGCCAAGCTCCGGCTCTGGGCCACTTCTTCACGCGCGCTCTGATCTTCCTGCTGTCTTCGGCCGTCGGCCTCATCGTGGCCGACCTGCTGCTGACGGGCTTCACGATCGAGTGGAGCAAGTGGTGGGGCTTCGTGCTGTGCGTGCTGATCTTCACGGTGCTGCAGAGCCTGCTCGCCCCGTGGATCACCTCGATGGCGAACCGCTACGCCCCGGCGCTGCTGGGTGGTATCGGCATCATCTCCACGTTCGTGGCGCTGCTCATCGTGGTCCTGCTGCCGGTCGGCGGCCTGCGGATCACCGACGCCCTGGCATGGATCCTCGGGCCGGTCGTCGTCTGGATCATCACGGTCCTCTGCACGATGCTGCTGCCGCTCCGCGCGCAGCGCCGGTCCCACTCCGTCTGTTTGCGTCAAACTGCGGGAGAACAGCGCCTCCGCCAACGGTTCGACACAAACAGACGGGGTCTGTGGAGAACCGGGGAGGCCTACTCCTGGTTTGCGCCAGAGTCGTGGGATGCGATCGCCCGCCTCTCGCCTGCCGGAACTGCCGCCCTCCTTCACGGTTCGTGAAGGACGGCAGCGCGGACTCACGGAGTGGCGGCTGCGTGACCCGTCACTGCGACGCAGTTTTCACGGCGCGCGCAGCCTCGGCGCGGACGGCGGCGATGCGGCCGACGACCCCGAGCCGTGGTGGCAGACCCGCTCCCGCGAGGCAGAACAGGCCCTGTGCGACTATCTGCCTGTGATGCCCGTGCACGCGTTCTTCTGCGGACCGACCGCGGCACGGCACTGGGGGATCCCCCTTCCTCGACGGCTGGATGCCACCCTGCATGTCGGCGTGTGGCGTCCACGGAGCGCGCCGGTTCGCCCGGGGATCCGCGGGCATCAGTTCTCCGGCGGATTCGTCCGCACCGTCGTGTCCGAGGGGATCCGCGTCACGGATCCGGCGAGCACGTGGGCCAGCATGGGCGCTCTCCTCACCGATGACGAGCTCGTCGCCGCTGCCGACGCCGTCCTGCACATCCCGCGCCACCCCGGAAGGTTCGCGCCCGTCAGGGAAACGGCACTGGCCACCCGTGCGGAGCTGGCGGGCTTCGCGGAACGGAAAGGGCGGCCCGGGGCTCCGGCTCTCCGTCGCGCGCTCGTGCTCGCCCGAACGGGGGCGGCATCACCGCCCGAGACGCAGATCCGCCTGATCCTGCATGACGTCCGCATGCCCGAGCCGGTGCTGGACTACGACGTCTACGACGCCCGGGGGCTGTTCCTCGGGTGCAGCGAGCTCGCCTACCCCGAGAGCAAGCTCGCGATCGAGTACGAGAGCGACGGCCACCTCACCCGCGCGCAGCTCCAGCGCGACATCGACAAGTATCAGGCGTACGCGGAGGCCGGTTGGGCGGTGGTGCGGCTGACGTCAGCGCATGTCTACCGTGCTCCGCGGGAAGCCGTGCGGCGAGTGCGGGCCGGTCTCGCCGCGGCCGCCGCCCGCCTCTAGCGCGCCGCCCCCTGCGTCTGTCTGCGTCAAACGGTGGGTTTCCGCGCCCGAACGCCCAGGTTTGGCGCAAATAGACGAGTGGGGTGAACCGGGTGGGCCGGCCTCTCAGATCGAGTAGTCGGGCATCTCGGGGACCGAGAGGATCCGCGAAGTGCTCTCTCCCGCCCCGCGGGCCCTGGCCCGGGCGGGAACCCCGGTGAGCACCGAGTCGGGTGCCGCGTCCTTGGTGACGACCGCATTGGCGCCGATCGCGCTCCGGGCGCCGATCACGACGGGACCCAGGATCTTCGCGCCCGCGCCGACGACCACCCCGTCCTCGAGCGTGGGGTGACGCTTGCCGGCGTCGCGTGTGCGGCCGCCCAAGGTGACGCCGTGGTACAGCATGACGTCGTCGCCGATCTCGGCGGTCTCCCCGATGACGACCCCGGAGCCGTGGTCGATGAAGAACCGCCGTCCGATCTCCGCCCCCGGGTGGATCTCGATCCCGGTGAGCCAGCGGGCGATCTGCGATCCGAGCCGGGCGGGGAACCTCCACCCGCGCCGCCAGAGGGCGTGGTCCAGCCGGTGCGCCCAGATGGCGTGCAGGCCGGGATACAGCAGCGCGATCTCGAGCCCGCAGCGGGCGGCGGGGTCGCGGAGTCGGGCGGATGCGACGTCCTCGCGCATCCGCCCGATCCAGGACATGCCGGAGCCCATCAGTCCTCGCGCAGATCCTCGAAGAGAGCGGTGGACACGTAGCGCTCGCCCGTGTCGGGCGCGATGACGACGATCGTCTTGCCGGCGTTCTCGGGGCGGGCAGCCACCTTGAGCGCCTGGGCCACGGCCGCGCCGCTGGAGATGCCGACGAGCAGCCCCTCCTGCGCGGCGAGGGCGCGGGCGGTCGCGAGGGACTCGTCGAACCCGGCGGTGATGATCTCGTCGATGACCTCGCGGTCCAGGATGGCGGGGACGAAGTTGGGTCCGATGCCCTGGATCTTCGCCGGGCCCGCGTGACCCTGCGAGAGCAGGGGGGAGTCGGTGGGCTCGACCGCGATGACCTGCACCTCGGGCTTGACCGCCTTGAGGGCCTGGCCGACCCCGGTCACTGTGCCGCCGGTGCCGACGCCCGCCACGAACACGTCGACCGCGCCGTCCGTGTCGCGCAGGATCTCCTGCGCGGTGGTCTCGCGGTGGATCTGCGGGTTCGCCGCGTTCTCGAACTGACGTGCCCAGACCGCGCCCGGCGTGGTCTCGATGATCTCCTGGAGCTTCTCGATCGCGCCCTTCATGCCGAGCGTCGGGTCGGTGAGCACGAGCTCCGCGCCGAACGCCTTGAGCAGCACGCGGCGCTCCTTGGACATCGACGCCGGCATCGTGAGGATGACGCGATAGCCGCGGGCGGCCCCGACCATCGCCAGCGCGATGCCGGTGTTCCCGCTGGTGGCCTCGACGATCGTGCCGCCGGGCTTCAGCTCTCCCGAGGCCTCCGCCGCGTTGACGATCGCGATGCCGATGCGGTCCTTGACGCTCGAGCCCGGGTTGAACGACTCGAGCTTGACGAGCACGTCCGCGCCCAGCCCCTCGGTGAGCCGGTTGAGCTTGACCAGAGGCGTGTTGCCGAACGTGGTGGTGACGTCGGAGTGGATTCCGGGCATGTCTGACCTTTCGAATGCGGGGCAGGGGTGCAGCACAGCCTAGGGCGAGCCGGTGTGCGCCCGGTGATTGTGACGCCACGATTACGCTGGGATCCGTGCCCGTCCCGCTCTCCGAAGCCCTCCGCCGTGCCACCGCCGATCTCGCCGCGTCGGGGGTGCCGGATCCGACGCTCGATGCGGAGCTCCTCGCCGCGCACGTCCTGACGCTCGGACGAGGGGGCGTCCAGGCGGCGGTGATCCGGGGGGATCTGCTGGACGACGCGGACGCGGCCGTGCTGGACGGGCTCGTCGCGCGTCGGGCGGCACGGGAGCCCCTGCAGCATCTGACCGGGACGGCGCCCTTCCGACACCTCGAACTCGCCGTCGGACCCGGCGTGTTCGTGCCCCGGCCCGAGACCGAGATCGTCGCGCAGTTCGCGATCGACGCGCTGCTCGCGGCGGCCACGCCCACGCCGATCGGCGTCGATCTGTGCACCGGATCCGGGGCGATCGCCCTCGCCCTCGCCACGGAGGTGCCGCACGCGCGTGTGCACGCGGTCGAGCTCTCCGAGCAGGCGCACGCCTGGGCGCTGCGCAACACCGCGGCCCAGGCGAACCTCGTCCTCGTCCGCGGCGACCTCTCCGAGGAGCTGCACGAGCTCGACGGCACGGTCGACGTCGTCGTGTCCAACCCTCCCTATGTTCCGGACGACGCGATCCCGCGCGACCCCGAGGTGCGCCAGTTCGATCCCGCGCTCGCGCTCTACGGCGGGGCGGACGGTCTCGACGTCGTCCGGGCGATCAGCCGGAGGGCGCTCGCCCTGCTGCATCCCGGCGGCACGCTGGTGATCGAGCACGCCGAGGTCCAGGGAGCCGCGATCCGTGCGCTGCTCGCGGACGACGGGTGGCTCGCGACCGCGACGCACCAGGATCTGACCCGGCGCGACCGCGCGACGACCGCGATCCGACCCTGACGCGGCCCTCGGCGGATCTTCGGCGGCGTGGCCGTAGACTGGGGCGGTCATGTCCTCCGTCTACGATTGCCGCGACGCGGATCAGATCCTCACCGGGATGCGCCTCGCGCGTCAGGCCATCGGCCGCGGTGAACTGGTCGTGCTCCCCACCGATACCGTCTACGGCGTGGGCGCCGATGCATTCAGCCCCGCCGCCGTGCAGCGACTCCTCGACGCCAAGGGGCGCGGTCGGCAGCAGCCTCCGCCGGTGCTGGTCGCGGGCGTTCCGACGCTCTCCGCGCTCGTGGAGACCGTACCGGAGCCGGTGCAGCGGCTCGTCGACGAGTTCTGGCCCGGCGGCCTCACCGTGATCCTGCCCGCGCAGCCTTCCCTCGTCTGGGACCTCGGCGAGACGCACGGCACGGTGGCCGTGCGCATGCCGGACGACCGGATCGCGCTGGCGCTGCTCGAGGAGACCGGGCCGCTCGCGGTCTCCAGCGCGAATCTGACCGGCGAACCCGCCGCGGTCGAGGCGTCCCAGGCGGAGCGGATGCTCGGCGACCGCATCGCCGTGTACCTCGAGAACGGTCCTGCGGCGAAGGGCGTGGCCTCCACGATCGTCGACGCGACCTCGCTCGTGCGCCCCGGTGGGGACGACGCGAAGGTGCGTGTGGTCCGTGAGGGAGCGATCTCCCGCGAGGAGCTCGGCCGCGTGCTCGGGGATCTGCTCGAAGAGCGCCGATGAAGCAGTACCTGTTCACCGTGATCCTCACGGCCGCGGTGACGCTGGTCTGTTCCTGGGGGGTGTGGCAGCTGAGCCTACGGTTCAAGCTGTACCCGGGCATTCGCGAACGCGACGTGCACACCACGCCGACGCCGCGGCTCGGGGGAGTGGCGATGCTCGTCGGCATCATGGCCGCGTTCGCCGCCTCGGCCGCGAGCCCCTTCTTCGGGATCATCTGGGCGCAGCCGCAGACGATCTGGGCGGTGCTCGGCGCCGTGCTGCTGATCGCCGTGGTCGGCGTCGTCGACGACCTGTGGGATCTCGACTGGATGATCAAGCTCGGCGCGCAGTTCATCGCCGCGGGGCTCATCACCATCGTCGGCGGACTGCAGATCCTGTCCCTGCCGCTCGCGGAGCCGGTGATCGGATCCAGCTGGCTGAGCATCGTCATCACGATGTTCGCGATCGTGGTCGTGATGAACGCCGTGAACTTCATCGACGGGCTCGACGGCCTCGTCGCCGGGGTCTGCCTCATCGCGAACGGCGTGTTCTTCGTCTACTCGTACATCATCGCCCGCGACACGGGACAGTCGAGCTTCTTCAACCTCGCCTCGTTCATCGCGGCCGTGCTGATCGGCGCCTGCCTCGGATTCCTTCCGATGAACTGGAGCCCGGCGAAGCTGTTCATGGGGGACTCCGGCGCACTCGTGCTGGGGCTGCTCATGGCTACGAGCGCGGTCGCGATCACCGGCCAGCTCAATCCCGCCGTGCTCACGGACGCGCAGATCGGCCGCTCCCAGCTGCTCGGCGCATTCATCCCGATCTTGCTGCCCGTAGTCGTGGTGCTGCTCCCGCTGCTCGACTTCGGGCTCGCGGTGCTGCGTCGCATGCGGGCGGGCAAGTCGCCGTTCTCCCCGGACCGCCTGCACCTGCACCACCGCATGCTCGACCTCGGCCACCGCGGTCGCGACGCCGTGCTCATCTTCTACGCGTGGACCGCCGTCATCTCGATCGCCGTCCTGCTCATGTACATCGGCTCCCGCGAGGGCTGGTACGGCGAGTACGCCGCCGGCGTCGTGTTCGGCGTCGTGGGCATCGCCGCCTGCCTGGTCGTCACCCTGATCCCCTCGCGTCCCCGCACGGATGCCCTCCCGACCCCGCACGACGCCGCGGGTCCCGTCCCGAAAGAGCCCTCCCGATGAGCACCCCCGCCGGCAAGAGCCCCGTGACCAGCACCCCGATCCTGCGCGCGACCCTGATCGCCTCGGCGATCGCCGCCGTCGTGCTCGCGGTCGTCGCCGCGATCCTCGGCGGCGTCTTCCGCGGAGGAGCGGGAGTCGTCAGCGGTCTCGTCGGCGTGCTGATCGCCGTGCTCTTCCTCGCCATCACCGCGATCAGCATCCTCGTCGCCAACCGGTGGTTCGGCGAGGCGCTCTACGTGCAGTTCTTCTTCGCGATCGTGCTCGGGGGCTGGTTCGTCAAACTCGCGCTGTTCGTGGTGCTCATGCTCGTGCTGCGCAGTCAGCCCTGGCTCGAGCCGGTGGTGTTCTTCTGGTCGCTCCTGGCCGGAGTGCTCATGTCGCTCGCCATCGACGTCGTCGTGCTCACTCGGATGCGGCTGCCGCACGTCAGCGACACGTCGCTGCCGACCGTGGCCCCGGAGGACGTCGCACCCTCCCGGCAGACTCCTGACGCGGATTCAGGCAACTCACCGGTCTGATAGGCTGGATCCGAGCCCGCTCGTCACGCGAGCGCTGCGCTGAGAAGCACACCGACCGACGCCCCGGTAGCCCCCGGTGCCCCGAAGCTGGAGCCCGCGCTGTTTAATCTTGCTGCGACCATGATCCCTCGACTGGCCAACGACAGCGGTTTCCACGGCCCGTCGATGGACGAGTTCTTCCCCGAGATCGTCTTCAACGTCTTCGGCGTCCCGATCCACCGGATCCACCTGGTGCAGTTCATCTCGGTCGTCGCCGTCGTGCTCGTCCTGGTGCTCGGCACCCGCCGGATGAAGGTCGTCCCCGGCCGCTTCCAGAGCGTCGTCGAGATGGGCCTCGGCTTCGTCCGCGGCGGCATCGCGCACGACCTGCTCGGACGCAAGGACGGCGACCGCTTCCTGCCGATCCTCACCACGATCTTCTTCATGACGCTGTTCATGAACATCACGGGCATCATCCCGCTCCTGAACATCGCCGGAACGAGCATCATCGGCGTTCCGCTCCTGCTCGCGGTGATCAGCTACGTGACGTTCATCTACGCGGGCATCAAGAAGAGCCCCAAGAACTTCTTCAAGAACGCCCTGTTCCCCTCGGGCGTGCCGTGGCCGGTCTACATCATCGTGACGCCGATCGAGTTCATCTCGACGTTCATCGTCCGCCCGGTCACCCTCACGCTGCGACTTCTGATGAACATGGTCGTCGGGCACATGCTCCTCGTGCTCTGCTACTCGGCCACGGCGTTCTTCTTCTTCACGGCGGGCGGCGGCTGGGCCGCGCTCGGCGTGGGAACCCTCGCCTTCGGCGGCGCGTTCACGGTCTTCGAGATCCTGGTCGCCGTCCTCCAGGCCTACGTCTTCACCGTCCTCACCGCGGTCTACATCCAGCTCGCGGTCGCAGAAGAGCACTGACAACCCCTGCGGGCGGCGAACCTGCCGCCCACAACGAAAGGAAAAATCCGTGGACGCTACTACGGTTCTCGCAGCAGTCAACGGCAACCTCGCGACGATCGGCTACGGCCTCGCCGCCATCGGCCCGGCCATCGGCGTGGGCATCGTCGTCGGCAAGACGATCGAGGGTGTCGCCCGTCAGCCCGAGCTGGCCGGTCGCCTGCAGGTCCTCATGTGGATCGGTATCGCCTTCACCGAGGCGCTCGCGTTCGTCGGCATCGCCGTCGGCTTCATCCCCTTCCCGTAATCCGCCCCGAATCCCGAAGGAGACAGGATGCTGAACGCTCTTGTCACGCACCTCGCGGCCGAGGAGGAGGCGCACAACCCGCTCCTCCCCGCGTGGTACGACCTGGTCTGGTCGGCGCTGTGGTTCGTCGTGATCCTCATCGTGGTGTGGAAGGTCGCCCTCCCGCGCTTCACGAAGATGCTCGACGAGCGCTCCGCGGCCATCGAGGGCAACATCGCCAAGGCGGACGAGGCCCAGAAGCAGGCCGAGGCCGCGCTGGAGGAGTACACCCGCCAGCTCGCCGAGGCGCGCACGGAGGCCGGCACGATCCGCGAGACCGCCCGTGAGGACGGCAAGAAGATCGTCGCCGAGGCGAAGGAGAGCGCATCGGCCGAGGCCGCGCGCATCACCGCCGCCGCGCACTCTCAGATCGAGGCCGAGCGCCAGACCGCGCTCGTCACGCTGCGCTCCGAGGTCGGCGGTCTCGCCCTCGACCTCGCCGGCGGCGTGGTCGGCGAGTCGCTCTCGGACGACGCCCGCGCGACGGCCGTCGTGGACCGCTTCCTGGCGGACCTCGAGGCCTCCGAGGCGGCGAAGTAATGGGCAGCGCGACCGCTCAGGCCCTCGTGGCGACGAGCAACGATCTCGGCGCCGCGCAGGGGATCACCCTCGACGTCGCCGGTGAGCTCTTCGCCGCCACGCGCCTGATCGGTGACTCCACCGCGCTGAGCGGCGCGCTCGCCGATCCGTCCGCCCCGGTCGAGGCGCGGACGGCACTCGTGTCGCGCGTCTTCGCCGGCGCCTCCGCGCCCGTGCAGGAACTGCTCAAGAGCGTCGTCGCCCAGCGCTGGTCCTCCGCCGCCGACCTCGTCGACGGTGTGGAGGAGCTGGCGATCCGTGCGACGGCGATCGCCGCACCCGAGGCCGACATCGAGGGCGAGCTGTTCTCGGTCTCGCGCCTGGTGGCGGACAACGCAGAGCTCGAGCTCGCGCTCGGCGGCCGCCTCGGCGGCGCCGAGGGCAAGTCGGCGCTCGTGCAGAAGCTCGTCGAGCCGAGCGTCAGCCCGGCCACGACCCTGGTCGTCACCTCGCTCGTGCGGGAGCCGCGCGGGCGCCGGGTGCGCCGGCTGCTCAACCGTGCGATGCGGATCGTCTCCGTGCAGCGCGAGCGACTCGTCGCGACGGTGCACACCGCCGTGCCGCTGAGCGCTCAGCAGCGGGATCGCCTTGCGGCGGTCCTCGGCGCCCGTTACGGACGTACGATCGCACTGAACGTGGTCACCGACCCCGCCATCGTCGGGGGCCTGCGCGTGCAGGTCGCAGACGACGTCATCGATGGCAGCATCGCCTCCCGCCTCGCCGATCTCCGGCAGAAGCTCGCGGGCTGAATCAAGAACTTCGCGCGGGTCGACCGCGCACCTGTATACAAAGGGAAGACAATGGCAGAACTTTCGATCAGCCCCGACGTCATCCGTGACGCGCTGAAGGACTTCGTCGCCGCGTACGAGCCGACGTCCGGCTCGGCGACCGAGGTCGGCACCGTCATCGACGCCGCGGACGGCATCGCGCACGTCGAGGGACTTCCCGGCGTCATGGCGAACGAGCTGGTGACCTTCGCGAACGGCACCAAGGGCCTCGCCCTGAACCTCGACGAGCGCGAGATCGGCGTGGTCATCCTCGGCGACTTCGGCGGCATCGAGGCCGGCCAGGAGGTGACCCGCACCGGCGAGGTCCTCTCCGTCCCGGTCGGCGACGGCTACCTCGGCCGCGTGGTCGACCCGCTCGGCAACCCGATCGACGGCCTCGGCGAGATCACCCCGCTCGACGGCGTGCGCGAGCTCGAGCTGCAGGCGCCCGGCGTCATGCAGCGCAAGTCGGTGCACGAGCCGATGCAGACCGGTATCAAGGCCATCGACGCCATGATCCCGGTCGGCCGCGGCCAGCGCCAGCTCATCATCGGCGACCGCCAGACCGGCAAGACGGCGATCGCGATCGACACGATCATCAACCAGAAGGCCAACTGGGAGTCCGGCGACGTCAACAAGCAGGTCCGCTGCATCTACGTCGCGATCGGCCAGAAGGGCTCGACCATCGCCTCCGTCAAGGGCGCGCTGGAAGAGGCCGGCGCTCTGGAGTACACCACGATCGTCGCCGCCCCGGCGTCCGACCCCGCCGGCTTCAAGTACCTGGCGCCCTACACCGGTTCGGCCATCGGCCAGCACTGGATGTACGGCGGCAAGCACGTCCTCATCGTGTTCGACGACCTGTCGAAGCAGGCCGAGGCCTACCGTGCCGTGTCGCTGCTGCTGCGCCGTCCGCCGGGCCGCGAGGCTTACCCGGGCGACGTGTTCTACCTGCACTCCCGTCTGCTGGAGCGTTGCGCGAAGCTGTCCGACGAGCTCGGTGCGGGATCGATGACGGGTCTTCCGATCATCGAGACCAAGGCGAACGACGTCTCGGCCTACATCCCGACCAACGTGATCTCGATCACCGACGGTCAGATCTTCCTGCAGTCCGACCTGTTCAACGCCAACCAGCGTCCCGCGGTCGACGTGGGCATCTCGGTCTCGCGCGTCGGCGGCGACGCCCAGGTCAAGTCGATCAAGAAGGTCTCCGGCACGTTGAAGCTCGAGCTCGCGCAGTACCGCTCGCTCGAGGCGTTCGCGATGTTCGCGTCCGACCTCGACCAGGCATCGCGTCGTCAGCTCGCTCGCGGTGCGCGCCTGACCGAGCTGCTCAAGCAGCCGCAGTACTCGCCGTACCCGGTCGAGGACCAGGTCGTCTCGATCTGGGCCGGAACCAACGGCAAGCTCGACGAGATCGAGGTCGAGGACGTGCTGCGGTTCGAGCGCGAGCTGCTCGACCACCTGCGTCGCAACACGACCGTGCTCGACACCCTCCGGGAGACGAACGTCCTCGACGACGCCACCGTCGCGGAGCTTGAGAAGGCCACCGACGCCTTCATCCTCGAGTTCCAGAGCGGCGCCGGTCACGGCATCAGCGCGCTCGGTCACGAGGAGCACGCGGCCGCGGACGTCGACGACGTGAACCAGGAGAAGATCGTCAAGGGCCACCGCGCGTAATCGCGGGGGAAACTGAGATATGGGCGCACAACTCCGGGTCTACAAGCAGAAGATTTCTTCTGCTCAGACGACCAAGAAGATCACGAAGGCGATGGAACTCATCGCGGCTTCGCGCATCCAGAAGGCGATGGCGCGCGTGCACGCGTCCTCGCCCTTCGCGCGGGCCGTGACGAGGGCCGTGTCCGCCGTCGCGACGCACTCCAACGTCGACCACCCGCTCACCCGCGAGCCCGAGACGATCCGCCGCTCCGCGGTCGTGATCTTCTCGAGCGACCGGGGACTCGCCGGTGCGTTCAACTCGCAGATCCTCCGTGAGGGCATGGAGCTCGCCGAGCTCCTGCGCTCCGAGGGTCGGGAGCCGGTGTTCTACCTCGTCGGTCGCAAGGCCGTCGGCTACTTCCAGTTCCGCGGCGTCGCGTCCGCGGCGGAGTGGACCGGCGACACCGACACCCCGTCGTTCCACACGGCGGAGGCCATCGCGGCGACCCTGCTCGAGGACTTCGAGCGCGGCGGCGAGGAGAACGGCGTCGACGAGATCCACCTCGTCTACAACCGGTTCGTCAGCATGATGACCCAGTCGCCCGAGACGGTCCGCCTGCTTCCGCTGGAGATCGCGGAGGCCGACGAGTCCGAGGCAGGCAACACCGTCTACCCGCTGTACGAGTTCGAGCCGGATGCGGCGACGGTGCTCGACGCCATCCTGCCGGTGTACATCCAGAGCCGCGTCTTCAACGCACTCCTGCAGTCGTCCGCCGCCAAGCAGGCCGCGACGCAGAAGGCGATGAAGTCCGCCAGCGACAACGCCGACAAGCTCATCACCGACTACACCCGCCTGCGCAACAACGCGCGTCAGGCGGAGATCACGCAGCAGATCGCCGAGATCGTCGGCGGCGCCGACGCCCTGGCGTCGAGCAAGTAAGACCCTCAGGAGAGAGACGAAGATATGACTGCCACCGCCACGGCCGACACGGCCAAGACGGTCGTCGGGCGCGTTGCTCGCGTCAACGGACCGGTCGTCGACATCGAGTTCCCGCACGACTCGATCCCCGACATCTACAACGCGCTGAAGACGACGATCACCATCGGCGAGGAGTCGACGGAGATCACGCTCGAGGTCGCGCAGCACCTCGGCGACGACCTCGTCCGCGCGATCGCCCTCAAGCCCACCGACGGCATCGTCCGCGGCCAGGAGGTGCGCGACACCGGCGCTCCGATCTCGGTCCCGGTCGGCGACGTCACCAAGGGCAAGGTGTTCAACGTGATCGGGGAGGTGCTCAACGCCCCCGACGGCGAGACCGTCGAGGTCACCGAGCGCTGGCCGATCCACCGCAAGGCGCCCAACTTCGACCAGCTCGAGTCGAAGACCCAGATGTTCGAGACCGGCATCAAGTCGATCGACCTGCTCACCCCGTACGTCCAGGGTGGGAAGATCGGCCTGTTCGGCGGCGCGGGCGTCGGCAAGACCGTCCTCATCCAGGAGATGATCCAGCGCGTGGCGCAGGACCACGGCGGTGTGTCGGTGTTCGCCGGTGTCGGCGAGCGGACCCGTGAGGGCAACGACCTCATCCACGAGATGGAGGAGGCGGGCGTCTTCGACAAGACCGCCCTCGTCTTCGGCCAGATGGACGAGCCGCCGGGGACGCGTCTGCGCGTCGCCCTGAGCGCCCTGACCATGGCGGAGTACTTCCGCGATGTGCAGAAGCAGGACGTGCTGCTCTTCATCGACAACATCTTCCGCTTCACGCAGGCCGGTTCCGAGGTCTCCACGCTGCTCGGCCGCATGCCGTCCGCGGTGGGCTACCAGCCGAACCTCGCCGACGAGATGGGTGTGCTCCAGGAGCGCATCACGTCGACCCGCGGTCACTCGATCACCTCCCTGCAGGCGATCTACGTGCCGGCCGACGACTACACCGACCCGGCTCCGGCGACCACCTTCGCCCACCTCGACGCGACGACCGAGCTCTCCCGTGAGATCGCGTCGAAGGGCCTCTACCCGGCGATCGACCCGCTGACCTCGACCTCGCGGATCATGGACCCCCGCTACTTGGGCGAGGACCACTACCGCGTGGCCACCACGGTCAAGCAGATCCTGCAGAAGAACAAGGAGCTGCAGGAGATCATCGCGATCCTCGGTGTCGACGAGCTCTCGGAAGAGGACAAGATCGTCGTCGCCCGCGCGCGCCGGATCCAGCAGTTCCTCTCCCAGAACACCTACATGGCGAAGAAGTTCACCGGTGTCGAGGGCTCCACGGTTCCGCTCAAGGACACGATCGAGTCCTTCGACGCGATCTGCCGCGGTGACTTCGACCACGTGGCCGAGCAGGCGTTCTTCAACGTCGGCCCGATCTCGGACGTCGAGGCGAACTGGGCGCGCATCCAGAAGGAGAACGCCTGAGCATGGCGCTGCACGTCAGCCTCGTCTCCGCCGACGCGGAGATCTGGACCGGAGAGGCCAGCCTCGTCGTCGCCAAGACCGTCGAGGGCGAGCTGGGCTTCATGGCCGGGCACGAGCCCGTGCTCGCCATCCTCGCCGAGGGCCAGGTCCGGATCACGCAGCTCGACGGGACCAAGGTCCTCGCGAGCGCCCGGGACGGCTTCGTCTCGATGGAGGGCGACACGCTGACGATCGTCGCGGGCAACGCGGCGCTCGTCGCCTGATCCCCCTCCTCACCACGGAAGCGCCGGCCCTCAGGGGTCCGGCGCTTCCGTGGTCTCCGGCCTGCGCCGGCGCCCGTCGACGTCGACTCCGAGGAGCCCCTTCATGATGATCCTGCTTCCCCCGTCCGAGACCAAGAGGGACGGCGGCGCTCCGGGACCGGCGGACGTCTCGTCCTGGGCGTTCCCGGGCCTCGCCGCGCCGCGCGGCCAGGTGCGCGAAGCGCTGATGGCGCTCGCGGGCGATCCCGCGCAGACACGGCGAGTGCTGAAACTCAGTGAGAAGCAGCTCGCCGGCGCGGTGCGCGACAACGCGGGTCTCGCGGACGGGCCGGTCATGCCCGCGATCGATCGCTACACGGGCGTGCTCTTCGACGCGCTGGATACGGCATCCCTGGACGGTTACGCCCGTCGGTGGCTGGGCGCGCACGTGCGGATCCACAGCGCCCCGTTCGGACCCGTCGGGGCGCTCGATCCGATCCCGTCGTACCGACTCGGCGCGGCCGCGTCCGTGCCAGGGCTTCCCGCGCTGCGGCGGCACTGGGCGGAGTCGGTGACCGCAGAGCTGCGTGCCCACGCGCCGGACTTCGTGCTGGACCTGCGCTCGGAGGCGTACGTCGACCTCGGTCCGGTTCCCGACGAGGTCTCCTCGGCGTATGTGCGGGTCGTGACGGAGCAGGGCAAGGCGCTGAACCACTTCAACAAGCACGCCAAGGGTGCGCTTGTGCGACGGCTCGCGACCGAGCGCCCGCGCATCGGATCCGAGCGGACCCTGCTCGGCTGGGCGGCCCGATCGGGCGTCGTGATGCGTCGCACCGAGGAGTCCGGCGTGCTGGAACTGGTCACGGATCAGCCGACGGCCCGTAAATAGTTCTCAGCCCAGACTCAGGAAAGCGGTATGGTGTTCGCGTCGGCGCCTGTCTGGTGCGCCCGATGCACGGCATCATCACCATTTCCCGGAGGGAAAAATGAACGACTACGGATACGACTCAGGAGTGAGCGTCGCGGCCATTCTGATCGGCACCCTCGTGTGGCTGATCTTCGCTCTCGGCTTCTACGTGCTCGCTTCGATCTTCCTCATGAAGATCTTCGACAAAGCCGGTGTGCAGGGCAAGTGGCGTGCCTGGGTGCCGATCTACAACGGCATGGTGTTCCTCAAGCTGGCGGACTTGAACCCGTGGCTGGTGCTCATCGCGATGGGGGCATCGATCGTTCTCGGATGGATTCCGGTGATCGGGCAGATCCTCATCGTCGCGACGGCCGTGCTCTGGGTGCTCGCCGCCTGGCGTGTCGGCCTCAAGCTCCAGAAGGGCGCAGGCTGGGTGGTGCTCTACATCTTCCTGAGCATCGTCTGGTACGGCATCAACGCGTTCGACAAGTCTCGCTGGAACCCGAACATCGCCCCCGCTCCGTGGGCCGGCAACAACTTCTTCGGCGACCGTACGGTGTGGCAGGGGATCCCGGTGCAGCCGTCGGCGGCCGCCCCCGCCGGCTACGGTGCCCCGCAGGGCTACCAGGCTCCCGCGGCGCAGGGCTACGCACCGCCCGCCGCCCCGCAGGCTCCCGCGCAGGGCTTCCAGCCTCCGGCCGCTCCGCCCGCCGGTGCGCCGTCCGCCCCGCCGGCTCCGCCGGCGGGCGCTCCGGCAGCACCCGCGGCCCCGGTCGTGCCTCCGGCACCGCCCGTCACGCCGCCCGCCCCGCCGGCCCCTCCGGCCGCGACGCCCGACGCGCCGCACACCGAGGACACCGACGGCGGGGAGCACCGCCCGTCGTGAACTCTCGGAAGGCCCCCGGTCCCGGACCGGGGGCCTTCCGCATGCCGGAGGGTTGCTAGTTTGGAAGCATGAGCTCTGAGCGTCGTGTCGGTTCGTCCGGGCTCCTGGTCTCCTCCGTGGGACTGGGCTGCAACAACTTCGGACGCGCGGGGACCGCGACCGAGACCCTCCGCGGCACACGGGACGTGCTCGACGCGGCGATCGACAGCGGCGTGACGTTCCTCGACACGGCCGACATGTACGGCAAGGAGCCGGGCCTCAGCGAGACGCTCATGGGTGAGGCGCTCGAAGGCCGGCGCGATCGCGTGGTGCTGGCGACGAAGTTCGGCCACTCCGCGTACGAGATGGGGTACGACTTCCCCGCCGGCAAGGGGTCGCGTCGGTACATCCGCAGGGCGATCGAAGAGTCTCTGCGCCGCCTGCGCACCGACTGGATCGATCTCTACCAGCTGCATACCCCTGATCCTGTGACCCCGATCGAGGAGACGCTCGATGCGCTCGACGAGCTCGTCCGCGAGGGCAAGGTCCGCTACTTCGGGCACTCCAACTTCGCGGGCTGGCAGATCGCGGAGGCTGAGCTCCGCGCGGTTCGCAGCGGACGATTCGTCTCCGCCCAGAACCAGTACTCGCTGCTCTCGCGGGCGGCCGAGCGCGAGGTGCTGCCGGCGGTGAACCGGTTCGGGCTGGGCTTCTTCCCGTTCTTCCCGCTGCACAACGGCTTGCTCACGGGGAAGTTCACGCGCGAGGGCGGTCCGGGGGAGAGCCGGATCATGCGCACGCGTGCGCACCTCTGGGAGAACGCCCCCTGGGACGCGCTCGATGCCTACCGTGCCTTCTGCGACGAGCGCGGGATCACCATGCTCGAAGCGACGTTCGGCTGGCTGCTCGCGCAGCCCGGCGTCTCGTCCGTGATCGCCGGGGCCACGAGTCCCGCCCAGATCGAGGCGAACGCGCGTGCCGGATCGGCCTGGTCGCCCACGACGGAGGACGTCGCGGCGATCGACGCGCTCTTCCCCCTTCCGGAGGATCCGGCGGCATGACGCGGCGTCGTCATCCCGAATCCATTACGATATGGAGGACTTCCTCCGCCGGACCGACCGCACGAGGAAGGGGAGGACCTCAGTGAGTCAGAGCTCGACCGCGCAGACCCGCGACGTCGCGCTGGCCTCCGGGGAAACGGTGCTCCTGCGCTGGGCCGGTGCGACCGACACCGGACGTCGGCGCGAGAACAATCAGGACTCGTTCCTCGCTCAGTTCCCGCTGTTCGTCGTCGCCGACGGAATGGGTGGCCACGCCGGCGGGGAGATCGCCAGCCAGCGGACCATAGCCCGGCTTGAGGAGGCCGTGGCCGCGGGGGCGGTCACGGCGGAGACGATCGAGGCCGCGCTCATCGCTGCGGTGGACGACATCACGGCCCACCCCGAGACGACGGACGAAGGCACCGGGACGACGCTCACCGGAGTCTTCTTCGCGCTCGTGGACGGCGATGCGCGCTGGGTGTCGCTCAACATCGGCGACTCCCGCGTCTACTTGCTCCGTGACGGCGCGCTCAGCCAGATCACGACCGACCACTCCGTGGTCCAGGAACTCATCACCGCGGGGCGGCTCAGTCCCGAGGAAGCCGAAGGCCACCCCTACAGCAACGTCATCACGCGCGCGGTCGGAGTCAGCGAGGCCCTGCCGCCGGACTACCGCGAGCTGAGCGTGCAGGACGGCGATCGCTTCGTGATCTGCTCCGACGGGTTGACCAAGGAGCTCACCGACTACGGGATCCAGCACTTCCTCGGTCTGCACCCGACCGCGGACGCCGCGGCCGACGCGATGATGTCTGCCGCGCTGGAGAACGGCGGACGCGACAACGTGACGCTCATCGTCATCGACATCGCCCGACGCGGTCCCGGCGACGAGAGCGAAGAGACTTCCTCCACGGCTGAGCTTCCGACCGAGTAGTCCACCGGCTTCGGAGGAGGGCGCTCTCGGGCGCCCCGGATCCGCTGGGATGGCAGGCATGGATCCTGCCGACCCGATCGTCCTCCCGTCCCCGTCCGAACCGGGGCAGAGCGCTCCGCTGCCCCTCCTCGCGGCGGTCGTGCCGATCGTCACAGGGGTCGTGCTCTTCGCGGTCACGCGCTCGCCGCTCTCGCTGTGCTTCGCGGCGGTCGGCCCCGTCATGATCCTCGGCGCCTTCGTCGACGGCGTGCGCCGCCGACGGCGGGCGGCGCGTCGGGAGCGCGCGCAGGAGCAGACGGCCTGGGCGCGGATCGAGCGGGTCACGACGGAACGGACGGACGCGGAGCGGGAAAGGCTGCTCAGGGCCTCGCCGGACGTCGCGTCGTGTCTGCGCGAGGCGCCGATGCGTGGCGCCGGGATCGAGGACGGCATCCTTTTGACGCTCGGCCGAGGCGACGTCCCCTCGCCCCTGCGGTTCACGGGGACGGGGGATCGGGCGGAGGCGTTCCGAGCCTCCCACGCGGCGATTCCCGATGCTCCGGTCACCGCCGCCCTGGATCGAGGCGTGTGTCTGCGCGGCCCCTTCCCGATCGTGGTGGCCGTCGCGAGGGCGCTCCTCCTGCAGCTCGTGCTGCGGCATGCACCGGGAGCGATACGCGCGGAGGGCGACGGGGTCGACGCGCTCGGCCTCGACGGGCTGGACACGCGCGAAGGGCACTCCGCGGTCGCCGTGCATGTGGGACGGTCCTCCTCCGCGGCGATAGGGCCGCGGATCGCGCTGCTCCTGCCCGGACAGACAGCGCCGCCCGGGTACGAGACCATCGTGGACGTGACGGAGCCGCGGTTCGCGGAGGTCCGTTCCTCGCGGGGTACCCGCCGTTGCCGGGTGGAGGCCGTGTCCGCCGAGCAGGGGTCGGCTCTCCTGCGGCAGCAGGGCGAGCCCCGCCGGATCCCGCTCGCGCTGGGGCTCGGACAGGCGGGCGTCGGGGCGCCCCCGGCTGCGGGTTCGCTCGGGGTGGCTCTGGGCAGGGACGCCGACGGCCCGGTGGTCGTGGATCTTCTCGGAGACGGTCCACACGCGCTGGTGACCGGGGTCACCGGCGCCGGGAAGAGCGAGCTCCTCGTGTCCTGGGTCACAGCCCTGTGCGCCTCCCGTTCCGCCACCGAGGTCTCGTTCGTGCTGGCCGATTTCAAGGGCGGAACCGCGTTCGATCGGTTGCGGGGCCTGCCGCATGTCGCCGCCGTGATCACCGACCTGGACGCCGCGGGCGCCGAGCGCGGCGTGCGAAGTCTGAGGGCTGAGCTGCGCCGCCGCGAGTCCGTGCTCGCCGAACGCGGCGCGCGCAGCCTGGACGAGGCGGACGGGGCCCTGACGCGACTCGTGATCGTGGTCGACGAGTTCGCCGCCCTCCTCCACGAGCACCCCGACCTGGCGTCGGTCTTCACGGACATCGCCGCGCGGGGTCGTGCGCTCGGACTCCACCTGGTTCTCGGCACGCAACGCGCGACGGGCGTCGTTCGCGATGCGCTCGCGACCAACTGCCCGCTGCGCATCGCTCTGCGGGTGACTGATCCGGCCGACAGCAGGGCGATGATCGGGACCGACGGCGCAGCCGCACTCCCGGGGGACGGTCTCGGCAGGGGCCTCGCGCTCCTGCGCCGGCCCCAGGACGCCGTGCCGGTGATGTTCCGTGTCGCCCTGACCACGACGAAGGAGCTGGAGGAGGTCATCGCGTCGACGGCCGCGCAGCCGAGAGCCCGCAGTCCCTGGATGCCGTCCCTGCCGCGGCGCGTGACACGTCGCGAACTGACTTCAGCGCGGGGCGTCCTCGTGCTCGGCCTCGCGGACGAGCCGGAACGGCAGAGGCAGGTCCTGCGCGTCCTGCGCCCCGGTGATCGCGGAGTCGCCGTGCTCGGTGGTCCGGGCTCGGGCAAGACGACCGTCCTGTCCGCTCTCGCCGCACAGGTGGACGACTCGCTCTGGGTGCCCGGGGAGCTCGAACGCGCGTGGTCGGTCATCGCGGAGCTCGACGACGGCGAGCGTCCTTGGCCGTCGCTGCTTCTCGTGGACGATGTCGATCGGATCCTGGCCGGCTTCCCGCTGGAGTACGCGAGCCTATGGGCCGAGCGTCTGCAGCGGATCCTTCGGAGGATGGCCGAGCAGGAGCGTCTGGTCGCGATGAGCGCGGGACGGTGCTCCGGGGCGGTCGCGACGCTCGTGGAGCTGCTTCCGCAACGGGGCGTCCTGCGCACCGTGGGGCGGGCCGAGCACCTCGCGCTGGGAGGTGCGGCCGCCTCGTTCGATCCGGATCGTCCCGACGGTCGGGCCGTCTTCGGGACCACCGAGGTGCAGTGTGTGCTCCCGGACGACGACGCCGGGCAGGTTCGCGGAGACGCCGCACACGGTCGCACGCCTCTGTGGGAGCCGAGGGCCTCGCTCGTCGGCGTCGTCAGCGGCACGCCGACCCGGACGTCCGGGCAGCTCTCGGCCCGGTTCGGAAGCGCCGTGCAGGTGCTCGCCGAAGGGGATCCGCTGCTCCTCGTCGAGGGCCGCGCACTGTCGGACGAGCTCGTGGTGCTCGTAGGCGACCCCGACGCGTGGCAGCGCCGGTTCGCGCTGTGGCAGCGCGTCCAGCGAACGGGGGAGATCGTCGTGCTCGCCGAAGCAGGGCGGGAATTGCGCACCCTCGCGGGCGTGCGCGAGCTGCCGCCCTATGCGGATCCGTTCGCCGCGCGCGCCTGGACCGTCGACGAGGAGGGACGACCGGTGCGCGTCCGGCTCGTGGCGGAACCGGCGGCCGGACGAGGGAACCCGGGATGAGTCCACGCGGGCGATCAGCCCGGAAGGTCGGCGAACGTCGTCAGCGCGAGTCCGTGCGCCGCGGCGACCCCGGCGTTCACGACGTGCCCTCCTGCCACGTTCAGACCACCGGCGAGCGCGGCATCGGTCTGGAGCGCCTCGCGCCAGCCTCGTGCGGCGATCTGACGGACGTACGGCAGGGTCGCGTTGGTCAACGCCGACGTCGAGGTGTTCGGGACCGCGCCCGGCATGTTCGCGACGCAGTAGAACACCGTCTCGTGTACGCGGAACGTCGGGTCGTCGTGGGTCGTCGGGTGCGTGTCCTCGAAGCATCCGCCCTGATCCACGGCGATGTCCACGAGCACACTTCCCGGTCGCATCTCCGCGACCATGTCGTTCGTGACCAATTTCGGCGCCTTCGCCCCCGGGATGAGCACGGATCCGATCACGAGGTCGGATCCGACCACCGCGCGGCGCAGGTCGAGCGGGTTCGACGCCGCTGTCTTCACCCGTCCGCCGAAGAAATCGTCCAGGGAGCGCAGGCGGGCGATGTTGGTGTCGAAGATCGTCACGTCGGCGCCCATGCCCGAGGCGATCACGGCGGCGTTCGCGCCGGCGACGCCTCCGCCGATCACGGTGACGGTCGCCGGCCGGGTGCCTGGCACACCGGACATCAGAAGACCCAGTCCGCCCTGCGAGCGCATGAGAGTGTTCGCACCGACGATCGGCGCGAGGCGTCCGGCGACCTCGCTCATCGGCGCGAGCAGCGGCAGTCCGCCCGTGGCGAGCTGAACGGTCTCATAGGCGATCGCCGTCATTCCCGAGGCGAGCAACGCCTCGGTGAGCGGTCGGTCTGCGGCGAGATGCAAGTACGTGAACAACACCAGATCGCCGCGGAAGCGGTGGTACTCGCTGGCGATCGGCTCCTTGACCTTCAGCACCAGCTCGGCCCGCGCCCAGACTTCGTCCGCGTCGTCGAGCAGCGTCGCTCCCGCGTTCAGATAGTCGGCGTCGGACATGGAGGAGCCGGTACCGGCGCCCGCCTGCACGAAGACCTCGTGGCCGGCGAGCACGAGGTCGTGCACACCGGCAGGGGTCAGCGCGACGCGGAATTCGTTGTTCTTCACCTCGGTGGGGACGGAGATCCTCATCGTGGCTCCTTTCTCACTCGGTCGAGGCCCCTTCTGAGGACGCTCAGACTCCGGAACCGGGACGGATGGCCCCGACGTCGGCGCCGCCTCCGAGGACGGCGAGAGGGAGGGCCGCGGCGAGGTCGGCGACCTGGGCGTCGGTCAAGGCCCCCGCCCGGGCGAGCAGGGTGGCGGCCACGATCGTCGCGGCCCGGCCGGAACCGTCGAGCATCTTGAGTGCGACCGTGGTCCCGTCCGGCGCGACCATGACCATCACGCCCTCCGCACCATGCTTGGCGAAGACGCCGAGCCGCTCGATCGCGATCGTGTCGGGACGACCCGGCCCCTCGATGGTCCACGGGTTGTCCCGCACCGCGCGGACGAGCGCGCCGGCGACCCGGTGCATCGCGAAGGGCGACCGTTCCGAGGCGGTGCCGATCCGATGCAGCGCGCGCGCCAGGCCCAGCAACGAGATCGCGTGCACGGGGGCGCCGCATCCGTCGATCGCGGTCGCCGCGACGCGCTCGCCGCTCAGACGCTCGACGGTCTCCTTGATGTGCTGCTGCAGCGGGTGATCGAGGGAGAGGTAGTTCTCGGTGGGCCAGCCGTTCGCGAGACACGCCCGCAGCATGGTCGCGTGCTTGCCCGAGCAGTTCATCCGGATCCGCGCCTTTCCGGCGTGGTCGCGCACGAGCTCGTCGCGGGTCGCGGAATCGCCCGGCCAGTCCGCGGGGCAGCCGAGATCGTCCTCGGTGAGGCCGCCCTCGGCGAGGATCTCACGGACCACCGACGCATGCCGATCCGTTCCGATGTGGCTGGCCGTCGAGAGCCCGAGCTGCTCGCCGTCGAGCACCGCGCCCGCGGTGAGAGACGCGATGGCCTGCAGCGGCTTGAGGCTCGAGCGCGGCAGCACGAGAGCGTCCGGGTTGCCATGACGTGCGAGCACTTCGCCGTCGGGGGAGAGGACGACCGCGGCACCGATGTGGCGGGATTCGATGAAACCGTTCCGCTCGACGACGGCGAGCTCCACGGCATCTTGGACGGTCAGAGTCTGCACCACGCCTGCCAGCTTAGTCCGCGGCGACCGCGGTGCCGGAGTCCGATGGCACCATGGACCCATGGCCATCGGAACACATCGCTACGCACTGCGCACCACGTGGACGGGGGATCGCGGTACCGGCACGTCCGGATACCGGGACTACGACCGTGCGAGCACGATCGCGGTCGCGGGCAAGCCCGATCTGCTCGCGTCCTCCGACAAGCCGTTCCGCGGGGATCCCGCGCGATGGAACCCGGAGGACCTGCTGCTCGCGGCGCTGTCCGAATGCCATCTGCTCTCGTACCTGCACGCCTGCGTCGGTGCAGGAGTCGTCGTCGTCGGATACGAAGACGAGGCGACCGGCACCATGCAGGAGGACGGCCGCGGCGGGGGAGCCTTCACCGAGGTGACCCTGCACCCGATCGTCACCGTGTCGGACGAGTCGATGCGGGAGGCCGCGCTCGCCGCGCACGCACAGGCGAACGCCTGGTGCTTCATCGCCAACTCGGTGTCGTTCCCCGTGCACCACGAGGCGACCATCCTCGTCAGAGACGCTCGTGCGGGAGAGCCTGCTTGATCTTCTCGATCGTGCCGTGCGCCGGCACCTCGTTGTAGACGCCCGCGAGTTCCTGCTCGCTCAGCGCGTGGATCCCCGCCATGATCTCGTCGGTCGCTCCACGACGGGCGCGCCCTGACGTCGCGGGACCGTGGTGCGAGAGATCCAGGGGCTCGCCGAAACGGATCGTGACGCGGGTCCCGAGCTTCGGCAGGGTGGCTCCCACGGGCATCGCCTTGTCGGTTCCGATGACCCCGACCGGGACCACCGGTGCGCCGGTCTGCAGCGCGAGGAAGGCGGCCCCCGTCCTGCCTTTATAGAGGCGGCCGTCAGTGGATCGCGTCCCCTCGGGGTAGAGCGCCACGGCCAGCCCCTCGTCGAGCAGTCGCCGCTGCTCGTCGAGCGCGTCGAGCGCGGCCTGGCCTGCTCCTCGGCGGACCGGGATGGCCCCCACGGCACGCATGAAGTTCGCGACGAGTCGGCCCTTCGCGCCCGTTCCCTCGAAGTAGCTCGACTTCGCGAGGAAGTGCACGCGACGGGGCGCGGACACCGGGATCGCGATCGAGTCGATGAAGGACAGATGGTTCGACGCGAGGATCACCGGACCCGTCTTCGGCACGTTGGCACGGCCTTCGACGCGCGGGCGGTAGACGATCCGGGCGAGCGGGGCGAGGATCACTCGCCCGAGCAGGTAGGTCGCGCCGGCACGATGCAGTTCGGCCGCGACCTCGTCGTCAGCGGATTCGGGGGCGTCGGGTGCGGGCTCCGGAGTCACCGATCCAGGGTAGAGCAGGGTCTATGCCGCGTCGGGAATGGGCGCGCCCACGGTCTTCGCAGGCGCACCTCCCAGCGCCGGCAAAGCGGAATGCGGCAGGATGGGTGAGTTCGTCCCAACGTCTCGAGGTTCATCCGTGCGCATCCGTCTCGTCGCCGCCCTGTCCGCCGTCGCCGCGGCAGCCCTTCTGCTGTCGGGCTGCGCCGGTTCCGGGAACCCCGCGGCTTCGTCGTCCCCGTCCGCGTCGTCCGCCTGCATGCTGAACGCCAAGCCGGGCAAGGCGTCGGATGCCATCAAGGTCGAAGGCTCCGGCAAGGACGTCAAGGTCTCCATCCCCTCCGGCACGGACGTGAACTCCGGCAACGCCGCGCAGCGCACGGTCGTCGACAAGGCGACCGGGTCCGACATCGTCGCCGGGGACCTCGTCTCGGTCCGCTACCAGATCGTGGACGCGACGGACGGATCCGTGCTCGCGACCAGCGGCTCGGCCACCGACGGGCTCCAGCCCTTGATCTTCACCGCCAACGCCCAGCAGCCGACGCTGCTCGACGTCGCCCTCGAGTGCAAGCCGATCGGGACCGCGGTCGTCATGACCGTCCCGAGCTCCCTGCGCGGCGAGGGGCAGAAGCCCCTGGTGGTCTACGCGCAGGCCGTCAAGAAGCTTCCGACGGCCGCGGACGGCAAGGCCGTCGCCCCGGTCGAAGGGATGCCGACCGTGAAGCTCGCGAAGAACGGCGAGCCGACCATCACGGTGCCGAAGTCGACGCCTCCCACCGAGACGAAGATCGCGAACCTCAAGCAGGGCGACGGCGCCACCGTCGGCAGCGGCGATCAGGTCATCGTGCAGTACACCGGCGTCACGTGGGCGGACGGCAAGGTCTTCGACTCGAGCTGGAAGCGCGGCGCGCCCACGCAGTTCCAGACCACGGGCGTCGTGCCCGGCTTCCAGAAGGCGCTCGAGGGTCAGAAGGTGGGCTCCCAGGTCCTCGCCGTGATCCCGCCCGCAGACGGCTACGGCGACAAGGCCCAGGGATCGATCCCGGCGAACTCGACCCTCGTGTTCGTCGTCGACATCCTCGGCACCATCCCGGCCTCCGCGGGCTGACGGCCCTCGCTCCGCGGAACGGTCGTGGTCCGGCCTCACGGCTAGGCTGACGTCATGCGTCGCGTCGTCATCCTCGGCTCCACCGGATCCATCGGCACCCAGGCCCTCGACGTGATCCGGGCCAACCCGGACGCCTTCGAGGTCGTGGGTCTCGCCGCGGGATCGAACGCCGAGGAACTCGCTGCGCAGGCGGAGGAGTTCGACGTCGACGACACGGCCCTCGGCGCGGTCGAGGCGGAACAGCTCGTCCACGACGTCGAGGCCGACGTGGTCCTCAACGCGATCACGGGATCGATCGGCCTCGGATCGACCCTCGCCGCGCTCCGGGCCGGTCGCACGCTCGCGCTCGCGAACAAGGAGTCGCTGATCGTGGGCGGTCCGCTGGTGACCGCGCTCGCCGCACCGGGCCAGATCGTCCCGGTCGACTCCGAGCACTCCGCGCTCGCGCAGGCACTGCGCGCGGGCACGGAGCGCGAGGTCCGGCGTCTCGTCGTGACGGCCTCGGGAGGGCCGTTCCGCGGCCGCCGTCGGGAGGAGATGGCCGACGTCACCCCCGCGGAGGCCCTCGCGCACCCGACCTGGGACATGGGACGCATGGTCACGACGAACTCGGCCACACTGGTGAACAAGGGCCTCGAGGTGATCGAGGCGCATCTGCTCTTCGACGTGGACTACGAACGGATCGATGTCGTCGTCCATCCTCAGTCGATCGTGCACTCCATGGTCGAGTTCGTGGACGGATCCACGATCGCGCAGGCGTCCCCGCCGGACATGCGCCTCCCGATCTCGATGAGCCTGGACTGGCCGAACCGTGTGGGAGGCGTGGGGCGTCCGCTGGACTGGACGACGGCCTCGACCTGGACGTTCGAGCCGCTGGACTCGGCGGCGTTCCCGTCGGTCGCGCTCGCGAAGAAGGTCGGCCGCGCCGGCGCGACCTACCCTGCCGTCTACAACGCGGCGAACGAGCAGGCCGTGAACGCCTTCCACGAGGGGCGGCTGCCGTTCCTCGGCATCGTCGAGACGATCGAGCGCGTGGTCGACGCGCACGAGCCGCCGGAGACCCTCACGGTCGAGTCCCTGTCCGCCGCGGAGGACTGGGCGCGCGCCACGGCGGATCGCCTCATCGCGCAGCGCGCCGCGGCCGGTGCCTGAGCGAAGGGATGCTCCGACGGGGCCGTGCCCGGCGTCGGGCACGGCGGTTTCCTAGCACGTCCGGGTAGCGTGGCGGGGTGGAGATCCTGTTGTACGTCGGAGGCCTGCTCTTCGTGCTCGTCGGGCTCGGCGTCTCGATCGCCCTGCACGAGCTCGGGCACCTCGTCCCGGCCAAGCTCTTCGGCGTGCACGTCGGCCAGTACATGATCGGGTTCGGCCCGCGGCTCTTCTCGAAGCGCATCGGGGAGACCGAATACGGCGTCAAGGCCCTGCCGATCGGCGGGTTCATCTCCATGTCCGGCATGTACCCGCCCTCTCCCGGCGAGGGCGACAATGCGGGAGCGGACTCCCGGTCGCGCGGCGCCTTCCGCTCGCTCATCCAGGACGCACGGGCGGCCAACGACGAGACCATCGACCCGCAACGCGCCTGTCGGGTGTTCTACCTGCTGCCCGTCTGGAAGCGGGTCGTGGTGATGTTCGGCGGTCCGTTCATGAACCTCGTGCTCGCGGTCGTGATCTTCACGATCCTGCTGAGCGGGATCGGCGTGCAGCAGGGCACGACCACGATCGCCTCGGTGTCCGAGTGCGTCCTGCCCGCCGGATCCACCCGCACGGCGTGCGCCGCGGACGACCCGGCGGCGCCGGCGGCGGAGGCCGGCGTCAAGCCCGGTGACGTGCTCGTGTCGGTCGACGGAACCCCCGTCTCGACGTTCGCTCAGGCGAGCGCGATCATCCAGGCGTCCCCGGGGCGGACGATTCCGCTGGTCGTGCGTCGCGACGGCGCGGACGTCACCCTGTCGTTGACGCCGGTCGCGGCGCAGCGCCAGGCCGTGGACGCGAACGGCCGGGCCGTGGTCGATGACAAGGGCAACGCCGTGCTGCACACCGTCGGTTACGCGGGGGTCGGCGCGCAGCTCGCCTACGTTCCCCAGCCGTTGACGGCGGGCGTCGAACAGGCGGGGCAGAACACGGGAGCCGTGGTCTCCCTGATCGCGAACCTGCCCGTGCGGCTGTGGGACGTGGGCGTCTCGCTCGTGACGGGGACGCCGCGTGATCCCAACGGGCCGCTGAGCGTCGTCGGAGTCGGGCGGATCGCGGGCGAGGTGGCCGCCGCTCAGGCTCCGTTGCTCAACCGTTTCGCCGTCCTGCTGAGCCTGCTGGGGTCGCTCAACATCGCCCTGTTCGTCTTCAACCTCATCCCGTTGCTGCCGCTGGACGGCGGTCACATCGTGGTCGCGCTGTGGGACGGTCTGAAACGCCTCTGGGCCAGACTGTTCCGCAGACCGCCCCCGAAGCCCGTCGATGCGACGCGTCTGGTGCCGCTCACGATCGTCGTCGCGGGCGTGCTCATCGCGATGGGCGCGCTGCTGCTCGTGGCCGACCTGTTCAACCCGGTCAAGCTGCCGACCTGAGCCGCCGCGGCGGGGTCCCTCAGCCCAGCGCGTGCGAGACGAGGCGCTGCAGCGTCGCCATGCCGTCCCGGGACAGGATCGACTCCAGGTGGCCCTGCACGGACGCGAAGCCGGGGCCACGCAGCGCGAAGACGTCGCCGGTCACCGGATCCGCCGAGACGTCCGCGATCCCGACCGCCGTCGTGCCCGGCGCGACCCGCGCGGTGAACGTGTTGTAGAAACCGATCGAGGCGTCCTCGCCGAAGACCGGGACGGACTTCTGCAGACCCTGGTGGGGGGACGCGAGAGCGGCGAGGCGGATCCCGAGACCATCCGCGAGGATCTGATGGCTCAGGCAGACTGCGAGGAGCGGCCGTCCGTCCGCGCGGCGACGTGCGACGACCTCGCGCATGCGCGCGATGCGCGGCGAGGATCCGTCCCGCGGATCGCCGGGGCCGGGGCCCGCGACGACGAGATCGGCCGCATCCAGCTCCTCCTCCCGCGCCTGGGCCCAGGACAGGATCCGCACGCTGAGGCCGAGGTGTCGCAACTGGTGCGCCAGCATGGTCGTGAAGCGGTCCTCGGCGTCCACGACGACCGCGGTGCGCCCTGCGAATGGCACCGAGGTCTCGGCAGCCGGTGCGCCGTCCTGCGGGTTGATCCAGAACTCCGCGAGGCGCGCATTGCGCGAGGCGAGCAGACGCTGGATGCCAGGATCGTCCCCGGGGGTCCTGCCGTCACCCGGCGCGTCCGCGTCGGCGCGTTCCTCGGCGACCGCATCCCGCGCGACCGCGCCGATCGCGCCGAGGACGCCCGCCGCCTTCCCGTGCGTCTCGCCGACCTCGCCCGCCGGCTCCGAATGGCGCACGAGCGTCGCGCCCACGGGCACGCTCAGCGCACCCGCGTCGAGGTATACGGTGCGGATGAGGATCGGCGCGTCCAGGTCGTGTCCGCCCTCGCCGTTCGGCGTGAACAGGGCGGCGACGCCGGAGTAGTAGCCGCGCGGCTTGCGCTCGTGCCGGCGGATCACCGTGCAGGCGTTCTGCATGGGGGAGCCCGTCACGGTCGGGGCGAACATCGTCTCGCGGAGGATGTCGCGCGGATCCAGACGGCTCCTGCCACGCAGCATGTACTCGGTGTGCGTGAGCCGCGACATCTGCTTGAGATGCGGACCGGTGATGCGTCCGCCGTCCGCACAGACGGCGCTCATCATCTTGAGCTCCTCGTCGACGACCATGAACAGCTCCTCGGTCTCCTTCGTGGAGGAGAGGAACTCGGTGAGCGTGGCCACGGTCGAACCGCCGGCGGGGTGGCGGAAGGTCCCCGAGATCGGGTTCATGGTGACGACGCCGTCCTGCGCCACGACGTGCGCCTCGGGGCTCGCGCCCACCGCGATCACCCCCGGGGTGACGACGGCGAACGTCCAGTACGCGCCCCGCTCGTGCTCGAGCAGCGCACGGAACCAGGTGAGCGCGGCGATCCGCTCCGCGTTCGGCGCAGTCGTGTCGATCGTCGCGGTGTAGTCACGGCGGATCACGAAGTTCGCGCCCTCGCCCCGACCGATCTCGTCGGCGATCACGCGCTCGACGATCGCCGCGTAGTCCTCGTCGCTGAGGTCGAAGCCGCCGTCGTGCAGGTCGATCGGCTCGGAGGGGAGGGCGGCGCGCACCTCGTCGAAGGGGAGGTGCAGATGCTCCCGGACGACCAGGCAGCGCAGGGGAGCGCCGTCGTCCTGCGCCTCGAACCCGCGCTCGCGCACCTGCCGGTAGGGCACCAGGGCGAACACCTCACGACGGTCCTCTCCTTCGCCCAGCGGGATGTCGGCGAGATTCTCGACATCGACGAGGTCTCCGGTGAGCAGCTCCACGCTGTCGGAGCCCTCTCGGGCGAGCAGCACGAACGAGGTCTCGTCCGCGAGCGTGCGGATCCGGTCGGCAACGGTCATCAAGGCGCTCCTGTAGCGGGGATCCGGCGCGGCGGAAAACGACAAGACCGCCCCGGAAGGCGGTCTGGATCGTGGTACGCGAACTCACCGCCTAGGAGGCGGGCCACCAGGTGCGGTTCGCGGACATGCGCCGAAACTATCACACGGATCCCATTCAGCCGGGCGCGGGTAGCCTGTATGACGTGCCAGCTGTGAACCTGGGGATGCCCCGGATCCCCGAAGTCCTCGCCCCGCGACGCAAGAGCCGCCAGATCAAGGTCGGCAAGGTGCTCGTCGGCGGCGGTGCGCCGATCAGCGTCCAGTCGATGACGACGACGAAGACGACCGACATCAACGGGACGCTGCAGCAGATCGCCGAGCTCACCGCGTCGGGCTGCGAGATCGTGCGCGTCGCGGTCCCGTCGCAGGACGACGCCGACGTGCTGCACATCATCGCGGCGAAGAGCCAGATCCCGGTCATCGCCGACATCCACTTCCAGCCGAAGTACGTGTTCCAGGCGATCGACGCCGGCTGCGCGGCCGTGCGCGTCAACCCCGGCAACATCCGCAAGTTCGACGATCAGGTCGGTGCGATCGCGAAGGCGGCGCAGGCCGCAGGCGTCTCGCTGCGGATCGGCGTGAACGCCGGATCCCTCGATCGGCGTCTGCTGGAGAAGTACGGCAAGGCGACGCCGGAAGCCCTCGTCGAGAGCGCCGTCTGGGAGGCATCGCTCTTCGAGGAGCACGACTTCCACGACTTCAAGATCTCGGTCAAGCACAACGACCCCGTCGTCATGGTGAAGGCCTACCGGCAGCTCGCCGAGCGCGGCGACTGGCCCCTGCACCTCGGCGTGACCGAGGCGGGCCCGGCCTTCCAGGGCACGATCAAGAGCGCCACCGCGTTCGGCATCCTGCTCGGCGAGGGCATCGGCGACACGATCCGCGTCTCCCTGTCGGCGCCGCCGGCGGAGGAGGTCAAGGTCGGCCACCAGATCCTGCAGTCGCTGAATCTGCGCGAGCGCACGCTCGAGATCGTCTCCTGCCCGTCGTGCGGCCGTGCCCAGGTCGACGTCTACAGCCTCGCCGAGAACGTCACCGAGGGACTCAAGGACATGACCGTCCCGCTGCGCGTGGCCGTCATGGGCTGCGTCGTGAACGGCCCGGGCGAGGCTCGCGATGCCGACCTCGGCGTCGCGAGCGGCAACGGCAAGGGCCAGATCTTCGTCAAGGGCG
>NZ_CAMFHZ010000010.1 GCF_945952435.1 uncultured Microbacterium sp.
CTTCAGGTCGGTCACCGGGTTGCGTCCGGCGTCGAGCAGACGGGTCTTCGTGGCGTCGATGGGCGTCGCCGCGTTGCCCGCGGTGTCGTTGCCCAGCACCGCGACGGTGACGGGGGTGTCACGCGGGGTCTGCGCCGAGTCGTCGTGCGCGGTCGGCGCGACCGGCGTCACCGTGATGGTGATCGTCGCCGTCGCGGTCTGGCCGCCCGTGTCGGAGACCTGGTAGGTGACCGCGCTCGCCGTCCCGGCGTACCCCTGCTGCGGGGTGAAGGTGACGACACCGGTGGCGGGGGCGACGGTGTAGACGCCCTGTCCCGGCACGGTCAGCGTGCGGCCGCCGTCCGTGACGGTCGCCCCCACCGGCTGATCCGCGACGGTGAACACCACGCTCGTCGGATCGAGCGGCGTGCCGTTCTCGACCCCCGGCTTGTCGTTGCCCAGCACGGCGACGCCCACAGGCGTGTTCTGCGGCGTGGTGTCCGTGTCCGCGACCGCCGCGGGAGCGGCGGCGTCCACGGTGATCGTGACGGTGGACGAGGCCGTCGAGCCGTCGACGTCCGCGACCTGGTACGTCACCGGCGAGGCCGTGCCACGGAAGGCGGGATCCGCCGCGAAGGTGATCTTCCCGGTGTCAGGGTCGATCGTGTAGACCCCCTGGCCGGGAACGGTGAGCTTCTTGCCGCCGTCCGACACGGTCGCGCCGACCGGCTGACCTGCCGTGGGGAAGATCACGCTCTTCGGATCGAGAGGAGTGGCCGCGTTGCCCGGTGTGTCCTTGCTCAGCTCGTCCACCGTCACGGAGCCGCCCTGAGTCACGCTGCCGGTGGCCGGCGCCGCGGTGGGGGACACCGGATCGACCGTCACCGTGAGGGTCGCCGTGGCGGTCTTCCCGCCCGTGTCGGCGACCTGGTACGTGACGGCCGTCGCGGTTCCGGTGAAGCCCTGCGCGGGGGCGAACGTCACCTTCCCGGTGTCGGGGTCGGTCGTGTAGACGCCCTCGCCCGGGACGGTGAGCTTCTTGCCGCCGTCCGACACGGTCGCGCCGGTCGGCTGCCCCGCCGTGGGGAAGACGACGCTCTTCCGGTCGAGCGGGGTGCCGTTGTCGACACCGGGCTTGTCGTTGCCGACCACGTCGACCGTGACGGGCGTGTTCTGCCCGGTCGAGGCGGTGTCGTTCACGGCGCGCGGGGAGACCGCGTTCACGGTGACCGTGATCGGTGCGGTCGTGGTGGCGCCCTCGGCGTCGGCGACCTGGTAGGTCACCGACGAGGCCGTACCGCGGAACGCGGGATCGGGGGTGAATGTCACGGCACCCGTGGTCGGGTCGATCGTGTAGACGCCCTCCCCCGGCACGGTCAGCGTCTTGCCGCCGTTCGACACGGTCGCGCCGGAGGGCTGCCCCGCCGTGGGGAACACCACGCTCGAGGCCACGGTGCCGCCCTTGTCGTTGTCGAGCACGCCGATCGTCGTCGGCGCGCCCTGATCCGTCGTGCCGGTGTCGGACTGTGCCGACCCGGTGTAGGTCACGCTGACCTTGCCCTCGGTCTGGTTGCCGCGGGTGTCGTCGACCGTGTAGGTGACGGGAGTCGGGTTCTTGGTGAAGCCGGCTTCCGGCGTGAACGTCACCGCGCCCGTGTTCGGGTCCACGGTCCAGACGCCCTGTCCAGGGACGGTGAGGGTCTTGCCGCCGTCGGAGACGGTGGAACCGGGCCCGTTGGAGGTGAGCTCGACCGTCTTCGGGTCGATGTCGCCGACCGATCCCTGCAGCGGGTCGACCGTGGCGGGCTGGCCCGCGGTGTTGCCCGTGGAGGAGGTGTCCTTGACGACCGGCTTCAGCGGGTTGGAGAACACGCAGCGGACGTCGCCGCCGGCGGCGGGCACGGTGAACGGCGCCGTCGTGCCCTTTCCGGAGGAGACCACGCTGTTGTCGACGAGGTTGGTGCACACGTACGAGGTGTCGTAGGCGTTCGGGTCCGTCCCGGCGTTGCCCGGCGTCTGCGTGACCGTGTAGGAATCGCCGGGGAGCAGGATGATCGGCCCCACGGTCACGGTGTCCTTGCCGGGCGCCGTGGTCGCGGTGTTGTTGGAGGTGATGCCTCCGCCGCCGATGGTGGTCGTGAGTTCGTCTCCGGGCTTCGCACGGCCGTCGGTGAACCCTCCCCCGGACTGACCGGTGGAGGGCACCGCACGCGACCCGAGGTCGGTGACGGTGAGGGACGTTCCGTTCTCCGCGATCGTGCGCTGCGCGACGGTCGCGCCCGTCACCGGGTTGACCTGCAGGAAGGTGTTGGCGCCGGAGCCGGCGATGTAGAGGTAGCCGTCATCGCCGAAGGCCAGCGAGGTCAGCGCTGCGGCGGGTGTGATGGTCGGCCCGACCGGCGTCGCGGTCGTCGAACCACCGCCGAGCGCAGCCGCGTCGACCCGATAGAGCTGCGCGGAGGATGCGCTGCTCGAGACGAAGTACAGGTTCCCCTGTCGGTCGAAGGCGAGGTCGCCGTTGCCGCCCGGCGCGTTCGAGACGGAGACCGAGACCGGGCTCTGCGCGATCGTGTTCGTGGTCGGATCGTACGAGGTGAAGGTGAACTGCGTCGGCACGCCGCTGACCTGTCCGCCGAAGAAGAAGCGTCCGCTCTTCGGGTCGACGCCGCCCATTTGGTTCGCGACCGAGGGCGCCGTGGAGCGGAGCACCGTGTCCCAGGACGACGTGCTCGCGGTGTACTCGTAGACGTTCGTGCTGTTCGTCAGGATCAGCTTGTCCCCGTCCCCGGAGATGCCGATCTGGTTCAGGCCGGTGACGTTGCCCGGGGAGGTCAGCGCGGGCGTGGCCGCCCCCGTCGTGCGGTCCACGGCGTAGATCGTGGCAGAGCCGGAGACCGTCGCATACAGCTGCGTGTCCGGGAAGGGCGCAGCGGCCGATGCCGCCTGCGGCACGAGGACGGCGCCTCCCGCGACGAGAGCCGCGATGGCCGAACCCGTCAGGAGTCGGAACGGTCGGCGGCGCGATCGTGCACCGTGCGTGTCAAACACAGATATCCTCCGGGTCGGCAGAACGACGGGACATTTCCCCAGTCCGGATCCACCCTACAAAGATTCTGGTATTTCGGCATACTTGATTTCGTTGCTCGTGTTCCGGCGTTCTCGCCTGTTCCGCTGGAAGACAAGGGCGAACGGTGCGGAAGCGTAGCAGGACGCCGTCACCGGGGGAGGAAGACGTCCTCCCCCTCCCCCGCCCGCGCGTCACTTCGCGGCGGTCAGGTCGTACACGGTGACCCCGTCGACCGTCTTCGCCGTGAACGTCGACTCGACCCAGTCCTGGATCTGCGAGGAGACGTTGCTGCCGCTCGAGGAGCCGCCCATCATCCCGCTTCCCGCGATGAAGTAGTGGATCCGGCCCTGGGCGACGTAGTCCTTGAACTGCGCGAGCGTCGGGGACGGGTCGCTGCCGTTGAAGCCGCCGATCGGCATCACCGCGTCGCCCGTGCCGAGCTGGTAGCCGGCGGCCGTCTGCGAGCCGATCGCCGCGGCCACCCAGGTGTAGTCGGACGCGTTCGCCGTGAGCAGCGTCTTCATGGCCGTGGACACGGTCGACGCCTCCAGCAGACCCCCCGCCCCTCCGGTCCGCGTGCCGCGCTCCCCGGTGAACGAGGGCGTCTGCCCGTTCTGCGTCTGCCCGTTCTGCGTCCCGGTCGGGGCACCTCCAGGGAAGCCGCCCTGCGTGCCACCCGTCGCGCCGGGCATGCCGCCCCCGGCACCGCCCTGCATGCCGCCCGTCCCCCCGGGCATGCCGCCGCCGGCGTTGCCTCCGGGCATGCCGCCGCCGCGTCCACCGAAGCCGCCCATGCCGCTTCCCTGCACGGACGGGCCCGCGGTGACGATCGACCCGCTGTGCGCGGTGCCGATCGTCTCGAGCGTGTAGGCCGCCGGCGCCAGGAGGGATCCGGCCAGCAGGAGGGATGCCGTGAGCGCGGTCAGCGAGCGGCCGCGCGGCGGGACCATCACGAGCGCCGCGGCGGCGAGGGAGAGGACGAGGACCACGATCTTGAGCCAGGGAAGCCAGGACGTCGCGCGATCCAGGAGGATCCAGGCCCAGGCGGCCGTCACCACCGCGGAGGCGGCGAGGAGGATCCGCACCCAGAGCCGGTCGCGATGACGGAACACCACGGTCCCCGCGGCGCCGACGAGACCGGCGAGCGGGGCGGCGAGCGCCACCGTGTAGTAGGCGTGGAAGATGCCGGCCATGAAGCTGAACGCGATCAGGGTCACGAGCAGCCAGGCGGCGAAGGCCACGATGAGGATGCGGCGGGGGTCCCGGCGCGGAGCGCGGCCGATCAGCACGAGCGCACCCGCGAGCAGGAGCAGCGCGGCGGGGATGAGCCAGGAGATCTGCCCCCCGATCTCGTTCTCGAAGAGGCGGAACAGGCCCGTCGATCCCCACATCCCTCCGCCGGCACCGCCGCCGCCCCCGCCGACGCTGCCGGTCTCGTCCCCCGTGATCCGCCCGAGGCCGTTGTAGCCGAAGGTGAGCTCCAGGAAGCTGTTGGTCTGGGAGCCTCCGATGTACGGCCGCGCGGAGGCCGGCACCAGTTCGACCACCGCGACCCACCAGCCGGCTGACACGAGGACCGCGCCCAGGGCGGCGAGCAGGTGCAGCAGCCGGCGCACGATCGTCGTCCCGGCGAAGACCGCGTAGATCCCGGCGAGCACGGGGAGCACGAGGAACGCCTGCAGCTGCTTGGTGAGGAAGCCGAAGCCGACGGCGACCCCGGCGAGCAATAGCCAGCGCAACCGCCCGCCCTCGATCGCGCGCAGGGTCAGGGCGACGGAGGCGGTGAGCAGCAGGAGCAGCAGAGCGTCCGGGTTGTTGAAGCGGAACATGAGCGCCGCCACGGGCGTCAGCGCGAACACGCCCGTCGAGACCAGCGCCGCCGCGGCCCCGAACCGGCGACGCACGGTGAAGAGGATGATCGCGGCCGTCGCGACGCCCATGAGCGCCTGCGGGACGAGGATGCTCCACGAGCTCAGTCCGAACACGCGGGCGGACAGCTCCATGATCCACAGGCTCGCCGGCGGCTTGTCCACCGTGATCGAGTTGCCCGCGTCACTGGATCCGTAGAAGAACGCGACCCAGTTCTGGGTGCCCGCCTGCACGGCGGCGGAGTAGAAGGCGTTCGCCCATCCGCTCGCCGCGAGGTTCCAGACGTAGAGGAGGCCGGTGAGCAGCAGCGCGCCGGCGTAGGCGGGCGCCTCCCACCGGGCGCGGGGGATGCTCGTGGCGGTGTCGGCGGGCGTCGCGGCGTGCTCCGACACCGGGAGGGTCGTGGTCGTGGGGTGCGTCGGGCGACCCGGGGTCGCGGCGATGGTTGCGTTCATGATCGGTTCGCCTCCTGAGCGAGTGGGGACAGGGATCGGGCGGCCAGACGGTTGCGTGACAGCGCCTCGCCGGGGTCTTCGGGCGGTGCCCGATGCGCGTCCCGGTCTCGGAACACCCAGAGCCGCAGCAGGGCGAAGCGCAGCAGGGTCGCGACGAGGTTCGCCGCCGTGAGCACCGACACCTCGGCGACGGCGCCGGGGTGCGGGTCGGCGGCATGCAGGAGCAGCAGGGATCCGGAGGTGAGCGCCCAGGCGAGCCCGAACACCACGAGACCCTGCAGATGGTGCGTGGACGCGCCCGCGCGCCCGCGGATCCCGAACGTGAAGCGCCGATTCGCCGCGGTGTTCGCCACAGCCGTGACGAGCAGCGCGAGGAAGTTCGCGCCCTGTGCGGGCATGATCCGCTGACACAGCAGGTAGACGAGCGCGTAGGCGAGAGTCGAGAGCGCGCCGATCACGCCGAAGCGCACGAGTTGCGCGAGCAGCGGCACGTCCGCGCGGGCGAAGGGGTGACGACCGATGTCGCGATACAGCTCGCCGACCGGGATCCGGCCCGAGGCGAGCGCACGCCCGACCCGCACCATGCCCTTCACATCGGCCGCGGCCGTCGCCACGACGTCGACGGAGCTCTGCGGATCGTCGATCCAGTCGACGGGCACCTCGTGGATGCGCAGCCCCGCGCGTTCCGCGAGGATCAGCAGTTCGGTGTCGAAGAACCAGCCGGTGTCCTGCACGAAGGGCAGGAGGCGCCGCGCGACATCCGCCCTGATCGCCTTGAACCCGCACTGCGCGTCGCTGAATCGCACGCCGAAGGTCGCATGCAGGAGCGCGTTGTAGCCGCGGGAGACGAACTCCCGCCGTCCTCCGCGGACGATCCGCGCCGAGTTCGCGAGCCGGGAGCCGATCGCCAGATCGGAGTGTCCGGACAGCAGCGGTGCGACGAGCGGGCCGAGCGCCCTCAGATCGGTCGACAGGTCCTCGTCGACGTAGACGAGGACGCGAGCCGGGGAGGCGGACCACACGGCGGCGAGCGCCCGCCCCCGTCCCTTCTCCGCCAGATGCACGGCGACCACATCGTCCAGCCGTGCCGCGAGGGCGTCGGCGAGGGGAGCGGTGCCGTCCGTGCTGGCGTTGTCGGCGATCGTGATGCGCCAGCGCACCGGCATCTCGGTGCGCAGATGCTCGTGCAGCAGCGCGATGCTCTGCTCGAGGGTGTCCTGCTCGTTGTACACGGGGACGACGACATCGAGGTCGAGGAGCTGATCGGCTGTCATGGGTCCCATGCTCCGCAGCGCCGCCGGACGGCCCCTTTCGTCGCGCTATGGGCGCGTTAAGAACAGCCCCCGGACACGACGAACTCCCGGTGCTCCGGCGCCTGCGCCGCCGGTTGGACGATGCACGTCTCGACGGCACCGATGAGCGGTGCTGTATAGCATCAGGAAGGAAAGTCGATCCCCGGCCCCCTCCGGCAACGGGTCTCCGCGGACCCTGGCCACGTTCCGGGACCCGTCGGAGACCGCGAACAGATCGGCGCCCGCACCAGCCTGCTTGCCTGAACGCCGACGTGAGAGGAACCGAGAGATGACTGCGGAAATCCGGCAGACCGTGAACCGATCCGTGTTGATCGTCGGCGCCTCGCGCGGGCTCGGGGAGGCGATCGTCGAAGAATACGTGGCCCGCGGAGCGCACGCCGTGGGAACGGTGCGCGGTGAGACAGCCACGCCGTTGCACGAGTTCGCGGCGCGCGCCGGGGACTCGGTCGAGATCGAGCAGGTCGATATCGACCACCCGGACCAGATCGACTCCCTCGCGGCGAGGCTCGCCGGACGCCAGTTCGACCTTCTTTTCGTCGTCGCAGGCATCTCTCTTGCGCCGATGGAGGACATCGCCGTTCAGATTTCGACGCAGGACTTCTCCCGGATGATGGTCACCAATGCGCTCGGCGTGATGCGTGCGGTCGAGGCGCTCCATGGACTCGTCTCCCCGACCGGCACGATCGCCGTGATGTCGTCAGGTCAGGGGAGCATCTCCGACAACACCCAGGCGGGTTTCGAGGTGTACCGCGCAACCAAGTCCGCTCTCAATCAGCTGATGCGCAGCTACGCGGTGCGCCACGCCGAGGATGCTCGCGCCATTCTCCTCATGGCACCCGGGTGGGTGAAAACGACGCTGGGAGGTCCGCAGGCCAGGCTCGAGATCAGTGACAGCATCCCGCCGCTGGTCGACACCGTGGACGCGCAGCGCGGGATCCCGGGGCTGCAGTACCTCGATCGGAACGGGGCGACCATCCCGTGGTGACCCTTTCGGCATCGAAGCGCACGAGACCGACCCGCCGGACGGCCCCTTTCGTCGCGCTATGGACGCGCTAAGAACAGCCCCGGAGACGACGAAGCCCCCATCGCTTCCGCGATAGGGGCTCTGCCTACTGTCTCAACACAGTGTGCGCCTGGAGGGACTCGAACCCCCAACCTTCTGGTTCGGAGTCTGGGGACTGATTCGAACCCGTGGGCGTGCCCGTTCGGGCGCGTTCTGGACGCCGGAGCGTCGGTCCATTCTCGCCTACGCCGCCCGTCAGTTCCAAACTGACAGCGAAATCCCGACCGGATCGGGGTCGGGACGATGACCCGTCGCGAGGTCGAAACGACCGACTACGTGCAATTCGCTAAGAGGATCATCCGAGCCGCCGGCGAACGTGGCGCGGCGGGTGATGACTTCGAGCTTGGCGAACTCGCGTCCCTCCGTGATGACGTGGAGGCGGCGATCACGCACGCTGTCCGGGGCATGCACGACGCCGGGTACTCGTGGCAGTACATCGCTGACGGCCTCGGGATCACCCGCCAGAGCGCTCACGCACGCTACGCCGAGAAGGTGAGCGCATGACTAACTTCATGCACTTCGAGAAGCCGGTGATCCACTTCGGGAACGCGCACGAAGATCGCTCGGAGCCATCCCCGATCGTGCTCCCAGACCGCACGGTTGGCGCGAGCGATGAGTGAGGCGCAGATGTTTGAGGCGCAGATGTTTGAGGATCTGATCATCGCCGCCCAGGATCGCGTGGAGGCGCTCAGCGTTCGGCACCTAGCCGCACTGGAGGCGTTCGACACCGCAACCGCTGAGGAACGCGCCGCGAAGGAGGCGCTGTCCAGCGAATGCGACGCACTGAACGCTCTCGTAGAGGCGCGCATGAAGTGGGCGGCGCTGCTCCCAGATCGCACGAAGGGTAGTTCGCTCGACGGATAGCGCCCTGCATTTGGTGTCGTTTCTGACTATCTTCCCCTGCTGAGCAGGGGTTTTGACTGGAGGAGAAGTATGAGTGTTGCCGTCGTGCCCGTCGTGTGGGCGGAGGCCATTTCGGCCTATGGCGTGTGGATGATCGCGAAGGATCGGAGTCGCGCGACGGTGCGCGCCCGGAAGGAGCAGTTGGAGCACATGGCGCGGCGTATCGGCGTCGGGCCGTGGGAGGTCACGATCACGACGCTTCTCGCGTACGTGGCCGCGCAGTCGTGGATGACTGAGACCAGGCGGGGTCGGTATGCGGGCTACCGGGAGTTCTGGAAGTGGGCGCGGAAGGTCGGCCTGACCGATGCGAACCCCGCGAAGCATCTTCCGAAGGTGAAGCCGTCCGAGCCGAATCCGGACCCGGTGCCGCCCGGCGCGTACGCGGAGGCGCTGCGGCACGCGGACGACCGGACTGCGCTCATGCTGCGGCTGGCGCATGACGCCGGGATGCGCCGTGCCGAGATCGCCCAGGTGCACTCCGACGACATCCGTGAGGATCTGCTCGGGTGGTCGCTGCTCGTGCACGGCAAGGGCGGCAAACAGCGCATGATGCCGCTCACTCCCCGGCTGGCGCTCGATCTGCGCACGCGCGCGGCATCCGCCGAGACTGTGGATGGTTGGCTGTTCGCCGGTCGGATCGACGGGCACCTGTCCCCTCGCCGCGTGGGCGAACTGCTGGAGGAAGCGCTTCCGGGCGGATGGACCGGCCACAAGCTGCGGCACTCGTTCGGATCGAACGTGCACGAGGCCACGGACGGCGACACGCTCACGACGCAGAACCTCCTCGGGCACGCGAACCCCAACACCACGACCCGTTACGTGCGGCCACACGATCACCGGCTCCGCGCCGCCGTCTACGCCGCTGCCGGGTATGCCGCGCCAGAGTTGCCCGCGCGCCGCCTGAAAGCTGTGTGACCCCTATGCTCAGGATCATGAAACGCCTTGCCATGCTGGCGCTCGTTGCTCTCGCTCTCACTGGGTGCAGCACCGCGAGCACCGCCGCCGACTACGAGCGCGAACCGGCCTACACGCCCCCGCCGCGATCCGTTGCAACACCGACGCCGGAGAACGCCCGTTACGTTTTGGAGTTCTCGGGCGCAGGCGAGAACGCTACGGTAACCATCTCGACCGACACAGGGATGATCCAGCGTCACGTGACACTGCCTTACTCCGAGGAAGTCCCCTACACGCCAGGGAAGACGATAGCCGCAAATGTGGTCAAGTTCGGGTCGAGCGTCGGATGCAAGATCACAGTGGTAAGCAACTCCCATCCGGAAGGCGTCACGCTGGTGGAAACACCAATCGTTGATGGTCAGACTATGGCTCGCTGCACACCCCCGGCCCGCTAGTCGAATAGGCCGGGTGGTGCGCTGGGTGGCGGTGGTGGGGATCCGCGGTAGATGTGGTCCTGGAGCGCTCGGTTCCAGGACCACAGCCGTTGGTTCTCGATCTTCCACTTGATGAGTTGGACGCTGATCGTCACGCCCGCCGCGATGAGCCCTGCGAGCACCATCGAGAGCATCGCGACGAGGGCGACTTCCAGGGGGTCGGGGATCACTCGACACCCTCGGGAGTTCCGTCGCTCTTCACCATGACGAGTGCGAGGATGAGCGGCGTGAACAGCGGTGCTGCCTCCGGCTCGATCCACCTGTAGTAGACCGCGACAGGTACGGCCGCGATCGCGACGCCGTAGATCCAGCGCCGGGCGATGCGCCAGCGGCGCGCGCGTGCCGCGTCAGCTCGCCCGCCACGGGTGTCGGCGCTCATTCCTTGACTCCGCTCAGGAGTGCGGCGGTTCGTTTGGCGGCGTCCTCGGCGGTGTACCCGCCGAGCTGCCAGACGAGGTTGACTTCCGCTTCGAGCAGATGGTCAGCGTCGTAGTCGGCATGATCGATGTGCCCCTGGAGAATGAGCGCGGTTGTCCATCCGGCCGGGATGGCTGCCGCGGAGGATCCGTTGTGGATCACTCTTTGGTCTGCTGCGCGATAGGCGGGACTGCTGATGATGCGGAGGGACATGACATCTCCTAGCTGTTGGATCGTTTCCGGTATCGGGTAGGTGGTGATGAGGGGGAAGCGGCGCACGTCGCCGGGGAGTTGCCAGTGCCATTCCTCGTACGGGTACGGGCGGACGAGGCCCGCGGCCTCCAGCGCCGCCACGCGCTCCGGCGTGGGTGTGATGTCGAGCGCGACTCCACGGACGTGGGCGAGGGCCTGTGTCGTGTCGGCGGGGTTGTCGGCGGGCGCGTAGCCGGGAAGCCCGGCCTGCCACCCGTCGTAGAGTTCCTGCTGCTCGTCCTCGAGGCGGGTCGCGGAGTTGACGGGCGGGGATCCGGCTGCGGTCCAGGCGTCCACGACGGCCCGCCGCGCCCACATGCCGGTGTCCCCGAGCGGGATCACATCGTCCGGGCTCATGCGTTGCCCTCCAGCCGGTCCAGGCGCTGCGCGTAGATGTCGTTCTCCTGGCGAAGCTGCGCCACCTGCGCGATGAGGAGCGCGATGAAGTCGATGCTGTCGGGTCGTTCCTCGGCGTCGTAGACCACGAACGGGCGCAGGTCGTCGGACTCGTGCAGGCGCTCCGCGATGTACCCGTACTTCCATTCGCGGCGTCCGTCGCGCATCTGGTAGCGGTGCAGGATCGGGAACAGGTCTCCGAGCGAGGCTGGGTCGATGGCCTCGATCTTCTCCTTGTAGCGCTCGGACGACGCGCCCCGGCTGATACGTCCGTCACCGTTGATATAGGCGATGGTGTAGCCGGAGGTCGCTGCGCTGGAGTTCGGCAGGTAGATATCCCCGGAGACCGTGCCGCCCGACGTGGGAAGGTACGATCCGCTGTTCACGTCGGACAGTCGTGCGATCTCGAACGGGCTGGCGTAGCCGGGGATCTCCGCGAGGAGCCGCTGCCCGTTCCATCCGAGTTTCGGGTACTGCCCCGCGGCGACCGCTCCGGAGTTTCCCCACGCGCCGAGAGCGGCGAGGGCCTTCCCGGACGTGTCGGCGCCGGTGCCGCCCTTGGCGATCGGGAGCGGCCACAACGCGGCCAAGTAGCTCTTGATGCGCTGCACGATGTAGTCGCGGGTCTTGTTGATCTCCTGCCAGCCGTTGCGCCGGTCGGCGGTGCCGGACACGAGGTCCATGCCGTCCGCGAGTGCGTCGTCTCCGATTGCCATGTCAGACTGCCTCTCCTGTCCAAGACGCCCCGACCGGGGAGTCCGTCCATTTCTGTCCTGCCGCGAGGAGGATCCACGCCCCGGGCGGGGTGTCGATGGTGCGGCTTGTGATGGTCATCTCGTCGCGGTCGAAGTCGAATGCGACGCTGATCGTCTGCCCGGTCTGCGTGGGAGCGCCGTCGAGAACGATCTGCACTTCCTGTTCTGCTGCCGCCGCCCAGTCGGACACCGTGGACACGGTGACCTCGCGTCCGCGGCCCTGTGCCCGTTTGACGACGTACTGGGCGAACCCCGGCCCCGGGTAGGCGGTCGTGATCTCGAAGCGCCTGAGGCGCGTGTAGGAGGCGGTGAGCGCGTAGGAGTCCGTGCGTTCCTGCTGGATGCCGTTGCGGTCCGTCCAGCGGTAGACGACGACCGCGGCGTCGAACCAGTCTTCGTCGCGGCGGCTGATCTTCTCGGACCCGTCGGTGAGGTTCACGCCGTGCCGGATGGCGAGCGTGCCCGGCGCGCTGTATGTGGTCTCCCGGAGCGTCCATACCCGGTTCTCGTCGCACACGAGCCGTCGCCCCGCGGCCTCCACGATGGGCCCGAGGAACGCGAGCGCGCTTTGCCCGGCCTTCCACGTGAGCCCGTCCGGTGTGGCCGCGTCCGTGAGACGCTTGCGGTTGCTGATCGAGGCGTGCGCGGTCTGCGCCCACGAGTAATCGTACTGGGCGGTGTCGGCGGTATCGCCGTCGAAGTACGCCGCATCCGCGGCAGGGTCGCCGGTAACCTCGCAGAGCCGCCAGCCGGTCACGTTCACGTACTCACTGCCCCCGAGCTGCGCGGCGCGGATCCTGGGGCGGATGCGAACCGTGTTCGGGTACGGGACGAACCACTCGGTCGCGACGCGCTGCCAGGTGGCATTCCCGGTGAAGTTCACGGGCGGGATGAATCCGGTGATGTTCCCCGAGGCGTCCAAGCACATCGCGTCGAGGATCAGTTGCCGCCCGTTGATCGCGGACACGGAGACCGAGAGGACATGCTTCTTACCCGCGGTGATCGAGACCGCCGCGTCGGTGATGAACATCTCCGCGTTGTTCGTGAAGACGCCCGAGTTCGACAGGTACGCGACATAGGTCGGCGCGTACGAAGGACCGTTCGATCCGATCCTGTTGATGGTCAGCCCGCCCGACGTGTACGTCCCGTACCAGTCGGTCGTGTTGACTCCGGCGCGCGGGTTGCGGATCAGGTTCGAGGAGTCCGCCAGCGCGGGCACGGCAACGTCGGTCCCAGCCGCGAGGACCGCACCGGGGATGACCTTGTTGAGCACGTAGCCGACGAGACCGCGCAGGGACGCCTGATACCCCAGCGGTGCCAGGTCGTCGGTGAGCGGCGCATAGTCGGACAGGATTCCCTCATCGGACGACACGAGCAGTTCGACCCTGCCCGTCGCGTGGTTGATGGTCCGATCACGCAGGGTGAGGTTGAACGAGCGCGACTGGGTGCCCCACGGGAACGACGCGGCCACGTCGATCTTGATGCGCGCGGCCGGCGAGAGCCGCGGGTCGAGGGCTGCGAGTACCGCGAGGCTCGGCAGAGCAATCGTGACCGTCCCATCCACGTGCGGCGCACGCGACGCATCGAGACTCACCTCGCCGCCCTTAACGCGCAGGGTCGCCCCGCCCACGATCTGGGCCGTGTAGACGTGCGTGGAGACCGTCACGCCGAAACCTCCTGGAACGGCACGGTCAGGTGCCAATGTCGCCGCGTCACATCATCGAGCGCGAGCGAGAGCGGCTGTCCGTCAGGCACGACGAACGACATGCCGATAGCGCGATCTGTGTCCGTGAGGACAGCGACCACCGCACCGGACAGCGCGGTCCACGCCGCCCGAGCGGTCCCCTCCACATCGAAGAGAAGCACGAGCGACCCCGTACGCATCCCGGCAGGACGGAGCGTCACGTCGGGCGCGGAACTACCGAGGATGCGATGCACGAGCGCGCCGCCGTCGCGCGCCGCGGTGTACCCCTCCACGAGAAGAGGTGTGATGGTGGCGGTCCCCGCCGTGATAGTCGTCGTCATGGTCAGCCGCCCCACTTGTATCCGTCTTTGAGCGGCCCGTAGTTCGGGACGACATCCACGCCGATGGTCATGCCTCGGAAGATGTCAAGCTGCCGCTCCGCCTCAGCCGTGTCAGCGGTCGCCTTAATAACGACCTCGCGGCCGTTCACGTGGTCGATGACGCCATCCGCGTCCGCGCGGAACTTGTCGACGTTGAGGGAGGCTTGCCCGGTCTGCGCGTCGATGAGGATCTTGGTGTCGCCGTGGTCGGTCTTGAGCGTGACCAGCTTGTTGTTGAGGTCGTCAACTTCGACCCCCGCGTCCGATGCCGCGCCGATCTGTTCCATGAGCAGATCGTTGGTGAACTTGATGGACTCGGCCGCCTGCTGGCTAGCGTTCTGTGCGGATTCTCCTGTTGTCTTCCAGTAGTTGTTCAGCTCCTGGAGGCCGGAATTCGTCCGTTGCGTCCACACGTTGAACTCGTCGCCCGCATCTGTGGCTCGCTTGTTCGCGTCGGAGACGGAGTCAATGACGACGCGCAGTGCGTCGAGATCGCCCGCGTTAGCCTTGAGGATCGTGGACATGTCCAGACCCGTCTTCTTCTGCGTGTCGAGGAGCTTGGCGTATTCGTCCGCTCGGGCCGGGTTGTTGATGAGGTCTTGCTGGTTCGCGATGATCTGGGCGATGTCGAGGTAGGCGCGCCCTGCATCGGAGGCATCGTGATAGGCGGCCTGGAGTCGGTCTCTGAGCTCGTCGGCCTCCTGCTGCTGCTTCTGTAGCTCGTTCGTCATCACACCTAGGCCGACCGCGCCCGCTGCGAGGGCTGCCGCCCCCGCGATACCAGCCGGGCCGGTGCCTGCGAGGGTGGCGGCGAGACCGCCGAGGGTGTCCTGTCCAACCTGTCCAAGGTCGGACAGGTTGCCACGAACGGAGGAGACCGCCTCACCGAGGTTCTGCCCGACCTCTTGGGTAACCTCCTGCGCGGCGTCCTTCATCTTGCCGAGGCCGCGCGCGTCACCGATGTCGTCTACGGCGCGTTCGGTGCGCTTGGCTTGCCGCTCGGTGTCTTTGAGCGCGTCGGTGATCTTGTCTGCGCCGTCCGCTGCCTTGCGCCCGGCGTCGCGGGCGGCGTTGGTCATGTCGCGGAAGCTGCGCTCTACGCGGTCGCCGCCCTTGGCGGCGTCGTCGGCCACGTCGTCCAGTGCATCGGCTACGCCGTCGAGCGTCTTGGACAGATCCTTGATCCCGCGTTGTGCCGCGCTCGTGTTCGCGGCGATGTCGATACTGAGGCCCACGGCCCTACTCCTGTTTCCCGTCGATGGCGTTGGCGATGGTGCGAACGGTGGTCTGTACCCAGAGGCGGGCAAGGCGCGGGATCATCTCTTGGACGGTCGGCCCCCACACGTAGCCGCTGCTGCGGCGCTTGAACTGCCTGGCGGTGTGCCGCTTGACCGAGTGCATGCCGCCCTTGCGGGAGCGACGCTCATACACCTGTGTGTCGTCGTCTGCGCCCCACTCGACGGCGGGATAGTCAGTCTTCGGGTTGAGCCCCCCGGAGAGCGGACGGCCCTTGTTGGCGGACTGTGCGCGCACGTTCTGGTTGGACACGGACACGACGGCGGTGTTGACGATGACCTGTTGCTCCAGCGCGGTGTTGGCCCGCTTGGTGAGAGCCTTGGTCCACTCGGGAGCGGCGATGCTCTTGGTCTCCTGGCGGATCATCTTTTGGATGGTCTTGTCCAGAGACCGGATGGCGTAGATCGTCGCGAGGAGTTCTCTCGACTTCAGTACGTCCAGTCGCATCGCCGCTCCCGTGGTCCGGATTCTGCTGTCAGGCGGAGCCTGACGGCTATGCCAGCACCGGCTGCCCGTCGCAGGGCAGGGAGACAGACGAGGTGGCGAACCCGCCGACCGCCCCGCCGATGCTGCCGGGGAGACCGGTGGCGACGATGCTGGCGGACTTGACGCCCGCGCTCTGCTTCGGCTTGAAAGTGAGCGTGAGCTTGGCCCCGACGTTCGCGAGGAGGTACTGACTGAGGCTCGCGGGCGTCTCGAAGTCCTGTGCGAAGTCGATGTTCGCGACCCATTCGGAGGCGGCCACGTCCTGGTACACGGCAGACGGGGTGAGCCCCTTCCAGGTCTGGACGGCGGTCGTCGGCACGAGTTCGAGCTTGGACACGCTGCCCTCGTAGTCTCCGAGGTCGGTGGCACCGTTCTTGATGTTGAGCGTGCAGTCACGCAGGACGTACGGCTTGAGTGCGATCTTGGCCATGTCAGGCCTCCTTGCTTGCGATGATGGTCGTGGGAATGTCGTACGCGAGGCGTGCGTCGTAGCCGACGAGCTGCGCGGCCTCGTGCAGGTACTTCGGGTCGAGCCAGTCGAGGAGCTGCGGCGCGAGCACATCGAGCTGGTCGGCGGCGCGGTCGAGGTCCAGGTGCGGGCTGATGAGCGTGAGGAGGAGTCCCACGTCGCGATGCGAGAGCGGCGCTCCCGCGGTGAGGTCGATGGACCGCGCCCGGATGAGGAGCGTGGGAGTCTTGACCTCGGCGAGCTTGCGTTCGGTCGCGATCACCCGGAGCTTGGGGAACGCGGCCTGGAGGTCGGCGGCGAGCTGCTGACGGACGTTCACAGCACGACTCCGATGGCCCGCTTGGGGCGGAGGAGCTGCTTAACCTGCCAGTCGAGCGGGTGCGTGGTGACGCCGTAGCCGCTGCCGTCGAAGTCGGGCGACGGTGCCGCCTGGTTGGCGTTCCATGCATTCTGAGCCTGGAGCGCCTGGGCGAGTCGCCACCCGTCCGGGATCTCGGTGACCCCGGACGGGAGGGCGGGAGCGTAGGCGATGCACGCCTCTTTCGCCGCCGCGAGGTAGAGCGTCGTGACGCTCTCCATCACGGGCATGTCGGCCCACAGCTCGGGGAGCTGCGGATCGTTGGCGGTGAGCCAGGTGGCCATTGCCTACCCTCCTCCTCGGTCAGGCGACGGTGACGCTGCGGATGGCGGCGGCGTTGTTGGCGAGCGTGGCCCAGTAGCCGAACACGGCGACCTCGTTCGCGCCCTGGCCCGGCTTGACGCCCTCGACGCGGATGGGCGTATCGCCCAGCTCGTAGAACGTCATGGCCTCCTTGGCCCCGACGATGACCTTGCCGACGCCGACCGAGGCGGGCAGGATGTGGAACGACTCCAGGTCGCCGGACTCCAGGCCGAACCCGGCGTTCAGGTAGGCCAGCTTGTCCTTGTCGGCCATCATGATGATGTCGCGCCACAGCTCGGGCGACACGAGCGCGTAGCTCGGGCGGTTCTCGGTGCCGATGACGCCGAGCGCGCCGTCCACGATGGCGGCGAGTCCCTTCGGGACGTTGGCCGGCACGGTGCCGGGCGCGGTGACCTGCGCGGCGGCCATGATCGCGGCCAGCGCCTTGGCGTCCGTGGTGCGCTTGTAGCTCTCGCCCTGCTGCACCAGGAACGAGGACACGACGGACTGATCCCCGAAGTCGGTGAAACGGCGGTCGATCTGGTGCCCGCCCGCGAGACGCTGCGCAGTGACCGTGTACGGGAGCGTGTCCACGGCGTTGGACGGCACGTCCGCGACATTGCCCGCGTAGTCGCCCATCGTGGGGAGCTTGGTCGGGTCCCAGCCCCAGCCCTGCATCTGGTAGTTGGTGAGGGCGGCGGTGTTGAGGAGCGGCACGAACCGGCGGTTGTAGGGGAGGCGGAGCCACAGCTCCCCGAGGTAGCCGGGTGCCTGCGTGTCCGCTCCGATGGTGACCGTGGTGGGGCCGGAGTGCTGGACGGTGGACAGGGCGAACAGCTCGCCCGCATCGCCGTACGCCTCGCGCGCGTCGAGGTCTCCGGAGGCGATGGCGGCGAACAGGCCGGACAGGCTGCGGGAGTCGCGCGCCTGGGTGTGGCCCTGCGCGTCGGGGACGATGTTGGTCATGGTGAAGACTCCTTCGGTGGGGGTGACGGGCGTGCCGTCCTGGTTCGTGGTCTCGCTGGTCTCGGTGATGGTGGTGGTGGTGGTCGAGCCGGTGTCGGTCTCGGTGGTCGCGGTCTCGACATCCACGACGCGCCGCCAGGTGACGCCGTTCTCGTCGGTGTACTCGGACTCGCGGTGCTCGCTCGTGGCGGTGTCGGCGGGCTGCGTGTCGTTGGCGAGGGAGAACAGGCCCGCGGACGGGAACGCGCCAGCAGGGGCGAGGGCCGCGCCCGTGAGTCGGGAGGCGGTCACGTTGAGGCCGTCGAGGATCATGCCGGTTACCTCGGCGGAGAGCTTGCGCATACCGGACGGGTTGCGCAGGTACTCGTCGCCCTGGTCGGTCTCGGCGATTGCGAACTCGGCATACACGCCCTCGCGGCGCTTCTCCAGGTACGTGGCTCGCCCGATGGGGTCGAAGCGGTTGTGTTCCCGGTTGAGGGTGACGACGGACGGATCCCGCGGAAGCTCGATGCTGTCTGCCGAGAACATGACGCCTTCGGATCCGGATGCGTTGCGGCGGGACGGCTCCCCGAACGGGAGGAGGATCCCTCGGAGCGTCCGCGACGCGGCGTCATACGCGAACTCGTGATCGGTCATGCCTGGTTCCCTTCGGTGTTCTTGTCGATGAGCGGGCCGAACTGTTCGTTCGGCACGGCGGTGAGGTTCTTGCGGTTGGCGCGGATGACACGGCCCTCCGGGGCGAGCGTGGACAGGGCGACCTCCAGCGGTGCAAGCCAGTACTCCAGGTCGTCCACAAGCTGGTTCCGGCTGCCCTCCTGCGTCACGTACGTGAGCGAGCTGGTGGCGGTGGATCCGTCGAGGTAGGAGACGGGCAGGTTGACCTGGTTGGCGATGTCGATGCGGGCGGCGTTGCGGCCCTTGTCGAACAGGTCGGCCTCAATCTGCCCGTAGGTCTCCAGGCTGAGCTTGGACGGGAGGAAGCCGATAGCACCGTCGTCGGAGCGCCGCGCGGTGCTGAACGCGGAGACGTACGCGCGGGCCTCGGCCTCGGTGACCTCCTCGCCCGCGACCTCGTGCAGCACGACGAGCGGGATCGGGTTGCGGACGCGCCCGACCCAGGCGCGTTCCATGTAGCGCCATCCGCGGATGGCGTCACGTCCGGTGATGAGGAGACCTTCATCCGGGCCACAGATGAGGAGCACGGTCGTGGGATCCCCGACCGGAGCGCCGTCGATAGACACGCCGGTCGGGGAGGTCTCATCGAACGCCCAGCGGTCGCGGCGGAGCCGGAGCGCCGACGTGATGGTGTCGCCGTCGCGCTCGATGAGCCAGAGCGCCCAGCCGGTGAACATCACGTCATCGAGCGTCCAGGCGGCGCGGTGCCAGGCGCTCTGCACTGTGCCGGTGCCCGTGAGCCAGGCGGGCTGCTGTGCGTCGGCCACGAACTCGCCCGCGTCGTCGGTGGTGCCCTGCTCGAACGGGAGGTCGGAGAGGCGTCCGACGATCACGGCCCGGGCACGCTTGACCGGCGCGACGCTCATGGCGCTCTCGCGCGTCACGGCGTCCGCGCCGGTCGGCCCGTAGATGTCGCTGTAGACGAGGGCCGCGAGGTCGGGACTCGGGCTGTACGGGAGCACCGGGAGCGGGGCGAGCACGTTGCCCGCCGAGCCGGTGGGGCCGAACAGGAACCGAGAGAACCAGGACATGACCGAAACCTTAACCTTTCTTGTAGGTATCGAACTGAAATCTGTGGATAACTTTGTGTCTAGCCCATAACGATGGGCGCGAACGACTCGCCCGCGCCGGGGTCGGGCAGTGCGTAGACGGCTGCGGCGGCGGACTCCAGCGGCGTCACGTCGAACTCGGGATTGGACGCGGGCGCGCCGAAGAGGACCGCGCCCGCGGAGAGGCGGCGGACAGCTCCCGCGGCGGCGGCGTCAAGCGGCTCCTGCGCCCAGTGGCGGGCGTTGCCGTGCTTGAGGCCGTTGATGAGCTTGGTGGTCGCGACCTTCTTCTCGGCAAACCGGAGCACCTTGACCTGCGGGCGCGGGCGCGCCTGGCGCATGAGCTGCTGGATGATCTCCTTCTCCTGCGGGCTGTCGTCGTGGACGATGGGGAGGCGGGTCTGTTTCCAGAGCCGCCAGAGCACGCCCGGCATCCCGGCGTTGCCCTCCTGGTGGTGCACGAGCTTGAAGCCGACGCGCGGCGGGGCGGCGTCGGTGTCGCCGTCCATGGCCCAGGCGGAGCGCGCGAGGTCGCCGCTCTCGTCGGTGAGATACCAGGCGACGGAGACGGAGGTCCATAGGCCGGACGGGTGCACCGCGAACGCGAGCGCCAGCGGCACGATGCCTTCAGGCACGGATCCGTGCTCGAAGGTGGTGCCCCACTCGGGGCCGAGCACGACATCGTTACCGGCTGCGCGCCCGAAGTGCCCCAGGTACTCCAGGGCGAACCGCTCCCACCCGAGGATGACGAAGTTGCGGGCGATGGCGGTCGCGTTGGTGAGACCGTCCAGGCCGGGGTGCAGCGCCTCGATGAGCGGACGCACGTCCTCCCACGTCTGGAGGTCGGCATCCTCGATTTCGTCGGGCACGCCGTAGCGGATCCGCCCGGCTGTGGGGTCGTGCAGGGTGGCCCAGAAGTGCGACCCGTCGCGGTACTTGCCGCCCGTTCCGGCGTAAATGAGCTGCGCGCCGGGGCGCGTGTCGAACGACGGGACGACCGCGCCCACGATGTCATCCCACAGCTCCGGCTCCGGTTCGCCACCCTCGTCCATCACGAGGGTGTCGTACGCGCCGGAGCGCACGTCGTCACCGTTGGGCGAGAGGATCGCGAGCTTGGATCCGTTGGCGAACTCGACGCCGAGAGAGCCGTTGGACTCGTTGAGCTTGATCCCGATGACCTTCTCGCGGTGCGCCTTGTCGCGCCACTTACGCGTGATCGGGTCGCGCACGTCGAGCTTGAACCGCTCGCCGCCCTTCTTGGCCGTGGTGAGCATGGTGTACCCGGCCATGTAGACGGCGCGCATCCAACACCGACCGAGGAGGATGCACCACAGCGTTGTGGTCTTGGCGCTGCGTCGCGGCTCCAGCACGGCGTTGAGGAACGCGCCAGCACCGTCCTGCTCTCCGAGTCCGTCGATGATCGCGCCGACGCCGATGACATCGACCGTGCGGAGCATCTGCGGCTGGAGGTTCGCGAGGAGCCCGCCCGGCACGATGCGCGACGGCACAATCTCGTTGATGATCCACGCGCCGACCAGGAACTCCGCGCGCGCCTGGAGGTTGCCAACCAGGGGCGACTCATCGAGCGGGCGGCGTCCGCTGTCGCGAAGCTCATCCCACGCGGCCGGGTCCATGAGCGGGTGCGCGGCCACGTCGTCCGGGAGCTGCTGTCCTGCCCAGTCCAGGGGGGGGATTTCGCTAGCGGAGGCGGCAGTTGTGGTGGCCGAACTCAAAGAGTCGGTGTCGGTCAGAGTCGCCATGTTGTTGCCTTGCCGGTCGGGATGGTTGGTGTGTGTCGAGCGTTGGTGATGGCCGCGCCGAGCTTGGCTCCGGCGCTGCGGTTGCCGACGCAAGCGCCGGTCTTGTGTCGGTGCTCGGGCGCCAGCTCAGTGAGTGCCGAGCCGACAGCGCCGGGCAGGTGTCCCACGTCGTAGGGCTGCCCGGGCTGGATGGGGCGGTTGCAGCGCCAGCACGAGACAGGCCGTCCGGCGCGGTGTGCGCTGGTGACGCGCTGCCGCACGATGCGGGCATTGCGTCGGTACTCGGCTGTCTGGTGCTTGGCGCTCACGGGTGCTGGCTCCTGCCGATGACGGCAGCGTGCACGGCAAGGTGCTCGGAAGCGACGCGCACGAACGCGGCTGCCGCTTCGAGGTAGGACGGCCCGTCTTCCATGAGCTGGCATCGTGCGCCGTCGAGCGTGGCGGCGATGCTGTCGAGCGCTCGGGCGGTGGCGACCATGCGGAGGCGGACGGCCTGGGGCTGGAGCTTGCGCGCCGATTCCAGGAGCGTGGTGAGCCTGTTGGCCTCAGTGCGGATCCGGCGAGCCTCGGCGTCGGTGATGGTGGCGGTCATCGCGTCACGTCCTCGCAGATGCCACACAGGTGTGGCCCGGTGTGGCCGTAGGGTCGCACGCACAGGCAGGCGTGTTCGCCATCGCGCCACGGCACGGCGCACTCGGATGCAAGGAGCATGGCCTGTGCCCGGATCGCGTGCATGGTCTCTCGGTGTGCAGCGACGTCCACGGAGATGCGTCGCTTGGCGAACCAGTAGAGCCACGCACCCGAGGCGATCCAGCCGACAAGGAACGTCCATCCGCTGGAGACGAACGAGGGCAGGACGACAGCCCCGACAAGGAACGCGCCCACGGTGATGGTGAGGAACACGAGGTAGTGGACGGCACGGCGGATGATGCGTCGCATGTCAGGCCTCGATCAGGGTCTCATCGTGCCTCGGCTCGGTGCGGTGCACCTGGAGCCCGAAGTTGACATAGGCGTGCGTCGCGGCCTCTACGGCCTTGATCGCGTCGTGGATGGTGTCAGCGATGACGAAGAACCAGCGCGACGTCTTGGTGTTGACGCTCATGCGGTAGTGCTTGCTCATGTCCTGTCTTTCGGTTCGTAGGCGGGTCCGTGTTCAGCGAGTAGTGCCCGGATCTCGGCGCGGTTGAGGCGGCGGGGTTCGCTCTGTTCGCGACGTCCGTCGTCCCTGTGGTGTCCGCATCGGCACCACCCGGAGGTTGTGTACTCGTGCTCCATCGGTCCTGCTCTTTGGTGAAGTTCTGGGAGTGGCTTGACCCTGAGAGATATCCCGAGGCGTGGGACGTTCTCTCAGAGGGGTTCAAGCCGATGGGGGTCTGCTCTTCGGAGCCAGCCCGGTCGATACATGACGCCGGGCTGTTGAGGCCCGGCCAGTGCCGGTATGTGCGATCTGGGGTCCGTTGGGGATCGGTGCCGGGGCCTGCCTTTAGTCACCGCCCAGTCGCTCGCGGTCCTACGTGGTGACGGGCTACAGGCTTCCCGGGTCTCGCCCCGTTCCCTGGGGTCGTGGTGTGCGTCCTAGCCGCGTATGTGGTTATCCCCTTGCGGGGCCGGTGATGAGTCCCGGATCCGGTTTGTGTGGCGATCCTGTCGCCGTGTCGTGTTCTGTATCACGAGGGCAACATTGGCCTAGATCGCGACAGGCGATCTTCATTGATCGCGGCGTGTCTAGTTTTGTATCGCTGCGTCAGGCTAGACTGACGCCATGAGCATGATCGCTGATAACCCCACGTGGACCACGGCTGAGCGCTACCGCCGCGCTCGCTTGCTGGCGGGTATGGAACAGGCGGAATTGGCGACGGCGCTGGGCGTCGCTCGCGCCACGGTGTCCGCTTGGGAGACTGGCCGCACTGAGCCGAGCATGTCGAACTTCGTTCGTATCGCTCGCCTGACCGGTCAGCCGCTTGACTGGTTCGCTGCCGGGGTTAACGACGAAAGCCCCGCCGAAGCGGGGCTTTCTGATGTGGTGCGCCTGGAGGGACTCGAACCCCCAACCTTCTGATCCGTAGTCAGATGCTCTATCCATTGAGCTACAGGCGCATCCGGTCTTTCACAAGACCGCCCGCTCTCGCGGGCCTCGTCAACAATACCCCAGAGAGGCGCGGGAACGCGAATCGGCCCCGCCGCGTGCGGAGTCGCGCGGATCCCGCCGTCCGCCCTACGCTCGACTCGGAGGTTCGACATGACTGGACTGCAGCAGATCGAGGGACCGCTGAGCGAAGCCGCCGTGTTCCTGGTGCTCACGATCAAGGACGACGACGGAGCCTGGGACCGGGTGCGCACCACGGTCGCGGGATCCGACGACCTGCTCAAGAACGTGCTCTCGCGCGATCTCGACCGCAGCGCGTCCCTCACCGTCGGGATTGGGGCGTCTGCCTGGGATCGGCTCGTGCGGCGGCCCGCGCCGAAGGAGCTGCACCCCTTCCGCGAGCTGCGCGGTACGGCGCGGACCGCGGTCTCGACCCCGGGCGATCTGATCTTCCACGTCCGCGCGAGCCGTCGGGATCTCTGCTACGAGCTGACCCGCCAGATCATGCTCGCCCTGGGCGACGACGTGACGGTCGAGGACGACACGATCGGGTTCCGCTATTTCGACGGACGGGATCTGCTCGGCTTCGTGGACGGCACGGCGAACCCGATCGACGAGCAGCTCGCGCCGGCCGCCGTGGTCGGCGAGGAGGATCCGGATCACGCCGGCGGCAGTTACCTCGTCGTGCAGAAGTACCTGCACGAGCTGACCCGCTGGGACGGCCTCGGCACCGCGGCGCAGGAGCAAGTCATAGGGCGCACCAAGGCGGAGAACATCGAGCTCCCGGACGCCGACCACGGCCAGAAGTCCCACAAGACGCTCAACACGATCACGGTCGACGGCGTGGAGTACGACATCCTGCGCGACAACATGCCCTTCGGCTCCGCGGTCGAGGGCGATTCCGGCACGTACTTCATCGGATACTCCCGGCGGCTCTGGGTGACCGAGCGCATGCTCGAGCGGATGTTCCTCGGCGACCCTCCCGGCATGTACGACCGGATCCTGGACGTCTCCCGCCCCGTGACCGGCACCACCTTCTTCGTGCCGGCCTCCCCGTATCTCCTGGCGATCGACGACGGCCCCTCCGACGCGTCGTCCTCGGCGTCCGGCGACCTCTCCACCGTGATCGCGGAGACGGCCGAGGTCGCCGCCGCCGCGAGTGCGGCTCCCGGCCCCGACCGCTCGATCCCGGACGTGCTCGGCGACTCCTGACCGCGTTCGGCGGATCGGCGCCGAGGGGTCAGCGGGCGTTCTTCGACGCCCGCTTCTCCTCCTTGGCGGCGGCCTTGTCCGCCTTGTCCTGGCGCTTGCGGCGGGCACGCTGATCCGAGGCGAGCTCCTGCAGGTCGACGAGGCGCAGCGCCTGCATCCGCGCCTCCCGCATCGTGGCGTAGTCGGGATCCTCGTCCGGGCGCATGGCCTCCACGCGCAGGCGGCGCTGCAGGTTGCCGGCGACATCACCCCACGCGGCCGCGCGCGCGGCCTCCACGAGGAAGCGCAGCGTCTCCGGATCCTCCGACATCTCGCGCAGCCGATCGGCGACCGCCCCGGACTGTTTGGCGCGCCTGCGCAGGTTGCGCACGTCGCGGTCGCGGTAGTCGTGCGTCCCGTGCGGATCGGAGTAGCGGCCGTGGGCGCGCTTGCGCAGGCTGTTCGCGAGATCGGCGGCCTGGTCGGACTCCGCGGCGAGATCCAGGAGCGCCTCGCGAGCGTCGTTCATGTACTTCGCGACGTCGAAGGATCCGCCCTGCGCGATCGTGCCGACGAGGATGTGGTTCTTGACGACCAGCCGGGCCGCCGACGTGGCGATCGCGACGCCCTCGGCGACGGCATCCGCAGTCTTTCCCACTCCGACCTCCTCCGACATCGAGAGTACCCGTTCCCCCGGTCCGGAGCATGGGCGGACGATGGGGGTCTTCTGCACGGGACGCCGAGACGACACAGTCCGTCACGCGAGTCAGAGACGCTCCGGCACCCACTCCGACGTGCCGTCCCCCGCCCCGGCGGTCGGGACGTCGTCCGCCGCGTCGGTCGGTACGTCGTCCCCCCGAGCGTCGGTCTGCGCAGCCAGGCGCCGCTTGGCCGCTTCCGCCGCCGCGCGAAGGTGCCGCTGCACGCGCAACCGCAGCGTCTCCACGTCGCGCAGAGCGAGCGATTCGTAGATGCGGGCGTGGTCCTCTGCCATCGCGAGAGGATCGTCGTGCGGTCCGAACAGCAGCAGGATCCGTCCCCGCATCATGCCCAGGACCTCGTCCATCGCCGAGTTGCCGGCCAGCTCCGCCATCAGCAGGTGGAACTCGGCACCTGCCTCCTCGGCGGTGGCAACGTCGCCGGCCCGGGCCGCGGCGATCTCGCGCTCGAGCGCACGGCGCACCGTCGCGAGGCCTTCCGCCGTGTGGCGTCGGGCGGCCAGCTCGAAGGCGAGCCCCTCCACGGCGTCCCGCATCTCGGCGATGTCCGCGATGTCGCGCTCGGTGAACGCGCGCACGACGGCCCAGGATCGCGGGCGCGCCACGAGCAGCCCCTCGCTGACGAGCGCCCTGATCGCCTCCCGCACGGGCAGCCTGCTCACGGCGAGCTCTTCGGCGATGTCGCGCTCGATGATCCGATCCCCCGGCCGGCGCTCTCCGCTCAGGATCGACTGCCGTAGCAGCCGTCCGACTCTCGCGGATTCCAACTCCACGCTCACGAGGTTCCCCACCTTCCTCATGGGGACATCATGGCACCGCACCGGCAGGATCGCCTCTTCTGAGACGGCGTCCGCCCGCGGCAGCGGCAATCCGGTCATTCCCCCTGCCACGCAGGCCGGCGCCCGATCGTCGCTCCGAGGGGCCCGACGCGCAGGGCGGACGGACCTCCCGGGGCCTGCGGCGACCGGGATCCGGCGGCGCTCAGGCGTGCGTCGGAACGCCGTGGGCGTCGAGCCAGCCGAGCACCTGAGCGGCGGCCTCCTGCACGGGCAGGGCCGCGTCGACGACGAATCCGGACTCGTCCGCGCCGAGCGGTTCGAGGGTCTCCAACTGGGAGTCCAGCAGGGAGGCCGGCATGAAGTGGCCCAGGCGCCGTCCGAGACGCTCCGCGAGGTCGTGCCGCGTGCCGGCGAGATGCACGAACTCGACGCCGGGTCGGACGAGGATGTCGCGATAGCTGCGCCGCAGTGCGGAGCACGTCACGATTCCCGACTCGCCCCGATCCTGGCGCGCGACGATCCATTCCCGGATCAGCGCGAGCCAGGGCAGGCGATCGTCGTCGGTGAGCGGGATCCCCGCCTCCATCTTGGCGACGTTGGCCGCGGGATGCAGGTCGTCGCCCTCCTGGAGAGCCCACCCGAGTCGGCCGGCGAGGACGCCGGCCAGCGTGCTCTTGCCGGATCCGGAGACCCCCATGATCACCAGGATCGTCGGCGGCGTGTGCTGCGACATGATCTGCTCCTCTGCTTCCGGATCAGCCGACGAACAGGCCGATCACCATCACACCGATCAGGCCCACCACCGAGATGAGGCACTCCATCACGGTCCAGGACTTGAGCGTCTGCGGGATGCTCAGGCCGAAGTACTCCTTGATCAGCCAGAATCCTGCGTCGTTGACATGCGACAGGAACAGGGATCCGGCGCCGATCGCGAGCACGAGCAGCGCGGCCCCGCCGCTCGTCATGTGCAGATCCTGCACGAGAGGCTGCATGATGCCGGCGGCGGTGATCGTCGCGACCGTGGCGGATCCGGTCGCGACCCGGATGAGCACGGCCACCAGCCAGGCGAAGAACAGCACGACGGGAAGCGCCCCGCCGATGCCGGAGATGGCGTGCGCGATGACGGTGCCGATCGTCGAGTCGACGAGGACCTGCTTGAACCCGCCGCCCGCGCCGACGATCAGCAGGATCGCCGCGATGCCGGGGAGCGCGGAGGAGACGGAAGCGCCGACCTCCTTGGCGCTCATCGCCCCGCCGCGGCCGAGCACGACCATGCCGACGAGCACCGCGATGAGCAGGGCGATCACGGGCTTGCCGAGGAAGTCGACGATGCCCTTGACCGCGGAGGTGTCGGCCGGAGCGACGATGTCGTAGACCGCGGAGAGCAGCATCAGCACGACAGGGAGCAGGATGCTGAACAGCGTCGCGCCGAAGCTCGGACGACGGCGCGCCTTGACGGCCGCGGTCTCGCCGGGCTGTGCCTCGTCCTCGGCGGTGCGGAACAGGTCCGGCACCGGCACGTTCACCCAGCGGGCGACGACCTTGCCGAACAGCGGGCCGGCGATGACGACGGTCGGGATCGCGACGAGCACGCCGAACGCGAGCGTGACGCCGAGGTTCGCGCCGATGAGGCTGATCGCGGCGAGCGGCCCCGGGTGCGGCGGCACGAGCCCGTGCATGGCCGAGAGGCCCGCGAGCGTCGGGATCGCGATCTTCATGAGCGGCTGACCCGATCGCCGTGCCACGAGGATGATGACCGGCACGAGCAGCACGAGCCCGACCTCGAAGAACATCGGGAGACCGATGAGCGCGCCGACGAGACCCATGATCCACGGCAGTGCGGCGACCGAGGCCTTGGAGATGAGGGTGTCGACGATGCGGTCGGCGCCGCCGGAGTCGGCGAGCAGCTTGCCGTAGATCGCGCCGAGGGCGATGAGGACCCCGACCCCGCCCGCCGTGGCGCCGAATCCGTTCGTGAAGCTCGTGACCGTCTGCGTGGCCGACATACCGGCGACGAGACCCGTGACGAGGGATCCGATCACGAGCGAGAGGAACGGGTGCAGCTTGACCCAGGTGATGAGCACGACGATCGTCGCGATGCCCAGCAGGGCGGCGAGGATCAGCACGCCCTCGGGGGCCGTGGTCGTGGGCGGCGGCGTGTCGGCGGTCCCGAGGATCGTCGCGGACACACCGGCGGCAGGGGCGAGCAGGGGCGTGAACATGGCCATGAGCTTCCTTGGTCTGGCGGAGGATTTCCCATCAGGCTAGGAGATAAGTCGGACTTAATCAAGATTTAACACGAGTTATGTCGGGCATTTATCGAATCATGCGTCGTCTCGTCGGATGATCGCGATAATGGAGCGATGGTGGCAGGGACGCGTGAGACGGGGATCGCGCAACACCGGCGGCTGCTCGACACGATCGGCACGAGCATCGTCGAGGGCACGATCCCGGCGGGCGCGCGCCTGCTGACCGCGGACCTCGCCGAGGAGTACGGCGCGTCCCGCTCCGCGACGCGCGAGGTCGTCCGCGTGCTCGAGACCACGGGCATGGTCGACGTGCGCCGTCGTGCCGGCATCGAGGTCCTCCCGGCGACGCGCTGGAACGCGTACGCACCGGAGCTGATCCGCTGGCGCCTCGACGGGGCCGACCGCCTGCGCGCCCTGCACGAGCTGTCACAGCTGCGCTCCGCGATCGAGCCGCTCGCGGCCCGGCTCGCCGCCGAGCAGGCGACTCCGGAGGACCGCGCCGCGCTCGTGGGCGCCGTCCTGGGGATGGTCGAGCACAGCGCGCGCGCCGACGAGCCCGTCTACCTCGGTCACGACGTCGCCTTCCACACGGCGATCCTCCGCGGATCGGGGAACGCCTATCTCGCGGGACTCGCCGACGTCGTCGGCGCGCTTCTGCACGGGCGGACCGCCCACGCCCTCATGCCGCACGAGGCAGACGAGACCGCCCTGCGGCTGCACCAGGAGGTCGCGGCAGCCGTCACCGCCCGCGACCCGGACGCCGCGGCGGCGGCGATGGCCGCGATCGTCGCGGAGGCCGACCAGGCGGTCGAGGCGATGGCGGATCCCGGTCGTTCTTAGCCCGTTGATAGCCGACCGCAAGGCGCGCCCTACACCGGTGCGCGCATAATCGAGCCATGACGAGAGCCGCCGGCACCGACAGGGCGAAGGGGACGCATGCGCCGAGCGCGCTGCCCCGGCTGCTGGCCGCTCCCGTCAAGGGCGTCCGGCGCGTGCGTCGCGCGGCGACCGACACCGCGCCCGCCTTCGACCTCGCCTACGTGCGCAGCGGGCGGAGAGCACGGATCCCCGTCGTGGTCATCCCGGGCGGGCCCGGCCTGGGATCCGTGCTCCCCTACCGACGCTTCCGGCGCGTGGCGGCGGCGCGCGGACTCGACGTGATCATGATGGAGCACCGGGGCGTGGGGCTCTCCCGCGTCGATCCGTCCGGTCGCAGTCTGCCGATCTCGGCCATGCGGATCGTCGACGTGGTCGACGATCTGGCCGCCGTGCTCGACGCGGAGCGCGTCTCCCGCGCGTACGTCGCCGGATCCTCCTACGGCAGCTACATCGCCGCCGCCTTCGGCGCCCGCCACCCCGGCCGCGTGGCCGGGATGCTGCTCGACTCCACGCTGCAGTCCACGGCCGACCGGGACGTCGAGCGGGCGCTGATCCGCGAGCTGTTCGTCGAGGGCGATGCGCGGATCGCGGGCGCCGTGCAGGAGCTGCTGACCGAGGGATCGGATCCGCGGATCCTGCTCGGCGTGCTCCGGGCCGCCTATGAACTGGGCGGCGCCGAGCTGCTCACGCCGCTGCTGCGCCAGCGGTTGCGGGGCCCGCACGCCTCGGTCTGGGCCGCGCTGGAGGCGTACGCGGACCGCGGAGAGTCGGAGACGCACGTTCCCGGGTTCTACGAGTTCGACCTCGTCGGCGCGATCGCCTTCCGCGAGCTCGGGTTCGGCCCGGATCCCGACGGCTCGGCGCTGGATCCCTCGCTCGCGTACGCCCCCGTGGCGGACCGCTTCCCGCGTTTCACCGGGGAGCCGTTCGACCTGCCCGCCGCGGCAAGCGGCTTCGCCTGGCCGACGGTCCTGCTCGCGGGAACGCGGGATCTGCGCACGCCGGCGGCCGTCGCGGAGCGCGTCGCCGCAACCGCGCCGGACGCGGTCCTCGTCGAGATCGAGAACGGGCACAGCGCCCTGGAGTCCCATCCGCTCGCGCTGCTGCACGCGCTCGAGCGTCTGAGCAGGGGCGAGCACCGGCGACTGCCCGCAGAGGTCGACCTCATGGACCGTCTGCCTCGGCGCGGTCTCGTCGCGGGGCTGCCGAGGCTGCTCGCGACCGGCGCGCGCTGGGAGGCGGTGCTGCGCTCCGGCCGTGTACTGCCGGCCGCACCCGCCCCCTGACCCGGACGGCGACGCGAACGCCTCGGCGGTCGTGCAAGGGCGGGGTCTCAGCTCGGAACGCGCACGGCAGAGACCGCGCCACCGGGCCACGTCACGACCACGGAGACCGCTCCGTCCTCGGCCGGGACGACGGCCGTCTGCGGCGCCGGCTCGGATCCGCGCCCGAGCCGCACGGCCGTGCTCACGACGTCGCCCACCTCGATCCCGCCGACCTCGAACCGGGGCAGGCTCGTCACGGCCCCGATCGGCGACGTCCCCTCCTCGACGTGCACGGATCCGGTCACCGACCCGCCCGTGCCCGACGCGCCCGATCCCGACGCGCCCGTGCCCGACGCGCCGAGCATCCGCAGCTCCGAGCGGAGGCCGGCGAGCTCGAGCGCGACGGACGCGGCCGTGGTCACGGCGCGGGCGGGTGCGGCGCCCGACAACGGCCAGCCGCTCAGCCGCAGCAGGATCGGATCCGCATCCGCCTCCGGACGACCGCTCGCGAGGCGGCGCGTCACGCGCACCTCCCACGCGCCGCGCACGATCGACGCCGTCGCGAGGCGCGGGCCGTCCACGACCGCGCCGATCCGCGCCGATCCGTGGTCGTACGTCGGGCCGCCGATGCTCGAATCGACCCAGTGCGCGTCGGCGATCGAGACCGCGAAGGCCGCGGTGCCGTCGTCCCCCATCGGGCCGCGGACGAAGCCGGTGCGGTGCGTGGAGCGACCTGCTCCGTCCACCGCGCCGACCATGTTGTCGGCCGGGTCGTCGACCGTCGCACCGGTGAGCGGCGGCAGCGTCGCGGAGGAGTAGCCGAAGCGTGCGTACAGCGCGGAGTCCCCCGTCCGGTCCCCGACGTCGCCGTGGTCGGTGCCGTGGTTGATCGCCCGGACGATGCCGTCCACCGCGGTGCCGCTGACGATCCAACCCGGCGCCCGCAGCACGCGTCGCACGTCGCCCCGCTCCACCGGGAGCGGTTCCTCGACGGCGCTCCAGACGGGGTGCTCGGCGGGCAGCGCGAGGCCGAAGAAGCCCTTCGCCGCCCAGTACGGCGAACCCGCTCCGGAATAGCTCTGCGCCATCGCAGGCCAGGCGCCGAACAGCCCGACCGAGAGCAGGCCGCGTTCGTCGATCGCGCCCCGCTCGACGAACGCCTTCAGCGTGCCGGAGGCGGCGCGGCGCAGCTGCCCGAGCGGCTGCCGGGTACCGGAGGACGCCCCCATCCACAACGGCGCGGCCGTCGCGAACCGGTAGATGAGGCTGCGCCCCTGCAGCACGGGCACGCCCTCGGCTCCGAGGAGAGCGAGATGGTCGTCGAGGAAGTCGGCGAGGCGCGCTCGGAACACCGGCGCCAGGGCCTGAGCGCCGAAGCCCTCGGCCTCCGCGGATCCCGCCCAGAGCAGCGGGTACAGGTGCATCGCCCAGCCGCAGTAGTGGTCGTACGCCCTCCGGATCCCGTCCGACCACCATCCGTCGCCCCGGTAGTAGTCCTCGATGCGGGCCAGATCGGCGGCGATCCGGTCGGCGTCGTACGGCCCTCCCACCGACGCGAGGAAGGTCTCCACCGTGATCCGGAACCATCGCCAGTTGTTGTCCGGGTAGCCGGCCACCGGGCTCAGCGCGAGCCAGTCGACGACCCGGCGTTGCGCGTCGGCGTCGAGCGTGTCCCACAGCCACGGGCGCGTCAGCTGCAGTCCGAGTGCGATCGACGCCGCCTCGACCTGCGCCTGCGGCCGCTCCTGCGGGCGGATCCAGCGCTCCGGGTCGGCGGGATCCGTCCCCGCGACGATCCCGTCGCGGTACCCGTCCAGGAAGCCGTGCGGATCCGCGCCGTGCTCGCCGGCCACCCGGAACGCGCACAGCAGGAAGGATCGCGCGAAGCCTTCGAGACCGTCGCTCGCCGCGCCGCTGCCGCTCACGAGGCCGGGCAGGCGCACCTGTGCGCGACTCCGGCCGACGTAGGGGCGCAGGGACAGCAGCAGATGATCGGCGACGGCCGCCCAGTGCTCCCTCGTCCACCCCGTGTGCGGCGACAGGATGCGATCCTCGGCAGGCAGGATCAGGCGGTCGGGATCGAGCTCGGTCACGGTCACCCTCCTCGGGGGCATCGGGGAAATCGCGCCGCGCGGTCATGGGTATACGCTTTCCCGCTATGAGCATACGTGAGCACGACCCCGACGCGGAGGCCGGTCGCGCGCCCACCGCGCTCGTCGTGATGGCCGCCGACGTGTTCCGGAATCAGTTCGGCGCCGCCCAGCTCGCCCGCCTCCGCCGCATCGCCGACGTGCCCGATCCGCTAGCCGTCGACGACCTCGACGACCCCGCCCTGGACGCCCGGCTCGCCGACGTCGAGGTGCTGCTCACGGGCTGGGGCGCCCCCGCGCTCGACGCCGCCCGGCTGGCCCGGATGCCGCGGCTCGGCGCGATGCTGCACTGCGCAGGCTCGATACGCCCCCAGGTGACCGAGTCCTTCTGGGATCGCGGCATCCGCGCGTCCTCGGTCGCCGAGGTCAACGCGATCCCCGTCGCCGAGTTCGCCTTCGCCGCGATCGTGCTCGCGGGCAAGAAGGCCCCGTTCCTCGCCGCGGATCCGATGAGCCGCCGGTTCGAGGGCGGAGCGGACCGCTACGGACCTCTGGGAAACCGCGATCGGACCGTGGGCGTCGTCGGCTTCAGCCGGATCGGACGGCGCGTGGTCGAGATGCTGCAACAGCTCGAGGGCATCCGGGTGCTCGTCGCCGATCCCCTCGCCGCCGCGGAGGAGGTCGCGGCGGCCGGTGGAGAGCTCGTGGCCCTCGACACCCTCATCCCCGCTGTGGACGTGCTCTCGTTGCACGCCCCGGCGCTGCCCTCGACCCGGCACATGATCGACCGCCCCCGTCTCGCCGCGCTCGAGGACCACGTGACCGTGATCAACACCGCCCGGGGCAGCCTCATCGACCACGACGCCCTCACCGCGGAGTGCGTCGCCGGACGTCTCAACGCGATCCTCGACGTCACCGATCCCGAGCCTCTGCCTGCGGATTCGCCGCTGTACGCGCTCCCGAACGTCATGATCACGCCGCACGTCGCGGGTTCGCTGGGCTCGGAGCTCACCCGGATGACCGATGCCGCGCTCGACGAGCTCGAGCGCCTCGCCGGCGGGCTCCCGCTGCAGCACGAGGTGACGCGGGACGACCTGCGCACGCAGGCATGAGTCGCGGGGGCAGGTTTCGCCCCTCCGCGGTCTGGACTCCGCCTCGCGCGCGGCGCATGCTGGACGCATGAGCGCTTTCACCGCGACCCGGCCGTTCAGCGGCTTCAGCGTCGACGACATCGACGCCGCGCGCACCTTCTATGCCGAGACCCTGGGCCTGGAGGTCTCGACGAACGAGATGGGCTTCCTCGCCGTCCATCTGCCGCAGGGCGGATCGATCCTCGTGTACTCGAAACCGAACCACGAGCCCGCCGGCTTCACGATCCTCAACTTCCCCGTGGAGGACGTCGAGGCGGCCGTCGACGACCTCAACGCCCGCGGCGTCGTGACGAAGATCTACGTCGATCCCGACTTCGGCACCGACGCGAAGGGCATCGCGCATGGCGCTCCCGGTCGCGGGCCCGACATCGCCTGGTTCCGCGATCCTGCGGGCAACGTGCTCGCCGTCCTCGCCGACCGCTGAGGGCAGGATCGGGCCGCGCCGCGGATCGAGGGATCCTTCAGGACACCGACTTCAGGACCCCGACGCCCCGATGCGTGGAAGGATCCACGCCTGCAGTTGCGCCTCCGGGACGGCGCCGATCTGACGATCGACCTCCTTGCCGCCCTCGATCAGCACGAGCAGCGGGATGCTCTGCGCCCGGAACCTCGCCGCCAGCCCGGGATTCTCGTCGACGTTCACCTTCACGAGCTTGAGCTTTCCGGCGTAGCGCGCGGCGAGGCGCTCGACGACGGGCGAGATCATCCGGCATGGGCCGCACCAGGGGGCCCAGAAGTCCACGAGGACCGGGACCGAGCTCGTGGTCTCGGCGGTGAAGGAGCTCTCGTCGGCGGTGACGACCCACGGCAGCTTCGCGTGGCATTTCGCGCACTGCGGCGTTCCGCGCGAGATGGCGCCGACCCGGTTGGGGGTCTGGCAGGCTGCGCAGCGGATCACGGTGCCGGTGGACGTCATGGTTCCTCCCTGTCTGCATGCTACGCGCGACCGCCCGCCGCCACGAGACCTCCGCACGACGGACGCGCTCCCTCGCGGGGACGACGCCTCAGGCGAGCGCGGTGCGGCGATCGCGCGGATGCACGACACCCGTGACCGCGCCCAGCACGGCGCCGACGAGCGTGTCGACGACGCGTTCGCCCACGAGCGCGATCGTCAGCGTGCCGTGCAGACCGGCGACGGCGGTGATGATGAACAGCACGAGCGGGGTGATGAAGACGAGCGCGAGCGCGTAATTGCGCACGACGAAAATCTCCACGGAGAACTGCAGCACGCCCAGCAGCGCGGGCAGCAGCAGTGACGGGATCGGGAGCAGGGCGAGCACGGTGAACAGGGCGGCGCCGACTACCGTGCCCACGAAGCGCTGGCTGCCCCGCACGAGGGCGACCCGCCGCCCCGCGTTGACGCCGACCACCGCGACACCGGCGCAGACGACCCAGTAGCCCCGCGCCGGGTCGACGACGAGCACGCTCAGCACCGTGCCGATCACCGCGACGAGGGCGATCCGGATCACGAGCGCACCCTGCTCGGCATCGAGTCGGGGCCGGCGCTCCAGGCGCAGACCCCCTCCCGGGTGCGCGCCGTGGCGGATCCGGCCGATCAGCATCGCGATCGCGGCGACCGCGTACGAGACGACGACGCCGAGCGCGAGGGCACCGAGGAAGACGAGAGGATGCACCAGGCGATGCCCGTCGACCTCACCGGTGACGCGCGTCGCGAGGCCGTACACCAGCACGAAGAACACCGGGCCCGGCGGGCCGACGCGAACGGCGTAGTACAGCGCGGAGACGCCGACCGTGACGAGGACGAGGCCCACCGCGGCGAGCAGCGGGAACGGCGCGAGCACCGTTCCGAGCGCGGCGCACGCGATCAGTGTCATCCCGACCACCGGGAGCAGACGGATCCGCACCGAGGGCGCCGCACCGACGAGGTAGATCGCGGTGAACGCCCCGCCAGCCGCCATCATGCCGACGCCCGGCTGCCCGATCAGGGTGAAGAACATCACCGGGAGGAACATCGACAGGGCCGCCTGGAGCGCGACGGGCCAGCGCGGGGCGTGCGCGGGCTGGAAGGCGATGAGGCCGCGCACGACGACACGCGTGAGTGCGGTCGCCGGCCTGGACGAGGCCGGATCCTCGTCGGTCATGCTTCGATTCTACGCCGCCTGCTCTCCGCCCCGAACTCGCGGTCCCGCCGTTCCGCGCGAGCCCCGGTGCGACCGTCCGTGAGGCCATCTGCGAGACCGCCTGCGACACTGTCCGTGCGGCGGCGGGACGGGCTCGCCGCCGCACGGAGGGTATCCGGATCGGCCGGGATCAGGCCGCGGGCTGCTGCTGCGTAACGCAGTGGATCCCGCCGCCACCCGTGCCGAGGCGGTCGATGTTGAGCTGCTCGATCACCCGGCCGGGGAAGAGCTTCGCCATCGTCGCCTTCGCCGCGGCGTCGGCCTTGGCATCGCCGAACTGGCCCATGATCACGGCGCCGTTGCAGACGTAGTAATTGGCGTAGGACGCGAGAAAGCTGCTGTTCGTCGAACGGATCTTGCCGTAGTCGGGCCCCTGCAGGGGGGTGACGGAGATCCGGGTGCCCGAGGCGGAGGTGGAGGAGGCCAGGACGGCCTGCTGCTGGCGGGCGTCCTTGGAGAACGCGTCGTTGTCAGAGGGCAGCGGCACCTGGACGAGGGCGCGGCCGTCGGCGAGGAAGCGCGAGGTCGCGTCGACGTGGTCGTCCGTGATGTCCTGCCCCCTCACGCCGTCGAACCAGATCAGCTTGTCTGCGCCGTAGGCGTCCAGCAGCGCGTTCTCGACGTCCTTCTGGGACATCCCCGGGTTGCGGTTGGCATTGACCAGGCTGCTGCGGGTGGCCATGAGCGTGCCGGCGCCGTCCTGTTCGACCGCGCCGCCCTCGCCGACCACGTCGGCCGCGGTGAAGGGGATCCCCAGGTAGTCGGCGATCCGCTCGGCGACCCTGCCGTCGTTCGCGTGGGACTGCTTGTTGCCCCAGCCGTTGAAGTTGAGCCCGATCGCGTCCAGCCCGCCCGCGGTGTCCTGGCGGAAGATCGGCCCGGTGTCCCGCATCCAGCAGTCGTCCACCGGGATGTCGGTGAGCACCGTCACCTTCGAGGAGCACAGGGAACGGGCGCGGGCGGCGCTCTTGGCGTTCGTGCAGAGGTACACGGGCTCGTACTTCGCGATGGTGCTGGCGATGCGGGCGATGTCCTCCTGCACGCCGGAGAGGCTGCCTCCCCAGATGTTGGTGCGATCAGGGAACGCCATCCAGGTCCGCACGTGCGGCACGTCCTCGGCGGGCACGGCGAATCCCGCGGTCGACGACGCCGTCGCCGCGGAGGCCGGGGATCCGCCGAGCAGCGGGGCGGCGGCCGCGCTCGCGGCGCCGATGCCGACGGCGGCGAGGAAGCCGCGGCGCCCCATCGTCCAGCGGGCGTCCCGGGTGGGATCGGTCTTGGTCATGTCGAACTCCGTTCGTCGGAAACGTGGCGTGGCGAGCCTAATTTACCAAGCGCTTGGTTAGCAATACTCGGAATACGATGTGAGAATGGCCGCGACCCCCGAACGCACACCCTCCACGGCGCCCGCGACGGGTCGCCGCGCCCGGGGCGAGGCGACCAGGGCACGGCTGATCGCCTCGGCGCGCGCGCTGCTCGCGGGGGACGAGCAGGGCACGTTCACCACGCGGAACGTGGCCGCGCTCGCGGGCGTCACGCACGGCATGTGCCACTACCATTTCCGCGATCGCACGGAGCTCGTCCTCGCGATCATCGAGGACGTGCATCCCGAGTGGATCACGCCGCTGCGCGAGGCGGTCGACCACCCCGGCTCCTTCCGAGAGCGCGCCGACCTCGTGCTGGAGCTGCTGACCGAGCCCGAGAGCGCGTCTTCTGCGCGGCTGTTCTCGGCCCTGCACGGCCTCGCGCTGAGCGACGATCGGGTGCGCGAGGGGCTCGCGGCCGAATACCGCGAGTGGACGGCGGCGTTCGTCGATCTCTTCCTGGTGCTCCGGCAGGAGCGACCGGATCGGCGGATCGACGCCGAGGCGCGCGGATGGGCCGCCGCGGCCGCCGCCGACGGCCTGGCCGCGTACGCCGCCCTCGGGCTCTCCGACGATCCCGGAGCCGCGCTGCGCAGCCTGCTCAGCGAGGACGCGGACGGGGACGACACGCGCTGAGCCGACGGCACGGCGCACCGCGTTCGGGCGTCGTCGACGAGAAGCCGCCGCACGGGCCGGCCGCACCCCGCTCGTGATGAGAGCGCGGCCCGCCGTGCCGCTCAGAGCGCGAGCCCCGCGGGGATCTGCTGGGTGATGCAGTGCGGGCCCCCACCGCCGGTCGCGATGGTGTCGGCGCGCACTCCGACGACCTCGCGTCCGGGGTAGATCTCCCGCAGGCGGCCGAGGGACCTCTCCACGCCGTCGCCGCCGTCGACGGGCACGATCACGGCGCCGTTGACGAGATAGTGGTTGGCATAGGACACCTCGGCGTCGAGCGGCGGATCGAACCTCTCCACCTCGATCGAACGCCCCCGGGCGTCGAGGGCGCCGCGGAGCGCGGCGAGATTGGCCCGCGCGCGGGCGAACTCGGTCGAGTCCTCGGACTCGGGCACTTCGAGCAACACCCTGCCCGGAGCGACGTACTGGGCGACGCCGTCGATGTGGCCGTCGGTGCCGGTCGGGCCGGTATCCAGGCTGTGACCGTAGGGCAGCCAGATCACGCGATCGATGCCGAGGTAGTCGCCGACCATCCGCTCGATGTCCTCCGTGCCCAGATGCCGGTTGCGGTTGGGGTTGCGCAGGCACTGCTCGGTCGTGATCATCGTCCCCTCGCCGTCGACGAAGAAGGATCCGCCCTCCAGCACCATCGGCGCGGAGAACAGCGGCACGCCGAAGTGGGCGGCGATCCGCTCGGGGACGAGCGCGTCCTGGTCGTAGGGGTGGAAGCGGTTGCCCCAGGCGTTGAAACCGAATTTCACGACGGCCAGCTCCCCCGCGTCATCGGTGACGAAGGTCGGCCCGCAGTCGCGCGCCCAGGAGTCGTCCGCTCCGAACGGCAGCGGCGTCACCGTGGACGGGCAGCGCCGGCGCACGTCGGCGACGGCGTCGGGCTCGCACACCATGAAGACGGGTTCGAACGCGGCGATCGCGGCGGCGACCTTCGCATACTCGTCGCGGGCCGTGTCGTAGCGGTCCTCCCACAGCGACCGGCGCGAGGGCCACAGCATGATCGTCGCGGAGTGCGGCGCCCATTCGGGCGGCATGCGGAATCCGGCGGCGCGGGGAGTGAGCGGCAACGATGCCATGAGAAGTCCTCCAAAGAGTGGTTTCCCACTATTTTGGATGACATCCAATTTCAGGTCAAGACATCAACCCGCCGGATCCGCGACCCGCGTTCCCACGCCGAGCAATGCCGCAGCGCCGGTCTCCAGCAGCTGCAGCATCCGGGGACGATCCACCCGGCCGGCGCCGACGGCGACCTGAATCGAGAGGCCGTCGATCATGGCCGCGATCGTCTCGCACACGTCCTCGACGCGGGCGACGTGGAAGACGCCGAGATCTCTCCCGTACGCGACCACCTCGGTCAGCATCTCGAACCAGCGCTGATCGAGTTGACGGTGCTTCTGCGACACGGTGGGATCGGAGAGCCCGTTCGCCCACGCCTGCAGCCAGAGCAGCCAGCCGTCGTCCTGGAATCCGCTCGCGGCGGCCAGGCCGATGAGGTGGCGCAGGCGCTCCATCGGATCCTCGATGCCGGCGAGCTCCTCGCGCGACTGCTGCACCAGCTCCTCTTCGCTGCGCTGGATCGCGAGGAGGAGGAGGTCGTTCTTCGAGGGGAAGTAGTAGGTGACGTGCCCCGTGGTCATCTGCGCGCGCTCGGCGATGTCGGAGACGCGGACGTTGGCGTAGCCGAGCTCGGCGATCGCCTCGGCCGCCGCTTTCAGGACGATCTCCTCGCGCTCCCGGCCCTTCGCATGACGCGACATCGGCCCACCCTTCTTCCCGGCCGCCCGCGGCCTCTCGTACCTCCCGGCAGGCACGCGGCCCATCGCGGCGCGCGCCGGGCGGTCCACGGCAGCGAGTCTATAGTCGCGGCACGGCGGCGAGGAGCTGACGGGTGTACTCCTGCTCCGGCGCGGCGAAGAGCTCCTCCGCCGGCCTGTCCTCGATGAGGACGCCATTCTTCATCACCACGACGCGCTCGCTGATGTGCCGCACCACGGCCAGGTCGTGCGAGATGAACAGCAGGGTGAGCCCCAGGTCGCGCTTCAGCTCCATCAGCAGATTGAGGATCGCCGCCTGCACCGAGACGTCGAGGGCGGCGGTCGACTCGTCGGCGATGAGGATCGCCGGATCCACCGCGAGCGCCCGGGCGATCCCGACCCGCTGACGCTGACCGCCCGAGAGCCGGCGGGGCAGGGCGTGGTACGCCGAGGCGGGAAGCCCCACCCTGTCGAGGAGCTGTCGTGCCCGTGCCTTCACCCCGGCACCGGCGGCGAGACGGTGGAAGCGGATCAGCTCCTCGAGCATCGGACCGACCGCCAGACGCGGGTTGAGCGATGCGCTCGGATCCTGGAACACCATCTGCAGCCCGCGGACCTGCTGCCTGGTCCGCCGCCGCGCGACCGGCGTGCCGTCCAGGAGGATCTCGCCGGAGGAGACGGGAACCAGGCCGATGAGCGCCTTCGCGAGCGTCGACTTGCCCGATCCGGACTCGCCGACGATGCCGACCGACTCACCGGCGGCCACGGCGAGATCGACCGCGTCCAGGGCGGGACGGGCCCCGCGCCGGGCTCGGCCGTAGTGCACGGTCAGGGAGGAGGCCTCCAGGATCGGGGTCATCGGCGGGTCTCCAGAGTCAGGTCGGTGCGGATGCAGGCCGTCCGCCCCTCGCGTCCCGCGGCGAGCCGGTAGTCGGCGCCGTGGCAGGCGTCGATCTCGAACGGGCAGCGGGGGGCGAAGCGGCATCCCTCGGGGAACCGTCCCGGGTCGGGCGGCGTGCCGGGGATCGTCTCGAGGTCGGCATCGCCGCGCACCGTGGAGGGGGTGCACCCCAGCAGCGCGGCCGTGTACGGGTGCTGCGGGCGACGGAGCACCTGCTCCGCTGTCCCCTCCTCGACGAGGCGCCCCGCGTACATGACTGCGATGCGGTCGCTGATCGTCCCGACCACCGCGAGATCGTGCGACACGAAGACCAACCCCATGCCGCGCTCCTGGCCGAGCCGCTTCAGCAGCGCGAGGATCTGCGCCTGGATCGTGACGTCGAGCGCGGTGGTCGGCTCGTCGCAGAGGAGCACGTCGGGCTCCGTGCCGAGCGCCGCCGCGATCATGATCCGCTGCCGGAGTCCGCCCGAGAGCTCGTGCGGCCACATCCGCGCACGACGCGCCGGTTCGGGGATGCCGACATCGGCCATGAGCTGCAGGACCTTGGCCCGGATCCCGGAGCGCGGGGTCCCGCCGTGCGCGCGGATGCCCTCGGCGATCAGCTCGCCGACCCGCATCGTCGGGTTGAGCGCGAGCATGGGCTCCTGGAAGACGAGCGCCACGCGCGGAGACGGATCACCGCTCTCCCCGCCGAGTCGGACCTCTCCGCGACGCGCCGCGCCTTCGGGCAGGATCCCCAGCACTCCGCGGAGGGTGAGGCTCTTGCCCGATCCGGACTCGCCGACGATGCCGAGGGTCTCCCCTCGCCCGACCGCGAACGAGACCCCGTCGACCGGCGTCAGCCGGCGGCCGTCGATCCGCAGATCGATCGCGAGGTCCTTTACGTCGAGCACGGCGCTCGTCCCCGTCACTTGCGCACCCACGACTCGAGCCCCTCTCCGATCAGGTTCAGACCGAGCCCGAAGAGCACGATCGCGAGGCCGGGCACCGTCGACAGCCACCACTGCGCCCGGATGTACGTCTGCCCGTCCGCGATCATCGCGCCCCATTCCGGCGCCGGGGGCTGGATGCCGAGGCCGAGGAACGACAGCGCGGCCAGCCCGAGGGTCGCCGCCACGACGTCGGAGGGAAGGTAGACCAGGCTCTGACTGATCGAGTTCGGCAGCGCGTGCCGCCACAGCACGCGGGCGGAGGAGAAGCCGGACACACGCGCGGCGGCGATGTAGTCCTGCTCCCGCACGCGCAGCATCTCCGTGCGCATGAGCCGCGCGTAGGCGACCCAGGACACCACGGTCATCGACACGAGGATGGAGACCGGCCCCGCGCCGAGGACGAAGACGAGGGCGATCACCAGGATATAGCTCGGGAAGGCCTGCACGAGGTCCGAGAACCGCATGACGACGGCGTCCAGCCAGCCGCCGTAGTACCCGGCGAGCGCGCCGAGGATCGTGCCGACGATGGCGGGCAGCACGGCTCCGAGGAATCCGATCGTCAGATCGATCCGGGAGGCCCAGATCAATCGGGAGAGCACATCGCGGCCGAGGGAGTCGGTGCCGAGAGGATGCGCCCAGGACGGCGGCTGCAGGGACGCCAGCACGTCCTGGGCGAGCGGATCGGCGGGCGCGACGAGAGGGGCGAACACCGCGCACACGACGAACAGCGCGACGATCCCGGTGCCGACCCAGACCATCCGGGGGAGCCGGCGCCCCCGCTCCTTCCGCACCCGGGCGATGGCGAGCGGCACGGTGGCCGTGGCATGGGCGGTCATGAGTCGACCTTCACTCTCGGATCGAGGATCGCTTCCGCGACGTCGGCGATCAGGTACACGAGCATCACGGCGACCGCGAAGAGGATCGTGTACCCCTGGATGAGGGGGATGTCGCGCTGCTGGGAGGCGAGCACGATGCCCTCGCCGATGCCCGGCAGCGCGAAGGTCGTCTCGATCACCACGGCGCCGAACAGCATGTAGCCGATGTTCAGGGCGAGGACCGCGACGGTGGGGGGCGCCGCGTTGCGCAGCACGAAGCGGGTCATGACCCGCAGCGGACGGACGCCGAGGGTGCGGGCCGCGGTGATGTACTCCGAGGAGCGCACCTCCAGCAGGCTGGCGCGGAAGCTGCGCACCTGCAGGGGCGCCATCGACACCGCGAGCGTGATCGCCGGCAGGACGATGGAGCGCAGGTGCTCGATCGGCGTGTAGCCGAATCCGCCGACGGGGAACCAACCGGTGGGCAGAGCGACGAGCAGGATGAGGATGATCCCGGTCCAGAACGAGGGCATCGCGAACAGCACCAGCCCCGCGCCGCGGGCGAGGTGGTCGAACACGCCGTCGGGTGTGCGCGCGGCGAGGGTCGCGACGGTCACCGAGATCATCACCGAGAACAGGGCCCCGAAGCCCAGCAGCCACAGCGTGACGGGGAGGCGCTGGGCGATGATGTCCGCCACCGGCTGCTGTGACTTGAACGAGAATCCGAAGTCCCCGCGGACGACGTTGCCCAGGTAGTGCAGGAACTGCACGACGGCGGGCTGGTCGAGGCCGAGCTGCGCGCGGGCCGCGTCGAGCTCCGCGGTCGAGGCGCGGAGGCCGACCACGAGGCGGGCGGGATCCCCCGGCGTGATCTTCAGGATGAGGAAGACCAGCAGGACGACGATCACGATCAGCGGGATCGCGAAGGCGAACCGCCGCAGGACGAAGGTGTAGCGTCCTCCCATCGGTCAGCCCTTGCCCAGCGTGATCGCGGACCAGGCGTACATGCCCCACGGCGCGGGGGCGAACCCTCGGACGCGCGGGCCGACGGCGTCCAGCACCTGGAACTGCGCGATCGGGGCCGCGAGGACCTGGGAGGCGGCGTCGTCCTGCACCTGGCGGACCACGTCCTGGCGCGCGGCGGGGTCCTGCGCCGCCGTGTACGCGCCGAACTGAGCGACGATCCTGTCCGTGTCCGCGCCGCTGAACAACCAGGAGGTCCCGCTGATCCAGGCGAGCGGATCGCTCACGTCCGGAGAGACCGGCCCGTAGGACCACAGCACGAGATCGGACTTCAGCCCGTACGCCCGGTCGAGGAAGGTCCCCGTCTCGAGCGGCGCGAGGGTGAGGTCGATCCCCAGGGCGGCGAGGTTCTGCTTCAGGATCTGCGCGACGTTCTTGTCCGTCTGGTTGGACGCGTCGTAGACCACCTCCAGGCCGGCGGGCGTCGCGGCCGCCTGCGCGAGCTCGGCCTTGGCGGCGGCGAGGTCGAAGGACGGCTCCGGGACGTCGGGGGCGGCGCCGTTGGCGAGCCCCGAGGGGATGATGCCCGCGGCGGCCTCGCCGTATCCCTTGAACGCACCCTTGATGATCATGGGGGTGTCGATCGCGTGGGCGATGGCGCGGCGCAGGTGCACGTCGTCGAGGGGCGCGCGCGTGGTGTTGAAGCTGAGGTGCTCGATCTGGCTCGACGGCAGGGCCTTGATCGCGGAGCCGTAGGCGGCGGCGTCCTGCGGGGTGACGTACTCCGAGATGTCGGCCTGACCGGACTCCAGCAGCGCGGCGCCCTGGTTCGCGTCCGTCACGGTCGTGATCACCACCCGTCGGACGCCGACTTTGCCGTAGTAGTGCGGGTTGGCGACGAGCACGGTCTGTCCGCCCGTGCTCCACGACTCGATCGCGAACGCTCCGGCGCCGACCGGCTTCTGCCAGAAGGTCGACTCGTTCACGCCCCCGAAGTCCTTCGGGAAGATGGCGGACGAGCTCCAGGTCATCAGCACGGGGAGCGTCGTATCGGGCGTCGACATGTGGAAGACCACGGAGTGCGGATCGTCGGAGGTCACCGCGGCGATGTTCTTGTAGAGCGATCCGTAGTTCTTCCCCTTGGCCCAGACGGTCGCCGAGAAGATCACGTCCTGCGGCGTCAGGGGCTTGCCGTCGCTGAAGGCCACACCGTCGCGCAGCGTGAAGGTCCAGGTGCGGGCCTCGGCGTCGTAGTTCCAGGCGGTCGCGATGCCGGGCGTGATGGAGTGACCGTCCGAACCGAACGTGAGCAGCGGCTCCTCCACGTTGCTGAGTGTCTGGTAGGTCGCGTAGGCGGCCGCCTTGTCCGGATCCCACCCGTCGAACGACTCGGCGCGGATCACGTGGAGGGTCTGACTCTCGTCTGCATCCCCGGCCGTGCAGCCGGTCAGGGCCGCGAGCAGAAGAAGGCCGGAGACCAGGGCGGAGAGGGTGGTCGTGCGTCGTCGCATGAGGACCTCGATCAAAGAATTGGATGTTATCCAACTATCGTGCGAGCGAAAGCCTTCGGTGTCAACCCCGCGTTCGCCCGGGACGCCGGCGCAGGGTGACGTCGCGGCACCGCGCGGCCGTCCGCGGGCGCACGTCGGCCCGGGGGCGGAGTCGTCGCGCGGGCACGGCCCTCACCCGATCCGCCGACGGAGGGCGAGGGGACGGGACCGACTCGTCGGGGGTCAGCGCGCGTCCGGCTCCTGCTGCGTCGCGCAGTGGATGCCGCCGCCGCCCGCCGCGATCGGATCGATGTCCAGCTGCACGATCTCGCGGTCGGGGAACAGCTCCGCCAGCGTGTCCTTCGCGAACGCGTCGGCCTCGGCGTCCCCGAACTGCGGCGCGATCACCGCCCCGTTGCAGACGTAGAAATTCACGTACCCGGCCGCGAACTCGTCGTTCGCGTACTCGGGTCGCACCGAGGAGGGGCCGGGCAGCACGTGCACGTCGAGCCGACGGCCCTTCGCATCGACCGCGCTCCCCAGGATCTCGAGATGGCGTCGGGTCACGGCGTAGTCGTAGCTCTCCGGATCGTCCTCGCGGCCCGCGACCACGACACCCGGACGGGCGAAGCGCGCGTAGAAGTCCGTGTGCCCGTCCGTGATGTCCTTCCCGGCGATGCCCGGGAGCCAGATCACATGGGTGATGCCCAGAAGGCGCTCGAGCTCGTCCTCGACCTCTTGTTTGGACCAGCCGGGATTGCGGTTCTCGTTGAGCACGCAGCTCTCGGTGATGATCGCGGTGCCCTCGCCGTCGACCTCGAGCGCACCGCCTTCGAGCACGAGCTCCGTGCGGATGCGGGGCACGTCCGCGCGCTCGCACACCGTGCGCGCGACCTGCGCGTCGCGGTCGTGCTCCTGCTTGCCGCCCCATCCGTTGAAGTTGAAGTCCACCCCGGCGAGCCCGTCGGTCGTGCGGACGAATGTCGGACCGGTGTCGCGGATCCACAGATCGTCGGCGTCGAACTCGACGAGGTGGACGCCCTCGAGGTCGGTCTCTCCGGCGGAGCCCTTCGCCACGAGCGCCGACACGGGTTCGTAGCGGGCGATCGTGCGCGCGATGTCCTGGAGGGCCGTGCGCGCGGCGGGCGCGAGCTCCTCGCCCCAGACCTCCTCGTCGACCTGCAGGCTCATCCACGTCGCGCGGTGCCGGGCGCCCTCCTCGGGCATGACCCCGCCGGCGGCGGGCGACGCCGAGCCCTTCTCCGGGGTCGGCGCGCAGCCGGCCATCGCGACGAGAGCTCCCGCCCCGGAGGCGAGAAGGAACGTGCGGCGCGTGAGGACGTTCATGGGGGGCTCACTCTCGGGGAAGGGTCTCGCCGGGGACTCGGCTCGTGCGCGCGGTGTGCAGGATCGCGTCGGCGCCCGCACGGACGAGCCGCTGGGCGTCCGCGGTGCCGAGCTGGCCGGAGAGCCAGCGGCTGGACAACCCCTCGACGAGCGCCGTCAGCAGCGTCGCGACCTCGGGGATCTGCTCCTCGGCAACGCCCGCCTGCGCGAGCGGGCCGTGCAGACGCAGCTCCCATTCGGCCGTGCTGCGCGACAGGCCGTTCTGCAGGTCGGTCTCGAACACCGCGATCGCGCGGATCTCGTTCCACACGACGGAGTCGTCGCGGACGTCGCCCTCATCGTCGAACTCGGCGACGAGCAGGTCCACGACGGCGCTCGAGCCGTCGTCGGGGTCGGGATTGCGCTCCTGGACGGCGAGGTTGACGGCGTCGATCGTCGCATTGAGCAGCCCCGATCGATCCTCGAAGTGGTAGTACACCAGCCCGAGCGAGACGCCCGCGCGCTTGGCCACCCGCTGCACGCGCAGGCCGCGCACGCCGGTGCGGGCGATCTCCTGCCGGCTCGCCCGCAGGATCCGCTCGCGCGCGTCCGATTCCGCCATTCCCGCCTCCGTGGTCACTCCGTCAGGATGCGTTCCGCCTGAGTCGGGACGCCCTCGTTCACCCCAGTCTCCGGCCAGATCCAGAGCGCGAGCAAATAGAGTCCTCCGCCGACGAGCATCGACAGCGGGAGACTCACGTCGAGCCCTCCCGCGATCTGCGCGAACGGTGCGGTGTAGAGCTCGTTCTGCACGGTCAGCAGCCCCACCAGCGCTCCGGCGAGCAGGGCGATGACCGCGCGCAGGTTCCAGCCGTGGAAGAACCAGTAGCGTCCGCCTCCGCGGCCGAGTCCGTAGCGCTGCAGGGCGACGGGGTCGTATCGCCCGCGGCGTGCGACGAGGTAGCCGATGCCGTTGATGATGACCCAGGGTCCCGCGACGGCGTTGAGCACGACGGTCATCGCCGTGATCGACGAGATCGCGTCCGTCGCCACGACGCCGAGGTACATCACCGCGATGGCGATCGCCGAGGTGATGAGGGTCGTCTGTGTGCGGCTCAGCCGGGGCACGATCGATTCGAGGTCGAGCCCGCTGGCGTAGATGTTGATGACGCCCTGGCCGAACCCGCCCATGATCGCGAGGATCAGCAGCGGGACGAGGTACCAGCCAGGGGAGGTTTTCACGAGGTCTCCGACGTAGGACGGCGAAAGCGTCGTGAACGTGCTCGCCGTGAAGGCGCCGAATGCGGCGGTCGCGAAGAGCCCCAGGAAGATCCCGGCGCAGGCCGCGACGGCGACCTGGCGGTCTGAGAAGCGACGCGGGTTGATCCGCCGCGCGTAGTCGCCGATCGACGGCGCGTACGAGAGCGGGCCGCCGATCGAGATCGTGACGGCGAACAGCCAGGTGGGCCAGAAGTCTCCCAGCAGGTAGTGCCCGGTGCTGCGATCGCCGTCGAATCCGGGGGCGTACGCGAACAGGCCGATGAGCAGGACGAGTCCCGCGATGGGGATGATGAACTTCTGCAGCGCGACGATCGTGCCGTGCCCGTAGAGCGCGATGAGGACGACCTCGACCGCGATGATCGCGTATCCGACGATGAACGCGGTGCTGTCCTCCGGCGTTCCGAACAGGCGGTGCGCGCCCGCGACGAGGGCCTCGCCCGAGGTCCACACCGCGATGGCCGCGTAGGCGATCGCGAACAGAAGCGTCAGGAAGGATCCGAGCAGCCGCCCCCGCATGCCGAAGTGGGCGCCGCTGGAGACCGGGTTGTTCGTCCCGGTCCTGCTCCCGAGCAGGGTCATCGGGATCATCAGGACGAGTCCGATCGCGAGCCCGACCGCGCTGGAGGCCATCGCCTGCCAGAAGTTCAGCCCGAAGGTGATCGGGAGCCAGCCGAAGATCACGACCGAGAGTGCGAGGTTGCCCCCGACGAATACGCGGAACATGTTGCCCGGCGAGGAGCGGCGCTCCGCGGTGGGGACGTAGTCGACCCCGGCCTTCTCGATCCGCCCGAATTGATCGATCGTCTCGGTGGCGGATGCGATGTCGACGCTCGGCGGCGCTGCCTTGCTCATATGAGGGTGCTCCCTGACTCGGTTCGTGTGGCTATGCTAGCCATGACTGAAAATTCAGTCAATAGCTTTCGAGACGAGGAGACGCCGTGGTCATCCCTCCCCCCACCGCCACGATCGCCGAACTGCGCGCGCTGCTGCAGGCCGGATCCCTTTCCGCCGGAGAGCTGCTCGATCAGCACCTCGCGCGGATCGACGCCCGGCCCGAGCTCAACGCCGTCGTCGTCCGCAACCCCGAGGCCCGGGACGAGGCCGCCGAGTCCGACCGTCGGCTCCGCGCCGGGACCGCACGCCCCCTCGAAGGCATTCCGTTCACGGTCAAGGACTCGTACATGGTGCGCGGGTTGACGGTCGCCTCCGGATCCCCCGCCTTCCGCGACCTGGTCGCCCAGTGGGACGCCTTCACGGTCGCCGTCCTGCGGGAGGCCGGTGCGGTGCTGATCGGCAAGACCAACATGCCCCCGATGGCCGACGGCGGCATGCAGCGCGGCGTGTACGGCCGCGCGGAGAGCCCCTTCAACCCGGACTACCTCGCCGCGGCCTACGCCTCCGGATCGTCGAACGGATCCGCGGTCGCGGTGGCCGCGTCGCTGAGCCAGTTCGGGATGGGCGAGGAGACGGTGTCGTCGGGGCGCAGCCCCGCGTCGAACAACGGCATCGTGGCCTACACGCCCTCGCGCGGGATCCTGTCGCTGCGCGGCAACTGGCCCTTGTTCCCCACCCGCGACGTCGCCGTGCCGCACACGAAGTCCGTCGCGGACCTCCTCGAACTGCTCGACGTGCTCGTGCAGGACGATCCGATCACCCGCGGCGACTTCTGGCGGGAGCAGCAGGCGGTCGCACTGCCCGGAGCGCGGGCCCACCGCCCGGACGACTACCGCGCGGTTGCGGAGCCCGGCGCGCTTCAGGGCGCCCGGCTCGCCGTTCCCCGCCGCTATCTGGGGAAGTCCGCCGAGGTTCCGATCGCAGTGCATCCGGACGTGCTCGTCCTCTGGGGACGCACGCGAGCCCTTCTCGAGCAGGCCGGCGCGACCGTGGTCGAGACCGACTTCCCCCTCATCGAGCAGTACGAGGGGACGAGCGAGGCCCATGACCGTCTGCACGAGTTCGCCGGGCTCCCCGACGACTGGATGACGCACGAGTACACCACCCTCGTCGCGGCCGCGTGGGACGACTTCCTCCGCGCGAACGGCGACCCCGCGATCCCCCGGCTGGCCGGCATCGACCCCTCCACGATCTTCCCGCTGCCCGAGGGGGCGCTGCCCGACCGCTATCCGGAGGTGGAGGACAATCTCAACCGCTACGACGAGATCCTGGAGATCAGCCGTCGCCAGCCGGGAGCGCTCGACCCCGACGGTCCCCCGCTCCGCCCGGAGAGCATCCCCGGTTTCGACGCGGCCCTGCGCCGACTGGAGACCCTGCGCGAGGAGCTGCTGGAGGCCTGGCTGACGGAGAACGGCTTCGACGCCGTGGTCTTCCCGGCGAACGCCGACGTCGGTCCCGCCGATGCCGACCGCCATCCGGACGCCGCCGACCTCGCCTGGCGCAACGGCACCTTCTACTCGAACGGCAATCTCGCGATCCGTCACCTCGGCGTCCCGACGGTGACGACGTCGATGGGCGTCATGGCGTCGACCGGGATGCCGGTCGGGGTGACGTTCGCCGGAGCCGCGTACTCCGACCCGCGGCTGCTGAGCCTGGCGGGGGACTTCGAGCGGATCCGCGGAGAGCGCCCGCTGCCGCCGGCCTGAACGGCTGAACGGCTGAACGCCTGATCGCGGACGATCGGCGCGCTCGGTAGATTCGGAGCATGTCGACCGCCCGCACGCCCGTGACGCGCACGACGACCGTCCTCCGGCTCCTCGGCGTCATCGTCGCCGTCGTCGCGATCGGGGTCGTCGCGTGGGCGGTCCTCACGGCCGGCGAGGCGATCGCGCACGCGCATCCGGCGTATCCGGTGCTGCTAGGGGTCGCCGTCGCTCTCGCGATCCTGGCGCTCGTCCTGCTCGCACGGCGTCGGCGCCGGGGTGGCGTCGGACGGACGACGCTGCGGATCGTGCTGCTCGTGCTCGCCGCGGCCGGGATCGCCCTCCTCGCCTGGCTGCGCCCCTTTCCCGCCGTCGAGCCGGCGCTCGGCGCGATGCGGTCGGACGCCGCCGTGACCGTCAGCGAGTCGCCGACCGAGATCGTCCTGACGCCGGAGGGCGACGCCCGCGGCCCCGCGGTGTTCTTCCAGCCGGGTGCGCTCGTCGACGCCCGCGCCTATGCCGCCGTGCTGCGGCCCCAGGCCGAGCAGGGCCGGCTCGTCGTCATCGCCAAGCAGCCGCTCGGCATCGCGTTTCTCGCCACCGGCGCGTTCGACGAGGCGCGGGCGCGCTTCCCCGACGTCGCGGCGTGGGCGCTCGGCGGCCATTCCCTGGGCGGCACGGTCGCCGCGATCCAGGCGGACGCGGGTCAGCACGACGCGCACTCCCCCGCCGTGGCGCTCTTCTTCTACGCCTCGTATCCCGCGAGCGACCTGAGCGCGTCGCTGCGGATTCCCGTCGCCTCGATCTCGGGCAGCCGCGACGGGCTCGCGACGCCGGCCAAGATCGCGGCGTCTCGCGCGAACCTCCCCGCCGACACCGTGTTCACGGAAATCGACGGCGCCGACCATGCCCAGTTCGGCGCCTACGGCCCGCAGCCCGGCGACCGGCCCGCCACGATCGATGCGTCCGAGGCACGAGAGCAGATCACTGAGGCCACCACCCGGTTCCTTGGCGGGCTCGATTGAGCCGCGTTCGGCCCTGACGAAGAAATCCCTGCCGGAGCAGGGATTCTGTGGCGGAGACGGAGGGATTTGAACCCTCGGTCCCCTTGCGAGGACTCCACCTTAGCAGGGTGGTGCACTAGGCCTGACTATGCGACGTCTCCAGATGTCCGGCGAGCCGAACACCAGCAATCATCCTAACGGGTCCGCCCACGCTGCGCGAACCGGGGCCGTCCGCCGCGGACGCCGTGACCCCGGCCAGCGCGTGGAACGAGTCAGCCGCTGAACCCGTTGCCGTTCGAGCAGGTCTGCTGCGCCGCGGACTGACCGGAGACGTTGTCCGGCAGCGCGACCGAGCTCGAGGTCGGGTTCGGCGTGGGCGAGGCGGCGTCGGTCGACCCCGCCTCGGTCGATCCGTCGGCGGGGGCCCCGTCCGTCGGCGCAGGGGTCGCGGAGACGACCGCGTCCTTGCGCTGGCCCGTGATCTGGATCGGCTGGTTCGCCTTGAGAGCCGCCCAGAGCTGGTCGGCGCTGTCGTCGTCGGGAACGACCTTGTTGGGGTTGTCGGGATCCGTGAGCACGGGGTAGTTGACGAAGTTGATCTGATCCAGCGGCACGTCCTTCATCGCGAGCGCGATCTGCACGAGCAGGGTCGGACTCGTCAGCGTGGTGCTGGGGGTGACGTTCGACATGATCGTGTGCGCGAGCTTGAGCAGTGTGCCGGGATTGCCCAGCACCTCGCTGGAGACCATCTTGCGGGCGAGCGCGGACATGTAGACCTGCTGGTTGCTGCCTCGGCCCAGGTCGCTGCCGTCCCCCACGCCGTGGCGGGTGCGGAGGAACTGCAGCGCCCAGTAGCCCTGCAGGGTGTGCGTGCCGGCCGGGATGTTGAGACCGGTGTCGGGATCGTCGATGCCGTTCGCGACGCAGACGTCGACGCCGCCGATCGCGTCCGTGATCTTCATGACACCGCCCCAGGTGATCTTGGCGGCGAACTGGATGTCGAGCCCGGAGATCTCGTGGATCGTGCGCGCGACGCAGTTCAGCCCACCGGTCTCCAGGGTGACGTTGATCGGCTGCTTCGACATCTCGCTCGTGGGGTTCCCGCTCGCGTCCGTGCAGGAGGGGATCGGGACCATGAGGTCACGCGGGAACGTGATGACGGTGACGCGTCGCGGACTGTCGGAGATGTGCAGGAGGAGGTTCGTATCGTTGCGCTCGCCCTCGTTGCCCGGGTCGGAGCAGCGGTCCCCGAACTCGGCGGAGAACGACGCCTCGCACTCGTCGCTGCCCACCAGCAGCATGTTCACGCCGCCCTTGATCGCGGCGATGTCCGGCGGGACGGACTCCTGCCCGTCGAGCGCGACGGCCTTCGCCGTGAACGTGTGGTTGAGGTCGTAGACGACGTATCCTGCCACGGCGAACCCCGCGACGAGGACGACGGTCGCGACGATGCCGATCATCTTCATGAGCTGCGTCCACGCGCGGGGGCGGGGCAGCTGACCATGCCCGGCGACGGGGCGTCGGGATCGGGACGTCGCGCTCACACGGTGCCTTTCACGAGATCTGCGGAGAGTGTGGGATTCGAACCCACGGAGTATCGCTACTCACTGGTTTTCAAGACCAGGTCCTTCGGCCGCTCGGACAACTCTCCCCGGCGCGCCAGGGGGCACGCCGATCAGGCGTCGAGTCTATCCGAGAACGAGGACGCGCCCGGGCGGGCGCACTGTCATTCTGGCCGATGCGCCTGGAGAGGTCCTGAATGACCTGATCGGACGCCAGAAGCGACGTCCTGGTGCGCCGCGCTCAGCGCGGCAGGACGCCGGTCGCGACGCTGTCGAGCGCGATCGCCAGGCCGCCGCGTTCCACGTCCTGGGTGACCTCCCCTGCTGCGGCTTTGACCTCGTCCGGAGCCTGTCCCATCGCCACGGCGCGTCCGCCGAGCGCCTGCGACCACGCGAACATGTTGACGTCGTTGTGCCCGTCCCCGGCGACGAGGATCCGCTCTCCGTCGGCCTCCCTCTCGTGCCGCACCCGCTCGAGCGCCGTGCCCTTGTCCACACCGCGCGGCGCGATGTCGAGCCAGGCGGTCCAGCCGATCGCGTACGACACCTCGTTGAGACCGGCCTCCTGGACGAGGCGGTGGAAGTCGTCCTCGTCGTGCCCGGGCGAGACCACGACCACGCGAGAGACCTCCTGCGCGGCGAGCTCGGCGAACGGCACCTCCCTGCCGCCGTCGAGGGTCCAATCGTCCAGCTCGGCGGTGAACAGGCGCTGACCGGAGCCGAGCTCGACCATGTACCGCGCCTCGGGCAGGTGCTCGTGCAGCAGCGCGAGCACGGCAGAGGGATCGAACGTCTCGACCTGCCACCGCTCGTACCCCTCGGCGGCGGGGCGCTCCTCGGCACCGTCCGTGCGGCGCATCGTGACCGCGCCGTTCGAGCACACCACGAACTCGGGGCGGATCCCGAGCGCGTCGAGGAAGCGGTGCGTCGCCATCCAGCTGCGGCCCGTGGCGAGCATGACCTCATGGCCGGCGTCACGGAGCCGCGCGACGGCGGCCGGCACGCCCGGGCTCATCGTCTCGTCCTCGAGGAGGATCGTGCCGTCGATGTCGAGGGCGATGAGCCAGGGAGCACTCATGCCTCGGTGACCTCCGCGCCCCGCGGGCGCAGCACATCGATTCCCCCGAGATAGGGACGCAGCACCTCGGGCACGCGCACGGATCCGTCGGCCTGCTGATGCGTCTCGAGGATCGCGACGATCCATCGGGTGGTCGCGAGGGTGCCGTTCAGCGTCGCCACGGGCTGGGTCTTGCCCTTGCCCTCGGCCGCGCCGCTCGCGGTCTCCGGGCGGAAGCGGATGTCGAGCCGGCGCGCCTGGTACGTCGTGCAGTTGGAGGTGGAGGTGAGCTCGCGGAACGCGCCCTGCGTGGGAACCCAGGCCTCGATGTCGTACTTGCGCGCCGCGCTGGATCCGAGGTCGCCGGCCGCGACGTCGATCACCCGGTAGCTGAGCCCGAGCGCGGTGAGCATCTCCTCCTGCAGGGCGACGAGGCGCAGGTGCTCGGCCTCGGCGTCGGCGGGCTCGGTGTAGACGAACATCTCCAGCTTGTTGAACTGGTGCACCCGGATGATGCCCCGCGTGTCCTTGCCGTACGACCCTGCCTCGCGGCGATAGCAGGTCGACCAGCCGGCGTAGCGCAGCGGACCGTGCGAGAGGTCGAGGATCTCGCCCTGGTGGTATCCGGCGAGCGCGACCTCGCTCGTACCGACGAGGTAGAGGTCGTCGTCCTTGTCCAGGTGGTAGACCTCGTCGGCGTGGTTGCCGAGGAAGCCGGTGCCCTGCATGATCTCGGGACGCACGAGCGTCGGCACGATCATCGGTGTGAAGCCCGCGGCGAGCGCCTTGTCCAGCGCGAGGTTCATCAGCGCGATCTCCAGGCGGGCGCCCACACCCTTGAGGAAGTAGAAGCGGGCGCCGGAGACCTTGGCCCCGCGCTCCATGTCGATGGCGTCGAGGAGCTCGCCGATCTCGAGGTGATCGCGCGGCGTGAAGTCGAAGGTCGGCGCCTCCCCGACCCGGCGCAGTTCGACGAAGTCCTCCTCGCCGCCGGCGGGGACGCCCTCGATCACGACGTTCTCGATGCGCGACAACGCGTCGGACGCGACGTCGGCGGCGTCCTTGGCGGCGAGCTCGGCCTGCTTCACACGCTCGGAGAGGTCCTTGACCTGCGCGACGAGCGCAGCCTTCTCCTCCTTGGGCGCGGCGGCGACCTTCTTCCCGAAGGCGTTCTGCTCGGCACGCAGCTCCTCGAACGCGCTCAGTGCCGTGCGACGCGATCGGTCGGCCTCGATCGCCGCATCGACGGTCTCTGGCGCGTTCCCGCGCGCGATCTGGGACTGGCGGACGAGCTCCGGCTCGTCGCGGAGGAGGGCGAGGTCGATCACCCGTCAAGTCTAGTCAGCCGTGGCGCGCCGTCCTCCGGGAGCACGGCCTAGGCTGGGCGCATGTCAGACGCCGACGCCCGCCCCCGCGCCGCGCTCATCGTCAATCCGATCAAGGCGGACGCCCCGCGGCTCATCGGCCTGCTGCGCGCGCACTCGGCGACGGCCGGGTGGCAGGAGCCGCGGATCATCGAGACGACGGTCGAGGATCCCGGGCAGGAGGCGACCCGCGCGGCTCTGGACGAGGAGCCGGCCGCGGTTCTCGTCGCCGGCGGGGACGGCACGGTCCGCGCCGTGTCGGAGGCCATGGCCGGATCCGGCGTGCCGCTCGCGATCGTGCCGAGCGGAACGGGGAACCTCCTCGCCCGCAACCTGGGTCTCGCCCTGGACGATCAGACCGCGGCACTCGATGCCGCACTCGGCGGCGCGCGGCAGCCCGTCGACATCGGCTGGGCCACGCTGACCCGTCCGGACGGATCCACGGAGGAGCACGGGTTCGTCGTCCTCGCCGGGATCGGGCTCGACGCGCACATGATCGCGAACACGCGTCCCGGGTTGAAGAAGTCGGTCGGCTGGGTCGCGTACGTCGACGGGGCCGCGCGGTCCCTCCCCGGCGCCAAGCCCTTTCGCATCCTCTACGCCGTCGATGACGAGCGCGTACACTCCGTGCGCGTGCACAGCATGCTCTTCGCGAACTGCGGGGCCCTGCCCGCCGGCATCTCCCTGATCCCGGACGCGTCGATCACCGACGGCGCTCTCGACGTCGCGGTGATCCCGGCGCGCGGCCCGTTCGGCTGGCTCGCGGTGTGGCGGACGGTCTGGTGGCAGAACTCCGTGCTCCGCCGCACGCGCGCAGGGCGCCGGGCGATCGAGCTCGCCGGGACCAGCCGCTCGGTGCGGTACCTGCGCGGCCAGGACGCGGAGGCGGCCACGCCCGATCCGGTGCCGGTCGAGCTCGACGGTGACGAATTCGGCGAGGCCGTGCGGATCCGCTGCCGGATCGACGCCGGGGCCCTGCTGATCGCGGTCCCCGAGGGGCATGTGATCAGTCCCGCCTGACCCTCCGCGGTTCCCCGGGTTCTTCGGGGCGTGGATCAGCCGGCGACTGCGACGGTGCCGTCCAGACCGTCGCCCTTCAGCGTGAGCGTGAAGCCCGTGGGATCCTGCGGCGCGGTCACCTCGAGGACGGTCAGCCGCGGCGCGAGGTCACGCGTGCAGGCCCTCGTGGTGTCGGTGACGAACGACACGGTGGCGCCGCCGTCCTTCTCCGCGACGTCCTGGACCACCGGCGGACAGGAGGAAGAACCCCAGGTCAACAGCACGATCCCGTCCGATGCGAACCACCCGGCGCTCGGCATCATGTCCTCTGCGCCGCCGGAGGCGGAGCTCGTCCGCCCCGGCAGCGGGACCCGGCCCGAGAACTGATCGCCCTGGAAGGAGAGCGTGACGTCCCTCGTCGTCTCCACGCCGTCCGGGACGGCCACGTAGGTCGCGCGGGGGGCGAAGTCGGCGGTGCACGCCGTGTCCGCCGGCGGACCGGCGAGGGCGACCGTGACGGTCTGTCCCTCCGCCGTGACGTCGGCCGCCTTCGGGGTGCACGCGGTCGACGAAGAGCCCCAGGTGACGAGGGCGATCGCACGTCCACCGTCGAGCCAGGCGGCGGCCGGATCCGTCGAGGGCGCCTCCGAGGGGTCCGTGCTCGATCCGCCGCTGGCCTCCGCGGAGGGGATCGGCGCGGAGGTGGGCTCGAGCTCTGCGCAGCCCGCAAGGGCCACGACGAGGGATGCGGCGAGCGCGGCGACACCCAAGGTCGAACGGATCCTCATGCGGGCATGCTATCCGGTCGGACGTGCCCGCCGACAGGCCGGAGCCGCACCGCAGGGCGACGGGTGCGGGGACGCGCGGGTGCGCTACTGCAGGGCGGAGGTGAGACGTGCCAGGTTGTCGAGCACCGTGGAGCGCAGCGGCTGCTGCATCCACTCGTCGAGGGTGAGTTCCCGACTCAGGCGTCGGTACTGGTCCTCGACCTCGCGCATCTCCTGCACGAACTCCTCGCCGCGTACCAGCATCGAAATCTCGAGGTTCAGACCGAAAGAGCGCATGTCCATGTTGCTCGACCCGATCACGGCGACGTCGTCGTCGATCGTGAGGCTCTTGGTGTGCAGGATGTACGGCTTGCGGTACATCCAGATCTTGACCCCGGCCCGCAGCAGCGCCTCGTAGTAACTGCGCTGCGCGTGATACACCATGGCCTGATCGCCCTCCTCGGAGACGAACAGCTCCACCTGCAGACCACGGTCGCAGGCCGTCGAGACCGCCAGCAGCAGCGCCTCGTCCGGCACGAAGTAGGGGCTGACGATCATGATCTTCTCGCGCGCGCCGTAGAGCAGCCCCAGGAACAGACGCAGGTTGTTCTCCGCCTCGAACCCCGGGCCGGAGGGCACGATTTGACAGTCGAGGTCGCCGGTCCCCTGCTCGACGGGGGCGAACGCCATGGATTCCGGAACCGCGTCGGTCTCGCTGTACCAGTCGGAGAGGAACACGGCGTTGACCGTCGCCACGACAGGACCGTCGACGCGCACCATGAGGTCGACCCAGTGCAGGCCGCGCTTGATGTTCTTCGGCAGGTTGTAGGTCGAGTCCGTGACGTTCTGCGAGCCGAGGAAGGCGACCTCGTTGTCGACCACGAGCAGTTTGCGGTGGTTGCGCAGATCGGGACGCTGCGTGCGCCCCCGCAGCGGCTGCACCGGCAGCATGAGATGCCAGTCCGCGCCCATCGCGTCCAGGCGGGCGATGGTGCGGCGGTAACGCGGCTTCCAGCGGTTGGCCCAGTGGTCCAGGAGCACGCGCACGGGAACGCCGCGGGCGGCGACCTCCTCGAGCGCGCGGAAGAAGTTGTCGGTCGAGGGGTCGGACTGCAGGATGTAGAACTCGACATGCACGAACCTGGTCGCGGTGCGGATCGCGTCCGCCATCGCGTCGAGGGAGGCCTGGTAGTCGGAGATGAGGTGCGCGCCGTTGTCCCCGAGGAGCGGCAGCGCACCGAGGCGCTGATTCATGCGCACGAGGGATGCGAGCCACTCCGGCATGTCGGGACGGGCGCCGCCGAGGTGCATGTCCTGCGTGATCTCGGCGATCGTCTGGTTGATGAGATCCTGCTTCTTGCGCCGGGCACGCGGGAGCCTCGGATTTCCGATGAGCAGGAACAGCAGCACGCCGATGTAGGGGATGAAGTAGATCGCGAGCAGCCAGGCGGTCGCGGCCGTGGGCCGTCGGTTGCGCGGCACGACGATGATCGCGAGAACACGGATGATCAGGTCGATCACCACGCCGATCGCGATGATCCACCACGGCCATGCGATGTTCGGCATGCAGGCGCTCCCGGCAGGTCTCCCCCGCCGATCGGCGGTGTGAACCACAGTAGCGGGTGCCTGGGACAAGGCCCCGTCACGGCACGGCGGCGCCAAAAGAAGTGCTGATCAGAGGCCTATCCAGAGCGTGGATCCGCACGGGCGCGCCCGCTGGCTCAGGAGCGGGGCGGGAGGCCCCGCGCGGCGCGCTCCTCGGCCTCGATGCGCGCATGGGTGCGGCGTTCGGTGCGGTCGAAGCGGAGGATGCCGCGGAGCACGAACCAGAACACGATGCAGACGACGATGGTCGGGATGATCGACCACGCGGCCGCGACCCAGAAATCGTCCATGCTCCGATCCTAGCCGCGCCCGCGGTGCACGGGCTGTGAGCCCTTCGTCCTGCACCGGGCGGAATCGACGGCAGTTGTTCCCTTGCTTCGTTCCTGACGCGATTCCTCTCCCGCCCGGCGCCTCAGAGTGGGCGCATGACCACCATCGTGCATGCCGCGGGCGCCGCCGAGCTGCTCGCCGCGATCCCCGCGCTCACCGGCTTCACTCCTCGGAACTCGCTCGTCCTGCTGCCGTTCCGCGGCGCCCGCACCGCGGGGGCGATCCGCTTCGATCTGCCGCCCTCCGACGATGCCGGGGATGGACCGCCAGGACTGCTCTCGGAGTTCGCTGCGACGGCCGTCGGGCTCGTCCGGCGCGTGCCAGGGACCGACGCGCTCGCGATCGCGGTGTACGCGGATCCGGATGGCGTGATCCGCGCCGGCGCTCCGCCCCGACCGCCCCGATCCGGGCTCGTCGGCGCGGTGGAGCGCGAGGCCGAGCGGAGAGGGCTGCGGATCGTCGAGGCCCTCCATGTCGGCGGGACTTCCTGGGCCGACTACCGGGATCCGGCCTTCCGCGCACACCCGGTGCACGACCTGCCGGACACTCCCGCCGTCCCCGGCTTCGTCGGCCCCGCGCCGGATCAGCTCAGCGGGGCAGAGCTGCCGCGTGCGGGACTGGTCGAGACGGAGTCGGTCGGTCGCGCGCTGCAGGCGATCGAACGGGTGCTCGGGCCGGCGCACGCCCGCAGGGCGACGCCCGGTCCGGCACCGGTCGATCCCCGCGCGCAGGAGGTCGCGCTGCTCCTGGACGATCTGCCGTCGTTCCTGGAGGACCTGCTGGACTCTCCCGAGGCGAGCTCGCCGTTCCTGGCGGCTGCACTCGCGTGGATCCTGAATCGGCCCGCGCTGCGCGATGTCGCGCTCGTCCAGTGGGCGCGGGGGATCGATATCGGCGACGCCGCGCTCACGGCTCAACTGGCGTTCACCGGGGCCGGGATCGAGGTTCCCGCGGAGATCGGCCGCACCATGATCGGACAGGGACCGCGGCCCGATCCGGATCGCCTGGGCGTCGCGCTCACGCTGGTGCGGCGCACGGCCTCGCTCGCGCCGTGCGATGCCCGGGGCGGGCCGCTCGCCGCCGCCGCATGGCTGTCCTGGGCGATAGGGCGTTCCACGCACGCCGCCCACTACCTCGGCCTGCTCGCAGCGATCGATCCGGATCTGTCCTTCGCGCGACTCCTGCGCTCCGTCGTCGACGGCGGGATCCTGCCCGCCTGGGCGTTCCGCGGACCGACCCCGTGATCAGCTCACTTGACGAGCGGGAAGAGGATCGTCTCGCGGATCCCCAGGCCGGTGATCGCCATGAGCAGCCGGTCGATGCCCATGCCCATGCCACCGGTCGGCGGCATCCCGTGCTCGAGGGCCCGCAGGAATTCCTCATCGACGCTCATCGCCTCCACGTCGCCGCGGGCAGCGAGACGAGCCTGTTCCAGGAACCGCTCGCGCTGGATGACGGGGTCGACCAGCTCGGAGTATCCGGTCGCCAGCTCGAAGCCGCGCACGTACAGATCCCACTTCTCCACCACGCCCGCGATCGAGCGGTGTTCGCGCACGAGGGGAGACGTGTCGACGGGGAAGTCCATCACGAAGGTCGGCCGCTCCAGGCCGCCCTTGACGAAGTGCTCCCACAGCTCCTCGATGAGCTTGCCGTGCGTGGCCTGGGCGGGGATCTCCACGCCGTTGGCGTCGGCGAACGCGATGAGGTCCTCGACGGCATCACCCGGGGCGAAGCGACGTCCCGCGGCCTCGGAGAGCGAGTCGTACATGGAGATGCGTGCCCACTCCCCGCCGAGGTCGTACTCGGTGCCGTCCGCCCAGGTCACGGTCGTGGAACCGGCCACCGCGATCGCGGCGTTCTGGATCAGCTCCTGGGTGAGATCGGCGATGCCGTTGTAGTCGGTGTAGGCCTGGTAGGCCTCCAGCATCGCGAACTCCGGGCTGTGCGTGGAATCGGCGCCCTCGTTGCGGAAGTTGCGGTTGATCTCGTAGACGCGGTCGATGCCGCCGACCACGGCGCGCTTGAGATACAGTTCCGGCGCGATGCGCAGGTAGAGCTCGGTGTCGAAGGCGTTCGAGTGCGTGACGAACGGGCGCGCCGAAGCCCCTCCGTGCTGAACCTGCAGCATCGGCGTCTCGACCTCGAGGAAGTCATGGCTCGTGAACGTCTGGCGCAGGCTCGCGTTCACCGCGGCGCGGGCACGGACCGTGGTGCGGGCCTGATCGCGCAGGATCAGATCGAGGAATCGACTGCGGACGCGACCCTCCTCGCTGAGCTCGCCGTAGGCGTTGGGCAGCGGAAGGATCGCCTTCGACGCGATCGCCCACGAGTCGGCCATGATGGACAGCTCGCCGCGACGGCTGGAGATCACCTCGCCGTGGACGAAGACGTGGTCGCCCAGGTCGACGAGCTCCTTCCAGCGCGCCAGCGACTCCTCTCCGACGTTCGCGAGGGAGATCATCGCCTGGATCCGCGATCCGTCGCCCGACTGCAACGACGCGAAGCAGAGCTTTCCGGTGTTGCGGCTGAACACCACGCGACCGGCCACCCCGACGAACAGCCCGGTCTCGGCGCCGGCCTCCAGGTCGCCGTACTCGGCACGCAGCTGAGGGATGGTGTGCGTGACTGGCACCACCACGGGGAAGGCGCCGCCCGCCGCGTCATCCCGCTCCTCGATCAGTCGCTCACGCTTGGCCAGGCGCACCGCCTTCTGCTCGAAGACGTCCTCCTGCTCGGATACGAACGCAGCGTCGTCGTGGGCGGGGTGCGGCGCGGGCGCGTCAGTCATGGGTGGGGGCTCCTAGCGAAAGTCGCCGCCCATTCTACCGACGCTCCCTGTCGTGCCTTCCCATTCCGCGGGAGCCGCGGGTCTCCGACCGCGGTGCGGTCTGCGGCCGGGCCCTCGCCCTGCGTCCCGCTCTCCTCCGCGGCGCAGATCGAGGACCCGCCTCTCCGCGAGAAGGTCGGCGCGGAATCCGTGCATCGTGGTCAGAACGCGCCGGGAGGAGCGAGCGGGTCCGGTGGCGACACCTCGCGCAGCGCGCGGTCGAACGTCGACGACACGAGGGCGGAGAGATACCCGCCCGGGTTCTCGACCCCGATGCCGCGAAGGATTCCCGTGGCCTGCCCCACGATGGAGCGGGCGAACTCCGAAGCGGTGGAGATCGCCTCGGCGTACGCCGCACGATCCTCCTCCGCGATCACGACCGGTTCGCAGCCGAGCTCGACGGCGAGCGCCTGTGCGATGGGCAGCACCATCGGAGGCGCGGTCACACCGGCGTACGCCGCCTGCAGTTGCCGAAGGTCCAGCGTCGTTCCCGTGAAGGAGATGGCCGGATGCACGGCGAGCGGAATCGCCCCCGCGCGGACGACCGGTTCGAGCACGGCGACGCCATACGCCGGATCGGTGTGCAGCACGAGCTGCCCCGGCTGCCAGGCGCCGACCTCCGCCAGCCCTGCGACGAGGCCGGGCAGCTGGTCGTGGGGCACGGCGAGCACGACGAGCTGGCTCGTTCGCACGAGCTCGCCGGGATCCATGATCGCAAGGCCGGGCAGCACCGCGGCCGCGCGATCCGGATCGGATCCCGACGTGATGCCGACGAGTCGATGCCCGGCTCCGGCGAGCGCGGCACCGAGCACCGGACCGACGTGGCCTGCTCCGAGGATCCCGACGTCCAAGCGCCCGGCCCGCATCACGGCAGACCTCCGGCCGACCGATTGCCCGCCGATGCGGCCCCGCCGGATGGTTCGATCCACCCCGGAGGAGGAGGCGCGACCGACGATCCCACGCGGTCGGCGGATCCGGGCGCGTCCGGCGATCCGATCCAGCCCGAGCGGCCCGCACCCTCGGGCACCCCCGGCGCGACCGAGGCGCGCGTCTCGCCCTCCGCCCAGCGATGCGCGCGATCCGTCGCGGCAGCCTCCGCTGCGGCGGGGGCGAGCCTGTTCAGGATCGAGAGCAGGACCGTGCTCTCGATGCCCGACACCTCGCCCCGCACCGGCCCCGTGGCCGAATGGGCGCGGGCCTTCGCCACGCGCTGGGCGCGGTCGATCGGCCCCTGATGCAACGAGAAGCCCTGCAGGCGGGCCAGCGGGAACAGCGCGAGCTGACGCCAGATCCGGCCCCGGCGCAGCAGAATCGCGAAGTCGGTGAGCGCGATCCCGTGTCGCCGCCAGGACAACGGCCGTCGCCAGGCCGCGCGGGCCGGGATCGTCGCGTAAGAGTCGTCGGGCCGAGGGCCGAGGACGCCCTGCTCCCAGATGAACGGCACGAGGTCGGCCGGGGCATCGGGCAGGATCAGGGCGAGCACGCGCTCGACGTCGGCCCGTGTACCCACGGGCAGCACGATGTTGAACTGCTGCCCCGCGCTGGACTGCTGCTTCGCGGCCGCCTTGCCGCTCATGCGGTTGATCCGCACCGTCCACCAGCCGAACGGCCGCCACAGCAGCGGCTGCGAGACCTCGACCGCGAAGATCCGCCCCGGCGGAATCGTCTCTGTGACGGTCGTGAACAGTCCGAACGTGATGCGCACGCCGTCCCTGGTGGGCGCGATCGAGTACCGCAGCGCCCGCGCGATCCTCCCCCAGGTGATCGCGATCGCCGCGAACAGCATCGGCAGTCCGACCAGGAGGGCGATGCCGAACACCGCGAGTCCTCCGTCGGGACGACCGTCCGCGAGCATCGTCGGCACGGCCACGCCCATCGAGACCCCGAACACCACCGCGAGGAAGGCGACCCACGTGAGGGCCGACAACAGGTGCGATCCGATCAGACGGCCGGCGGGGATGCGCAGCACGTGCTCCGGCGCGACGTCGTCCAGGTCGACCCCGGCGATGAGGCCCGTGACGCCGACGTTCATGGAGTCGGCGAGCTGCGCCCGGCGGGTGCGCACGCCCGGCGCATCCGCACTCCCCCGGCTCTCCTCGCGCGCGCGACGGGCGCCGGAGGCCAGTCGCAGGATGTCGGCGCGGACGGATTCGGCCTTCGCGGTCGAGAGGTATTCCAGGGGGACGTTCGCGTCGTTGCCGGCGCCGTCGACCTCGAGCTTGGCGAGCCCGATGAGGCGCGCGGGGAAGGGACGCGTGAGGTTCACGCCCTGCACCCGGTCGAGCGGCGCGCGCCGGTGCGACCGGAAGATCACGCCCTTGCGCACCTCGACGTGCGCATCCGTGATCCGGAAGTCGTGGAAGCGCCACATCAGCCAGAACAGCCCGATGAGCACGACGACCGCCGCCACGAGCGCGAGGAGCACGATGAGCACGAGGTTGTTCGCGAGGATCCAGTCCACCGGGTCGCCGCCGAACTCCGGCACACGTGCGGGGGTGAACAGCGACACCAGCCAGTACGCGATGCGCTCGCGCAGGTTCGCGACGAGGTACCCGAGCACGATCACCAGCACCAGGCCGCCCTTGAGCAGCGGAGTCAGCGGGTGCATCCGGTGCCACTCGCCGTCGGCGAGCGAGTCGGCTCGGCGCCCGCCGACGGGCGCCGAGGCCGCCGGCGTCCCCTGCCCGGGGGACGGCGCGTCGGGCGTGCTCATAGCCCCGTCCGACGCATCTCGGCCACGTCGATCAGCGTGTCGCGCAGGGCCTCGGCCGCCTCCTCCGTCATCCCCGGGATGTCGACGCCCGTCGTGGCCGCCGCGGTGACGAGTTTCAGCTTCGCGATCCCGAACGCGCGATCCACCGGGCCCCGCGTGATGTCGACCAGCTGCATGCGGCCATAGGGCACGGCGATCATGCGCTGCCACAGGATCCCCTTGCGGAACACGATGTCGTCGGCCCGGAGCATGTACCCGATCGCCCTGGCCTGGCGCGGCAGGATCGCGAGTTCGAAGAGGAGGACGAGCGCGATCACCCCACCGGCGAACCACGCCCACGACTGCCCCGACCAGTTCGCCACGACCGCCGCGGCGAGTCCGACGATCACGAGTCCGAGGATGCGCAGGATCACCTCGGCGACGACGTACTTCGGGGAGATCTGGTGCCACTCCCCGTCGAGCGCGAGCGCGCCCTCGCCCCGCGGAGCGCGCAGACCGGGGTAGGTGCGCTCGTCGAGCACGGGAGCGCTCGCCGGAGCCGAATGCCCCGGCAGCGCGCCGGAGGACGTCCCGTCCGTGGCGCCGGAGGACGTCCCGGCCGTGGCGGGAACGGCCCCGGGATCGGCCGGGGAAGGCATGCGGGCGTCAGCGCCCGGTGTCCGCGGCGGCTCGGGAATGGTCGTCATCGTCGTCCTCCAGGCGCGGCCCGGTCGGGCCGTCGGGGTCGTGCGGCAGGATGCAGAAGCTCTCGGCGATCAGCGCCGCGATCGTCAGCACGAGAGCGCTGATCGCCGTGGCGACGATGGCCGTGATCGAGCCTAGCGGCGGGGCGACGGGCCGGGACAGAAGGTAGGCGCCCAGACCCGCCCCGAAGCCCAGCAGCACCGCGCCGAGCAACGCGGAGGCCCGTGCGAGCATGGCGATCCGCAGCGCCCGGAAGGGGTCCACGCGGCGCCGCCGCCCGCCGTGGGAAGCGGGATGCCGCGGGGCCCGCGTCGCCCGCCGGATGGGCCAGGCGAAGGCGAGCACCGCGATCGCGAGGAGGATGAGCAGGATCGGCAGCGCCACCGCGGGCGTGAACGTCGACCGCCCCGCGGTCGTCAGGCCGTGGTCGAGGAGGAAGCCGACGGCCGCCCCGCCGAGCGCGAGGACGAGCAGGACGACCGGGGAAAGGCGTTTCATGCGCCGTCCTCGAGTGCGGCGAGCAGATCCGCCACGCGTCCACGCCCCGGCAGCGCGGCGTCGGGGTCGACGTCCAGCCACGGCGCGAGCACGAACGACCGCTCCGCCGCCCGCGGATGCGGGAGCAGCAGGCGCTCGGCGTCGCTGGTGACGTCGCCGTAGGCGATGAGGTCGAGATCGAGAGTGCGATCGCCCCACCGCTCGGTGCGGATGCGTCCGTGCTCTTCCTCGATCGCATGCAGCATGCCGAGCAGGATCTGAGGGGCGAGCCGCGTGGTGACGATCGCGACGGCGTTGGCGAACTCCGGCGCGTCCGGATCCGGCCCCTCCGGACGCAGGGCGACAGTGCGGAAGACCCGGGAGACGCGCACGTCGTCGACGAGCGGAAGCCGCCGGATCTCCCGCACGGCCGTGTCGATGGTGGCGTCGGTGTCGCCGAGGTTGGATCCGAGAGCGACGACCGCCTCGACCGGGGCGTCGGCGGGCCGGGGGTCGATCGCGGGAAGCGACTTGCCGCGGGGAGGGATGGGGCGGATCGGAGTCATGCGACACCCCCGCCGCCGGGGGCGCGGCGTCGCATGATCGTGACGGAGACGTCGTCGAAGGTGAGCGGGATCGGCGCATGCGGCTTGTGCACCGTGACCTCGACCGCCTCGATCCGCCCGTCCGAGAGCACGGCGTGCGCGATCCGGTCGGCGAGGGTCTCCAGGAGGTCGACGGGATCGCCGGCCACGAGCGCCGCGACCCGTTCCGCGAGCTCTCCGTAGTGCACCGTGTCGGCGACGTCGTCGCTCGCGGCCGCGGCCCGCAGCGGGAGCAGCAGGCGCAGGTCGATCACGAACTCCTGCCCCTCGGCGCGCTCCTGCGCGTACACCCCGTGATGCCCGAACACGCGCAGCCCGGTCAGCGTGATCGTGTCGAGGAAGTCCATGCCCCTAGCGTACGGCGAGCGACAGACGTCCGGCGGGAAGCCGGACCCGGCTCAGCCGTCCCACGCCTGGACGACGGCGAGCGCGTCCCGGGTGGCGGCCACGTCGTGCACCCGCACTGCCCACGCACCGGCGCGCGCGGCCAGCGCGCTCGTCACGGCGGTCGCGAGGTCGCGGCGCGCCTCGTCCGCTTCCCCGCCGAGCGTCTCGGCGAGGAAGCGCTTGCGAGAGGTGCCGACGAGCACGCGCGGGCCCAGCGCGACGACGTCGCCGAGTTCGCGCAGCAGATCCCAGTTCTGGGTCGCCGTCTTGGCGAAGCCGATACCCGGATCGACGATGAGGCGCGAGGGGGCGATCCCTGCCGCGGCGGCTGCGGCGATCCGCGACCGCAACTCGGCGGCGACGTCGCGCCCGACCCTGGTGTACTCGGCGCGCGCGTACATGTCGGCGGACGGCCCTCTCCAGTGCCCGAGCGCGATGTCGGCTCCCGTCGACGCCACGGCGGCGAGCATGTCCGGATCCGCCAGTCCTCCGGAGACGTCGTTGACGATCCGCGCCCCGGCCTGCACCGCGGCCACCGCGGTCTCGGCGTTGAGCGTGTCGATGCTCACCGGCACGCCTTCCGCGGCGAGCGCCGCGATCACGGGCAGCACGCGCCGCTGCTCCTCGGCGACGCCCACGCGCTCGGCCCCCGGCCGGGTCGACTCGCCCCCGATGTCCAGCACGGAGGCGCCCTGCGCCCGCAACAGGCGCGCGTGCGCGATCGCGTGATCCGCGTCGAGGTACCGTCCGCCGTCGCTGAACGAGTCGGGCGTCGCGTTGACGATCCCCCAGATCGCGGTCATCGCGATCCGTCCGCTCCGATCAGGGCGATGAGCTCGGCGCGCGCGACCGGATCCGTGTAGGCGCCGCGCGCCGCGATCGTCAGGGTCGAGGCGTCGGTCTGGCGCGCCCCGCGCGTGGTCACGCACCCGTGCACGGCGTCCATGACGACGAGGACGCCCTGCGCGTCGAGGTGGCTGGCGATCGTGTCGGCGATCTGCTCGCCGAGCCTCTCCTGCACCTGGGGGCGGGAGGCGAGGATCTCGACCACCTTGACGAGCGCGCCGAGACCCACGACCTGCTCGCCGGGCAGATAGGCGATGTGAGCGTGACCGGCGAACGGCAGCAGGTGGTGCTCGCACACCGAGCGGAACCGGATCCCCCGCAACAGCACGGCCCCGGACGGAAGGGTGTCCGGTGCGGGACCGTGCGACACGCTGATGGTGTGCGCGAGCGGTGCGCCGGGGTCCTCGCCGACGCCCGAGAAGAACTCGGCGTACAGATCGCCCATCCGCGTCGGCGTCTGGGTGAGACCGGGGCGATCCGGATCCTCGCCGATCGCGAGCAGCAGCTCGCGCGTCAGCGCGGCGACGCGCGCCCTGTCGACGGTCACTGCGTATCCACGGTCACGACGCGGCGACGATCAGGCGGTCGCGGGGCGCGGCTTGCCGCCGCCCGCGGTGCCCGGACGTCGCTCGGACGCGCTCTGCGCGGCTTCGCTGGCCGCCGTCCCCACCTCGACGCCGCGCTTCGGCATCTCGATCGGGGGCAGCAGCGAGACCGGACGGCCTTCGCTCGACAACCACTGCGGACGCTCCGGGAGCTTCTGCACCTCGGTGAAGATCTCGGCGATCTGGTTGTGGTCGAGCGTTTCCTTCTCGAGCAGCTCGCGGGCGAGCTTGTCGAGGATGTCGCGGTTCGCGCTGAGCACCTGGTACGCCTCGTTGTGCGCCTGCTCGATGAGCGCGCGCACCTGGGCGTCGACGGTCTCTGCGATGTTCTCGGAGTAGTCGCGGCCGCGGTTCATGTCGCGGGCGACGAACATCTCGCCCGAGCCCGACCCGAGCTTGACCGGTCCGACCTGGGTCGTCATGCCGTACTCGGTGACCATCTTGCGGGCGATGTCGGTCGCCTTCTCGATGTCGTTGGAGGCGCCGGTCGTCGGATCGTGGAACACGATCTCCTCCGCGACACGGCCGCCCATCGCGTACGTCAGCTGATCCTGCAGTTCGTTGCGGGTGACGGAGAACTTGTCGTCCAACGGCAGCACCATCGTGTAGCCGAGCGCCTTGCCGCGCGGCAGGATCGTGATCTTGGTGACCGGATCCGTGTAGTTCATCGCCGCCGCGGCGAGCGCGTGCCCACCCTCGTGGTAGGCGGTGATGAGCTTCTCCTTGTCCTTCATCACGCGCGTGCGACGCTGCGGGCCCGCGATGACGCGGTCGATCGCCTCGTCGAGGGCGCGGTTGTCGATGAGCTGGGCGTTGGAGCGCGCGGTGAGCAGCGCCGCCTCGTTCAGGACGTTGGCGAGGTCCGCACCGGTGAAGCCCGGCGTCTTGCGGGCGACGACCTCGAGGTCGACGCCGTTCGCGAGCGGCTTGCCCTTGGCGTGCACCTCGAGGATCTTCTGGCGGCCCTTGAGGTCGGGGGCGTCCACGCCGATCTGGCGGTCGAAACGGCCAGGGCGCAGGAGCGCGGGGTCGAGGATGTCGGGGCGGTTCGTCGCCGCGATCACGATGACATTGGCGTTCGGGTCGAAGCCGTCCATCTCGACGAGCATCTGGTTGAGCGTCTGCTCGCGCTCGTCGTTGCCGCCGCCCATGCCAGCTCCGCGGTGGCGTCCGACGGCGTCGATCTCGTCGATGAAGATGATGGCCGGCGCGTTCTCCTTGGCCTGCGTGAACAGGTCCCGCACACGCGACGCGCCGACGCCGACGAACATCTCCACGAAGTCCGATCCGGAGATGGAGTAGAACGGGGCGCCCGCCTCACCGGCGACGGCACGGGCGAGCAGAGTCTTTCCGGTTCCGGGAGGGCCGTACAACAGCACGCCCTTCGGGATCCGCGCGCCGATGGCCTGGAACTTGCCCGGATCCTGCAGGAACTCCTTGATCTCGTCGAGCTCCTCGATCGCCTCGTCGGCGCCCGCGACGTCGGCGAAGGTGACCGTCGGGTTCTCCTTGCTCACGAGCTTGGCCCGGGACTTGCCGAACTGCATGATCTTGCTGTTGCCTCCCTGCGCACTGGACAGCAGCCACCAGAACAGCAGACCCAGGATGAGCATCGGGATGAGAATCGACAGGAAGCCGTCGAACCAGGTCGCTTTCGGCACGGCGTCGTTGTAGCCGTCCTTCGGGGCGGCGGTGTCGATGGCCTTGACGACCTCGGACGCACGCGCCTGGACGTAGTAGAACTGCACGTTCTCGGAGCCCTTGAACGGCTTGGACAGCGTCATGTCCACGCGCTGGTCGCCGTCGGTGTTGACCACCTTGGTGACCGTCCCGCCCTTGAGCAGGTCGAGGCCCTCCTGGGTCGACACCTGCGAGGAGGAGCCCAGGTTCGAGATCAGCAGGAAACCGCCGATCAGAAGCAGACCGATCAGCACCACATACGTGAGCGGATTGCGCGTGATCTTCTTGACATCCATGATCCGATCAGCGTAGCGCGAGCGCCCTTGGCTCCCGCTGGGGATTCGCCCACGGCGTACCGGGTGTCGGCGTCACGCGTAGACGTGCGGCGCGAGCACCGCGACGTCGCGCAGGTTGCGGTAGCGCTCCGCATAGTCGAGGCCGTACCCGACGACGAACTCGGTCGGGATGTCGAACCCGACGTACTTGCAGTCGATGTGCACCTTCGCGGCCTCGGGCTTGCGCAGCAGCGCGAGCACCTCGATCGACTCGGCGCCGCGTGACTCGAAGTTCTCCAGCAGCCAGCTCAGGGTGAGGCCGGAGTCGATGATGTCCTCGACGATGAGCACGTGCTTGCCGTGCAGGTCGGTGTCGAGGTCTTTGCGGATCTGCACGACACCGCTCGACTTCGTGCTGGCGCCGTAGCTGGACACGGCCATCCAGTCCATCGGGGCGTGGAAGGGCAGCGCGCGCGCGAAGTCGGCCATCACCATGACGGCGCCCTTGAGCACGCCGATCAGGAGCAGGTCCTTGCCCTCGTAGTCGGCGGCCACCTGGATCGCGAGCTCGTCGAGCTTGGTGCGGATCTCCTCCTCGGTGACGAGGATCTGGGAGAGGTCGTTCTGGATGTCCGCAGCGCGCATGCGTCGATTTTACGCGACGGGGATCCCCTGTCCGTGGCTCCCCCGAGCCGATACTGTGAGCGCAACGGCGGGCAGGCGCTCTGGGGGAACCGAGCACCCGCGGACGGAAGGAATGTCATGGACACCGACGAGATCCTCAGCCAGGTCCCGATCGCGGACATCGCCACGAAGCTCGGCGTCAGCGAGGACGTCGCGCGGCAGGCGGTGCAGGAGGGCGGCGCTGCGCTGCTGGGCGGGCTCGCCAAGAACGCGGAGAGTCCCGCCGGGTCCGCGGCGATCGAGCAGGCGCTGGCGAAGCACGACGGCTTCACAGGCGCCGCGTCGCTCGACGACGTCGACGAGGCGGATGGCGAGAAGATCGTCTCGCACGTCTTCGGCGACGACAAGCACCAGGTCGCGGAGGCGCTCACGAAGGAGCCCCGCACCGCGGGCATCGACTTCGGCAAGCTGCTGCCGATCCTCGCACCGATCGTGATGGGCATCATCGCGAACAGTCAGAAGGGCAAGTCCGCCGGAGGAGGCGGCCTGGGCGACATCCTCGGCGGCCTGCTCGGTGGCGGGAACCAGGGATCGGCGCCCTCCGGCGGGTCGGCGTCCTCCGGAGGATCGGGCGGTCTCGGCGACATCCTCGGCGGGCTCGGCGGGCTCTTCGGGGGCGGATCCGGCTCCTCGTCGGGCGCGCAGGGCGCGGGAAACGTCATCGGCGACATCCTCGGCGGACTCCTCGGCGGGAGGAAGTAGGCCCCTCCCGCTCAGCCGCGGGCGGCGAACACGATCCTCCCTCCGCGGCGCGCCGCGGAGCAGGAGGGGAGGTCGATCGGCCCCTGCCCGGTCCAGTCGGTGACCAGACGGCCGACCTCCAGGGTCTGCCGTCTGGTCAGCGAGACACCGAACTCGCTGTGCACGACGAAGCGGACGATCCGGTTGCGTAGCGCCGCGGGATTCGCGGCGAGAGCGGCCACGCTGACGGAGATGCCCGCTTCGGCATGCTCGACGATGTCCTCGATGGTCTCCTGGATCATCTCGTCGAAGGCCTCGGTGTCCTCGCGCAGCTGGGCGGCGGTCCGGGCCAGCGCCTCGGCGACGCCCGGGCCGAGCTCGGCCTCGAGCACCGGCAGCACCCGCTCCCGCACACGCACGCGCAGGTAGCGGGGGTCCGCATTGTGCGGGTCGTCCCACACGGCGAGCCCCTCCGCCTCGCACGCCGCCCGCGTGCTCGCGCGGCGGATGCCGAGGAGGGGACGCAACCAGCGGACGCCGTCGTCGTCCGTGCGGATCGGGGACATGCCCTGCAGGCTGCCTGCCCCGGATCCGCGGGCCAGTCCCAGCAGCACGGTCTCCGCCTGGTCGTCCAGCGTGTGGCCGAGCAGGACGGGGGCCCGCTCGGCCGACGCGACGGCGCGCAGGGCCGCGTACCGGGCATCGCGGGCCGCCGCCTCGGGGCCTTCCCCCGCGTCGGGCACGACGACCCGCACGACGGACGCCTCCAGGCCCAGCCGCGTGGCGGTCGCGGCCGCCTCCGCGGCGACCGCGTCGGATCCGTCCTGCAGGCCGTGGTCGACGGTGACGCTCCGCGCGCGGATCCCCGCGGCGCGCGCCTCGAACGCGGTGGCCGCGGCGAGCGCGAGGGAGTCCGCCCCTCCCGAGAGCGCCACGATCACGGTGGCCGGCGGCTGCGGCAGGGCGGCGAGTGCGGAGCGCACGGCGAGACGGATCTCGGCGACGGCAGGGTGCAGCGGAGCCTCGGGCATGGATCCACGCTAGCCGGGCGCACCTCGGCCGCGGAACGAGGGCCGCGGAACGAGGGCCGGTAGGCTGGTCGCCATCCTTCCCCTCTTCTCAAGGAGCACAGGCATGAGCGCACACGACGCCGTCATCGAGATCCCGCGCGGCAGCCGCGTGAAGTACGAGGTCGACCACGAGACCGGTCGGGTGCACCTCGACCGCGTGCTCTACACGACGTTCGGCTACCCGGCCGACTACGGCTACTTCGACGACACGCTCGGGGAGGACGGCGACCCGCTCGACGTGCTCGTGCTGCTCGACCAGGCCATCTACCCGGGCGTCGTCGTGAACGTGCGTCCTGTCGCGGTGCTGAAGATGAGCGACGAGGCGGGCGGGGACGACAAGCTCGTCGCCGTGCTGTCGAAGGACCCGCGCTGGTCGCACATCCAGGACGTGGACGACCTCGCCGAGTACACGAAGAAGGAGATCGCGCACTTCTTCGAGCACTACAAGGACCTCGAGCCCAACAAGTGGGTCAAGGTCGACGAGTGGGGCGACGCCGCGGAGGCGCAGCGCATCCTCGACGAGGCCATCGAGCGCTTCCAGAAGGACGGTCACTGATCGCAGACGAACGGCGCTGAGCGCGACCGACCGATCCTGATCCGTCGGTCCGCGAAGCCCGGACACGAAGAACCCCCGGTGCCGCTCGGCCCGGGGGTTCTTCGTGCGCAGGGCGCTCAATCCATGTTGATGCCCTGGTTCTCCATGAAGGTGATCGGGTTGATCGTGCTGCCGTTCTGATAGACCTCGTAGTGCAGGTGGCAGCCGAAGGATCCGCCGGTGTTGCCCGCGAACGCGATCACCTGTCCGGCATCCACCCATTGGCCGTATCCGACGTTGAATCCGCCGTTGAGGATGTGGCCGTAGCCGGTCGCAAGACCCGTTCCGTCGCCGTTGTTGATCTTGATGTAGTTGCCGTAGCCGCCGTTGTAGCCCGCGTACACGACCGTTCCGGAGTGCGCCGCGTAGATCGGGGATCCGCAACTGCCGTCGGCGAGATCGACGCCCGCGTGGAAGCTGGAGGAGCAGCCCCAGGACGCGCAGTCGGGGGTGCGGTAGCCGTAGCCGGAGGACTGGTATCCGCCGAAGGGGCGCACCCAGCCGCCGCTGCCGGACCAGCTTCCGCCGCCTCCGCCACCACCACCGCCACCGCTGTTCGCGGCGGCATCGCGTGCGGCCTGCTCGCGTGCGGCGGCGGCCGCGGCCTGGCGGGCCGCCTCCTCGGCGGCGCGCTTCGCCTCGCCGGCCTCGTAGCCCGCGACGGTCTTCGCCGTGGTGTCGTGCAAGGCGGCGAGCTGAGCCTGGAGCTGGCCGAGGTGCGTCTGCTGGTCCGCGAGAGCGGCCTGCGCCGCCTCCGACGCGGCCTGAGCCTTCTGCATCTTGTCCTCGGCGATCTTGGACAGGCGGTCGCGCTCGGCCTTCGCCGCGTTGGCCTGATCGGTCAGCGCCTGGGCGGTGTTCTTCGCCTGAGCCGCGCGGGACGAGATCGCGTCGGTGCTGGCGAGCACACGATCCATCTGTCCGAGGCGCTGGAGCAGTTCGTCGGTGTTGCTCTTCGAGCCGGAGAAGAAGAGCTGCAGGCTCGTGGTGTCACCGCCGTTGCGGGAGAGCTGTGCGGCGACCTGGCCCGCCTTGCTCGCGGACTCGTCGGCGAGCTTCTTCTTCTCGGCCGCCTGGCCCTCCAGCGTGCGGGTGCGCTCGGCCTGGATGTTGGCGTCCTGCTGGGCCTTGAAGTACTCGTTGCCCGCGACCTCCGCGGCGGCCTTCGTGTCCGCGACGTTCTGGGTGAGGCTCGCGATGAGGCCCTGGATGCGGTTGACCTGATCGGCCGTCGCCGATTCGCTGGCCTTCGCCGCCTGTACGTCGTCCCACGAGGGGTAGTCGTCGGCGAGGGCCGCGGGGGTGCCCACGAAGAGGCTGACGATCAGCGCGCCGACCGCGGTGAGGCTGAGCGCGCCGGCGGTGAGGGTGCGTCGACGGGGGCGCCGGATACGACGAACGGCAGACGTCTGCGCGGGCGCGCGACGCACGTCGTCGGGGTTCGGAATGTTCACGCGGCTCCCTTTCGCCGTTGTCACTCGTTTCACACTAACAACATCAGCCCCGCACGCAACCCCTGGATCTGCGCAGATCCGAGCTTTTTCGCCGTTCGACCCATCCGCCATCCTCTCCCGGACACGCCCGGGATCCGGAGCGACGCGCCCTCGATTGGCGTTTTCGCGCCGCGACCCCTTATGCTTGAGCGTCGGCAAGGGAACCCCCGGGTTCACCTCCGGCCCCATCGTTTAGCGGCCTAGGACGCCGCCCTTTCACGGCGGTAGCACGGGTTCGAATCCCGTTGGGGTCACTCTCCGACACACAACTGAATACGTATGGCCCTGTAGCGCAGTTGGTTAGCGTGCCGCCCTGTCACGGCGGAGGTCGCGGGTTCAAGTCCCGTCAGGGTCGCTCCAAGCGACGGGCCTTTCTTCGGAAAGGCCTTTCGTCTAGGACGCAGGTCAGAAGCTTCCACCTTTTGGCTTGTGCGGCTCTGTAGCTCAGTTGGTAGAGCGTTCGACTGAAAATCGAAAGGTCACCGGATCGATGCCGGTCGGAGCCACAAGGGTGATCGTTACAATCACCCCAGGAACCCTCGCGTAGCTTCTACATCGCGGGGGTTTCGTCCTTTTCCTGGCGCCCGTACTCCCAGTGCCCGTCCCCTCGGCCCTCCCCCGGTCGTTGAGCGAGCGAAGCGAGACGAAACGCGCCGCCCACAGGGCCACGGCCATCCCCCACCCGACCTCGCCCCGCCGTCCCTCGCGCCGCCCGTCGACGGACCCACAACACATCGGCCGGACCCGGACCTGACACACAGAGCGGAACGGGTTAGAGTGGCGACGATGCTCCGGCATCGCGGCGGTGGGGCTCGCCGTCACCAAACCTCGGAATCTCCGACAACAGTCCCTACCTGATCGGCGCGAGCGCGCCCAAAAGGTAGGAGACGCAATGGAGACGAGCGACCGGACCACGCGGTTCGTCGTCGTGGGAGTCAGCCCCGGGCAGCCCACGACGGTCGTCACGACGGCCGCGGCCTTCGCGGAGAGGTTCGACGCGCACCTCGTGTGCGCGAGTGTCGACACCGGCCGGTACACCGTGGTTCGGGAACCGGACGGGCAGATTCTTTCCGCCGCGATCGATCCGGATCTCGCCGACGAGGGTGTCGAGGAGTTCGACCCTGAGCTGCGCGCGGCCCTAGAGAAGAGCCTGCACGGACGTACCGTGCGCTGGGCCGTGCGCGCCCTGGCCGGCGCTCCCTCCCTGGAGCTTTCGAGGCTGGCCGACGAACTGGACGCGACGATGATCGTCGTCGGCACGCGCGAGCCCGGAGCCCGCGGTTCCCTGCACGACTTCTTCACCGGTTCCGTGGCGGTGCAGCTGGCTCATCGCCAGCACAGGCCCGTCGTCGTGGTCCCCTTGCACCCGGTCGGACCCGAGGCCCCTCTGCCCTGGCAGGACGCGCGATGAGCGAGACCGAACCCCTCGCCTCGCTGCCTCTCGATCCCGATGTCGATGAGGAACGACTGCCGCAGACCCGGCGCGTGCCGGTGTACGTGCGCCCGACCGCCCTGGCCGTGGTGTTCCTCGGCGGCAGCGCCGGTGCGGCCGCGCGCGAGGGCATCACACTTCTCTTCCCCGCCGCGGGAGGAATGCCCTGGGCCGTGTTCGCCATCAACGTCAGCGGAGCCTTCCTGCTCGGCGCGCTCCTCGAGACTCTCGCCCGCCGCGGCCCCGACGAAGGCCGACGGCGCCTGCTGCGCCTCCTTCTCGGCACGGGAGTCCTGGGCGGGTACACGACGTACAGCTCCTTCGCCACGGACACCGCCGGGCTGCTCGCACACGGCGCGGCTCTCACCGGAGTCGTCTACGCTCTCGCGACGGTTCTCCTCGGCGCCGCTGCGACGGGGGCCGGGATCGCCCTCGCTGCCGCCGTGCATCGCCGCCGTTCCGGAGTGCGCTCGTGACCCCGCTGCTGTTCGTCGCGGTCGCCGCATCCGGCGGGCTGGGCGCCGCCTTCCGCCTGTTCCTCGACGGCGTCATCCGCTCCCGAAGCCGAGGACCTGTCCCCTGGGGCACGATCACGATCAACCTGACCGGATCGCTCGCGCTCGGCCTGATCACCGGCCTCACCGCATCGCAGGCGATCCCGGCGCCCCTGCACGCCGTCGTCGGCGCGGGCTTCCTCGGCGGCTACACGACGTTCTCGACGGCGAGTTTCGAGACGATCCGGCTGCTCCAGGAACGCAAACGGGTCACCACCGCGCTCGTCTCGTTCGGCACGCTCCTCGGCGCCGCCGCGCTGGCGGGCCTCGGGCTCTGGATCGGCGGCCTGTGGTGACCGGATCCGCGCACCCCTAGACCCCGAGGGGAGGAGGTTTCGCAGCTCCTCCCCCTGGGCCCGATGGAGCTCACCGGCTGTCGAGTATCAGCATCCACAGTGAGCTCCGCGCACGCCGCCCGACTCAGGCCCGATGCACCACGCCACCGCCCGACACGGTGAGCGTCACCTGCGCGGACAGCAGCGACTCCTCGCCCTCGACGAAGGGATCCCGGTCGATCACGACGAAGTCCGCCCTGCGGCCCGCGGTGAGGGATCCGCGGCGCTCGTCCTCTCGGCACGACGCCGCGGCCTCGCGGGTGCCGCGCTCGATCGCCTCGGCGAGCGGGCGTGCGAACTCGGGATGGTTCGGCGGATACGAGTCGTCGAGGGCGGATCGCCGCGTCGACGCCACGTACATGTTCGGCAGCGCCGGGTAGGGTGCCGTGGGCGCGTCGGTCGAGAACGCGAGCCGCACGCCGGCGTCGATGAACTCCGGCCACGCGAGGCCGCGCGCCGCGCGCTCCGGCCCCACCATCGCGGCCCAGTTGTCCCAGATCGCGGGGTCTGCGTGGACCGGCTGCATCGACGCCGTCACGCCGAGCCGCGCCATGCGCGCCGGCGTCTCCGGCGACGTGTACTCGAGGTGCTCGATCCGATGCCGCCGGGGCAGGTCGCCGTTGACGGCGACCGCGTGCTCCAGCGCGTCGAGCGCGAGATCGCTCGCCGCATCCCCGATCGCGTGCAGCGCGATCTGCATCCCCGCGGCATCGGCGGCCGCGACGACGACCTTCGCGCGCTCCAGCGACCAGATCGGATCCGCGTTCGACCCGTCGACGTACGGGTGGTTCATCGCCGCGGTGCAGGCGTCGATCACGCCGTCGAGCACGAGCTTGATGCCGATCACGCGCACACCGCCGTCGTCGGGGCGATGCGCGAGCTCGGCCGCACGCGCGACCTGGGCGAGGTTCTGTTCGTCGTCGCCCGTGTTCTCGATGAACCAGTGCGCGAGCGCCGTGAACGGCAGCGGCGCTCCTCGGCGCGCGACCGCCCGGTCGAACGTCGCGAGTCCGTCCTCGTTGAACGCCATGTCGACCGCGGCGGTGACGCCGGCTGCGAGATAGGAGTCGAGGGCGCGCTCCAGCGCGTCATCGCGATCCGCCTCGGTCTGCACCTGGCTGAGCAGCGGCCACACGCGCTGCGACGCGGCGGTCTCGTAGAGCATCCCGTCGGCGTCGCCGTTCGCGTCGCGGCTGATCCGCCCGCCGATCGGATCCGGCGTGTCCCGGTCGATGCCGAGCTCGGCGAGCGCGGCCGTGTTGACCCAGCAGGAGTGGTAGTCGTTGGCGTTGAGGTACACGGGCACGTCGGCCACGACCTCGTCGATCATCGCCGCGGTCGGGCGACCTCCGGGGATCGAGTCGAACAGCCACCCCCGGCCGAGCAGCCGCGGCGCGTCCGGCGCCTCGTCCCTGGCCGCACGCAGCCGCTCCTGGATCGTCGCCACGTCCCTGGCATCGGTGAGCGCGACCTGGCCGAGCGCCTCTCCCAGCATCAGGAGGTGCGAGTGCGCGTCGACGAAGCCGGGGACGACCAGCGCCCCTCCGAGATCGACGACCTCGGCCCCCGTGCCCGCCGAGCGCTCGGCGCCCGGGAGATCCCCGACGAAGACGAGGTCGGATCCCTCGACCACGAGGGCCTCCGCCCAAGGAGCCGTCGTGTCGGCGGTGAAGATGCGGGCGTTGCGGTAGAGCGTCGTCATCGTCACACCCCCGCCGTGCGCACGGTGTCGATCTCGGGCGAGCTCTCCCCCGGGATCCTCTGCTCCCGTTCCACCCTGCTCGACAGCCGGGCGACGAGCACCATCGGCACGAGGAGAACGAGGCTGAAGCCGGCGAGCACCGCGCCGAGCGCCGGGAATCCGAAGCTCTCGCCGACCCACGCGCCGAACAGCGGCGCCAGGCTCGACCCCACGAGGTACACACCCAGTACGGGGCCCGACCAGCGGCCGCTCGCATCGAGGGCGGCGGCCGTCGCGACGACGTACATGAACGCGACCGAGTACACGGTGTTCCACGCGATCATGGTGACCAGATAGACCGTGGGATCCGCGGTGAGGCACGCGAGCAGCTTGAGCGACCCGCCGAGGACGAGCAGCACGCCGAGCGGCAGGGCACGGCCGAAGCGCGCACCCACGAAGATGAGCGCGATCGACACGAGCAGGCCCCCCGCGGTCGAGGCCGACAGGACGAGCCCCAGCTGCGCCTCGGACATGCCCGCCTGGGCGACGCCGATCGCGCCGGACATGGCCCAGAGCGAATCCTCCCCGACGGCCCACACGGCGAACATGACCAGCAGGGCGAAGCCCGCGATCGTGATGGTCCGGGTGGGGGTGCGCCGGCGGAACGTGCCCGTCGTGGTCGTGACCATCGCGCCGGTGGGCGCCGCGGCCTCGTCCGCCGGGGCCTCGGCGGGCGCGGCGGCGGATCCGTCGATCGTCGGCAACCAGCCGGCCACGAAGAAGAGCACGAACGCGAGCCCGGCGAGGATCCCGAACGCGCTGCCCATCCCGACCCCGACGAGCGGGATGATCGCGAGGACGGCGGTGACGATCGCGCGATTCGCGAGCCCGCTCACGCCTGAGACGCGGTTGGGGTTGCGCAGGGCGGCGAGCGCGGCCCCGCCCGCCGCGACCGCCCCGCCGGCGCCGATGCCGCCGACGAGGATTCCGGCGATCGAGAGGATCGGGTTCACGTCGAGCGCCGCGAGACCGAAGCCGACGGCGGTGGTGAGCAGGCCGGCACGGGCGACGAGGTACCGGCCCCGCCCTTCGGTGAACCGCGTGACGATGAGGCAGGTGACCGCGGTGCAGAGCAGGCAGGCCGTCATGAGCGTGCCCGCCTCGGTCGCGCCGACGTGCAGCGAGCCCTGGATCGCCAGGATCATGAACGGCACCAGATTGGCGCTCATGAAGCCGACGACGCCGATGCCGAAGGTGGAGACGATGCGCCGGGCCGTCAGAGGCAGGCGCTGGGATTCGGAGGTCATAAGGGTGTGTTCCTCGGATGCGGCGGGTTCGAGGCGGCGAGTGCGGCGTCGTCGCCGCTCTCCCCTTCTCGGCGCCGGATCGGCACCCGCTAATCAAATGGTATTTGGTTATTATGCAGGGAAGCGCCCTCCGACGGAAGAGGGCAGAGGGAAGACGTCTAGGCTCGTGGCGGGAAGAGGTGTCACATGGGCCGTCCGAAGAAGCCGCTGCTGTCGACGCAGCTCATCGCCGACGCCGCGATGGAGCTCATCGAGTCCGGTGCGCCGTTCGGCGTCAACGCGATCGCGCGGCGCCTCGGCGTCAACCCCTCCTCGCTGTACCACCACGTCGCCGGGCGCGAGGAGATCATCGAGCTCGTCCGCGGGCGCCTCGCCGAGAGGTACTCGCTCGAGGGCAAGGGCGACGACTGGCTGGAGTTCATCGCGTACGCGGTCCGCACCCAGCGCAGGATGTACGCCGAGCACCCCCTGCTGGTTCCTCTGATCGTCGAGACGACCATCACCGATGCGGCCACGATCCGGTGGTACGACGAGCTCGCGACCCGCCTCGCCGACGAGGGGATCCCGGAGGGCGACGTGCTCGCGATCGTGGCGGTCGTCGACGCCTTCGCGATCGGGTTCGGCCTCGACCTCGCGGGGCCGGACGTCGTCTGGCACCCGCAGTCGGAGACGACGACGCTCGCCCGCGCCGTGGCCGCCGCCCCGACGGGACGTGCACGTGCCGATCAGGCGTTCGAGATCGGCCTGGAGTTCCTCCTCACCGGACTGCGGGCCCGCTTCCCGCACCTCACGGCGGGAGCACCCGCCTCCTCTTGACCCTGCGCCGCGGACGCGGCGGACGACTCAGACGGACGTCGCGACGTGCGAGACCGCCGATGCGCCGTCGCGCCAGGTGCGGTAGCCCCCGTCGAGGTTGACGACATCGAAGCCTCGCTGCGACAGGATCCGGGCGGCGACGTGCCCCCGTTGCCCGACCTGGCAGTGCACGACGATTCGCCCCTCGGGGATCTCGTCGAGCAGGTCGCGCAGCTCGTCGAGGGGAAGGTTGATCGAGCCGGGGATGGCGCCGGCGCGATGTTCCGCGACCGAGCGGACGTCGACGAGGACAGCACCCGCCTCCCGCGCGTCGTCCAGCTCGTGCCACTGGATCGAGCGGGTGGTGCCCGCGCGGAGATTGTCGGCCACGTAGCCGATCTGGTTCACGGGATCCTTCGCCGAGCCGAACTGCGGCGCGTAGGCGAGTTCGAGCCGACTCAGCCCCGTCGCGGTCACCCCGCCGGCCATCGCGACCGCGATCACGTCGATGCGCTTGTCGACGCCGTCCCCGCCGACGACCTGTGCTCCCAGGATCGCGTCGGACTCCGGATCGACGAGCACCTTGATCGACATCGGCTGCGCGCCGGGGTAGTAGGTGGCGTGGGAGAAGGGATGCGTGTGGATCGCGCGATACGGCCGCCCGGCGGCCTGCAGCTGCCGTTCGCTCCAGCCCGTCCGCGCGGCGATGATGCCGAAGACCTTCACGATCGAGGTGCCGAACGCAGGAGAGTTGGCCTCATCCCGCCCGGAGATCACGTCGGCCACGGTGCGACCATGCCGGTTGGCCAGCCCCGCCAGAGCGATGAGCGCTCCCTCCTCGGAGAGCGCGTCGACCTTCTCCACACCGTCGCCGACCGCGAAGACGTGCGCCGCACTCGTGCGGTTGCTCTCATCGACCGCGATCCCTCCGGTCGGCCCGAGCCGAAGGCCTGCCGCGCGCGCCAGCTCGACGTTCGGCACCACTCCCGAGGCGTCGACGACGAAGTCGGGCTGCAGGGTCGTGCCGTCGCTCAACCGCACCGTGCGGCCGTCGACAGCCTCGACGGTCGTGGAGGTCCGCACGTCGACCCCCTGGGCGCGCAACGCCGCCTCGATGGGTGCGGCCATTTCGACGTCGAGGGGGCTCAGCACATGCGGCGAGCGCTGCGCGAGCACCACCCGCACCCCGCGGAGGACGAGGTTCTCGACGGCTTCGAGACCGATGAATCCCCCGCCGACGACGAGCGCCGTGGCGGTCGGCCCTGCGACGTCGAGGATGCCGGCGAGCGCATCCACGTCCTGGACGGTGCGCAGGGAATGCACCGGCAGATCTGCCGCGGGGACCGACGCCCGCGCTGACGCACCCACGGCGAGGATCAGCTCGTCGTAGCCCTCGTCGCCGCGTCTTCCCGTGCCCCCGTCGAGAACGGAGACGACGCGGCGGTCGGGATCGATGTCGAGGACCTGGTGACGCACGCGCACATCGACGCGGAACCGGGCAGCCAGGGAATCCGGGGTCTGCAGCAGCAACGCGTCCCGGTCGGCGATGACCCCGCCGACGTAATAGGGGAGGCCGCAGTTCGCGTACGACACGTACGGCCCCTGCTCGAAGACGACGATCTCCGCCGTCTCGTCCAGCCGCCGCAGTCGCGTCGCCGCGGACATCCCTCCGGCCACGCCGCCGACGATCACGATCTTCTTTCCCACCGCTGCCTCTTCTCGGATAGATACCCTCCCCCGTATTGTACGATACCCAGGAGGGTATCCCTCATCGAGAAAGGTGGACCTATGTGTTACCCGGCGACCTGCCGCGTCTGCGGCAAGACCACGTGGAGCGGCTGCGGCCAGCACGTCGCGGCCGTACGGCGGAGCGTCCCCGCGAGCCAGTGGTGCGGAGGACAGCACTCGGATGCCGAGAAGGCGGCGGCGCGCGGCGGCGGCGGCGGACTGTTCTCCCGGATCTTCCGTCGCGACTGATTCGGACCGCCCCGCAGAAGGGGAGGATACCCTGGAGGGTAATCCGCAAGCGCCGGATCGCCGTAGAGGGCGGCGATCCGAGATCGATTCCCAAGGAGGATACCGATGCCATCGCGCACCACCGCGCAGAATGCGATCGACCCTGACGTCAAGCTCGTCGTGAACCGACTTCGCCGGGCCCAGGGCCAGCTCAATGCGGTCGTCACGGCGGTCGAGAACGGCGGCTCCTGCCGTGACGTCGTGATCCAGCTCGCGGCCGTGTCGAGCGCCCTCGACAAGGCCGGGTTCCAGATCATCTCGACGGCGATGCAGAAGTGCCTCGCAGATCCCGACGATCCTATGACCGTCGAGGAGCTGCAGAAGCTCTTCCTGACTCTCGCATAAGACCACTCGCCGGCTCGGCCGGAATCGCGGAGCGACTCGACTCCCCCTCTTGACCGCGCGCGGATCCCGGCGTCGGATGGGGGCATGCGCAAGCTCGTCGTCTCCGTGCTCACCTCCCTCGACGGCTACCAGCAGGGTCCGGGCGGCGATCTGCGCCCGATGCCGTTCGAGGACGCGTTCAACACGCACAACCTCGACCTCCTGCGCACCGCCGGAACGCTCGTCTACGGCAGCACGTGGTTCCGGGAGAATCTGGCGGCGTGGTCCGCGGTCGCCGCGGACGATTCCGCGAGCGACCGCGACAAGGAGATCGCCCGCCGGGTCCTCGCGATGGACGCGCTCGTGATCAGCGACTCCCTCTCCGTCTCGCCCGAGGACCCCTGGGCCGCGACGACGCGGGTCGTCGCGCGCGCAGACGGACCGGCCGAGATCCGGCGGCTCAAGGAACAGGACGGAGGCGACCTGCTGATGTTCGGCAGCGCCACCACGTGGAACCCCCTGCTCGAAGCGGGCCTCGTGGACGAGCTCATCGTTCTGGTCGGCGCCGCCCTGCTCGGTGACGGCGTGCCGTTCTATCGAGGCGGCCGGGTGGGACTGCGGCTGCGGAGCGCGCGCATCCTCGCGCCGTCGCAGCTCGTCGAGCTCCGATACGCCGCTTCACCGGAATGAGCGGCGTCACCCGGGATCCGCCTCGCGACGGATCCGCACGCCCACCGGCGCGCGAGAGTGTGCATTTCTGCACATCGTGATCGCCGCAAATGCCTCTTGTCGCATCTTCTCGATCCGCCCAGGCTGGAGAGCCGAGAGACGTCCCGATCGTGCAAAGGAGCACCCATGGCGTACGAGACAGCTTCCCCCACCGGTCTGCGACGGGTCGTCGCCGCCTCGATGGCGGGCACGGTCGTCGAGTGGTACGAGTTCTTCCTCTACGCCTCGGCGTCGACGCTCGTGCTGGGCACCGTGTTCTTCCCGCCGTCGACCGATCCGTTCAGCGGCATCATCGCAGCCTTCGTGACCTACGCGATCGGGTTCATCGCGCGGCCGCTCGGCGGAATCGTCTTCGGCCACCTCGGCGACAAGTACGGGCGCAAGCGGCTGCTGCAGGCGAGCATCCTCATCATCGGAGCGGCGACGTTCCTCATCGGCTGCCTGCCCGGCTTCGCCCAGGTGGGCTACCTCGCGCCGGTCCTGCTCGTGCTGCTGCGCTTCGCCCAGGGCTTCGCGATCGGCGGCGAGTGGGGCGGCGCCGTCCTCCTCGTCGCGGAGCACAGCCCGCGCGACCGGCGCGGTTTCTGGGCGAGCTGGCCGCAGGCGGCGGTTCCCGTCGGCAACCTGCTCGCGACGCTCGTGCTGTTCGTGCTGTCTGCCACGCTCCCCTCCGCCGCCTTCCTCGGCTGGGGCTGGCGGATCGCGTTCTGGCTGTCGGCCGTCATCGTGCTGATCGGCTGGTACATCCGCACCAAGGTCACCGAGGCGCCGATCTTCCTCGAGATGAAGAAGGAGCAGGAGCAGGAGGCGTCCCAGGGCTTCGGACCGCTCGAGGTCGTGCGGCGCTACCCGCGCGGCGTGCTGGTGGCGATGGGCCTGCGCGTCGCCGAGAACATCCTCTACTACGTCGTCGTGACGTTCTCGATCGTCTACCTGACGCAGACGGTGAAGGAGGCGACCTCGGCGACCCTCCTGATCCTCGCCGGCGCGCACGTCGTGCACTTCCTCGTCATCCCGCTGTTCGGGCGGCTTTCGGATCGCTGGGGTCGCCGGCCGGTCTACGCGGCGGGCGCGATCCTGGGCGCCACCTGGGGCTTCTTCGCCTTCCCGATGATGAACACGGGCAACCCCCTCGTGATCTGGGCGGCCATCGCGCTCGGACTCGTGTTCCATGCCGCGATGTACGCGGGGCAGCCGGCGATCATGGCGGAGATGTTCCCGACCCGCATGCGCTACTCGGGCGTGAGCCTCGGTTACCAGGTGACGTCGATCTTCGCGGGATCCCTCGCCCCGATCATCGCCACGAGCCTGCTCGCGACCTATGCGTCGAGCGTCCCCGTCGCGATCTACGTCGCGATCGCCTGCGCGATCACGCTCGTCGCGGTCATCGCTGCGCGCGAGACGAAGGGTGCGGATCTGCGCGCCCTCGACGCCGACGACCGCACCCGGCAGAGCACGGGCGCGACCGCGGCAGCCCCGGTCCCCCAGCGCTGAGCGCACCCGAACGGCGGGGTCCCCGTACAGGGACCCCGCCGTTCGCCGTCTCCCCCGCGTGCGCCCGGCTTCTCCCCTCCGGCGCTTAGTGCCTGGCACCGGCCGCGCGCCGGCGACGGACGATCAGCACACCGCCCGCCGCGAGCAGCGCGACCGCGATCGCGGCGAGGGGCAGCGCGATCCAGCCGCCGGTGGCCGCAAGACCGCCACGGCGCTCCGCACCGCCCTGCGACCCCCGACCCGACGACACGGTGCCGGAGCTCCCTGACGCGTCCGCCCCCGAAGCGCCGCCCTGGCCGGGAGAGGCGCCCGCGCCTCCGTCGCCGGGCGGAACGGATCCGGGATCCGTACCGGGGTCTGTCGCTCCGCCTCCCGGCTCCGTGCCGGCCGCGCCGAGCGCGAAGGACGCGACGACGGCACGGTGGTTGCTCGTCCATGCGTTGCCGAGCACGTTCCGGGGAGACGGCCAGCCCGCGACGAACGTGTTGGCGCCGCGCACGACGAGGCGTTCGCCCGCGAACAGCACCTCGTCGATCCGGTCCTGCGGCTCCGGGGCGCCGGTCGCCGCATCGGTCGTGACCAGCGGAGACCAGGTCGCCCCGGGGTCGGCGACCGGATCCGGGTTTGCGACACGGTAGGCATCGGTGAGTCCCGCATCCGCGAGCAGCGCCGGAACGGGCCACGCGACGGATCCCACGCCGCAGTGGGCGGCGGACGTGGCCGCAGTCCAGTCTGAGGACGAGGGCGAGGCGAGGTCGCCGAGCACGAGCACGGGAGTCGCCGCCGACTCCGCGACCGCCGGCCGGGCGGCCGCCGCGAGCGCCTGCGCCTGCGCGTACCGGTTCGTGCTCTTCTCCGCGGCGACGAGCGCATCCGGATCCGCGCCGGAGCACGCGGCCTCGGGCCCGTAGCCCGCGTGGTCCAGGCCTGCACTGAACACCCGCACGGGCTGGCCGAGCACGTCGAGGTCGGCACGGACGATCGGCGACGTCTCCGTCGCGCGCGCCTCCGCCCCTGTCGCTGCGGTCAGCGGATACGGCGACAGGATCCCGGCACCGCCCGCACCCTCCACCGCATGCCAGCCGAGCGCCTTCGCGAGTCTCGCCGCGCCGGAACCGCCGTCCTGCTGCACCCCGACGACGCCGAAGCCGTTCGCGGCGAGCACGGCGAGGTTCTTCCAGCCCGAGTCGTTCACGTGGGTGCCCGCATCCCACAGGTTCCACGTGACCGCGTCGAACGGCACCCGCGCGCCGGGCGCGAGCACCACGACTTCGACGTCGATGCGGGACGTCGTCGCCCCGTCGCTCGCCTCGACCGTGAGGAAGGCCGGGACGTTCGGAGCCGAGGAGGGCGCCGTGCCGCGGACGACCCCGTCCGCGTCGACGCTCAGCCAGGAGTCTCCGTCGACCTTCGCGAAGCGGGCACCCGCGGCGCCGTTCCAGAGTCCGGAGAGCGGCTGCGCGACCGAACCCCCGGCGCGCACCGCGGGCGCCTTGAGCACCGACGACACGAAACCGCGGGGCATGGTCGATCCGTCGTTCACGGCCGCGGCCGGCCGGGTCGCGAGGAAGTCGTTGCGGATCTGCGCCGCGGGGACCGCGGCGTCGTAGAAGTCGAAGGTGTCGATGGCGGCGTTCACGAACCCGTCGCCGAGGTCCGTCCCCGAGCCCTCGGCGCCGACCCGGAACGGGAAGCCGCTCTGGAGCGAGAACGCGGCGGTGAGGTTCGTGTTCTGCACCGTCTGCTCGCCGTCCAGGAACGCGGTCATGGTCCCGGCCGCGCGGTCGGCGACCAGGGCGACCTGGTGCCAGCGCCCGATCACGGATCCGCCGCTCACGTTCGGCAGGTAGTTCTGAGCGGTGGACGAGCCCTTCTGCCCGAAGCACCCGCGCAGCACGCCGGGCGAACCCGCAGTGTTGTAGAGGGTCGTCCCCCGGTTGTAGCAGTGCGTGAAGTCCTGGTTCGAGACGATCGGGGAGTCCGAGCTCGATGACGTCTCGTTCAGCCAGAAGACGAACGAGAAGCTGCCAGAGCCGTCCGTGGATCCGGGGACGAGAGGGAGCGAGAAGAAGTTCACGCCCTGGACGCTGCCGGCCGGGGAGCTCACGGACGCCGCCCTGCCGGAGGTGCCGTCGACGGAGGCCGCGGTTCCCGACCAGGTCGCGTCGTTGCCCCGCCCGGAGGAGTCCTTGACCGTGGATCCGCTGTCGTCGTCGAAGTCGTAGGACGCGACCGGCGCGACCGTGTCCCCCGCCGCCCGGAACCTGCTCCACACGGCGAAGAGCGTGACCGTCGCACCCGACGCGGTCGCGAGATCCGAGACCGTCTGTCCGTCGGCGTAGGCGACCTGGCCGCCCGGTCTGGTCGCCCAGCCCTGGAATCCGTAGCCGCGACGCGTGAAGCCGTTCGCGGTGAGCGGCGCGCTCCGACCGGCGGCGAACGCCTGGGCGGCGGTCGCCCCGCCCGTCGCGCCGTTGCCGTCGAAGGCGACCGTGTACTGCACGGTGGCGGGCTTCTGCGCCGCGTAGTCGGCGGCGACCTGCGTGGCGGGGATCGCGGCGTCGTAGAAGCTCAGGGTGTCGATCGACGCGTTCACGAAGCCGTCGCCCGCGTCCTGCTCGCTGCCGCTGAGGCCGCCGAGGTTGAACGCGTAGCCGCTCTTGAGCACGGTGTTCGCGGTGAGCTGCCCCGCCTTCGACGTCGCCGTCACGACCCCGTCGGTGTAGACGGTCACCACGTTCGCCGTGCGATCGACCGAGACGGCGACGTGATGCCACGCATTCAACAGCCCCGGCGACGCCCCGGCGAGGTACTGCTTCGCCCCGCCCGGCGTCAGCCCCCAGCACGCCTGCAGCACGCCGGGCGTGCTCTGGTTGTAGAGCGTGAGGCCCGGGTTGTTGCAGGAGTCGAAGTCCTGATTGCTGAACAGGGTGCCGTAGGAGGTCCTGCTCTGCTCCGACATCCAGAACTCGTACGAGAACGATCCGGATCCGTCCGTCTTGCCGTCGACCAGCGGCAGCTTCACGTAGTTCGCACCGCCGCTGACGGCGGCCGCCTTCCCCGAGACGCCCGGCACCGACGCCGGGGTTCCGACCCAGGTCGCGTCGTTGCCGTGTCCGGAGGAGTCCGCGACCGTGCGGCCGCTGTCTCCGTCGAACGTGTAGGTCGCGAACGGTGCGACGGCCGGCGCCGCGGTCGCCGCACTCGGCGCCAGCGCGGGAGCGAGGACCAGGGCGAGGCCGAGGGTCGCGGCGAGCGCGGTCCGTGCCGCGCGGAAGGGGTTCCTGTGCATGTCGCTGTCGTCTCCGATTCCGTTGCGTGGCCGGGGATCAGGCGCCGAGCTGCGCGATGCGGCCGGCGTAGCGGTGCTGCCAACCGGTGTTCGTGTCGGCGGTGACGACGACGTCGTAGTAGCCCTCCTCGGTCGGCCAGACGACCGATTCCGTGGCTCCGGGCGCGACCCAGATCTTCCGCGCCGTGCCGGCGTGGTCGTTCGGCACCAGGCTGTAGTGCACGGCCTGTCGTCCGTCGTTGTGCAGCGCGATCCGGACGGTCGGCGTCGCGCCGGCGACGAGCTCGACGTCGATGCGCGGCACCCCGGAGCTGTTCTGCCCCGCGGGGATCACGGTTCCCGCATGCGCACGCACGAACCCGTCGGGGCCGTAGACGGAGAAGGCGTAGCGCCCGTCCTGCGCGGTGGCGTCCCACGAGTGCACGGCGGGCTTCGTCGCGGAGACGGTGTAGGGCGTGTTCGTGAACGGCAGGTACTTGTCCGGGAAGGCCTGCAAGCTCACCGCCTTCCCGCGCGGCCCTCCGACGAGGCTCAGCTGCGCGCGGACCGTGCCCGTCGTGCGATCCTCCACGAACGTGCCGTGGGGATGGTAGGAGAGAGGACGACGCCGGAGCGCTGTGCTCGACCACCTGTCGGCCGGCGGCACCTGGGTTCCGATGGTCCCGCCGGCCCGGGCGATCTGCACGAGCGCATCCGTGTCGGGCAGCGACGGCGGCGCGTCGAGCACGGGATGCGCGAAGTCCATCGCGCTGGTGAGGTCTCCGCTGATCGCCCGCCGCCAGGCCGAGATCGTCGTCGACAGCGCCGGCGTGCCGAGCGCCGTGGTCCACGTCTCCAGGAAGCGGATCAGCGAAGTGTGGTCGAACGTCTCCGTGCTCACCCAGCCGCCGCGGGTCCACGGCGAGACGAGGATCGTGGGGATCCGCGCGCCGTAGCCGATCGGGGTGGATCCGTTGTACTCGTCGGGGGTGCCCGGCTCCGCGTACGGCGGGAGGACGTGGTCGAAGTAGCCGTCGTTCTCGTCGAACGTCATGATCAGGAGCGTGTGGGCGGCGATCTCCGGGTTGCTGCGCAGCGTCTGGATGACGCGGTTGCAGAAGTGCGCGCCGTGCTCGGGGTTCGCCGAGGGGTGCTCCGACCAGCTGTACGGCGCGACGATCCAGGACACCTGCGGAAGCGGGCGCTGCGCCCCGGGCGCGCACGCCGCGATGAACTCCTTGAGCACGCCGTTCAGGTTCGCGTCGCTGTCGTTGTTGACGACCCCCGTCGACGCGTACGGAGCCGATCCCGCCCGCCACACGAGGCCCGTGCCCGGTGCGTTCTTGGCGGCGTCCTTGCGGTTCGCGAGATCCTGCGCGGACGTGCCGGAGGTCGTGAAGGCGCTGAAGCCGCGGATCGGGTTGTCGGTGTAGTCGCCGACCCAGCTGGATCCGTTGTTCGTGTTGTCCACGTAGATGCGCCAGGAGACTCCCGCCTTCTGCAGCGCCTCGGGGTAGGTCTGCCACGTGCGGTTGCCGTCGGACTCGCCCCCGTTCGACACGGTCCCGCCCGACGTGCCGGTCCACGCGAACAGGCGGTTCGGGGTCGTGGGGCCCATCACCGAGCAATGCCAGTTGTCGCAGATCGTGTAGGCGCTCGCGAGCGAGTACTGCCAGGGGATCTCCTCCCCGGTGAGATGGTGCATCGTGTTCGCGCCCTTGGCGCCGATCCAGTTGTTGTAGCGTCCGCCGTTCCACGCCGACGTTCCGCCCTCGTAGGAGTGGTCGAGCCCCGTGGTCGTCCCGGCGACCGTGGTGACCCTGCTGGGCTTCACGAACGAGGATCCCTGCGGCTGGGAGAACACGTCCGTGCCGTTCTGGAAGCGGAGGGCCTGCTTGTCGTCGAAGCCGCGGACGCCGGGCAGCGCGCCGTAGTAGTGGTCGAACGAGCGGTTCTCCTGCATGAGGATCACCACGTGCTTGATGTCGGTGATGTCGCCCGTGAACCCCTTCGGCAGGACAGCGGTCCGGCCGCCCGCAGACGCCGCAGCGCGCACGCCCGGCGCGGCGGCCGCCGACGCGGCGCCGGTTCCCACGCCCACGTCCGCACCCACCGCGGCCGCACCGCCGAGCAGGCCGAGCGCGCGCAACATGCCTCGTCGGGTCATGCCGCTGTGCAGCACCTCGTTCGGCACGGTCTGCGGACGCTCGTAGGGCTCCGGGGTGAACGGGACGGGCTCGCTGGACATGCTGCTCCTCGAAGACAGGCGACGCCCCGGGCGGGCGCCGCGATCGAGCAGAGCAAGGGCAGGCGAACGTCGCGTGAACGTCGCAGGTCGAGAGGGTGACCCGGGGCGCGGAGGGCGCGATCGATCGACCGAGCGTGCACACTGGGCCGTCTCGGCCGCGATCGGTGGATGGCGACGGCCCCGGCGGCGCTCCCGTCAGAGCGCCGTGCGGACGGTGTGACCGGCCTCGATCTCGAAGGCGATGACACCGGCCCGGTAGCGGTCGACGCCGATCTCGACGAGCCGCCCCTCGCGCGTGGTGGTGGTGCGCCCGACCTGCAGCAGCGGGCTCGACCGACGGATGCCGAGCAGGTCGGCATCCTCGGTGCTCGCGGCGGCGGCCTCGATCCGGTGATTCGTCGCGGCGACCCTGATGCCGGATTCCGCGAGCGCGACCGTGGTCGAGACCACGTCGTCGGGCAGAGCTTCGATCACCGCGGCGACCCACGGCGCCCAGGTGGAGCGTTCGATCATGACCGGACGGCCGTCGAGCAGACGGACGCGCACGATCCGATGCAGCGCCTCCCCGAGGCGGATCCGGAACTGCTGCGCCTCGCGCGCGTCCGCCGGACGGACGGCGCGGGAGGTGATCACGCCCGCGGGTACGCGCCCGCCCTCGACAGCCCACTCGGTGAACGACTGCATCCGGTCGAAACCCTGCGTCTGGTGCGCCGCCTGGACGATCCAGCCGCCACGGGGCCGGGAGGAGACGAGCGAGAGCCGCGCCAGTCGGGCGAGTGCCCCGCGGATCACGCTGCGCGTGGTCCCGTACTCGACGCTCAGCGCCGTCTCGCTGGGGAGGCGCACGTCTGCCGGGAGCTCGCCGGCGGCGATGCGGCGTTCGAGGTCCGCGGAGATCGCGACGGTGCGGGAGACGGCGGTGCGGGAGACGGCGCGCGGAGATGACGGCACGGGGTCCCCCTCCTTTCTCGGCTTTCTTCTCCCGGCTTCCCTCGGCCCTCCGCCGCGGCACCGGGATCTCGGGCCTGTGCGACGACGGTCGGTCCTCGCGTCGGCGGACTCACGGGATCGTGATCACGAGTCTGCCCTGTTCCGTCGCCTCTCACGCACCGGCGACGTCGCGCCGCGAATGCCTTCGTCACCGGCTAGGTGGTCGACGAGCAGCATCGTCGCGGGGATCGGCACGCAGGCCGGCCTCGGATCCCGCTGACGACAGGATCCGAGGCCGGCCCCATCGCGGCGGGAGGGGTGCCGTCCTCATGCGCCGGGCTGACCGCGCAGCGCGTCGCGGCGCGCACGGTACTCTGCCTCGTCGATCTCGCCGCGCGCGAAGCGGTCGGCGAGCACCTGCTCGGGGCCGGGCGTCGCGGACCAGGTCGGCGGCATGGGCGGTGCTCCGGGCGCCCCCGCGGCCTGCCACGGGCCGCCGCGCCACGGTCCCGGCGCCGATCGGCGCCCGCGGACGATGAGCGCGACGACCAGGCCGACGATGATGAGGAACATCAGCGGACCGATGATGACGACCGGCCAGAACGGCACGAACGGGCCCCGGTGCAAGTGATGGGCGACAGGATGCGCGGCCGCGGCCGCGACGAGTGGAAACATGGGTTCGTCCTTCGAATGCGGCGAACGCGTGTCGATCGCCGCATTCAGCCTCGTCCTCCGGCCCGCGCCGCGAATCCAGCTCGGGGAGTGATTCGGCATGCTCCCGGGGGAGTACGGCTACTGCCACCCCGGCGCGACGAGCCCCGTCTCGTAGGCGATCACGACGAGATGCACCCTGTCGCGGGCGTGCAGCTTCGACATGATCCGGGAGACGTGGGTCTTCGCCGTGAGAGGGCTGAGGTACAGCCTCGACGCGATCTCGTCGTTCGTCAGTCCCTGCCCCACGAGCCGCAGGACCTCGCGCTCGCGATCGGTGATCGCCGCGAGCGCGGCCGGATCCGGGGCGTTGCGGAGACCGACCGCCAGGCGTTCGAGCAGGCGTCTCGTGACGCCGGGCGAGAGGAGTCCCTCCCCCGCCGCGACGACCCGCACGGCCCGCACGAGGTCGGTGGGCTCCGTGTCCTTCACGAGGAAGCCCGCGGCGCCGGCCTGCACCGCACGCACCACGTACTCGTCGAGCTCGAAGGTCGTCACGATCACGACGTGCACGCCGTCCAGGCGCCGGTCCGCGGCGATCTGCTCGGTCGCCCACAGCCCGTCGCCGTCCGGCATCCGGATGTCCATGAGAACGACGTCGACGGGCGTCGCGCGGATGCGGTCGAGCAGCTCGCGGCCCCCGGCGGCCTCCGCGACGACCTCGATCCCCTCCTCGGCGTCCAGGAGCGCTCGGAAGCCGGCCCGCACGAGCAGCTGATCGTCGGCGAGCGCGACCCGGATCACGACGGCGTCCTCACGAGGCCCGTCCCCACGGCAGGGTCGCGACGATCCGCGCGCCGCCCTCCGGCGCGTCGCCGACCTCCAGCGCGCCCCCGAGCAGCGCCGCCCGCTCCTGCATCCCGAGCACGCCCCCGTGCGCGGAGCTCAGCGGATCTGCGCCGCGGAAGCCCTTGCCGTCGTCCGAGACGCGGACGACGAGCCGCGGATCCGGGTCATCCTCCCTCTCGAGGACGACCCGCACGTGCGTCGCCTCCGCGTGACGCACCGCGTTCGTCAGCGCCTCCTGCACGATGCGGTAGGCCGCGAACTGCGCCGCGCGGCTGGGCGCCCGATCGCCGAGACGATCGTCCAGGGCGATGTCGAGTCCGGGCACGGTGAGTCCCGCAACGAGGCGGGGGAGCTCCGCGAGCTCGGCCTGCGGGACGAGAGGCACCTCGCCGTCGCGCAGCACGCCGAGCACGCCGCGCACCTCTTCGAGGGCGAGCTTCGAGGTGCTCTTGACGTTCTCCAGAGCAGCGCGCGCCTGCGCGGGATCGCGGTCGAAGAGGTGCAGCCCGACGCTGGCCTGGACGTTCATCTGGGACAGCGCATGGCCCAGGACGTCGTGCAGCTCGCGGGCGATCCGCACGCGCTCCCGCTCCTCGGCCTGCTGCTGCTGCCGGGCCGCATCGGTGCGCGCCATCGCCATCCGCATCCCCCGCGCACGGATGAGCGCGCCCGCGCCGAAGCTCACGGCGAGACCGATCGTCACGGCGACGATGAGGGCCGGATGCCAGGTACGGCCGATGCCGAGGCCGACGAGGATCGCGGCGGTCCAGCCGACGGCGATCGACACGGCGGCCCAGATCTCCGCCCCGCGGGCGACGGCACCGGCGATCGCGAAGGCGAGCGCGAGGTAGGGCGGCCCGAGGACGGGAGCCGTGAGCACGTCGGCGAGGGCCAGCGCGGAGACGACCGCGACCGTGGGTCCGGGCAGGCGCCGGGCCGCCAGCAGGGAGAGCGGGCCGAGGATCGCGAGCAGGAGGTGCAGAGCGATCCTCCAACGGAAGCCGCGGAGATCGTCGTGGGCCGCGATCCACACCGCCGACGGCACCTGCACGAGCAGGCACAGCGCGACAGGACCCCAGAGCCGCAGCGCCGCGGGCGTGCCGCGACGGCTCCAGACACCGCCGTCAGGGGAGTCGGTGGCGGGATCCAGCATCCTTCGATGCTATTCCCCGCGTCGGGGGAGCGGATCGGCCCCCGGGATCACGGACGCCTGCTTCCCCGGGAGTATGCGCGGGAAGCTCGGCGGACGAGGCCCCCGCGCGGCCGTGCGGGCTCAGTTTTCCCAGGAACGCGAGCGCTTGGTGGCGCCGCCCGGCTCGCGCATCATGTAGGCGAGGGCGAGGCAGATCAGCAGGATCCCGGCGATGAAGACCGGACCCTGCCAGGCCGGGAGACCGGGAGCGATGCCCAGGACGACGATTCCGCCGAGGAACAGAATTCCGAAGACGATGTAGTGAAGGATCACCGGGCTACCTCCTGTTGAGCCCTCCGAGTCTATCGTGCTCCCACCGGGCGCCCGGACGGACCCGGGATCAGGGTCTGTCCGACGCGCACGTCGGGACAGGACGATCGCCACGCTCCTGCCGTGACGGATGTCATGGCGGATCCATGACATCGTTCATCGTGCGCAGCCGCCAGAGCGGAGCAGACTGGACGACATGAACGAGACTCGGACGGAACAGCCCGTCACCTCCGCGCGGACCGGCACGTCCTCGCTCCCCGCGATCGAGGCGGTCGGCCTGACCAAGCGCTTCCACGGGTTCACGGCCGTCGACGGCGTGGACATCTCCGTGCGCCAGGGCGAGGTCGTCGCCTTCCTGGGCCCGAACGGCGCGGGGAAGACCAGCACCATCGACATGCTGCTGGGCCTCTCGCAGCCGGACAGCGGCAGCGTCTCGCTGTTCGGGCTGACTCCGCGCCAGGCCATCTCGCGGGGACTCGTGTCCGCGGTGATGCAGACCGGCGGCCTGCTCGCCGACATCACCGTGCGCGACACGATGAAGCTCACGGCCTCCCTGTTCGCACACACCACGAGCATCGACGCCGCACTCGAGCGGGCGGGCATCCTCGACATCGCCGACCGCAAGGTGCAGAAGTGCTCGGGCGGGCAGCAGCAGCGGCTGCGCTTCGCGATGGCGCTGGTCTCCGATCCCGGCCTCATCGTGCTCGACGAGCCGACCACCGGGATGGACGTCGAGGGCAGGCACTCGTTCTGGCAGGCGATCCACGCGGACGCCCAGCGCGGGCGCACGGTGCTCTTCGCGACGCACTATCTCGAGGAGGCCGATCAGTACGCCGACCGGATCGTCCTCATCCGCAAGGGCAGGATCGTCGCCGACGGCACCACCGCGGAGATCAAGGCGATGGCCTCGGGACGCACGATCGAGGCGGAGTGGGACGGCCAGTCCGCCGACGCCCAGGCCGAGATCGCGGCCCTGCCCGGCGTGGACTCCGTCGAGGTCCGCGGGCCTCGCATCATCATCCGGGCCAACGACTCCGACGCCGTCGCCCGACACCTCCTCACCCGGACGTCGGCGCGCGACGTCACGATCACCAGTCAGAACCTGGAACAGGCGTTCCTGCGCCTCACCGGCGACGACACGGAAGGCGAATGACCATGACCACCGCCACCGAGCGCCTGGATCGGATCGACCCGACCACTCGGCGCGTGCCCCCGTTGGGCGGCTTCAGCCTCACGTTCCTCGCCGTGGAGCTCAAGCGCCTCTTCCGCAACTCCAGCGTCGTCGTGTTCACGCTGATCTTCCCGATCGCGATGCTGTTCATGATCGGGCTGCCGAACAAGAACACCCCGATCTCCAGCACCCCGATCGCCCAGGGCGGCCTCTCCGCCGCCGTGCCGATCATGATCTCGATGGCCGTCTACGGCGCGATGGTCGCGAGCACCATGACCGGCGTCTCCGTCGCCTCGGAGCGTGCACAGGGCTGGAGCCGCCAGCTGCGGCTGACCCCGCTCAACCCCGTCGTGTACATCCTCGTGAAGGTCGTCTGCGGCATGGTCCTCGGCGGGATCGCCGTGCTCGTCACGCTCGTCGTCGGGGCGGTCATGGGCATCACGGCGCCGATGGGCAACCTCATGGCGGCCGGCCTGCTCGCCTGGCTCAGCTCGCTCATGCTCACGAGCCTCGGTCTCGCGGTCGGCTACGCCTTCCCCGCGCAGAACGCGATGCGCTACCTCGGCCCGATCCTGCCGATCCTGAGCTTCATGGGCGGCCTGTTCGTGCCGCTCACGCTCATGCCGGACGCCCTGCAGACCGCGGCGAAGTTCACCCCGCTCTGGGGGATCGCGAACCTCTCCCAGTCGGCCGTCATCGGCGTCGCTCCGGACGGCTGGTCGGTGCTCAACCTCGTCGTGTGGTTCCTCGTCTTCACCGGGCTCGCGGTGATGATGTTCCGCCGCGACACCAAGCGCGTCTGACGTGACGAGCGACACCCGCGACGGACGGGGCGCACCGGTTACCCCGGAGCGCCCCGTCCGTCGCGCGTCGCTCCTGTGGGAACCGGCGCCGGGTCCGTTCCGCCGCCGGTTCCCGATCCGGGAGGGCGGATTCCTCGACGCCCCCTCGCTCGACGGCGTCACGGGCCTCGCGCGGGTACGGCTCACGCTCGGCGCTCCCGGCGCGCGACGATGGTACCCGGGAGCGCTCATCAGCCTCCTCTTCCTCGTCGGGTTCGTGCTCGTGCCGGTGCTCGTCCAGGCGCCCGCACCGGTCGCGCTGCTCTGGGCGACGGGGCTGGTCGTCTTCGGCGCGGTGTTCACGGTCGCCTTCCCGATCGCGATGGCGCTCCCCGCACGATGGCGCTGGACCCCTCCGGTCGCGCTCCTGCTGCTCTCGCTGCCGTTCGTGGTGGTGCTCGGAGCGGATCTGACGGGGCTGTGGACGTACGTCGCCGTGTCGGCCGCGGTCTGCCTGGGCGGCACCGCCCCCGCAGGGATCGCCGTCGTGGCGACGGCCGCGCTCGCGCTCGTCGTCGACGTGGTCGACGACGCGCTCTCCCCCTCGAGCACGCCCCCGTGGACGATGCCCCTCGTGATCCTCTCGGTCGGCATCCTGATGGCCGCGTTCACGCGCAACCTGCAGACCCTCGCGACGCTCCGCCGCACACAGCGCGAGCTCGCCGACGTGGCGGTCGAGGAGGAGCGCAACCGCGTCGCCCGGGACATGCACGACATCCTCGGTCACTCCCTGTCCGCGATCGCCCTCAAGGCCGACCTCGCGGCGCGGCTCGCGGAGCGGGATCCGAAGGCGGCGTCCGCCGAGATCCACGACGTGCAGGAGTTGGCGAGGGCGACGCTCAGCGACATGCGCGCCGTCGTCTCCGGCTACCGCCAGGTGCGGATCGCGAGCGAACTCGCCTCGCTGCGCGGCCTCCTCCCCGCCGCCGGCATCACGGCGCATCTGCCGACCACCACCGACGAGGTGCCCGAGGATCGACGCGAACTGTTCGGGTGGGCGCTGCGGGAGGCCACGACCAACGTCATCCGCCATGCCGGCGCGACCGCGTGCTGGGTGTCCCTGACCCCGGAGCGGATCACGATCGAGGACGACGGCCGCGGCCCCGCTCCGCGCGATACGACGGACGACCGGATCGGCACGGGCCTGCACGGTCTCGCCGAACGTGCCGCGGACGCCGGAGGATCCCTGCGGATCGGTCGCTCCCCGCACGGCGGTTTCCTGCTGGAGGTCACGGCGTGACCGCGAACACCCGACGGAGGGACACATGATCCGGATCCTGCTCGCCGACGACCAGGCGCTCGTGCGCGGAGCCCTCGCCACGCTGCTCTCCCTGGAGGACGACCTCTCCGTGATCGCCCAGGTCGGCCGCGGGGACGAGGTACTGGCGGCGGTCGAGGAGCATCGGCCGGACATCGCGCTGCTCGACGTCGAGATGCCGGGGATCGACGGGCTCGCCGCGGCGGCGCGGGTGCGGGAGGCGCACCCCGGGGTGAGGGTCGTCATCGTCACGACGTTCGGCCGCGCCGGCTACCTCTCCCGAGCGCTCGCGGCCGGCGTGGCCGGCTATGTCGTCAAGGACACCCCCGCGACAGAGCTCGCCGACGTCGTGCGCAGGGTCATGCGCGGCGAGACGGTGATCGACGCGGCGCTCGCCACCGACGCCCTCGCCGCGGGCCCCTCGCCGCTCACGTCGCGCGAGGCGCAGGTGCTCGGCGCGGCCCGTTCCGGCGGCACGATCGCCGACGTCGCCGGAATGCTCCATCTGTCCGAGGGCACCACCCGCAACCACCTCTCGTCCGCGATGCAGAAGCTCGAGGCGCGCACGCGGGCGGACGCCGCGCGCATCGCCGAGGAACACGGCTGGCTGCTCTGAGCCCGCTCCCCTGGCGCGACACCCCGATCCCCTACACTCGGCACCATGTCCGGAGGAGCACCCCGTCCGTCGCGCCCGAAGCGCCCTTCGCCGCGTGTCCTCCGGCGGCGCCGATTCATCGTAGGGCTCATCGCGGTCCTCGCGATCGCGCTCGTCGCCGTGGTGACCACGACGACGATCCACGCGCTCTCCGGCCAGGCCGAGCCCCGGGCCACCGCGCGCCACCGGCTGCCCACGTCCACGCCGACCCCCACGCCGACTCCATTGACGCCCGCCGAGGCGCTGCTGAAGACGGCGACCGACCCGAGGGCCTGCGCGCTCTCCTTCGCCGGCGACGGCGTCGCCCAGGCCCCGATGCTGCAGACCGAGGGCGTGCTCTACACCGGGCTGCCGATCCTGGAGCGTCCGGGATCCGTCTTCGCCGGCTGGTACCCGAGCGCCGCTCAGGCGCAGGCGCAGACCCAGACGGATCGGGTGAACGGATCCCAGCTGGCCACCTGCGCCGACCGACAGCGCACGCTCTACGCCGCGTGGACGACTCCGGAGCAGAACAGCGCGACGGCGGCCAAGATCCCGATCCTGATGTACCACCAGTTCACCACCAAGCCCGAGGGCGAGGACGGCTGGCTGCACAAGAACTACGTGTACATCGAGGACTTCAAGAAGCACATGGCCTACGTGGCGGCCCAGAAGTTCTACCTGCCGACCTGGGACGAGCTCAACGCGTTCATCGACGGCAAGCTCTTCCTGCCGCAGCACTCGCTCATCATCACCGACGACGACGCGGATCCGACCTGGCTCCAGTTGGCCGTGCCGGTCGTCACCGACGACAAGCTGCTCACGACATCGTTCGTCATCACCAACGTCCGACACGACGGCTCCCCCTCCCCGTACGTGCTGCAGCGCTCGCACACCGACTCGATGCACACCGCCGGAGCCAACGGCAAGGGGCAGATGGTCAACCTCTCCGCCGATCAGATCGCCGCCGACCTGGAGAAGTCGGCGCAGATCCTCGGCGGTGTCAAGGAGGTCATCGCCTACCCGTACGGCCACTACAACGCGACAGCCGAGGAGGGCGTGACGAAGGCGGGCTTCCTGCTCGCGCGCACGATCGAACACGGCTACGTGACGATCGGGACGCCCAAGCTGGAGCTCCCGGTCATCCGCATCAACTACGGCGACACGGTGGACGATCTCAAGGCGAACATCGGCTGAGTCGCCCGTGCGAAGCCTGGTGCCGGAGCCCGGGGCCGGAGCGCACGCAACGCCCCGGGGCGGGATCACTCCGCGCCGGCACCCTCGATCTCGAGCGCGCGGGCCGCGGACTCCTCCTTGCGCGCGACCCTGACCGAGCGACGCGGGGCGTAGACCACGAGCGAGTGGAACACGAAGCGGACGAAGAAGGCCACCACGAGGGAGATCGCGGCGGCGAGGATGCTCGAGATGTGCCAGCTCTCGACCATGAGCGCGAGGATCGGGATCCGCAGCGCCGCCTCGACGTTGTTGAAGGTGAACGACTGCGCGAACCGCACGCCGATCGTGGACGCGTCGTCGCGCATGTCGTTGAAGACGTAGCGCTCCTGCAGGATGAAGTTCCCGATGATCGTCACCTCTGCGGCGATGATCGCGGCCCAGATGTACTCCACGCCCAGGTGCGTGAGCGCCCACATGATGACGAGGTTCGCGACAGCGCCCACCGCGCCGATGAGGGCGAAGAGGGACATCTTGCCGAAGCGCAGGCGCGCGAGGTGCTTCAGGAAGGCCATGCCCTGACGGAACGAGGCCTTGGACTCCCCGTGCAGCCTCTCCCCGAACTCCATCGGGACCTCGGCGATGCGCACGTCGGAGCGCACCAGGATCTCGAGGAGGATCTTGAAGCCGTTCGGGCGCAGGGCCGCGGGATCGATGCGGCGCCGATCGACGAGGAAGTAGCCGGTCATCGGGTCGGACGCGCCGGAGAGGCGGATCGGGAACATCGCCTTGGTGAGCGAGGTCGCGCCGCGCGAGACGCCGACGCGCACGGCACCGGCGAGCCCGCCGCTGTCGCCTCCGCCGATGTAGCGCGAGGCGATCACGACGTCGACGTCTCCGTCCTCGTAGCGGTCGATCATCTCCGGGAGCAGCTCGGGCGGGTGCTGCAGATCGCCGTCCATCACGATGCAGACGTCGTAGGCGGCGGCACGGATGCCTTCGACCACGGCGCCGCCGAGACCGCCCTGAGGGTCGTCCCGGTGCAGCAGCCGGACGGGCAGCGGTGCGTCTGCGGCCACCTGGCGGATGGTAGCGGGGGTGTCGTCGGTCGAGTCGTCGACGAAGAGGATCTCGGCGTCGCGACCGGCGAGAGCCGCGGCCACGCGCTCGACGAGCGCCGCCACGTTGTCGCGTTCGTTGAAGGTCGGCACGATCACGGTCGCGCCGACGGCGACCCCGGAGAAGGGCGCGCCGGACGCCATCGGTCCGATCGCAGGCACGTCGTCCATGCCCCCTCCTCCGCTCGTGAGCCTCCATCGTCCCACGGGATGCCTCGCAGAACCTTGGTGTTTGCCGTCAGATGAGCATGACGGCCGAGAGCGAACAGCAGATGAACAGGGATTTCCACAGGCGGCGCCTCGGCGGATCCGCGTCGTCGGATCCGCCGTACCCTGGATCTATGAGCTCTGACGCACCCGAGACGATCACGATGTTCGGCGCCGACTGGTGCCGCGACTGCATCCGCACGAAGAAGCAGCTCGACGCCCTCGGCGTCGAGTACACCTACGTCGACCTCGTCGCCGACCCCGCCGCGGCCGACGTCGCGAAGGAGATCTCCGGCCGCACGAACATCCCGGTCGTGGTGTACCCGGACTCCTCGCACCACGTCGAGCCGTCGAACGCCGACGTCGAGGCGAAGCTCCGCGAGCTCTCCCTCATCTGATCTCCCCCGCCGGTGGCGACATCGACGGCGGGATCTGCTGAGACTCGGTCCCACGCCGGGCGCGTAAGGTGAAGCCAGACCGCGCCGAAGGAGATGCCGATGCCCGAGACCCTCCCCGAGGACGTCCGCGAGCCGCTCGAGGCCGCCCTGGAGGATCTGCGACGCGGATCCGCGGGCTGGGGAGCGCTGACCATCGGCCAGCGCGTCACGGTGCTGCGGGGCGTGCGACGGGCCGTGGCCGTGAACGCCCGCGCCTGGGTGCGCGCCGCCGTGCGTTCCAAGCAGCTCTCCGAAGATCATCCGTTGCGCGGCGAGGAGTGGCTGAGCGGACCGTACGCCACGCTCGGCGCCCTCGACGCCTACATCGAGACGCTGGAACGACTCGCGCAGGGCAGGAACCCGCTGGACGGCCTGCGCATCGATCGCACCACCTCCGGCCAGACCCGCGTGCACTCCTTCCCGCTCCTCGGCGTCGACAAGGTGCTGCTCTCCGGTTTCACCGGCGAGGTCTGGCTCACCCCCGGCGTGACGCCCGGAGATGCGCGTGCGCGCGCAGGGCTGGCCCAGCGCCGGCCCGCAGAGGGCGACGGCGGCATCGGCCTCGTGCTCGGCGCCGGCAACATCACCTCGATCCCCGTGCTCGACGTGCTGTACGAGCTGCTCGCGCACGACCGGGTCACGCTGCTCAAGGTCAATCCGACGCAGGACGCCCTCGTGCCGGTGTTCGAGAAGGCGCTGGCTCCTCTCATCGCGCCGGGGTTCCTGCGGATCGTCCGTGGCGGCCCCGAAGTGGGCGCGTACCTCACGGCGAACCGCGCCTTCTCCCAGGTGCACATCACGGGCTCCGCCGCCACCTTCGACGCGATCGTCTGGGGCACGGGGGCGCAGGCGTCGCGGCGCAAGCGCGAGGATCGCCCCCGGCTGAAGACGCCGATCACGGCCGAGCTCGGGGGCGTCTCGCCGATCATCGTCGTGCCGGGCGAGTGGAGCGCGGAGGATCTGCGCTTCCAGGCCGAGCACGTTGCCACCATGCGCCTGCAGAACGCGGGTCACAACTGCATCGCGGGGCAGATCGTCCTGCTCTCCGACGACTGGGCGCAGAAGGATCAGTTCCTCGCCGAGCTGCGTCGCGCCTATGCCCTCGCCCCCGAGCGTCCGATCTGGTACCCGCACTCCGCCGAGCGGATGGCTGCGGCGGCCGAGGCCTACCCCGATGCGCTCGTGCTCGCCGACCGCCTGCTCGTGGAGCTCGGAGAGGACGACGATCCGACCGCGATCGCGACGACCGAGTACTTCGCGCCGGTCCTCGGCGTCCAGGCGCTCCGCGGCACGGGACAGGAGTTCCTCGACACGGCGGTCGCCTACGCGAACGACCGCCTGCAGGGCACGCTCGGAGCCAATGTGATCGTCGATCCGGCCACGGAAGCGATGATGGGCGCAGGGTTCTCCCGCGCCATCACGGCGCTGCGCTACGGCTCCATCGCCATCAACACGTGGACCGCCTTCGGGTTTATCACCCCCACCGTGACGTGGGGCGCCTTCCCCGGCAACACGATCCAGGACGTGGGCAGCGGGATCGGCGTGGTCCACAACGCCCTTCTGCTCGCCGACGTCGAGCGCTCGGTGGTACGCGGTCCCTTCCGCCCCTTCCCCCGCGCCGTGTCGATCCTCCGCGACGGCGGGCGGTTCACGATCCTGCCCAAGCCGCCGTGGTTCGCCTCCTCGCGCACGGCCGCGGAGGTGAGCGAGGGGCTGACCCGGTTCCGCGCGCGCGGTGGGGTGCTCGCGCTGCTGCGCACGCTCGTCCAGGCGATGCGGGCCTGATCGGCTTGCCGCCGTCCGTGCAGCGGCGCCGGCCTCAGAGCTTCGAGCCGGACACGGCGAACGTGTCGCAGCTGCCGAGCCCGTTCTTGTAGCCGCTCGCGAACCAGTATTTGCGCTGCGCACTGGATCCGTGGGTCCAGCTCTCGGGATTGGTGTAGCCCGCGGACTGCTGCTGGATGTGGTCGTCCCCGACCGCGGCGGCCGCGTCGAGGGCGTCGGTGATCTGCGCGTCGGTGGGGGTGGTCATGTACGGGGTGCCGTTCTTGTCCTTCTCCTGCGTCATGTCGCGGATGAAGGCGCCGGCGTAGCAGTCGGCCTGGAGCTCGGTGCGCACGCCGTTGCTGGTGGGACCGGTGCCGTTGTTCGGGTGCGCGTCCATGATCCCGGTGATGTTCTGGATGTGGTGCCCGTACTCGTGCGCCACCACGTAGACCTGGGCGAGATCGCCCGCCTCGGCGCCGAACTGCTGGTGCAGCACCTGGAAGAAGGTCGGGTCGATGTAGACGGTCTGGTCCGAGGGGCAGTAGAACGGCCCCACGTCGTTCGAGGCGGTGCCGCACGGCGTCGCGGTCGCGCCGTCGACGCTGACCTGCTGCGGCGCGACGTAGCCCTTCACGTGCGTCGTCCAGTACTTGTTGAGCACGAGCGAGGTCGACGCGACGCGGCAGTCGACGCTGGCGTTGGCGTCCTTGCCCGTCGAGCAGTTCTGCACGCCGCCCTCCGACGTGCCCTGATCCTGCTGCTGCGCGCCCTGGTCCGTGCCTCCGCCGAGCAGCCCGGACAGATCCACGCCGGTGAAGGCGCTGATGAGCAGCACGACGATCGCGCCGACGCCGACCACGCCGCCGCCCGCGATGGCCGCCGTCCGACCGCCGCCGCGCCGTTGCACGTTGTTGTCGGAGACGTCCGCGTCGGGATTGAAGCTCATGCGCCCAGTTTTCCACGGCGCGGGGCCGCCCCGCGAGGCCTAGGCTCGCAGACAGGGACCGCCCTGGCGGTCGGAGGAGGCGACATGAGCACGACGATCACCCTGACCGGCGCCGGAGGGCAGATCGGCTACGCCCTGCTGTTCCGCATCGCGGCCGGAGACCTGTTCGGCCCGGACGAGCGGGTCCGGCTGCGGCTGCTGGAGATCCCGGCGGGCCTCGCCGCCGCGGAGGGGGCCGCCCTCGAACTGCAGGACGGCGCGTTCGGACTGCTCGAGCACGTCGAGGTGACGGACGATCCCGCGGTCGGCTTCGACGGCGCCGACCACGCCCTGCTCGTCGGCGCACGCCCGCGCGGGCCGGGCATGGAACGCGGCGACCTGCTGTCCGCGAACGGAGGGATCTTCGGCCCGCAGGGCGCCGCGATCGCCGCCCACGCGAACTCTGGCGTGCGGGTGACGGTCGTCGGCAACCCGGCCAACACCAACGCGCTGATCGCGGCGGCCTCGGCCGACGGCGTGCCGGCCGAACGGTTCAGCGCGCTCACCCGCCTGGACGAGAACCGCGCCCGCGGCCTGCTCGCGGTAGAGCTCGGCGTGCCGGTCTCCGACATCGCGGGCGTCACGATCTGGGGCAACCACTCGGCGACCCAGTTCCCGGACGTCGCGCACGCGACCGTGCAGGGACGGCCGATCCTCGACGCTCTCGCCGAGCGGCACGGGGACGTCCGCGCCTGGCTCGCCGAGACTTTCATCCCCCGCGTCGCGAAGCGCGGCGCAGAGATCATCCAGGTGCGCGGATCCTCGTCCGTCGCCTCGGCCGCGAACGCGACGATCGATCACGTGCGGGATGCGGCGCTCGGAACCGGGGAGCGCCGCACCAGCGCCGGGGTCGTCTCGCACGGCGAGTACGGCGTACCCGCGGGCCTGATCAGCTCGTTTCCCGTGCGTTCCGTGGACGGGGAGTGGAGGATCGTCGAGGGCCTGGATCCGGACGCGTGGGCGCGCGAACGCATCGACCGCTCGGTCGCCGAACTCGTCGAGGAGCGCGACGCCGTCCGGGCGCTCGGGCTGCTCTGATGCCGTCGGATCCGGAGGACACGGACGCGGACGCGTCCTCCGGCGACCGGATCGGTCAGATCGTCTCGGCGTCGATCACGAAGCGGAAGCGCACGTCGCTCGCGAGCACCCGCTCGTAGGCGTCGTTGATGCGGTCCGCGTCGATCAGCTCGATCTCCGCCGCGATGCCGTGCTCCGCGCAGAAGTCCAGCATCTCCTGGGTCTCGGCGATCCCGCCGATCGCCGAACCGGCGAGCGAACGGCGACCCCCGATGAGCAGGCCCGCGCGGTACGAAAGCGGCTCCGGCGGGGCGCCGACGCTCACGAGCGTGCCGTTCGTATCGAGCAGCCCGAGGTAGTCGTCGAGCGGGAGAGCGGCGCTGACGGTGTTCACGATGAGGTCGAACGCGCGCTTGTTCTCGGAGAACGTGGCAGGGTCCGAGGTCGCGAGGTAGCGGTCGGCTCCGAGACGGAGCCCCTCGTCCTTCTTGCGCAGGGACTGCGAGAGCACCGTGACCTCCGCGCCGAGCGCGTGGGCGATCTGCACGGCCATGTGCCCGAGACCACCCAGGCCGATCACCGCGACCCGGGATCCGGGGCCGACGTTCCAGTGCCGCAGCGGCGAGTACGTGGTGATCCCCGCGCAGAGCAGCGGCGCCGCACGGTCGAGAGGGACCGACTCCGGGATCCGCACGACGAAGTCCTCCGTGACGACGACCTGGCGGGAGTAGCCGCCCTGGGTCACGGTGCCGTCGCGATCGATGGCCCCATAGGTGCCCACGGACCCGCCGGTGCAGTACTGCTCTTCGCCGCGCAGGCAGGCGGCGCACTCCCGGCAGGAGTTCACGAGGCAGCCGACGCCCACCCGATCGCCGACGGCGTGACGGGTGACCTCGGATCCGACCGCCGAGACGATCCCGGCGATCTCGTGCCCCGGAGCGAGCGGGTAGCGCTGAGGGCCCCAGTCGCCGCGCACGGTGTGGATGTCGGAGTGGCAGATCCCCGCGAACGCGATGTCGATCACGACGTCGTGCGGACCGGGTTCCCGTCGCTCGATCTCCGTGGGAACGAGCGGCGCGCCCTCGGCGGGGGCGGCGTAGGCAGCGGTGGTCGGCATGGTGTGCTCCTCGGGGTCGGCGAACGGGCCGTCTGCGAGCGTACCTCCGCGTTCGCGGGGCGAGGGCCGGTTGCGCGGACTCCGGCGACGACGTATCTTCCGCGCAGCCGCGGTACAGCGGGACAGGGCAGAATGGTTCGAGCACCGACGCGGCAGGGAGGCGAGACGATGAGCGGGACGACTCACGAGCACGAGGACACCCTCGGGCAGGCTCTGACCAGCCCCCTGCACCTGCCGCACGCCGCGGCCGAGTGCCCGAAGTGCTTCACGCAGCTGCAGCAGAACCGCGACTGGTGGTCCGCCCGCCCTGACGGGTCGCGGCTCGTCGGCCTGGTCGTCGCCCGCGAGGGCATGCCGTCGGTCGTTCAGCAGCGCGAGGACCTCACCCGGTTCGGGGTGCCGATCGAGGGCTTCCGCCATCCCGCTCCGGACATCCTGGAGAGCTGGACGGATCGGATCGGCCGCCTCATCGACACGCTGCATGCCGGCGACGTGCTGGTCGTCGCGAACGTGCATGCGCTCGGCCGCGACATCGACGAGGAGACCCGCACCGTCGCGACGCTGCGTCGCCACGGCGTGATCGTGAAGGTGCTGAGCCACCACGCGCCGCACCTCGCCGACGCCGGTCGCTGATCCCTTTCGAGGACCCCTGGGCCTAGCGGGGACGTCACCCCGTCCCACGAAGGAGGGACCCCGACCGAAGCCCGGATCCCTCCTGCGTTTGGTCTCGGCTCAGTTGCCGGCGAGCTGGGTGTCCAGATCCTGGATCGCCCGCATCATCCCCA
>NZ_CAMFHZ010000011.1 GCF_945952435.1 uncultured Microbacterium sp.
CACCGCCGGACTTCCTTTACCAGAAAGGCCACCCAACGATGGGTGGCCTTTCTGCGTTAACATGCATTTGCGGAAGGAGTCATTTCATGGCTGATGATGAGGAGCGCCGCCGCGCGCGCAAGAGCGCAGGTTCGCAGGGGCCGCGACGCTACGTCGACGGAGATCGCTCTCCCCGTTCCTTCCGTTCGGACGGTGGTTCGTCGGGTGGCGATCGGAGCCGCCGCGACGGTGACCGGCCCTTCCGCACCAACGACGATCGCCCTCGCCGTGACGCGGGCCGTCCCTCTCGCGGGACGGACGACCGTCCCCGTCGTGACGGCGACCGTCCCTACCGTGGCGCAGATGAGCGTGCGCGTCGTGACGCCGATCGCCCCTACCGTGGCAGTGACGACCGTCCGCGTCGTGACGGGGGAACCCCCGCTCGGCAGGGAAGCGGTGATCGTCGGTACCGTGGCAGTGACGACCGTCCCCGTCGTGACGGCGATCGCCCCTACCGCGGCGGTGCGTCTGATCGTGTCGGTCGTGAGCGTGATCGGCCTTATCGGGGCGGTAGTTCCGATGGTCCGCGTCGTGAGGGTGACCGTCCGTACCGCGGCTCGGACGATCGTCCGCGTCGTGAGGGCGATCGTCCGTACCGCGGCTCAGACGACCGTCCGCGTCGCGACGGTGATCGCCCGCACCGCGGGACGACGGACCGTCCGCGTCGTGAGGGTGACCGTCCGTATCGCGGCTCAGACGACCGTCCGCGTCGCGACGGCGACCGTCCGTACCGCGGCTCAGACGACCGTCCGCGTCGTGACGGCGATCGCCCGTACCGCGGGACGACCGATCGACCGCGTCGCGACGGCGACCGTCCGTACCGCGGCGCAGATGAGCGTTCGCGTCGGGAAGGGGATCGCCCCTACCGCGGGAACTCCGATCGTCCGCGGCGAGACGGGGATCGGGCCTTCCGTGAGCGTGACGACAGGCCGCGTCGCACGCAGTACGCGAGTGACCGTCCCCGGGATCCTGAGATCCCCGGGGACGTCACGGCGCGCGATCTTCACCCGTCCGCACGCAACGAGCTCAAGACCCTGAGCAAGGAGAACGCCGAGCAGGTGGCGCGACACCTCGCGATGGCCGCGCGCCTCATCGAAGAGGACCCGGAGCTCGCCCATCAGCACGCTCTCGCGGCTTCGCGCCGTGCGGGACGTGTCGCCGTCGTGCGGGAGTCGGTCGCGATCACCGCCTACGCGATGGGCGATTTCGCGCTCGCGTTGCGGGAGCTGCGCACCTACCGGCGCATTTCCGGCAACGACGATCAGATCGCGCTCATCGTCGACAGCGAGCGCGGCATGGGGCGCCCGGACAAGGCCTTGGAGGAGGCGCGCACGGTCGATCGCGCGGCTCTGCCGACCGCGACCCGGGTGGCTCTCGCGATCGCGATGTCCGGTGCCCGCCTGGACCGCGGAGAGACCGAACTGGCTCTCGGCGAGCTCGAGATCCCCGAGCTCGACCCGGACGTGGCGTTCGACTGGAGTCCCGCGCTGTTCTCCGCGCGCGCCGCGGTCCTCGAGGACCTCGGCCGCAGCGAGGAGGCGGAGTTCTGGCAGGAGCGCGCTGAGGTCGCCTCGGCCGCGCTGGGCCACGGCGAGGACGACGAGATCGTGATCGAGGACGTGTTCGAGGACCTCCCCGATGACGAGCGCGGCGATGCCGCCGACGACGATGCCGACGCCGATGCTGTGGACGACGGCGCGCCCGACACCACGCCGGAGACCGGCGCACCCGACGACGACGCCGGGGCCGACGCTGCGGACGACGGCGCGCCCGACGCCCCCGCGCCGGAGACCGGATCGCCCGAGGCAGCGGATACGGGCGACGGCTCGGAAGGCCCGTCCGCGGGCGAGGAGCCGACATCGTCGCAGGAGTCCGCGGAGTGAGTCTGTTCTCCCGGGAGAAGCGCACTCCGCTCACCGGCGTCGACGTGGTCCTCGCCGACCTCGACGGCGTCGTCTACGCGGGACCGGGACCGTTGCCCTACGCGATCGAGAGCCTGCAGCGGGTCGAACGTACGCTCCGCACGGGGTACATCACCAACAATGCTTCGCGCACGGACGCGTCCGTCGCCGCGCACCTCACAGAGCTGGGGCTGACCGTCGCGCCGGATCAGGTTGTGACCAGTCCGCAAGCCGCGATGCGCTTGCTCGTCGAGCGCGTTCCCGCAGGGTCCACGATCCTCGTCGTCGGCGGCGAGGGGTTGGTCGACGAGGTCGTCAAGGCGGGCTTCTCGGTGACGCGCAGCGCAGACGATGCGCCGGCCGCGGTCGTCCAGGGCTTCGCTCCCGACGTCGCCTGGACCGACCTCGCCGAGGCGGCGTTCGCGCTCAAAGTCCCCGAGGACGAGGGCGGGATCCCGTGGATCGCGACCAACAACGACTGGACGATTCCGCAGGCGCGGGGCATCGCACCGGGAAACGGAACGCTCGTCTCCGCCGTGCACACCGCGGTCGGTCGGCTGGCGACGGTCGCGGGCAAGCCCGAGACTCCGATCTTCCGGGAGGCGATCGCCCGCTTCGCGGCCACGCACCCGCTGTTCATCGGCGATCGTCTCGACACCGACATCGCCGGTGCGTCCCGAGCCGGCATCGCGTCCGCGCTGGTGCTCACGGGGATCGACCGGCCGAAGCATCTGCTCGCCGCTCCTGAGGGGTCGCGACCGACCTACATCCTCGGCGATCTGCGGGAACTGCACGAGCCGTACCCCGAGACCCGGATCCGGGGCGACGTGACCTCCGTGCGCGGCGCGTCCGTGCTCGTCGACGGACCCGACATCACGATCCTCAGCGAGGGTGATCGGCCGATCGATCTCGTGCGTGCGGGCGCGGAGGCGATCTGGCGCACGGGGCGGCAGATCTTCGGCTTCCGTGTGCCGGAACGGCTCTACGCCGATCCGTTCCACCGTCCCTGAGGACAGGAGCCGTAGGCTGGACCGGTGAGCGACAACGAGCACGCCGATGGCCTGTGGAGCCGGCTCCGCCTGATCGAAGGGCAGCCGCTCGATCAGCGCGCCGCCGCCTATTCGGCTCTGCACGACGACCTCGCGCGACGGCTGGAGAGCGCGCCGCGCGACACCGCAACGCCGCGCGCGGGTTCCGATCTCTGATGGCGCCCCGACTCGACGCCGCGCTCGCCGAACGAGGGCTGGCGCGCTCCCGCACCCACGCCGCCCGGCTGATCGCCGATGGTCTCGTCTCGGTCAACGGCCAGCCGGTCGTCAAGGCATCGTGGAAGGTGGAGGACGCCGATGCGATCGACGTCGCCGTCACCGACCACTACGTGAGCCGGGGCGCGCACAAGCTGATCGCCGCGCTCAACGCGTTCGGGATCGATCCGGACGGCCTGATCGCGCTGGACATGGGGGCGTCGACCGGAGGGTTCACGCAGGTGCTGCGCGAGCGAGGAGCCCGTCGCGTGCTCGCGGTCGACGTCGGACACGATCAGCTCGCCCCCTCGGTCCGCGAGGATCCCGCGGTGACCGTCGTCGAGGGGTTCAACGTACGGGACATGGACGCGGAGGCGCTCGCGGCGGCGACCGGCGAAGCGGAGCGACCCGCGCTCGTCGTGGGCGACCTCTCGTTCATCTCGCTGGCGCTCGTGCTCCCCGCGGTCGCCGCAACGGCCGCGGAGGACGCCGATGTCGTGCTGCTGATCAAACCGCAGTTCGAGGTCGGGCGCACGGCCGTCCGGGGCGGCCTGGTCACGAACCCCGCCGTGCGCGCCGACGCGGTCGCCCGCACGCTCTGGAGCGCCTGGGACCAGGGCTTCGGGGTTCTGGGGCTGATCCCCTCCCCGCTGCTCGGAATCCACGGCAATGCCGAGTTCCTCGTGCACATCGCCCGTGGACGAGGGAGCAATCCGACAGAATGGTTGAGCACGATCGACCGGTTGACAGGAGGCCGATGAACGCCCGCAGGATCCTCGTCGTCGCGCACGCCCGTCGCGAAGACACGGTGCACGCCGCGCATCGCGTGGTCGCCGCGCTCCGTGCCGCCGGGGCGGTCCCCGTCCTGTCCGCGTCGGATCGTGCCGAGCTCGCTGCCGAGGACGAGGTGTTCTCCGATATCCAGGTCCTCGGCACCGACGTTCCGGTCGAGGACGTGGAACTGGCCATCGTGCTGGGCGGCGACGGCACGATCCTGCGCGCTGCCGAGCTCGTCCGTGAGGGGACCGCGCCCATCCTCGGCATCAACATGGGGCACGTGGGGTTCCTCGCCGAGATCGAACGCGACGACATGGACGCCGCGGTCGCCCGCGTGATCGACCGGGACTATGCGGTCGAGGAGCGGATGGCGCTCTCGATCCGGGTCAAGGACTCCCAGGGCCACGTGCTCTACAGCACGTGGGCGCTCAACGAGGCGACGGTCGAGAAGGCGAGTCGCGAGCGGATGATCGAGGTCGTGCTCGAGATCGACGGGCGCCCGCTCACGAGCTTCGGTTGCGACGGCATGGTCGTCTCCACGCCCACAGGGGCCACGGCGTACAACTTCTCCGCGGGCGGGCCGGTGATCTGGCCGGGCGTCGAAGCGATCGCCGTCGTCCCGCTCTCCGCGCACGCCCTGTTCGCGCGGCCGCTCGTCGTCGCGCCCGGCGCCCCGGTAGCGATCGAACTTCTCGACCGCAACGACGCGACCGCCATCCTCTGGTGCGACGGTCGGCGGTCGTTCGAGCTGCCGCGTGGCGCCCGTGTGGTGGTGCGGCGGTCCTCACGCCCTGTGCTGCTCGCTCGGCTGCACCCCAGCGTGTTCACGGATCGACTGGTGCGCAAGTTCCACCTGCCGGTCGCCGGATGGCGGGGGTCCGACCAGTGATCGAGGAGATGCGTCTGCGCGATCTCGGAGTGATCGCCGAGGCCGTGCTGCCGATCGGCCCTGGATTCACGGCCATCACGGGGGAGACGGGGGCGGGCAAGACCATGGTCGTGACCGGCCTCGGTCTGCTCCTCGGCGCCCGTGCCGATTCCGGCGCGGTCCGCGCGGGGGCAGCGCAGGCGTCGGTCGCCGGCGTGTGGATCGTGCCGAGCGAGGGACCCGTCGCCGACACCGTCGCGGACGCCGGCGGGGAGCTCGAACCCTACGACGACGGCCGTGGCGAGCTCTACGTCTCCCGGACGCTCACGTCGGAGGGGCGCAGCAGGGCGAGCGTCGGCGGTCGCGCGGCGCCGGCCGGAGTCCTGGCCGGACTCGCGGATGAGCTGGTCGTCGTGCACGGCCAGTCCGAGCAGCTGCGACTCCGCTCCGCCGCCGCGCAGCGAGACGCGCTGGACCGTTTCGGCGGCGCACCGGTCACCGCCGCCCGTGCGACGTACGAGGCCGCCTGGGAGCAGTGGCGGGCTCTCGCCGCGCAGCTCGACGAGATCGCGGGCAATCAGGACAGACGTCGCGCGGAGGCCGACGAGCTGCGGACGGCGTTGGCGCTCATCGAGGCGACGGATCCCCAGCCGGGCGAGGACGATGCCCTCGCGGAGCGTGCCGAGCGGCTCGCCAACGCGGAGGAGCTGCGCCAGGCCGCGGCGCTCGCCCGAGCCGCGTTCTCCGACGAGGACGGCGCGGTCGATGTCTCGACGCTCGTGGGGGAGGCCCGTCGTGCGCTGGAGCGGGCGGGAGATCCCGAGCTGACGCCGATCGCCGAGGCCGTGGCCGAGCTGGGCTATCGCGCCGCCGACATCGCGGTGCAGCTGAGCGGCTATCTCGCCGACCTCGACGAGTCCGGGCCACATGAGCTCGCGGCCGTGGAGGAGCGCCGCGCCGCCCTGGCCGCCCTCGTCCGTGCGCACGGCACCCTGGACGCTGCACTGGAGCTCTGGAACACCGGATCCACCCGGCTCGCCGAACTCGACGACGACACCGACCACCTCGAGCGCCTCGCGGTCGAGCGGGACGCGGCGCGCCTCCGGCTCGACGAGGCGGCCGCGGCGCTGAGCACCCTGCGGCTCGACGCGGCCGCGCGGCTCGGTGCCGCGGTGACCGAGGAGCTGCACGCCCTCGCCATGCCCGACGCGCGCCTGGTCGTCGCCGTCACGGAAGGGGCGGAGAGCGCGCACGGCCGTGACGACGTCGCGATCCTGCTGGCCCCGCACCCGGGGGCGGATCCGCGATCCGTCGCGAAGGGAGCATCCGGCGGCGAGCTCTCCCGGGTCATGCTCGCGATCGAGGTGGTGATCGCGGGAACCGACCCCGTGCCGACCTTCGTGTTCGACGAGGTCGATGCCGGGATCGGGGGTGCGGCCGCGATCGAGGTCGGGCGGCGCCTCGCGCGCCTCGCGCGCAACTCGCAGGTGATCGCCGTCACCCACCTCGCGCAGGTCGCCGCGTTCGCGAACAACCACCTCAGCGTGGTCAAGCAGAACGACGGGCAGGTGACGGCGTCGAGCGTGCGTCGGCTCGACGGCGCGGAGCGCGAAGCGGAGATGGCACGGCTTCTGTCCGGACTCGCCGATTCCGACGCCGCGCTCGAACATGCCAGGGAACTGCTCGCTCTCGGCGACGTGATCGGCTGATAGGATTAAAGCCCGTGATGGAGACTTCAACCGCGCGGACAGACAACGACACCACCAAGCACATCTTCGTGACGGGCGGTGTCGTTTCGTCGTTGGGGAAGGGGCTCACGGCCGCCAGCCTGGGCAATCTCCTGACCGCCCGCGGGCTGCGCGTCGTGATGCAGAAGCTCGACCCGTACCTGAACGTCGATCCGGGCACGATGAACCCGTTCCAGCACGGTGAGGTCTTCGTCACGGACGACGGTGCGGAGACGGACCTCGACATCGGCCACTACGAGCGCTTCCTCGACATCGAGCTCTCCCAGGCCGCGAACGTCACCACCGGCCAGATCTACTCGCAGGTCATCGCCAAGGAGCGCCGCGGCGAGTACCTCGGCGACACTGTGCAGGTCATCCCTCACATCACCGACGAGATCAAGCGCCGCATGCGGCTGCAGGCCGACGAGACCCCGCGGCCCGACGTCATCATCACCGAGATCGGCGGCACGGTCGGCGACATCGAGTCGCAGCCCTTCATCGAGTCCGCCCGCCAGATCCGGCACGAGCTCGGCCGCAAGAACGTGTTCTTCGTGCACGTGTCGCTCGTGCCGTTCATGGGCGCGTCCGGCGAGCAGAAGACGAAGCCGACGCAGCACTCGGTCGCGACCCTGCGCTCGATCGGCATCCAGCCGGACGCCCTCGTGCTCCGCAGCGACCGTCCCGTCACCGAGTCCAACAAGCGCAAGATCGCGCTCATGTGCGACGTCGACGAGGACGCGGTCGTGAACGCGGTCGACGTGCCGAGCATCTACGACATTCCCACGATGCTGCACGATCAGGGTCTCGACGACTACATCGTGGACGCGCTCGGCATCGCCCAGGCCGCCGACGTGGACTGGACCCGGTGGCAGAAGGTGCTGCAGGCCGTGCACAACCCGAAGCACGAGGTCACGATCGGACTCGTCGGCAAGTACATCGACCTTCCCGACGCGTACCTGTCCGTGACCGAGGCGCTCAAGGCGGGCGGGTTCGGCCACGAGGTCGCGGTCAAGATCCGGTGGATCCCGTCCGACTCCTGCGAGACGCCGGAAGGGGCCGCCAAGGCGCTCGCCGACGTCGACGGCATCTGCGTGCCCGGAGGATTCGGCATCCGCGGCATCGAGGGCAAGCTCGGCGCCCTCCGCTTCGCACGCGAGCAGGGCATCCCCACGCTCGGCCTGTGCCTCGGTCTGCAGTGCATGGTCATCGAGTACGCCCGCGACGTCGCGGGGATCGAGGGGGCGTCGTCCAGCGAGTTCGACCCCGACACCGCCGAGCCCGTCATCGCGACGATGGCCGAGCAGGTCGAGATCCTCGACGGCGGCGACCTGGGCGGAACCATGCGTCTCGGCCTCTACAAGGCGGCGCTCGCCGAGGGATCCCTCGCCGCCGAGCTCTACGGCGCCGCCGAGGCCTCGGAGCGCCACCGTCACCGCTACGAGGTGAACAACGCCTACCGCACCCGCCTCGCCGAGGCCGGGCTGCGCTTCTCCGGCCTGAACCCCGAGCTCGACCTCGTCGAGTACGTCGAGCTGCCGCGCGATGTCCATCCGTTCTACATCGCCACGCAGGCGCACCCGGAGCTGCGGTCGCGCCCGACCGAGCCGCACCCGCTGTTCCGCGGCCTGATCGGTGCCGCGATCGAACGGCATCGTGCCAGCGAGCTGTTCGACGACGAGGCCTGAGCCGTGGCGGAGCTGCGCGACGAGGCGTTCTCGCCGGAGATCGTCTCCCGCGAGACGGCCTATCGCGGAGCCATCTGGGACGTGCTCGAGGATCGCGTCCGCTACGGCGAGGGCGAGATCGTACGCCAGTACATCGAGCATCCCGGCGCGGTCGCCGTGGTCGCGCTCGACGCGGAAGGGCGCGTCCTGCTCATCCAGCAGTACCGTCATCCGATCCGTCATCGCGACTGGGAGCTTCCGGCGGGACTTCTCGACGTGGTGGGGGAGGACCCGCTCGACGCGGCGCGGCGCGAGCTCGCCGAGGAGGCGGATCTCGTCGCCTCGGCGTGGGAGCCGCTCGTGTCGATCTGGAGCACCCCGGGCAGCAACTCCGAGCTCATCCACCTCTATCTCGCGAGCGGGCTGAGCGCGGCGCCCGAGGCGTTCGCGCGCGAAGACGAGGAGGCCGACATCCGCACGTCCTGGATCCCGCTCGCCGAGGCCGCCGACGCCGTCCTCGCCGGCCGGTTGCGCAACGGGATCCTGGCGACGGGCGTCCTCGCCGCGGAGCGCCTTCTCCGGCGGGACTGACGTGCGGCTCGACCGCGCCCTCGACGCGTACCTGCGGCACGTGACGATCGAGCGCGGTCTCGCCGACCACACGCTCGCCGCGTACCGACGGGATCTCGACGGCTACCTCGCCTGGCTCCAGGCCCGGGGGATCGACGACACCGCGGAGATCACCGCGGAGACGGTCGCCGCCTTCGCCGCGGAGCGCGCGTCGGCGGAGCCGCCCCCGGCGGCATCGAGCCTGGCGCGGCTGCAGTCGTCGGTGCGCGGCTGGCATCGCTTCCTCGCGAGGGAGGGGATCGCCTCGGTGGATCCGAGCGCGCGGCTGCGTCCGCCCCGGCAACCGCAGCGGCTCCCGAAGGCGCTCACGATCGACCAGGTCGAGCGGCTGCTCTCCGCGCCGTCCGCGGATGATCCGATCGGGATCCGCGACCGCGCGCTGCTCGAACTGCTCTATGCGACGGGCGCGCGCGTTTCGGAGGCGATCTCCCTCGACGTCGACGATCTCGCCCACGGGGACTTGCTCCGCCTGCGAGGCAAGGGGTCGAAGGAGAGGATCGTGCCGGTCGGGTCTTACGCGAGGGCGGCCATCGAGGCCTACCTCACCCGGGTGCGTCCGGCGCTCGCCGCCCGGGGGAAGTCTTCCGCGAAGCTCTTCCTGGGCGCACGGGGAGCGCCTCTGAGCCGGCAGAGTGCCTGGCTCGTGATCCGAGCAGCCGCGCAGAGCGCGCAGATCACGGCCGATGTCTCCCCGCACACCCTGCGGCATTCCTTCGCGACTCACCTGCTCCAGGGCGGCGCGGACGTGCGCGTCGTCCAGGAGCTGCTGGGGCACGCCTCCGTCGCGACGACGCAGATCTACACGCACGTCTCGGTCGATGCGCTCCGCGACGTCTACGTCACCGCGCACCCCCGTGCGCGATGAATCCCAGGGGTGAGAAGTGATCGGGGTGCAGTGGCACCCCGAGACCGACGACGATCCCGCGCTGTTCGACGGTTTGGTCCGTGCGGCGCGTGAGCACGTCCGAGGGCGGGGGCACGGCTAGACTCGACCGAGCACGACGAAGCAGGAGAACTGGTGGCGAAGAAGACGACGGACGACACCCCGATCGGCCCGACCGGACGTCCCTATCAGGGCTTCCCCATCCCGGCCCCTCTGAAGGCGCACGGACCCGCCCGCATCATCGCGCTGTGCAATCAGAAGGGCGGCGTCGGCAAGACGACCACCTCGATCAACCTCGCCGCCTCGCTCGCCGAGTACGGCCGCAAGGTGCTCGCCGTCGACTTCGACCCGCAGGGCGCGCTCTCCGCGGGGCTCGGCATCCCCACGCACGACATCCCGACGGTCTACGACCTGCTGCTCGACACCAAGCGTGACGTGCACGAGGCGATCGTGCACACGGGCGTCGAGGGACTGGATTTGATCCCGGCGAACATCGACCTGTCCGCGGCCGAGGTGCACCTCGTCAACGAGGTCGCACGCGAGACCATCCTCTCGCGCGTCCTGCGCCAGGTGTCCGGGGAGTACGACGTCATCCTCATCGACTGCCAGCCCTCGCTGGGCCTGCTCACCGTGAACGCCCTCACCGCGGCGCACGGCGTGCTGATCCCGCTCGAGTGCGAGTTCTTCGCCCTGCGCGGAGTGGCGCTGCTCATCGAGACCATCGACAAGGTGCGCGACCGGCTCAACCCGTCGATCACCCTCGACGGTCTGCTCGCGACGATGTACGACGCCAGGACGCTGCACTCCCGGGAGGTCCTGGAGCGCGTCGTGGAGGCCTTCGGGGACGACGTGCTGGAGACGGTGATCGGACGGACGGTGAAGTTCCCCGACGCCTCCGTCTCGGGCGTGCCGATCACCGAGTTCGCGCCGGAGCACCCCGCCGCGCAGGCCTACCTGCGTCTTGCCCGGGAGCTGGTCGCCCGTGGCGCCGTCGCCTGAGACGGATCCCGCGATCGCGGATCCCGCGACGGGGCCCGCCGAAGGGTTCCGGGTGTCGCTCGCGAACTTCGACGGTCCGTTCGATCTGCTGCTCACGCTCATCTCGAAGCACGAGATGGACATCACGGAGGTGTCGCTGAGCAAGGTCACCAACGAGTTCATCGCGTATCTGCGCGCCGACACGGATCTCGACGAGACCAGCGAGTTCCTCGTCGTCGCGGCGACGCTGCTCGACATGAAGGTGGCGGGCCTGCTTCCGCAGGGCGAGCTGGTCGATGCGGAGTCGGTCGCGCTGCTCGAGGCGAGGGACCTGCTCTTCGCCCGGCTCCTGCAGTACCGGGCGTTCAAAGAGGTCTCGGCGTGGTTCGCGCGGAGCCTGCAGCGCGAGGACCGAAGGCATGCCCGCGCCGTGCGGCTCGACGAGCGACATCGTGCGCGCACCCCCGAGCTCGTGTGGACGCTCAGCGCCGCCGACTTCGGCACCCTGGCGCTGCTCGCGTTCGCGCCCAAGGAGATCCCCTCCGTGGGGCTCGACCACCTGCACGCGCCGCTCGTGAGCATCCGCGAGCAGGCCGCGGTCGTCGTGGCCCTGCTCCGCAGCGCGGAGTCGGTGACGTTCCGGGAGCTCGTCGCGGGGACGACCGAGCCGGGCGTCGTGGTCGCCCGCTTCCTCTCCGTGCTCGAGCTGTACCGGCACGCGGCTCTCTCCTTCGAGCAGCTCGAACCGCTCGGCGAGCTGACGCTGCGCTGGTCGGCGGAGCACTGGTCCGATGACATGCTGGCGACGTTGGGAGCCGACTATGACCGCTGACGAGGCGACGCCAGAGAGCCCGCTGACCGAGCGTCTCGAGGCGATCCTGCTCATCGTCGAGGAGCCGCACAGCCTCGTCTCGCTGGCCGCGGCGGTCGGATCGCCCGTGCCCGCCGTGCGTCAGGCGATCGCCCAGCTCGTCGACGACTACGACGGGCGGGGTACCGGGCCCCGCCGCGGCTTCGAGCTGCGCGAGGTCGGCGGCGGATGGCGGCTGTACGTGCGTGAGGACCACGACGACCTCGTCGCGGACTTCGTCGGAGGGCAGGCGCCCGCACGGCTGTCGCAGGCCGCACTGGAGACGCTCGCCGTCATCGCGTACAAGCAGCCCGTCACGCGCAGCCAGGTCGCGTCGATCCGTGCCGTGAACGTCGACTCGGTGGTGCGCACCCTCGTCGGCCGCGGCCTCATCACGGAGCTGTTCCAGGACGCGGAGACCGGTGCTATCAACTACGGCACGACCGATCTGCTCCTGCAGAACCTCGGCATCAACTCGCTCGACGAGCTGCCGCCGATCTCCCCGCTGCTCGACGACGGCGCCGATGGATTCGAGGAGAGGGCCTGAGATGACCGAACCAGAGGGCGTGCGCCTGCAGAAGGTGCTCGCGAACGCCGGGGTGGCGTCGCGCCGCGTGATCGAGCAGTACATCGTGGAGGGACGGATCCGCGTGAACGGATCCGTGGTCACCGAGCTCGGCCGCCGCATCGACCCCGAGAAGGACCTCGTCGACGTGGACGGCATCGCGGTGCAGCTGGACACCGGCAAGCGCTACGTCATGCTGAACAAGCCGACCGGCGTCGTCAGCTCGATGAAGGACGAGAAGGGTCGCCCCGACCTCCGACGCTTCACGAAGGACTACGAGGAGCGCCTCTACAACGTAGGCCGCCTCGACGCCGAGACGAGCGGGCTGCTCATCCTCACCAACGACGGCGATCTCGCCCACGTGCTCGCCCACCCCTCGTTCGGGGTCACGAAGGTCTACATCGCGAAGGTCACGGGACGCGTCACTCCGCAGACCATCGCGACGCTCACGAAGGGCATCGAGCTGGAGGACGGCGTCATCCGCGCGGACAAGGCGCGTCTGCTCGACTCCTCGGGCGGATCCAGCCTCGTCGAGCTGACGCTGCACTCCGGACGCAATCGCATCGTTCGGCGCATGCTCGCCGCCGTCGGGCATCCCGTGACGGAGCTCGTGCGGCGCCAGTTCGGTCCGCTGCACCTGGGAACGCTCCCCGCGGGCAAGAGCCGGGAACTGACTAAAATCGAACTCGGCGCGTTGTTGACTCTCGCGCGCGAGGAGAACGAGTGAGCGACAGCACGAGGACGCCGTCCGACCGCGCCGCGCGCCTGTCCGGAACCGTCCGGATCGTCGGCGCCGGCCTCCTCGGCGCGTCCATCGGGCATGCGCTCACGGCCAAGGGCGTGGACGTCGCCCTCGTCGACGCCTCGCCCGCTCAGCTGCGCCTCGCGGTCGACTACGGAGCCGGACGGCCCGCCGCCCCCGGCGACGCGCCGTCGCTCGTCGTCGTCGCCGTGCCGCCGGACGTGACCGCCGACGTCGTGGAGGCCGAGCTCGCCGCGTTCCCGGATGCCGTCGTCACCGACGTCGCGAGCGTCAAACTCGAACCGCTCAGGGCGCTCCGTGCGCGCGGGGTCGATCTGACCCGGTACATCGGCTCGCACCCGCTCGCCGGGCGCGAGCGCGGGGGAGCGATCTCGGCCAGGGCCGACATCTTCATCGGCCGTCCCTGGGTGGTCTGCCGAGACGAGGAGACCAGGGCCGCCGACCTCGCGCTCGTCGAGGACCTCGCGCTGGACCTCGAGGCGATGCCGCTGGAGATGACGCCCGAGGAGCACGACCGTGCGGTCGCGCTCACCTCCCACGTGCCCCAGGTCGTCGCGAGCCTGCTCGCCGCCCGCCTCGCGGAAGCGGACGACGGGTTGCTGCGCCTCGCCGGTCAGGGCGTGCGGGACACGACCCGCATCGCCGCGAGCGCACCCGAGCTGTGGGTGCAGATCCTCGACGCGAACGCGGCCCCCGTGGTCGACGTGCTCGACGCGCTCGCCGCGGACCTCGCTCAGGTCGCCGATGCGCTGCGGGATCCGGAGCGGGCGGGATCCCGTCGCACGGTCGCCGAGGCGATCCGCCACGGCAACGAGGGCGTCGAGCGCCTTCCCGGCAAGCATGGCCAGAACCGGCGCTTCGAGCAGTTCGTCGTCATGGTCGACGACACGTCCGGCCAGCTGGGACGTCTGTTCGGCGAGCTCGGCGAGCTCGCTGTGAACGTGGAGGACCTGCGACTGGAGCATTCGCCCGGCGCGCAGTTCGGACTCGCGGAGATCAGCGTGGCCCCGGCCGCCCTGCGCGGAGCCGTGGAAGGACTGGAGGCCAGAGGATGGCGGATCGCGAGCATGCCCGATGACTGACGCGTCGAACGCCGCAGGCCCGGGGCCGTTCATCGTCGCGATCGACGGACCTGCCGGATCCGGGAAGTCCAGCATCTCGAAGGCCGTCGCCCGACGCCTCGGCTACGGCTTCCTGGACACCGGTGCGGCCTATCGTGCCCTCGCCTGGCACGTCCTGGACCGAGGCGACGACACGGGCGACGAGGGCTCCGTTCTCTCCGCGGCAGCGGACTTCCCCTTTGCCCAGGGGCTCGATCCGGACGACCGCACCGTGCAGGTCGGTGCGACCGACGTGACCGCGGCCATCCGCGAGCCCCGGGTCTCGGGCGCCGTGAGCGGCGTCGCGCGCGTCCCCGCGGTGCGCCGTCAGGTCAACGACGCCTTCCGGCGCATCGTCGCCGCGTCCGACTATCCGGCGGTGGTCGTCGAGGGGCGCGACATCACGACCGTCGTCGCCCCGGACGCGCCGGTGCGGATCCTGCTGACGGCGTCGCCCGAAGTGCGCGCCGGCAGGAGGGCCGCGGAGCTCGACGCCGAGGACGCGACCGCGGTCGCCGCCGCGTTGCATCGACGCGACGCCTCCGACAGCGCCGTGGTGGACTTCCTCACCGCGGCACCCGGAGTGGAGGTGGTGGATTCGTCCGACCTCGACTTCGACCAGACCATCGACGCCGTGATCGCGGTGATCGACCGACGCGCGCCCGGCGTGCAGCGAGGAGCCGACCATGGCTGACGAAGAGTACGAAGGCGGCGAGGACCGTCTCGCGGAGAAGCTCGACGCGATGGACGAGGAACTCGTCGAATCGCGCGCCGCGACGCTGCGCGCGGGACTCGAGGACTACGACCTGGACGAGGAGGACGCCGAGCTGCTCGCCGGTCTCGTCGCGGGCGAGGACGGCATCGAGTTCCTTCCGGCGCTGCCGGTCGTCGCGATCGTCGGCCGTCCGAACGTCGGCAAGTCGGCGCTCGTGAACAGGATCCTCGGTCGCCGCGAGGCGGTCGTCGAAGACACCCCTGGCGTCACCCGCGACCGCGTGACCTACAAGGCGGAGTGGAACGACCGCCGGTTCTCCCTCGTCGACACCGGAGGGTGGGAGCCCGACGCGAAGGGCATCGACCGGTCGGTCGCCGCGCAGGCGGAGGTCGCGATCGACCTCGCCGACGTCGTGCTGTTCGTCGTCGACGCGATGGTGGGAGCGACCTCGACCGACGAGCACGTCGTGCGCCTGCTGCGCAAGAGCGGAAAGCCGGTGTTCCTCGTCGCGAACAAGATCGACGACGCACGGCAGGAGCCCGAGGCCGCCGCGCTGTGGAACCTCGGCCTCGGCGAGCCGCACCCCGTCTCCGCGATCCACGGCCGCGGAGTGGCGGATCTGCTCGACGCGATCATGGCCACGCTGCCGGAGGTCTCGGCCGTCGCGAAGGCCGAGATCGGCGGCCCGCGACGGGTCGCGATCCTCGGCCGTCCGAACGTGGGCAAGTCCTCCCTGCTGAACAAGGCGGCGGGGGAGGAGCGCGTGGTCGTCAACGACCTCGCCGGCACGACCCGTGATCCCGTGGACGAGATCGTGGAACTCGGCGGCAAGCTCTGGCGTTTCGTCGACACGGCCGGCATCCGCCGGAGGGTGCACCTGCAGCAGGGAGCCGACTTCTACGCGTCGCTGCGCACCTCGGCCGCGCTGGAGAAAGCCGAGGTCGCGGTCGTCGTCCTCGACGTGAGCCAGCCCATCAGCGTGCAGGACCTGAACATCATCGACCTCGTCCTCGAGTCGGGGCGGGCGCTCGTGCTCGCGTTCAACAAGTGGGACCGTCTCTTCGACGACGACATGGAGAACCAGGACCGTCGGCGCTACCTCGAGCGGGAGATCGAACAGGATCTGGCGCACGTCGCCTGGGCGCCGCGCGTGAACATCTCGGCGAAGACGGGGCGACACCTGGACAAGCTCGTCCCCGCGCTGGAGACCGCGCTGGAGAACTGGGATCGCCGGATTTCGACGGGCAAGTTCAACGCTTTCCTCTCCGAGCTGGTCGCGGCGCACCCGCACCCGCTGCGGGGCGGCAAGCAGCCGCGCATCCTGTTCGGCACGCAGGCGTCCACGCGTCCGCCGACCTTCGTGTTGTTCACGACCGGTTTCCTCGATCCGGGCTACCGCCGCTTCATCCAGCGCCGGCTGCGCGAGCTCTACGATTTCGAGGGCACGCCGATCGTGATCAACATGAGGGTGCGCGAGCGGCGCCAGCGCTGAGGCTCTGTCGATGAGCGGACCCGAGAACGGCGACGCCTGGGTCGAGTCCTCGACCGGGGAGCGGTACTGGGGGCGCTTCGGCGCCGCCGGGCTGCTCGCGTACGATCCGGCGCGCGGCGTGCTCCTGCAGCACCGCGTCGCGTGGAGCCACCACGGCGGCACGTGGGCGCTTCCCGGGGGCGCGCGGCACGGCGGCGAGTCCGCCCGCCAGGGCGCCTTGCGGGAGGCGCACGAGGAGGCCGGCGTTGCGGACGATGCGGTGCGCGTGCGGTTCGAGAGCGTTCGGGATCTCGGGGTGTGGAGCTACACGACGGTCGTCGCCGATGTGGTCGTTCCGTTCGAGCCGGTCATCAGCGACCCGGAGAGCCTCGCGCTGGAGTGGGTCCCCGTCGACGAGGTCGCCGAGCGGCCGCTGCACCCCGGATTCGCGGAGGCCTGGCCGGAGCTCCGCGCCCTGCTGGACGTACGGCTCGTCGTCGTGGTCGACGCCGCGAACGTCGTCGGTTCCGTGCCGGACGGGTGGTGGAAGGACCGCGCAGGGGCGACCGCTCGACTGCGGGACCGCCTCGCCGCCTGGATCCGCGAGGGCGTCGAGGGATCGCGCGTGGCCCTGAGCGCCACGCGCTGCTATCCGCAGGTCCTGCTCGTCGTCGAGGGGCAGGCGAAGAAGGTCGCCGACCCGGAGGACGCGGCCGATGCCGCGTGCCCCCTGCGCATCGTGCGCGCGGGGGGAGAGGGTGACGACACGATCGTCGAGGTCGTGCACACGCAGCTGGCCGCGGCGGATCGCGTCATCGCGATCACGAGCGACCGGGGCCTGATCGCGCGGATCGACGCCCTCACGGGGCCGGACGGAATCCGGGCGAAGGTCCGCTCGTCGCGCTGGCTCCGGGATCAGCTCGACTCCGACTCCTGAGAGCCCTCTCGTGGACCCTCCGCGCCGGTCCCGGATGCCCCTCACGTCCCTCTCGGGCGGGGGCAACGGGCTGCCCGCGCGTCCCTCTCGGGTGGGATCGCGTCGGCCTGCCCTCGCCGGGGCGGATCAGTCTCCGTCTCGCCCCCGCAGCCGGTCGATCTCCCGCCTCTCGCGCTTCGTCGGTCGCCCCGCACCGCGGTCGCGCTGCCCGGCGAGGGCGACCGGATCGCGCGGCGGGGTCCGATCCTCGGCCGCGAGGGCGGCGATCGGAGCGCCGACCCGCTTGACGAGCGTGTGCCGGACCACGAGGATCCGATCGAAACCGGAGATCCGGATGCGGAGCTCGTCGCCGATCGTCACCGTCTGCGCGGCCTTCACCTTGTCGCCGTTGAGTCGTACGTGCCCGGCGCGGCAGGCCGTCGTCGCCGCGGAGCGGGTCTTGAAGGCGCGCACGGCCCAGAGCCAGCTGTCGATGCGGACCGGGCGGTCGATCCAGGGCTCGGCGGTCACGCGAGCCCGAGCCGGACCAGCGGACGCCCGCTCCGGAGCACACCCGCGGGCTCGAATCCGGCGGCCAAAAAGGTCGAGAGCGCCCCGTGGAAGAGCTCATTGGAGGAGACCTTTCCGGCGGAGGTGTCGACCGGATATCCCTCCACGACCCGAGCGCCCGAGGCTCGGGCGTAGTCGACGGCCGCGCCCAGCAGCACGCCGTTCACGCCCTGACGGCGCTGATCGCGTCGTACGGAGAAGCAGGTGACGGCCCAGACCGCGTCGTCGTCCAGGGGCTCCTCCGTGGCCGCCACGATCGCGCGCGTGTGCGCGAGTCGTTTCTGGGCGGGGCGTGGCCCGATCCGGATCCAGCCGGCGGCCTCGCCGTCGACGTAGGCGACAAGGCCGGGCGGCGGGCCCGTCTGGATCTCGTGCCGCAGGATCTCGACGCGCTCGTCCTTGGTCGTCTCGTTCCAGTCCTTGTTGCGCAGGATCGGCCAGACGCACTGGCACGAGGCGCCGTCGCCCCCGCCGGTGAGCGCCCGCTGCACGTCTTCCCATTCCGCGGGCGTCGCCGCCTTCGTCGTGATGGTGGTCATAGGGGAACCCTATGGGGTGCCCCGGACATCGGGGGGCGATACGGAGGGCGATGCGGCGAGGCCGGGGGATGAGACGTACGGGGCGGAGATTGTGGATCCGGGCTGAGCTGTGATCGCGATCTCGACGCCGCGCCCGGCCGACCCGGTTTCGTGGACGGCTCGCAATGCGGTTAGGATGGGGGAGTTGCCCGCGCTCCGGTGCGGTCGTCCACGGGCTGTGGCGCAGCTTGGTAGCGCACTTGACTGGGGGTCAAGGGGTCGCAGGTTCAAATCCTGTCAGCCCGACCATTTGATGGATGTTCAAACCTTTGGACTGAGTAAGCCGGTACAGGTCTGAAGAGGAGCCTTCCGCGAGATCGCGGGAGGCTCTCTTCGTTTTCGTGGGCGTGTGGGTTTGAGTGCTGAGCTGATTGTGCGTGCGCCAGTCATGTAGGACTTCATTGAGTTCGGTGCGCTGTGAATCGATCGTGACGTCGCGATCGGTGACACGGACATCCAATCGGCTGAAGAACGCGGAGAGAAGTTCGCGGCGGACGTTGTCGGGCAGTTGCTTGTAGAGCGCGCCCGGTTCTTCGAGCAGGTCGACGAAGGCGTACGCCTTGTCGACGCCCCTCTGGATGCGCTCGACGGTTCGGGTGAGCCTCTCGGTGATCGCACCTTTCTGGAGCGTGACGTACTCGAGGCGCTGGCGAAGCTTCTGGAGCTGAACCCGGTCTTGTGGACACCTGATCTGAGCGGCGAGAGTCGTTCGTGAAGGAGTCATCATGCCTGCAGCTCACCCGGTGGAGTTTCGTCGGAGGGCGGTCGCGCTTGTGCGGTCGAAGGAGAAGCCGGTCGCGCAGCTCGCGGCCGATCTGGGGATCAGTGAGTCGTGTCTGCGCTGGTGGATGAAGATCGCAGATGTTGACGAGGGCGTCCAGGAAGGCGTGACCTCTGACGAGCGCGCCGAGCTGGTCCGGTTGCGGCGCGAGAATCGTGTGCAGGCTGCGGAGATCGAGATCCTGCGTCAGGCGTCGGCGTATTTCGCGCGGGAGGTGGTTGGCCCAAAAGGGTCTTCCCGGTGATCGATCGCCTCGTCGCCACTGGGATCGACGCGGCCCTTGCCTGCCGGGTGTTGCGAGTCTCGCGGTCCGGTTTCTATGCATGGAAGAGCCGCCCTCCCTCGAAACGAGCACGGGCCGACGAGGAGCTGACCGTCACGATCGTCCGCATCCATCGGGACTCCCGAACCAGCTACGGAGCCCGACGGGTGCATGCGGAGCTGCGGCTCGGGCTGCAGATCCGATGCGGAAAGAAGCGGGTGGCTCGGCTGATGCGCCTGGCCGGGATCGCGGGGATCAGTCACCGCCGCAAACGCGGGAAGAATCGCCCGTTGCCAGCACCGCACGAGGATCTCGTGAAACGCCAGTTCGTCGCGGACGGCCCGGACAAGCTCTGGGTCACGGACATCACGGAACATCCGACGAGGACCGGGAAGGTCTCTTGCGCGGCCGTCGTGGACGTGTTCTCTCGCCGCGTGGTCGGATGGGCGATCGCCGACCACATCCGCGCAGAGCTCGTTGGTGACGCCCTCGACATGGCGCGGTGGCGGCGGAAACCGGAGCCGGGAACCGTGGTGCATTCGGACCGCGGATCTCAATACACGTCGTGGGTGTTCGGTCATCGACTGCGCCAGGCGGGGCTGCTCGGATCGATGGGCAGAGTCGCGTCCAGTGTCGACAACAGCCTCATGGAATCGTTCTGGTCGACGATGCAACGCGAGCTTCTCGACCAGCACGCCTGGCAGAGCCGTGACGAACTCGGGCAGGCGATCTTCGAATGGACCGAGGCCTGGTACAACCCGCGACGCCGCCATTCTGGCATCGGCGACGTCTCACCACTCGAGTCCGAGAACATCCATCACGCCGCTATCGCGGCATAATTCAACATACAATCCGTGTCCACCGAACCGGGTTCAGCTCCTATTGCCCTCTCCCGAGTTGTGCGGTCGCAGGGCGAGAACCCCGCCGTGTGCTGAGCCGTCAGATGCGGATGTACGCAGCGCCTTCGAACTGGGCTTCGGTGAGGGCGACGGCGGCGGAGGGGATGACCTCGATTCCCGCCCCCAGTGAGGCGGTGTCGATGCCGCGGCGTCCGAGGCCGATCGCGCAGGCCTCGACGCCCGGCAGCGCCTGGCCCTCGCGCAGTCCGTCGAGGGCGGCGCCGTTGACGATCACGCGCACCTCAGCGCCGGGGAACGCCTCGCGCAGCGACTGCGCGGTGGCGACGGCACGATCGAGGTCGGTCGGGTCGTCGCTGACGTGCACCACGACCCGGCGGGAGCCGTCCGTGCTCATCGTCCGAACAACTTCGCGAAGAAGCCGGTGCCCGTCTCGCCCTGATGGCCCTGGCAGCGTTGCGACGACGGCACGCCGCGCATGACCTGGTCGACGTGCTGACCGCATCCGGACCAGGTGGTCTTGCCGCACTTTCGGCAGGTGACGGCGTAACACATGGGGGTTCTCCTTCGTTGGGTGCTCAGGCGAGCATGAGGAAGAGCTTCTCGAGCTCTTCGGTGGTCAGGCCCTGTTCGTCACGGGCGGCATCCGGGTCGGCGATGCAGTCCTTCATTGCGGTTGCGACGATCGCGAAGCCGGCGCGGTCGAGCGCGCTCGACACGGCCGAGAGCTGGGTCACGACCTCACGGCACGAGCGTTCGTTCTCGACCGCCGCGATGACGGCGTCGAGCTGGCCGCGTGCGCGGCGCAGACGGTTCACGATGCGCTTGTGCGCCTCGGCGTCGGTCGTGCTCATGGGGGCCTTCTTTCAGGGTCGGGAGCGTATGTCGATGGGCTGGCGTGCCTCGTCGTAGCCGAGCGTATTCGCAGGCGTCTGGGCATCCCGGCGCACGAGCAACTGCGTCGGGCACCAGCCGGTCACCGCGCCGATCGTGAGGAACGTCGCGCACACGCTGGCGGGGATGGCGCACCAAGGCTGGTCGAGCGAGCTCAGCGAGAACGCTCCGAGGAAGACCGCGGCGAGGGCCATCAGCACGCGCTCCGACCTGCTGCGCGAGCAGGATGCCGCAGCAAGCCTACGCATCCGCGAGCACCTCGTGCCGCTCGAGCACCTCGGCCTGGCGCTCGCCGAGCCAGGCACGCAGCGTCAGCATGCCGCCCGACAGCGAGGCGGAGTCGAAGCCCGCCTGGGCCACGACCCGGTGGGCGATCGCCGACCGCACGCCCGACTGGCACATGACGCGCACCGGCCGACCCGCCGCGGCCTCGCGCACCTCGTCGAGGCGCTCCCGCAGCTCGGTGTGCGGGATGTTGAGCGAGCCCGGGACGGCACCGGTGGCGTACTCGGCCCGCGTGCGCACATCGAGGATCAGCGCGTTCTCCCGTGCCGACTCGAGCTCCTCCGGGTACCAGAGCCGCAGCGTGCCGGTCAGCACATTCTCGCCCACCATGCCGGTGAGGTTGACCGGGTCCTTAGCCTGCCCGTAGGGCGGGGAGTAGGCAAGGTCCAGGTCGATGAGGTCGTCGACGCGCAGGCCCGCGCGGATCGCGGTCGCCAGCACGTCGATGCGCTTGTCGACGCCTTCGGTGCCGACCGCCTGTGCGCCCAGCAGCAGGCCGTCGGCGGTGCGGATCTGCACGACGAGGTGCACCTGGGCGGCGCCGGGGAAGTAGCCCGCGTGCTGGTTCGGGTGCAGATGCAGGGTGCGGTAGTCGATGCCCGCGGCATCGAGCGCTACGCGGTTGGCTCCGGTGAGGGCGGCGGTGAGCTCGCCGACCCGCACGATCGCCGTGCCGACCGGGTGCGGCACGGCCCGGGCGTCGTCGGGGCGCAGGATGTCGTCGGCGATCAGGCGACCCGCGCGGTTCGCCGGCCCCGCGAGGGCGACCGGGCGACGCACGCTGGTGACGGCGTCGACCGAGACGGTCGCATCCCCCGCGGCCCACACCCCCGGAACGGAGGTGCGGCCGTGCGCGTCCACGATGATCGCGCCGCGCTCGCAGGCGATGCCGGCGGCCTCGAAGGGCGCCGTGTCGGGACGCACGCCGACCGAGAGCAGGACGATGTCGGCCGCAAGCCGGGTGCCGTCGGCGAGTACGACTGTGTCGGCGTCGGCCGCGTGCTCGACGCTGGCGGCGGCGATCCCGGTGCGAACCTCGATTCCGTGCTCGCCGAGCTCCTGCGTGATCAGCCACGCCAGCTCCGTCTCGAGCGGGGGCAGCGGATGCGGGGCGAGCTCGACGACCGAGACCGCCAGGCCTCGTCGGGCCAGCGCCTCGGCGGCCTCGATCCCGATGAAGCCGGCGCCGAGCACGACGGCTCGCCGGGCTCCCCCGAGCACTTCGTCGCGGAGAGCAACGGCATCCTCCACGGTGCGCAGCGTTCGCACACGCGGCGAGTCGAGACCCGGCAGCGGCGGGCGCAGGGCCGAGGCGCCCGGCGAGAGCACGAGCGCGTCGTAGGACAGCTCGTGGGCACCGTCGTCCGCCGACTGCACCGACACGGTCTTCGCGGTCGTGTCGAGGGCGGTGACCTCGCTGCGGGTGCGCACGTCGAGGGCGAGAGCCGCCCGCAGCGACGCAGGCGTCTGCACCAGCAGCGACCGCTCCTCGGTGATCTCACCGCCGACGAAGTAGGGCAGACCGCAGTTCGCGAACGACACGTGGGTGCCGCGTTCGAGCACGACGATCTCGGCGCTCTCGTCGAGCCGGCGGGCCCGGGCGGCGCAGCTCATGCCTCCGGCGACCCCGCCGACGATCACGATCCTCATCGCGCGACCTCCTGCTCCGCCTTCTGTGCGGCGACCTGTGCGCGCACGGCATCCATGTCCAGGCCCCGCACGCCCGCGATCAGTTGGTCGAGCTGCGGTGCGCCGAGAGCGCCGGGTTGCGAGAAGACCAGCACACCCTCGCGGAACACCATGAGCGTCGGGATCGAGGAGATGTGGAAGGCAGTCGAGAGCTCGCGCTGACCCTCGGTGTCGACCTTGCCGAACACGATGTCGCGATGCTGCTCGGACGCCTTCTCGAAGATGGGAGCGAACATCCGGCACGGGCCGCACCACGCGGCCCAGAAGTCGAGGAACACGATGTCGTTCTGATCGACGACGTCGTGGAATCCCTGGATGGTGATCTCTCGGGTGGCCATGTCGGGCCTTTCGTTGCGGGTCGTCAGTCGACGACGGTGAGTCCAGTCGCGGTCGCGGCGTCGGAGATGCCGCCCGCGTCATGGACGGAGGTGAAGCCGACCTGCTCCATCAGAGCGACCGCGCGGGAGGAACGGTTGCCGGACTGGCAGTAGACGACGTAGTCGGCCGTCGGGTCGAGTGCCGCGAGCTCAATCTCGAAGCCGGCGGCGCTGACGTCGAGGTTGACCGCGCCGTCGAGATGCCCGGCAGCGTACTCAGCGGGGGTGCGCACGTCGACGACGGTCGTCTGGGCCGTCACCTCGATCGTGGATGCCGCGGGCGCGCATGCCGTGACGGTCCCTGCTGCGAGCAGCAGCAGGGGGATCGCCAGCAGCAGGATGCCGCGTGTCCTTCTCACGCGACGCCCGCGTAATCGTGTCCCGGGCAACGGTCTCCCTCGGGCACACCCCACAGCGCCTCTTCGACGTGCTGGCCGCACCCGGTCCACGTCGCCTTGCCGCACTCTGCACATGTCACCTTGCTGCACATCTCGCACTCCTTGGACCATAAACCCCTGGGGGTATACACCAAGATACTCCCAGGGGTTTACTTCACGCAAGTTCGATTCGATGCTTCGACGCCGGAGAACGTGCCGGCGCACGAGACGCCTGCGCTGCTCCCGGAACACGCGCGACGCGAGACATGACGCAGTCTGAACTGTGCTGAAAGCATGCTCTCGCTACCGGCCCGTTGGCGGACGAAGCGTAATCCCAGTGGCGATGATCGCCACTCGCATGGTTTCTTGGTTCACGTCGAGATGCCTTGCGACTTGGGAGAGTGAAAGGCCGGACTCGTAGAGACGCGCCGCCTCGGTCACCTGATCGAGCGTCAACGACTGGCGGCGAACGACGATTCGAGCATCCCGAAGTATTCGGAGGATGGTGGACTTGGCGACACCGAAGTCAGCCGCCAGCGCAGTGGAAGTCGCTCCATCCTTGTAGCGCGCGACGACAACCGCCTGATCTTCGTCGCTCAGTCGGTTCCACCCACGCTTCACGCGGGGTTGGAGACTTCGCGCAGGATCCCCGATCGCCCCCGAAATCTCGCGGATCTGGGCGGCCGTAACAGAGGTCGATGATTTATTGGAACAGAGGTAGACAATGTCGACCACATTGAGGCTCGGAATCACGGGGACGTCGCGCGGTTCCGGGCCTCTGTCGTATCCGCCGTAGTGCCGTGGTTGTGCGCTCGTTATGCAGTTGCTCGCGGAACGAGCGCTGAAGCGCCCTCCGCACCACGTCGAGCGGCATCGCCGATCAGGTGTGTGTAGATGCCGCTCGTGACCGAGATCGACGAGTGGCCGAGTCGCTTTGACACGAGTGCGATGTAGGCACCGCTCGCGAGCGTCAGCGACGCGTGCATGTGTCGCAGCCCGTGCGGCGTCATCGCGGGCAGCGCGACGTCACGACGCAGCGAGTCGAACAGGCGCGTCACGTAAGCGGGTGACCGCGGCGCCCGGAGTCCGAGGCCAGTAACGGCTCGATCCGCTCCCACTGCTCGCCCGTAAAGACCCGATACCTCGAACCCCTTGACGTCACCCAGCTAGAATCCCGCGAGCCCAACTGGACAGGGGCGACATTCCCTAGATCCTTTCGAGCCTTCCCGGAATGTCCCATGCTGCTGCCAGCCTTGAAGGAGTGAGCGGCTCCGCGGCTCCGAAGAAGTCGCAGAACTTCATCAGGAGAGGGTTCCAGAGAGCCGGATCGACGTAGTCCGTGCCCGGGACGATCAGGCTCGTATCGACATGTGATCTGAGGATATGCGCGTGGATTGCCCGCGCATTGCCGAAGTCGTGCATGTCGACGACCTTGCACTCCAGTTGGATCGGGCATTCGGCGACCATGTCGGCTGCGACGAGGTCCGCTGGTTCAGGTGTGAGGCCTGCCGCTTCGAACTTTCGGGGCTCGTACCTGTATCCCTTCTCGAGCTTATGAGGGCTGAGTTCTTCTTCTCCGGTGAGAAGCGCGAGCCGATCGACGTGGTGAACCAAGTCGGCAGAGGCCAGATTCAGGACGAGTTCGCCGGTCCGCGCTGCATTGGTGGTCGTGCGAGACGAGCGACTCATTCCGAGCATGGCGTCTGAATCGAGCCACCACGCCGAAGACATGGGGGCGATGTTGGTACTTCCGTCCGGATTCAGGGTCGAGATAAGAACGACGGGGGTTCCGTAGTAATGAACTTTGAGCGGTACGACCTTGTGCACGGGACCCATTGTTTCCTCTGGGACGGTGCCGTTCTGGCGGTTATCGGTCATCGCATCGAGCTGAAGTGTCGTCCAAGAGCCGGCCTCGCTGAGGATGGCGCAAAGAGTGACGCCGACGAGGACGGTGGTCGCGAGCGTGTTGTCCCGGCGAGCGGCTCTCGGCCGGATGGCCGACCGGTTCGCGCTGCAGCGCGCCCAACTGTTTGCGATCGCTCACCGCACATTGGGCGCGCCGTGGAGCGCCGACGCGGCTGCGGGACTCCGAGGTCGAGGTGTCGAGCGACGCCACCGCCGTGCGGCGTCCGCAGCGGGAACCGCTCAGGGCGCGCCGCTGCTGGCCGATCGCGTCCGGGGCGCCGGCGCGGTCGCCACCTCTCTCGCTGTGTACGTTCGAACGCTCGTGACGACGGCGTAATCAGTCGGCCCCTTCATCATCGCGGCCCGATGTGAGAACAATGGAGACATGACGATGCAGCCCCCGGAGAGTTTCCCGCCTCCTGCCGTGCCGTATGGCCTTGCGTCCCCTCAGGATTCTCGCAGTTCCGGCGCACGGACGGCGGACCTGGTCGTAACCATCATCCTGCTGATCGCAGGCGTCTTCGGATTCGCGATACTCGCGTTCGTGTCGCTCTTCCTCGCAATGATGTCCGACGGATGCATGGGCGGCACGTGCGACACCGGTCTCATGTCGATTGGTTGGTTGATCGCTCTGATCGCACCTCCCATCGTGTTCATCGCAACGGTCGTATGGACCATCGTCCGCCTTGTGCGTCGAAGGATCGCCTGGTGGCTTCCCCTCGCTGGCGGGATCCTCGCCGTGCTGATCTGGCTGGGCGGCGTCGCTCTCATGGACGCGGGCCTCACGCGGTGATGCCTCGGGGGTGCCGATGGCCCTCCGAGCGGCCGCGGTGGCGCGAGGGCTCCCGGGACGACTCCGTGCGTGGATGCGCTCCAGGTGTCAGGAGCCTGCGCCCGCGTCGACCGCAGGATCCCCCCGGGTGCGGTGCCGCCGGGACGGTTCCGACGACGTTCTTCCTCGACGGCCGTACGCGACGGCTCACGCCCGAGGCGCCCGCGGATCCGGCCACCGTCGCCTACGAGGTCGGCAAGAACCCGGACGCGGCCTCGTTCCTCGTGCGTTTCGAGACCGCGACCGAGCTCGTCGGCTACCCCACGGCCCACCTCTTCGTCGAGGCGGTCGACGCCGACGACATGAATCTCTTCGTCCTGATCCAGAAGCTCGACGCCTTCGGGACGCCCCTGGAGCAGTTCACCGTGCCGAACCAGAGCGCGATGGCACACGATCTCACCGACCACGGCGCCACGATCCTGAAGTACAAGGGATCGGATGGGCGCCTGCGCGTCTCCGCCCGCCATCTCGACGAGACGGCGACGACCGAGGACGTTCCGGTGCACTCCTTCGACCGGGTCGACAAGCTCAGCCCGGGGGAGGTCGTGGAGGTCGACATTGAGCTGCTCCCTCTCGGACTCTCCTTCGCGCCGGGGGAGCAGCTGCGCTTCATCGTCAACGCCCGCAATCTCCTGGGCACCCTCATGCCCGGGATCGTCGAGTACGTCCCCGAGAACCGGGGTACGCACATCGTCCACACGGGCGCCGAGCGTGCCTCGTACCTGCGGCTGCCCGTCCGCACGCGGTGACCCGGCCCGGCTCAGTCCTCTGCGCTCAGCTCCCGCCGTCAGAACCCGCCGATCAGCGTTGTTCCGCGATGTCGCGCAGCGTGTTCAGTAGCTGTCCCCACATCGCGCTCGAATGCGCGGCCGCCTCTGCGGTCGGGTTGTTGTCCTGCGTGAGCACGACGTCCGTGCCGTTCCCGTGCTCCGACAGCTTGAAGGTCAGGGTGTGGTGGTTCTCCGGCACGTCCGGCTCTCCCGAGAGCGGGCTGAAGTGGGTGAACCGGAGGAGCCTGTCCTGTTCGACGGCGAGCACCTCGCCCCGGTCCTGATACCGCTTTCCCTCCCATTCGCCCGACCAGGTCACCACGGTGCCCGGCGTCCACTCGGCCGTCACCGATGCGCCGTGCCAGAGGGCGGACGCGTGTGCGGGATCGAGGAGGGCGTTCCAGACCTGCGCGGCGTCGGCCGCGATCCGCACCCGTGCGGTCGCGAGGTGATCCTCTGAGCTCATCGTCCGCCTGCTTTCGCCGTGTTCGTCGAGTCTCCTCCGCGACGGCGCCGCTGTCGAGGGCGCAGGTCGTTTGCTCCGCGGAGAACGCGGCGCGCACAATGGAGCGGACCGATGCACGGGGATCGGTCCGGGGAGGAGAGCGCGCGTGCGCAGGGTGTCGCGTCGGGGCTGGGCGATCTCGCTGGCGTTGAGCATCGTCGCCGGATACGTGGACGGCATCGGCTTCATCGAGACCGGCGGCTTCTTCGTCTCGTTCATGAGCGGGAACTCGACGCAGGCCGGAGTCGAGCTCTCCGCAGGGGAGGGGGTGCGCGCGCTGTTCCCCCTGTTCCTCGTCGCGGCGTTCGTTCTCGGCGTCGCGCTGGCCGCGGCGGTGGTGGGGGAGCGCCCTCGCAGGAGGGCTGCGGCGGTCGGCGGAGCGGCGCTCGCGGTCGGGCTCTGCGCCGTCTGGGGGGCGAGCGCCCCGGGCGTTCTCTGGCGCTTCGGCCCCCTCGCTCTCGCGATGGGGGCGCTCAACACGCTCTATCTCGCCGAGGGGCGTGCGCGTGTCGCGGTCACCTACGCGACCGGGACTCTGGTGAGCCTCGGGCTGGCCCTCGCCGCGCTCGTCACCGGTCGCTCGCGGACGGCCTGGCGCAGGCCCTTTTTTCTGTGGGGATCGTTGGCGGGGGGAGCGGTGATCGGGGCTTTCGTCCATCGCTTCTGGGGCGGCGGTGCCTTGGTGGTCGCCGCGTCGGCCCTCGCGGTCCTGGCTGTCGTCGTCGCCACCGTCGGGGGGACGGAGCAGAACGCCTGACCGGACCGTCGCCTAACACGATCGGTGGCGGAGTGGGTGAGGTAAGGCTAACCTAAGAGGGTGAATGACGCCTTCAGAGATCGAGAGCACTTCGTCCTGGCCGGCGTGGTGAGCGACGCTCCGTTCCTCAACCGACTTCTCGCGGCGCTGCCGGCGAACGGCTACGGTCAGGTCTTCGTCGAGAGCACGGGACAGCCGACGCTTCTGAGCTGGCCCGGACCGGCCGACGTGGTTCCGTTCTGGGCCAGGCAGGATCTCGCGCCGGCTAGGGACGGCCGGCTTCCGCAGCCGGGCGAGGTGCTCGCGGACGTGCTGCGCGCCTGGGTGGCCGAGTGGCTCCCGGAGCCGGGATGCGACGACGTGCTGCCCTACACGATGTGGATCGGAGCGGCGGGGCACCCTCCGGTGGACGCGCTCTGCCGGGAGCTGGCTCGGGACTATCCCTGGCTGCACCTGCATCACCCGGTGACGGTCGCCGCGCAGGACTGAGCACCGCGGGCGGTGTGCCGAGACGACGGGAGGCCGCGTCCGCATCGGAACGCGACCTCCTGCGCCGTCACTCGCGCGGCAGCCCCTCCTTGCGGCGAGCGTCCTGCGATCCGAGATCGTCGACCTGTCCGCCGGTCTCGTCGAACACGGTGTCGCGGATCTCCTGACGGTCCTCCTTCTGCTCCCTCGCGTCCTCGCGCAGTTCGTCGTTGTCCTTGTGGTGTCCCATGGGGAGTCCTTCCTATCCGTGTGTGGGTTCAGTCTGCAACGCTCGGCGGCGTCGCGCCAGCGCAGGCCGCCCTTGCTCGACGCGCGGCGACCCGATGCAGGGCGACGCGGTAGGCGAGAGCGCAGGCGCTGAGGATCAGGGCCCCCGCGAGCACGGGAGTGAGGAGATAGCCCCACCCCGCCTGCCCCAGCATGATCGCGATCGGCGTCCCTCCGGCGGGCGGGTGGACGACGCGGAGAACGGCCATCGCCGCCATCGCCACGCCGACGGCGAGACCCAGACTCCACCACGCCACGGGCAGGACCGTATGCGCCAGGAGGCCGCACACCGCGGAGACCAGATGGCCCCCGACGACGTTGACCGGTTTCGAGAGCGCGGCGTCCGGGAGCAGGAAGACGAGCACGCAGGACGATCCGAACGCGGCGATGAGGATCGGCGTGCGAACGACGTCGCCGCACAGCCCGAGCACGGCGATCGTGAGCCCTCCCGAGAGGGAGGCCGCGAGCACCGCGTGCCAGGGCAGCGTCTGCGGAGCGCGGCGCAGGGACTCCGCCAGCCCGGAGGACAGCCGCGCACGGGGCGCGGTCCCCTCCGGGCCGGAGGTGCGGTCGGAGACGCTCATCGATCCCCTCCGCGTGTCAGCGCACCGGCGCCGCGTCGGCCTGCACCGGCTGCTGCGCGTAGGAGTGCGCCCCGGTGCCGCGGTACGCACCGCCCTCCACGATCAGGTACTCGGGACGGATCGGGTTGCCGGCGAACCAGTCCTCGAGCACCTCGCGCGTGCCGGCGGCGTAGCGGGCCTGACCCGACAGCGACGTGCCGGACGTGTGCGTCGTCATCGCGTTGTGCGGCATGGTGCGCCACGGGTGATCCGCCGGGGCGGGCTGCGGATCCCACACGTCTCCGGCGTATCCGGCGAGCTGCCCGGATTCGAGGGCGCGCACGATCGCGTCCCGATCCGCGATCGCTCCTCGCGCCGGATTGACGATGTATGCTCCTCTCGGCATGCTGGCGAGCAGCTCATCGTCGAGGAGGCCGCGCGTGGACTCGGTCAGCGGGGCGTGCACGGTCAGGACGTCGCTCTCCTTGACCAGGTCCTGGATGCTCTCGTGGAAGGTCAGGCCGTACTTCTCCTCGTACTCCTCGGGAAGGCGGAACCGGTCGGTGTAGCTCAGGCGCACCCCGAACGGGGCGAGCCGCTCGATCACGGCGCGACCGATGCGGCCGGCGGCGAACACGCCCACGCGCATCCCCTCGAGGTCGTAGGAGCGCTCGACCGCATCGGCGATGTTCCAGCCGCCGTCGACGGCGATCCGGTGCTGTGTCACGAAGTCCCGAACGAGCACCAGCACCTGCATCACGGTGTGCTCGGCGACGCTGATGCTGTTGCTGTAGGTCACCTCGGCGACCGTGATCCCGCGGGCGTTGGCGGCATCGAGGTCGGTGTGATCCGATCCGATCCCCGCGGTGACGACGAGCTGCAGCCTCTTGGCCTTCTCGATGCGCTCGGGCGTGAGATAGGCGGGCCAGAACGGCTGCGAGATGACGACGTCGGCGTCGGGGAGCTCCCGTTCGAAGACCGAGTCCGGACCTTCCTTGTCGCTCGTGATGACGACCGTGTGCCCTTCGGACTCCAGCCAGTCCTTCAGGCCGAGCCCGCCGGAGACGCTGCCGAGAAGCTGCCCCGGCACGAAGTCGATCGCCCGGGGGGAGGGCACGGTCGCGCCGCCGGGGTACTCGGTGATCTCGGGGATGCTGTCCCGCGCATACTCGGGCGGATATCCGTTGATCGGATCCGGATAAAGGACGATGAGGACTTTGGCCACGATCTCTCCATTCAACGGGGGCGTCCCAGCGGCGCCCCGCACATTCCACGTTAGGAATGCGGCGACGGCACGACAACGAAGCCCTGGTTGCCATCCCACAAGCGACGGTTGTGCCTACGATGTAGTCGTGTTCAGCCGCCAGATGCCCGACCTCCACGCCCTGGAGCTGCTGGACGCGATCGATCGCACGCAGTCGATCACGCGGGCGGCGGGAGAGCTCGGCATCACCCAGCAGGCCGCATCGCTCCGCCTGCGCCGACTCGAGCAGCGACTGGAACGGCCGCTCGTCGTCCGCGCGGGGCGTGCCTCACGGCTGACGGTGGACGGCGAGGGGCTGCTCCGGATCGCGCGGCCGGTGCTCGTCGCCGCCGAGCGGATGGACGCGGAGCTCGACGCCGTGCTCGCGCAGGCGCGTCCGCTCGCCATCGCGGCCAGCCTCACGATCGCAGAGCACTTCCTTCCCCAATGGATCCGCGCACTCGTCGCCGCGGGGCAGGACCCCCGGCTGGTCCGATCGCGGGCGACCAACACCCGCGACGTCGCGCGACTCGTGGCCGAGTCCGTCGTGGACATCGGGTTCACGGAGGGCAGCGAGCCGCCACGAGGACTGCACTCGGCCTTCCTCGCCCAGGACGAACTCGCCGTGCTCGTCGCGCCGGGTCACCCCTGGGCCCGCAGCGCGCGCGTCGGAGCGTGGACGCTGGCAGCGACGCCGCTCGTCACGCGCGAAGAGGGCTCGGGATGCCGGGCGGTCGTGACCGCGAACCTGCGTGCCCACGGCGTGGTCGCGGCCGAGATCGCGGCGCCCGCGCTCGAGATGCCCTCGAACACGGCGGTGCTGGAGGCGGCGGCGGCCGGGGTGGCTCCCGCGGTGATCAGCGTCCGGGCCGCGGAGCCGTACGTGCGCGACGGGCGGCTCCTGCGCGTCCGGGTCGAGCATGTCGAGTTCCGGCGCCGACTGCTCGCGGTGTGGAAGGACGGAGAGGAGCCGGTCTCGCTTCCGGCCAGGGCCCTGCTGCGGATCGCGACGGGGGAGCTGCGCGCGGCGGGCGACGACGCGCTCAGCGGATGAGCGCTCCCTCTGCGTCGCGCGGACGGACCGGGTGCTCGCTGAGGATCGAGACGCGGTTGAACAGGTTGATCGTCGCCGCGACCCACTCCGCGGCCGCGAACGCCTCGTCGCCGAGCACGCTCCGCGCGGCGGCGAGATCCGCCTCTCCGTTCTCGTCCAGCGGCAGTCGCGTCGCGGCCTCGGCGATCGCGAGCACGGCCTTCTCCCGTTCGGAGTAGAGCGAGGATTCGCGCCACGCGGGCAGCACATCGAGCTTCTGCGCGGGGATCCCTGCGGCGCGCGCCTCGCGGGAGTGCAGGTCGAGACAGAACGCGCAGGCGTTGAGCTGCGAGGCGCGCACCTTGACGAGCTCGGACTCGACCTCGGTGAGCCCGCGCTCGCGTGCGGAGACGGCGAGGACGTCCGAGAACGCGGATGCCGCCTTCCATACGTCGGGCAGGGCCTTGTCGAGGTACGGGCGCATGATGATCCTCTCGTGGCGGGCGGCGATGCGACCAGATCACCGTATCGCGGCGCCGGGAGCCCGCGCCCCTCGAGGGCCCCAGGGGCGCGGGCGAGCGGTCACGCGGTCGGAGCCGCGTGCGGTGCCTCGCCGATCGCGTTCAGCAGCGCCGCGTCGAACGCCGGGAGGTCATCGGGTGTGCGGCTCGAGACGAGCCCCTGATCTTCGACGACCTCTTCATCGACCCAGTCGGCCCCGGCGTTGCGCAGATCGGTCTTCAGGCTCGGGTAGCTCGTGAGCGTGCGCCCCTCGACCACTCCCGCCTCGATGAGGATCCACGATCCATGGCAGATCACCCCGACGGGCTTGTGCTGCGCGAAAAAGGCGCGCGCGAAGTCGACCGAGGGCTCGTCCATCCGGAGTTGGTCCGCATTCACAACGCCGCCGGGCAGCACGAGCGCGTCGAACCCGCCGGCGTCGGCGTCCCGCGACGATGTGTCGACGCGCTGCTCGTGTCCGTTCTTGCCCGTGATCTCCTCGCCCTCCGGGGCGATCATCGTCGCGGTGGCTCCCGCGGCGGTGACGGCGTCCCAGGGGCTGGTCAGTTCGCTGTCCTCGAAGCCGTTCGTCGCGAGGAACGCCACTCGGCGTCCGGTGAGCTCGGCCATCATCCGTCCTCTCGTCCACGGAAGCGGGCGCCTCCGTCGTTCGAGCATGAGGCACCGCACCGCGTGCACCGAGGGGGTGGCCTACACAGCGCGAGAATGGTAGGGCAGGGCTCCCCGCTAGGACACGCCGTGCTCGGGCGGGCCGTCGGCGGCCTCGCCCGCGGAGCGGGCCGAGGAGGACGAGTCGTGCCGCGGGCTGTTCGGCGAGAGCAGAGAGTGCCGCTTCGAGTACGCGAAGTACACGATCAGGCCGAGCACGAACCACACCGCGAACCGCACCCAGGTCTCCCAGTGCAGGTAAGAGATGAGCCAGAGGGAGGCGATGACGCCGATCGCCGGGACGACGGGCATCAGCGGCAGCCGGAAGTTCCGCGGGATGTCCGGCCGCCGGTAGCGGAGGACGATGACGGACGCGCAGACGACGACGAAGGCGAGCAGGATGCCGATGTTGGTGAGTTCGGCGACCGTCGAGATCGGAACGATCCCGGCGAGGATCGCGGCGGCGATCCCCGCGATCCACGTGACGCGGGTGGGCACGTGCCGCTTGGGGCTCGTCTTCGCGAACCACTCGGGCAGCAGGCCGTCGCGGCTCATCGAGAACCACACCCGGGTGACGCCGAGCATGAAGGTCAGCAGCACGGTGATGATCCCGATGATCGCCCCGATCGCGATGATGTTGGCCGCACCGTCCAGGCCGACCGACGCGAAGGCGGTGGCGAAGCCGCTCTTGGGGTCGATGTCCTTGAAGTTCTGCATCCCGGTGAGCACGAGGGTGGCGAGGACGTACAGGATCATCGCGATCCCGAGGGAGAGCAGGATCGCCTTCGGCATGTGCTTTCGCGCATCCTTCGACTCCTCGGCGGCCGTGCTCATGGCGTCATAGCCGAACACGGCGAAGAACACCGTGGCCGCACCGGTCATCACCCCGCCGAAGCCGAATGGGAAGTACGGGTGGTAGTTGGCGCTGTTGATGTGGAAGACGCCGAGCGCGACGATCAGCACGACGATGAGCACCTTGATGCCGACCGCGACGAACTCGAAGCGCGCCGCGCTGCGGATCCCACGGGTGAGCACGAAGGCGGTGAGCAGACAGAGCAGAACCGCGAACACGTCGACGACGCGGCCGGGTCCCGTGCCCGCGGCTCCGAGCATCCAGTCCGGCAGGTGCACCCCGAGCTGCGTCACGAGGAAGCCGATGTAGCCGGAGATGCCGATCGCGACCACCGCGACGATCGCGATGTACTCGAGCAGCAGGTCCCAGCCGATGAACCAGCCGACGAACTCGCCGAGCACCGCGTAGCCGTAGGTGTACGCGGAGCCCGCCTTCGGGATCATCCCGGCGAACTCGGCGTACGAGAGCGCCGCCGCCGCGCTGGCGATGCCCGCGATGAGGAAGGAGATGAGCACGGCGGGGCCGGCCGTCTGATGCGCGACCTCGCCGGCGAGGGTGAAGATGCCGGCGCCGATGATGCCGCCGACGCCGATCGCCGTCAGCTGCCACAGCCCCAGCTCACGCTTGAGCCCTCCGCTGTCGGTCTCGTCGTCGATCTGGTCGATGGGCTTGCGCCGGAAGATACCGTCGGGTCCCGTGCTGCGTCTGCTCATGTCGAACCGCCCTCCGTCGCGCGCCCCTTCCGGCACGCTACGCCTTGACGGCGAGGAGGGGGAGCTCCGCCCGGCGCGTCGTGCATCTCGCGCGACGGCCGGACGGACCCGGTCAGAGCACGCGGAGGATGTCCTCCACGCGCTGCTTGGCGTCGCCGAACAGCATGTGCGCGTTGTCGCGGAAGAACAGCGGATTCTGCACGCCCGCGTATCCGGCGGCCATCGAGCGCTTGAAGACGATGACGTTCTCGGCCTCCCACACCCGCAGCACCGGCATCCCGGCGATCGGGCTGCCCGGATCCTCGGCGGCGGCCGGGTTGACCGTGTCGTTCGCGCCGATGACGAGCACGACCCCGGTCTCGGCCAGGTCGTCGTTGATCTCGTCCATCTCCAGGGCGATGTCGTACGGCACCTTGGCCTCGGCCAGCAGCACGTTCATGTGCCCGGGCAGACGCCCCGCGACCGGGTGGATGCCGAACCGCACAGGCACGCCCCGCTCGCGCAGCTTGGCCGTGAGCTCTGCCACCGGATACTGGGCCTGTGCGACCGCCATGCCGTAGCCGGGCGTGATCACGACGCTCGAGGCGTCGCGCAGCAGCGCGGCCGCGCCCTCCGCATCCAGCTCGCGGATCTCGCCCTCCTCGTCGTCCCCGGCCGCACGGGGAGCGGCGATCCCGAAGCCGCCCGCGATGACGGAGAGGAAGGATCGGTTCATCGCGGTGCACATGATGTACGACAGGTACGCACCGCTCGATCCGACCAGCGCGCCGGTCACGATGAGCAGGTCGTTGTTGAGCAGGAAGCCCGCCGCGGCCGCCGCCCAGCCGGAGTAGCTGTTCAGCATCGAGATCACGACGGGCATGTCGCCGCCGCCGATCGAGGCCACCAGGTGCCAGCCGAGCAGCAGCGCCAGGATCGTGACCACGATCAGGAGCCACAGGGCGGGAGTGATCACGTACCAGACCGTCAGCGCCACGAACAGCACGAGCGCGCCGAGGTTGAGCACGTTCTTGCCCGGAAGCATGAGCGGGGCGGACTTCATCCGCGCCGACAGCTTGAGGAACGCGACGATCGATCCGGTGAAGGTCACCGCGCCGATGAACACGCCGATGAACACCTCCGCATGGTGGATGTCGCGCAGCGCGCCGCTGAGGGAGTTCTCCTCGAGGGCGCCGTTCCAGCCGACGAGCACCGCCGCGAGGCCGACGAAGCTGTGCAGCAGGGCGATCAGCTCCGGCATGCCCGTCATCGCGACGACGCGTGCGCGCCACAGGCCGATCGATCCGCCCACGAGCACGGCGACGACCAGCAAGGTCAGCCCGATCCCGAGGGAGGCGGATCCCCAGGCCTCGACGACGACGGCCCAGACCGTCGCGACGAGGGCGATCGCCATGCCGGCGATGCCGTAGCCGACACCGGCTTTCGCGCTCTCGTGCCGGCTGAGTCCGGCGAGGCTGAGGATGAACAGGAGGGCCGCGACGAGGTACGCGGCTCCGGCGATCGACGCCGGCGTCAGCAGGGTCTGCATGCGTCAGGCTCCCGTCTTCTCGGACGAGCCGGCGGCCGGCGGCGTTCCCTTGGCGAACATGGCGAGCATGCGGCGCGTGACCGCGAAGCCGCCGAAGATGTTGATGCTGGCGAGCAGCACGGCCACCGCCGCGAGGATCTGGACGACGAGCGACTGGCCGGTGAGCTGCAGCATCGCACCGACGACGATGATCCCGGAGATCGCGTTCGTGACGCTCATGAGCGGCGTGTGCAGCGCATGGGCGACCTTGCCGATCACGTAGAAGCCGATCACGATCGCGAGCATCAGCACCGTGAAGTGCTGCGGCAGCGGAGCAGGCGCGAAGGCGTTGACGAGGAACAGCGCCGCGGCGCCGAGGGCGACGAGGGCGAGCTTCGCACGCGCCGAGAGGCCCTTCCTGCTGGCAGCCTTCGGAGCGGGCGGCGGAGCGGCCGCCGCGGAGGCGGGAGCGGCGGAGACCTGCACCGCGGGCGGCGGCCAGGTGACCTCTCCTCCGCGGGCGACCGTCACTGCACGCTGGACGACGTCGTCGACGTCGAGGGTCAGCGCCCCGTCCTTGCCCGGGGTGAGCAGCTTCATCAGGTTGACGACGTTCGTGCCGTAGAGCTGCGAGGCCTGGGTGGGGAGCCGGGACGCGAGGTCGGTGTAGCCGAGGATCACGACGCCGTTCGGGGTGACGATGCGTTCGCCGGCGACCGAGCCCTCGACGTTGCCGCCCTGGCCCGCGGCCATGTCGACGATGACGCTGCCCGAGCGCATGCGTGCCACATCCGCCGCGGTGATGAGGCGAGGGGCGGCGCGGCCGGGGATGAGCGCGGTCGTGATGATGATGTCGACGTCGGCCGCCTGCTCGGAATAGATCTCGGCGGCCCGTCGGTCGTAGTCCGCGCTCGTCGCCTTCGCGTAGCCGTCCGCGGACTGCTCGACCGCGACCTCGACCTTCAGATACTCGCCGCCGATCGACTTGACCTGATCGGCGACCTCTGGGCGCGGATCCGTCGCGCGCACGATCGCACCCAGGCTCGACGCGGCGCCGATGGCGGCGAGACCGGCGACACCGGCGCCCGCGACGAGGACCTTCGCGGGCGGGACCTTGCCCGCCGCCGTCACCTGACCCGTGAAGAAACGGCCGAACTCGTGCGCGGCCTCCACCACCGCGCGATATCCGGCGATGTTCGCCATCGAGCTCAGCACGTCCATGGACTGGGCGCGCGAGATCCGGGGCACGGCGTCCATCGCGAGCGCGGTCACCCCGCGGTCGGCGAGCGCCGCCAGCAGTTCGGGGCGGAAGGCCGGCGCGAGCAGTCCGACGAGCACGGTGCCCGGGCGCAGGGCGTCGATCTGAGCCGGGGTCGGGCCGTTCACGGTGAGGACGATGTCCGAGTCCAGCACCGAGGCCGCGTCGACGATCTCGGCTCCGGCATCGGCATACGCCTCGTCGGGAAAGGCCGAGGCGGTTCCAGCCCCGCGCTGCACCGCCAGGTCGTACCCCAGCGCGATCAGCTGCGTCACGGTCGCGGGAGTGGCCGCGATCCTCGTCTCGGGGGGTTGCTCGGCCACCACGCCTATGCGCGTCATCGTGTCTCCTTCGGCACGTCGTCGGGGAGTCGGTGCGGCGGGGTCCGCACGCTCCCGGGCCGTCGCCGAGGCGGATCCTGAGGTCCTCCGGCGAGCGACTTGTGCGAGCGTAGCGGAGGGCCCCGGCGGATTCCGGCGGACTGAACGTTCCGTGACGACGAAAGAATCGCGGAGTTTGCGGATTCGGCAAGGGCGCGGCGATCCCGGCCCCATGCGTCGCCATGTTTCCGCTTCCGCGTCCTCCGCCCCTGCAACGGGCATACCGTGGAACTCGGTCGCAGGAGTCGCGCGGCCCGCCCAGAGGACAGAGAGAGAAGCACGATGAGCACGCCGAGGCTGGAGCAGGACGTCACCGAGAAGTTCAAGACCGCGTTCCGACACCATCCCGCCGGCGTCGCGCTGGTCTCCGCCACCGCACCGGACGGACCGGTCGGCCTCACGCTCTCCAGCGTCGCCTCGGTCGCCGCCGATCCGGCGGTCCTCGTCTTCTCCGTCACCCGCGCGACCGGCAGCGCCGGCGGGATCCTGAGCGCACCGAGCATGCTCGTGCACTTCCTCGTCGCAGGGCAGGAGCCCATCGCCGATGCGTTCGCGCGCTCCGGGGAACCCCGCTTCACGCCGGAACAGGGCTGGGAGATCCTTCCGACCGGCGAGCCCTTTCTCCCCTCGGCACGCGTCGCGATCCGTGGCACCATCCGCGAGACGCACCCCGTCGGTCCCTCGTCGCTCGTGCTGCTCGATGTGAAGGACGTCCTGGAGGGGACGCCCGGCGCTCCGTTGCTCTATCACGACCGGCACTACGACAGCCTGGCGTCCTGGGCCTGACGCGAAGGCGTCCCTGACCTGACGCGAAGGACGAGAGCCCCGGGGCGTTCCGGGCCGCTCTCGAACCGTAGGGCGACCTCTGGACAGCGCGGTGCGGGTGGGGGAAGGTGGAGCCATGTCGGTGACTCTGATCCTGCCGCTTCCCGCGCCTCTCGGCGTCGGAAGGGTCATCGCCGTCGAACACGAGTACGGCGCGATCGGCATCCGCGATCTCACCACCGGTGTCGTCTACCGCGCGCCCGCGCCGGCGCGCGAGGACCCGGTCCTTCCTGAGCTCGGGACGCTGCCGTGGCGCGGGCGCGTGGAGGCGTGCACGGTCGTGGCGACGGAGGACGGCGTCGTCACGGAGCTCGTGCTCGATGCCGTGCCGGTGACGGGATCCGCGCCGCGCACCGGTGCCGCCGATGCCCTTCGCGGTGCCCAGCGCGCGGCCGACGACGCCCGCGATCAGGCGGCGAACTGGGGCGGCACCGATCGTCGCGCCCACGAGATGCCCGAACGATACTGGTGACGCTGCCCGGGTGGCCCCGCGCCCTGGGGCGCAGCGCGGTCATTGGAAGTCCCGGGAGGTATGCGCGACTCCGACCTGGAGGGCTTCGAACGCGTCCGCCAGCAGATTGGTCACGCCCTCGGGAGAGCGCTCCAGGATTCCGCGGACGATGAGCGCCGGCGACTCGCGGGCGATCCGGCGATAGCGCAGCCAGACGCCCTGGGTGCAGATGACGTTCACGAGGCCGTGCTCGTCCTCGAGGTTGAGGAACGTGACCCCACCGGCCGTGGCGGGGCGCTGACGGTGGGTGACCAGGCCTGCCGCCTCGACGCGCCGCCCGTTCTCGTGCGTGCGCAGCGCCGCAGAGGAGAGTACCCCGCGGGCGTCCAGGTCGGGGCGGAAATGGGTGATCGGGTGGTCGTCGATGGACATCCCGGTCGCCCAGAGGTCGGCGGCGAGCCGCTCGTACGAGGTCTGGTCGGGGAACAACGGCGGCTGCACGGCGACGACGGAGTCCGGCAGATAGCGGGCGCGATCCTCGGCGGCTGATCCGGCCAGCCAGATCGCCTCTCGGCGCTGCAGCCCGAAGGAGTCGAACGCTCCGGCGGTGGCCAGCGCCTCGATCTGGGTGGCCGTGAGATCGGTGCGCCGCACCAGATCGTTCAGATCGCGGAAGGGTCCGTGCGCCGCCCGTGCGGCGACGATCCGTTCCGCCGTCTTCAGGCCGATCCCCGTGACCCCGGCGAGCCCGAGGCGGACCGCGAAGCGGCCGTCGCGTCGATGGGCGGCGGACTCGTCGGGCGCCGACGGATCGAACGGATCCGGATCGACGCCATCGGGGAGGGCGGGACGCTGATGCGTGCAGGCGTCGAGGCCGGTGGCACGGTTCTCGGTGCCGGTGGCAGGGTCTGCGGTGCACTCGCCGGAGCTCTCGGAGGCGAGCGGCTCGAGCTCTTCTGTCGCCCCCGATCGGGCGATGTCCGGGCGGCGCACCTCGACCCCGTGTCGCCGAGCGTCCCCCGTGAGCGTCGCCGCCGAGTAGAACCCCATCGGCTGCGAGCGCAGCAGACCCGCGAGGAACGCGGCGGGGTAGTGCAGCTTGAGCCACGAGCTCGCATAGACGAGCAGGGCGAAGCTCAGCGAATGCGACTCCGCGAAGCCGAAATCGGAGAACGCCTGGATCTGGGCGTAGATGCGGTCCGCCGCCTCACCCTCCAGCCCGTTCTCGCGCATCCCCTCGTAGAGGCTGTCGCGGATGCTGTCGATCCGCTCCAGCCCTCGCTTCGAGCCCATCGCCCGGCGCAGCGTATCGGCCTCGTCGGCCGTGCAGTTGCCGAGCGCGGTCGCCATCTGGATGAGCTGCTCCTGGAACACGGGGATCCCGAGGGTGCGCGCGAGGACCGGCTCCAGCTTCGGGTGCGGGTACGTCACCGGTTCGGTCCCGAGCTTGCGCCGTACGAACGGGTGCACGGCACCGCCTTGGATCGGGCCGGGGCGGATGAGCGCGATCTGGATCGCGAGTTCGTAGAACTCCCGGGGCTGCAACCGGGGCAGCAGCCCCATCTGGGCCCGGGACTCGACCTGGAAGACGCCGATCGAGTCGGCGCGGCAGAGCATGTCGTAGACCGCGGGCTCCTCCTTCGGCAGGTTCTGCAGGGTCCACTCCTCCCCAGTCGCCGCTCGCACCAGGTCGAAGCAGTGCCGCAGCGCGGAGAGCATGCCGAGTCCGAGCAGGTCGAACTTCACCAGACCCATCCACGCCGCGTCGTCCTTGTCCCATTGGATGACGGTGCGGTCCTTCATGCGGGCGTGTTCGACCGGCACGACCTCGCCGACCGGGCGCCGGGTCAGCACCATGCCGCCGGAGTGGATCCCGAGATGGCGGGGCGCGCGCAGCAGTTCGTCGGCGTAGGCGACGACGCGATCCGGGATGTCGTGATCCGCGGCGGGGGAGAGGTCCGTGCCCCAGCGCTCGACCTGTTTGGACCACGCGTCCTGCTGTCCCGGAGAATGCCCGAGGGCGCGGGCCATGTCCCTGACCGCGTTCTTCGGCCGGTACTGGATGACGTTCGCGACCTGGGCTGCGTTCTCTCTGCCGTACTCCCGGTACACCCACTGGATGATCTCCTCGCGCCGGGAGGAGTCGAAGTCCACATCGATGTCTGGCTCCTCGGTGCGCGTCGTCGCGAGGAACCGTTCGAACGGCAGCCCGTACAGGATGGGATCGACCGCGGTGATCCCGAGCAGATAGCAGACGGCGCTCGCCGCCGCGGATCCGCGCCCCTGGCAGAGGATCCCCCGCGTCTTCGCCTCGGCGACGATGCCGTGCACGATGAGGAAGTAGCCGGGGAAGTCCTTCTCCTCGATGACGTCCAGCTCCCGGGCGATCCTGGCGCGCCCCTGAGCGGTCAGCTCCGGGTACAGCGCGGGGACGGCGGCCCAGACGAGAGCGCGCAGACGGCCCATCGGCGTTTCGCCGGGACCGACCGCGATCGTCGGCAGATCGGGCTTGGCGCGGCGCAGGGGAAAGGCGCAGGCCTCGGCGATCTCCAGTCCTGCCCGGATCGCGCCGGGATAGCGGGCGAAGCGCGCCGTCATCTCGGCGCCGCTGCGCAGATGCGCGGAACCGTGCGCGGGCAGCCAGCCTTCCAGATCACGCAGGCTCCTGGTCGCGCGGACGGCCGCCACGGCCTCGGCGAGCTCCGCCCTGTCCGGGGTCGCGTAGTGCACGTTGTTCGTCGCGACCACGGAAAGGGAGTGCGCCGCGGCGAGGGCGGCGAGGGCGTCGTTGCGACGGGTGTCCAGGGGATCGCCGTGGTCGATGAGCTCGACGGCGACCCGATCCGGCCCGAAGAGGTCGACGAGCAGACGCAGCGCCCGTGCGGCGCCGTCGGACCCCTCGCGCTCATACGCTCGCCGGACCGCACCCTTGCGGCATCCGGTGAGGATCGTCCAGTGTCCGCCCGCCCGGTTCGCGAGGTCTTCGAGCACATAGCGGGGGCGCCCCTTCTCCCCTCCGCGCAGCTGCGCCTCGGTGATCGCGGCGGAGAGGCGGTGGTATCCCTCCTGGCCCCGCGCGAGCACGAGCAGGTGCTCCCCGAGCGGGTCGGCGGCACCGCCGCGCGCGGGGGCGGGGCCGTGGTCGTCGCTCAGGGAGAGCTCCGCGCCGAACACGGTCTGCAGCCCCGGGGCGAGGTCCGCCGCCTCGGCGAAACGTGCCGCGCCGTAGAAGCCGTCGTGGTCGGTGACGGCGAGGGCGCTCAGCCCCAGCCGTTGCGCCTCGGCGACGAGCCGGTCCGGGGCGGAGGCGCCGTCGAGGAACGAGTACGAGGAGTGCGCATGCAGTTCGGCATAGGGGACGGCGTCGGTCGGCCGCACGACGTCTCCGAGGGAGAGGGGAAGACGCTTCGAGGCGCGGGAGGGGGCGTCCTCCGCAGCGCGGTCGTGCAGGGAGGCCTTCTTCTCCGGCTTCTCCGGTCGGCCGGAGAGCGTGCGCTCCAGATCCCCCCACGACATGCTCGGGTTGTGGAAGCCCATCAGTGATACCGCCCTTCGGCCCACCAGTGGCCGCCGTCGTCCCCGGGCGTGTGCAGCACGAGCCATGCCCGCTCCTGCGCGTCGACGAGCTGCAGGCGCTCGCCGCGGAGGATCCCGCCCGGCTCGCCCCGTCGCTCCCGCAGCGGCCAGGGGCCGGCCCAGTGCCGCACGGGGCAGTCCTCGATCGCCGCCGGGTCCGCGGTGAGCAGTCCCCGGTCGTCGACGTCGACCGGGGATCCGTCCGCTGCGGTCACCGCGACGCGTCGGGGCGGCGCGAAGACCTCTCCGGGCAGGGGATCGGGCAGCCGACCCGGCCACGGCTGCCCGGCCGCCCGGAGCGGGACCGCCCGTTCGCCCCAGGGGGTGAGCTGCTGGCGTTCGGCGGCGAGACGACCGCCCGCGACGACCGCGGTCAGCACGCCCTCGTGCCCGAGCAGGGTCTGCACCCGGGAGATCGCATGATGCAGCCGGTCGTCGGTGCCAGAGCCGAACAGCCCCGGCTGATGGTGCGCGGCGTCGTCGACCGCGATCGGGGCGATCCGGACCCGGACGATCCCGCGGAACCGGTGCGCCTCGTCCGCCTCCTTGCCTGTCTGCGCCTGGGCGAGCGCCTCCAGCTGCCAGCGCACTCGGTCGACGAGGTCCGTGGCCTCGAAGCAGGTCGGATGCAGCCAGGTGCGCGAGGCGACGCCCTCGTCGTCGTCGGTGAGGTCGATGCGCACCTCCGTGCACACGAGCGACGCGTCGGCGAGGGCGAGCACGACGCGGTCGGCGCTCTGGCGCACGGCGAAGGCGATCTGATCGGACTGTCCCAGCGGGGAGTCGAACTCGATCTCCGCAGCGAGCTCCGGATCCACGGGGCGCGGGACGACCGGGCGGGAATCGGCCCCGGCGGCGAGGCGGTGCAGGCGTGCCCCGCGCTCGCCGAAACGTTCCGCCAGCCGGGTGGCGCCCAGGGCGGCGAGCTCGCCGAGCGTACGGATGCCGAGGCGGAGCAGGAGCGCGGTGACCTCCTCGTCGCGCAGCGCCTGCACGGGGAGGGGGGAGAGGAAGGCCGCGGCTTCGCCTTCGGCGACGACGAGCACCGGATCCGCTCCCCGGGCCGCGAGCTCGGCGGTGAAGGGGCCGTCCGCCACGCCGATCCGCACCTCGGGGTGGCCCTGATCCGCCAGCAGGGCGTGCAGGGCGAGCCCTGCCTCCGCTTCCCCGCCGTGGTAGCGGGACACGCCCCGTGCCCGGAGCAGCGCGAGCCCCGGACGCAGCACCTGGGCGCCGGGGGAGTGTCCCTCGATGAGGCGGAGCACCGGCAGGAACGCACGCTCGTCCCGTGCCGGGTCGGCGGGCAGGATCCGCAGGTCGGGGACGAGTCCCTGCGCCTCGCGGCGCCGTTGGCCGATGCGCACGCCCTGGGCGCGTGCGGCCGCGGAGCACGCCTGCACGCGGTTCGCATGCAGGATGGCGGCGGGCTCTGCGGCGTCGGCGCCCAGAGCCGCACGCAGCGGCCAGTCGGGGAACCACAGCACGATCACCCGGACCGGGGCCGGGACTTCGCCGCTCATCCTGCTGCCGCCAGCGTCGGGGGCGCGGCGGCGGCCGAAGCCTGCGCCCTTCCGGCCTCGGAGGACCCGGGAGGGCGGAGCGAGGGGAGCGGTACGAGCCGGGGGGCGGTCGTGGTCTCGATCGCTTCGAGCACGCCGCGGCGGCCGGGCAGGCGCACCCGCACGCTCTGCGGTACGGGGGAACGACGGGTGCGGGCGGTGACGGTGACCTCGCACTCCTCCAGCGCACCCCAGCCCGATCCCAGTCCGTGCCAGCGGGCATCGTGCACGCGGATGCTGCCCTCGCTCTGAGGCCAGTCCTCGATGCGGGCGGCGGCGTTCCCCGCCACGACGAGCAGCGTGCAGCCGCGATCGCGCAGCCGTGCGCCCAACCGGGACAGCTCGGCGGACCGGGCGGGGCCGGAGGGGCGGATCGCGATGAGCGGGACGACCTCGCTCAGGGCGGAGACCGCGGAGAGCCAGCGCGCCCCCGGTTCGGGCACGAACAGCATGCGGTCGAGGTCGACGCCGTGCCCGGCGAGCGCTTCGACGCCCAGGGTCGGCATGCCCACGGCCGCGCACCAGGCTCCGGTCGCGGAGGCGCCGGCGAGGAGGGTCGCGATGAGCCCGGGCGACGAGGAGAGGGAATAGGTCGTGCCCACCTGCAGTCCCCCCTCGGGAAGGATCGGCTGCAGCACGGGTGCGACGGGGAGAAGCGGCAGATCGCTGCGTCGCCGTTGCAAGCGCGAGATCTCACGACGCAGGCGGAGGACGTCCCCCGCCCTGCTGTCCGCGGTGGGGGCCATCATGGATTCGAGAGCCATCCCCATGAATACGATCCTCGAACATTTCTTCTAGAGTTGCAACGTACTCGGGAAGAATAAATCGTACATCCGACATTCCTGACATCCGGAGGAACAGCGTGCCGACCGTGCGGGCGGCGAGGCGGTCGACGGAGAGCGAGGTCTCGGTCCAGGACGGGGCCCTCCCGGCGGGGGCGCCGTACGCGGCGGTTCTCCACAGGGCCGGAACACGCCTGCGCCGCTTCTGCCAGGCTTCCGGGCATGGATCTCCACGCGCTGCTCGTCCTGCTGGCGCACGGCGCGCTCCTCGCGGTCGGCGCCCGTCTGATCGTCGTCGACGTGCAGACGCACCGCCTTCCCGATCGGATCGTGCTGCCGACGCTCGCGGGGGCGATCCTGCTCGTGCTCGCGGAGACGGCGGCTGGCGAAGGGCGTGCGAGGGCGGACGGAGCCCTCTGGGGCATGCTGCTGCTGACGGGCTTCTACGCGATGCTGCGGGCCATCGGACGGGACGGCATGGGCGGGGGAGACGTCAAGCTCGCCGCGGTGATCGGGCTCGTCCTGGGCTGGCACGGCGGGGCGGCCCTCCTCATCGGCGGGGCGGCCGCCTTTGTCCTCGGAGCCGGGCATGCGCTCTGGATGATCGCGCTGCGCCGGGCAGACGGCTCGACCCATCTCGCGTTCGGGCCGTGGATGATCCTCGGCGGCGTTCTCGGGATGGCGGCGGGGTGACAGCGGCGGGGTGAAGGCGGTTGGTGACGCGGCCGCCCTCGCGTCACGGAACGCACGGGCCGCGGGACTAGGGTGAGCACATGGCACTCGCACGGCTTCACGGCGGCCCCCTCGACGGGCAGATCATCCCCCTCGACGACACGCAGGGCAGGTTGATCCTGCCCTACAGCGAATCGCAGATCGTGTACGAACAGCGCGGAGGAGAGAAGAACACGGGCCCGCACGACGGCCCCACCGAGATCGACTACTGGTACGAAGAGGCCCTCGAGGACATCAATCCGGCCGATGTCTGACCCGTCCAGGACGGTCGAGGTCGAGCGCAAGTACGACGTCGACGCAGAGACCCCGCTGCCGGTCTGGGACGACGTCCCCGGGGTCGACGCGGTCACGGCGGGCGAGGTCAGGGCGCTCGACGCCCGCTACCTCGACACCGCCGACGGACTCCTGGCCCGTTCCGGCGTCGCCCTGCGGCGGCGCACGGGCGGTCCGGACGAGGGATGGCATGTGAAGGGCCCCCGGCAGGGCGACGGACGGCTCGAACTGGGCTGGCCTCTCGGCGACGACGAGGCCGTGCCGGAGGCGGTCGAGGCGGCGATCGCCCGCTGGACGACGGATCCGCTGACGCCGCTCGCGCGCATCGAGAACGCTCGCACGGCCTACCTGCTCACCGGCCCTCGGGGCGTGGTCGCGGAGTTCGTGGACGACCGCGTCCGCGGGACGGATCTGCGTGCGACCGACGGACGCGGATCCGTCCGCGAATGGCGGGAATGGGAGATGGAACTCGGACCCGCAGCTCCCGCGGACGCGGTCGGCCGGGAGGAGTTCTTCGCCGCCGTCGAACGCGCGGTGCAGAACGCCGGCGGTCGTCCCTCCGCGTCGTCGTCCAAACTCGCCAGAGCCCTCGGCGTCTGATCCGGGGCCGGTCCAGGATCCTACGCGCTCCTCCGGACGGCACAACCCCCTTCCCGCACGGCCCGGCGCGTGCTTGCATGGCCCCATGAGCAGCCCCGCCGTGCTGAGGTCCCTGCGGACGACGGTGCCGGACACGATCCTGCACCAGGACGAGGTGCGCGACGTCTTCGCCGCGCAGCCGGGGTTGGGGCGGCTCGCGAAGAGGATCGTGACCGCCTCGTTCGACGGATCCGGGATCGACACCCGGCGCACCGTGATCGAAGAGCTCTCCTCGACCGCGGACGTCGACGAGCCGATGTTCTTCGATCGCGGGTCCGGGCTGCTGCTCTCCCCGGGCACGAAGGCTCGCAACGATCTCTACACGCGCGAGGCGCGGCGTCTCTTCGTCGACGCCGCACGGGCCGCGCTCGACGCGGATCCCTCCCTCGGATCCGAGGACGTCACGCACGTCGTCACGGTCTCCTGCACGGGATTCCACGCGCCCGGTCCCGAGTACGAGATCGTGCGGGAGCTCGGGCTGGCCGAGTCGGTGCAGCGCTACCACCTCGGCTTCATGGGCTGCTACGCCTCGATGCCGGCGCTGCGTGCGGCCGCCCAGTTCTGCGCCGCGGATCCGGAGGCCGTGGTGCTCGTCGTCAGCGTCGAGCTGTGCACACTGCACCTGCGCTCCTCCGAGGATCCCGACGTCATCGTCGCCTCCTCCCTGTTCGCCGATGGCGCGGCGGCGGGGATCGTCACCGCCCGTCCTCTCGCCGACGGCGTGCGGGGGCTGCGTCTGGACCGGTTCCATACGGCGATCGCGCCGCAGGGCGAGCAGGACATGGCCTGGACCATCGGCGACCACGGTTTCGAGATGGTGCTCTCCACGGCGGTGCCGCAGATCATCGGCGAGACGATCCACGAGGCCCTGCGCCCTCTGTACGCGGCCGACTTCGCCGAGGCGTTCGAGGACGGCACGATCGGATCCGCCGTGCGGCACTGGGCGATCCATCCCGGAGGCCGCAGCATCCTCGACCGGGTGCAGGAGCGGCTCGGACTCAGCGCGCTGCAACTGGACCCCGCGCGCGAGACGCTGAGGGAGAACGGGAACATGTCCAGCGCGACGGTGCTCTTCGTGCTGCGCCGGATCCTCGAGGGCACGCGTGAGGGCGGCGGGGCGGCCGTGGGCGATCGCGTTTCGGCGATGGCCTTCGGGCCGGGACTCACCGCGGAGAGCGCGCTGATGACGGTCGTCGACGCGGATGCGCCCTGACCTCCGGGCGCGCGCCACGGCCGAACGCGAGCTCATGGACGCGGCGGACGCGGACCCGGCGATGCTGGAGCGCACCTACGAGCGCTTCCGCCTCGTGAACGCGATCGTGTCCCGTCCCGGCGCCGTGTACCGCCGGGACGTGCGTCCGAGAGCCCGTCGACGGAGGATCCGCGTCCTCGACGTCGGTGCCGGCGGCGGCGACCTCTGCCGGGCGCTCACCGGGCGACTGCGTCGGGACGGCGTCGACGCGGACGTCACCGCGCTCGATCTGGATCCCCGGGCGGTGGCCTGGGCGCGCGCGCACGACGACGGTGCAGGCGTCGTCTACCGCTGCGCGCCGGTCTCGGAGCTCGTCGCGGGCGGGGAGGGCTTCGACATCGTGCTCTCGAACCATCTGCTGCACCATCTCGGCGAGGCGGAGCTGCGCCGGTTCCTGGCGGATACGCGGCGGCTGGTCGCACCGGGCGGGCTCGTCGCACATCACGACATCGCGCGCAGCCGCCTGGCCTACGCGGCCTTCGCCGCGGCGACCCTCCCTTTCGCCGGCACGCTGCTGCGCGGATCGTTCATCCGTCCCGACGGCCTGACGAGCATCCGGCGCTCCTACACCGCGGCCGAGCTCTCCGCGGCCGCGCAGCCGGGCTGGTCCGTCCGGCGCGGCTTCCCCGCCCGGCTGGAACTGCGGTGGGAACGCGACGATGGCGATCACTGATCCCGTCCTCGACCACGACGTGGTGGTCATCGGGGCAGGGCCCGTCGGTCTGCTGCTCGCGTGCCTGCTCGCGCAAGAGGGGGTCGACACCGTGGTCTGCGAGCGCAGGGACGCCGTCGACCCTCGCAGCAGGGCCATCGGGATCCATCCCCCGGGACTGCGCGAGCTCGCGGAGGCCGGTGTGGGCACGGCCGTTCGAACGGAGGCGCTGACGCTGTCCGGAGGGGAGGTGCGCAGCCGCGGTCGTGTGCTCGCCGCTCTCGCGTTCCCGCCCGAGCGCCCCGTGCTCGTGCTGCCGCAGCAGCGCACGCACGCTCTGCTCCTGGATCGTCTGGCGGAGCTGTCTCCGACGGCGCTGCACGGAGGCTGCACCGTGCGCGCCGTCCGGGACGAAGGACGCTTCGTGCGGATTCGCGTGGACGACGGTCATCGGCGGCGCGAGCTCACCGCCGCGTTCGCCGTCGTCGCGGACGGGGTGCGCAGCGGACTCAGGGGCGAGCTCGGTCTCGGCTGGCGTCGCCGCGCGGGCCGGTCGGGCTATGCGATGGCGGACGTGCCGGATCCGGATCCGGGCTCGCAGGCAGTGCTGCACTGCGGGCCGGACGGCCTCGTCGAGGTCTTCCCCCTGCCGGGAGGCCGACGCCGATGGGTGCTGCGGCGGGGACGTGACGCGGGGGCGATGCCCGGCGATCGTTTCCGCGCGGAGATCGCGGCCAGGATCGGCGAGGATCCGCCCTTCGGGGCCGACGTCGAGCCGGTCTCCTTCGTCGCCGCACAGCACCTGGCGGGCGCGGTGGTCCGCGGTCGGGTGGCGCTGCTCGGCGACGCGGCGCACGAGATCAGCCCGATCGGCGGCCAGGGGATGAACCTGGGGTGGGTCGACGCGGGGCGCCTCGCGCGAGCGCTGCGGGCCGGTCTGGATCGGGGCGATGCCGACTTGCGCGACTATGCCCGCCGGACGCTCCGCTCCGCCCGCGACGCCCAGCGCAGGAGCGCCTTCTACATGGCGATGGGGGCGCCCGCCGACGGGATCGTGCTGCACGGGAGGGAGGCCCTGATCCGCGCTCTCGGATCCGACGCCCTGCGGGACTGGGCCGCGGGGCTCGTCACGATGCGCGGCGTCTGATCCGCGGCTTCGAGCGCAGACGCACGAGGGCCCGGCGCGCGGGTGCGCGACCGGGCCCTCGTGCAGCCGGGCGGATCAGAAGTTGATCATGTGCCCGGCGAGGCCGTGGAAGCCCTCCTGCAAAGCCTCCGAGAGCGTCGGATGCGTGTGGACGTTGCGCGCGAGCTCGAGCGCCGTGAGGTCCCACTTCTGTGCGAGCGTGAGCTCGGGCAGGAGCTCCGAGACATCGGGGCCGATCATGTGCGCGCCGATGAGCTCGAGGTGTTCGGCGTCGGCGATGAGCTTGACGAAGCCGACGGGCTCGCCCAGACCGTGCGCCTTGCCGTTGGCCATGAATGGGAACGTCGCAACTTTGATCTCGCGTCCCTCGTCCTTCGCCTGCTGTTCGGTGAGACCGAAGGAGGCGACCTGGGGGGAGCAGAAGGTGGCACGCGGCATCATCCGGTAGTCGCCGAGCGTCATGGTCTCCGCCTTGCCGATGGTCTCGGCGGCCACGACCGCCTGCGCCTCCGCGACGTGCGCGAGCTGGAGCTTGGCCGTGACGTCGCCGATCGCGTAGATGCCCTCGACGTTGGTGCGCATGTGGTCGTCGATGTCGATGGCGCCGCGCTCGGTGAGCTTCACGCCCGTCTTGTCGAGTCCGAAGCCGTCCACGTTCGGCGCGAAGCCGACCGACATGAGCACCTTGTCGGCGGTGATCGAGCCCTGCTGGCCGTCCTTGCCGGTGTAGGTGACGGTCACGGCGTCGCCGTTGTCGACGACGGATTCGACCTTGGTCGAGGTGAGGATGTCGACGCCGTACTGCTTGTACTGCTTCTGGATCTCCTTCGACACGTCCGCGTCCTCGTTCGGCAGCGCACGGTCGAGGAACTCGATGATGGTCACCTTGACGCCGTAGTTCGTCATGACGTAGGCGAATTCCATGCCGATCGCGCCGGCGCCGACGATGACGATGGAGGTGGGCAGATCGCGGGAGAGGATCTGCTCCTCGTACGTGACGACGTTGTCGCTGAGCTGGACGCCGGGGAGGAGACGGACCGTGGATCCGGTCGCGATGATGACGTTGTCGAACGTGACCTCCTCCGTCGAACCGTCCGCCTTGGTCACGGTGATCGCCTTCGGGCCCGTGAAGGTGCCGCGACCGTCGTACTCGGTGACCTTGTTCTTCTTCATGAGGAAGTGGATGCCCTTGACGCGGCCGTCCGCGACGACGCGCGAGCGGTCGAAGGCCTTGCCGTAGTCCATCGTGAACTCGCCGGAGATCCCGAAGAAGTCGGCCTTGTGGTTCAGCGTGTGCGCGAGCTCCGCGTTCTTCAGGAGCGCCTTGGAGGGGATGCACCCCACGTTGAGGCAGACACCGCCCCAGTACTTCTCCTCGATGATGGCGGTGGACAGGCCCAGCTGCGCGCTGCGGACGGCGGCGACGTAACCGCCAGGACCTGCACCGAGGACGACGACATCGTAATGTGGCATGCCTCCCAGCCTATCGCCCGGCAGACCGTGGCCGGGCGGCGCATCCGGCCCCGGATCCGGCTCCCGACGCCCCGCGCCATCGGATAGTCTGGAACGCCAGGAGGAGGGGTGCACAGTGAGTGAGAACGACGTTCCCGACGGCGCGGTTCGCCGAGGCGGCGAACCCGCCCATGACACGACGCAGACGTTCGGGCACGACTCGGATCTGTCCTTCGTCCCGTTCGGCGCGGATCTGACCGACGTCGAGCAGGCGGCCATCGCGGCTCTCCCGTCGGGTTCTGCGCTGCTGCTGGTGCGCTCGGGTGCGCTGGCCGGAGCCCGCTACCTGCTCGACACCGCCGTCACGACGGTGGGGCGCCACCCCGAGGCGGACATCTTCTTCGACGACGTGACCGTCTCCCGTCGGCATGCGGAGATCATCCGCACCGGCACGGCGTTCGAGATCGTCGACCAGCGGTCGCTCAACGGCACCTACGTGAACGGCGAGCGCGTCGACCGCAGCGAGCTCGACAACGGCTTCGAGGTCCGGGTCGGGAAGTTCCGGTTGAACTTCTTCGCCTCGCCGGCGGACCTCGCCCAGGCGACCGCCTGATGGCGGCCGCGGCCGCCGAGCGATCCGCCCCCTCCGGGCTGCTGAGCATCGGCCAGGTGCTCGCGCGCCTCACGCCGGAGTTCCCCGATGTGCGCGCCTCCAAACTGCGCTTCCTCGAGGAGAAGGGGATCGTCACACCGGTCCGCACGGCCAGCGGCTACCGCAAGTTCTCGCCCGCCGACCTGGAGAGGATCCGGGTCGCCCTCACCCTGCAGCGCGATCAGTACCTGCCGCTCAAGGTCATCCGTGAGCATCTGCAGGCGCTCGACGCCTCGGGATCCGCTGCGGAGCTGCCGGCCTCGATCGTCGCCGGTCCCCGGCGCTACCGCCGTGACGAGCTCCTCGCGGCCTCGGGCGCGACGGCCGCCCTCTTGAGCGACGCCGTGTCCAGCGGCATGCTGCCGGCCGCCGAGACGTACCCCGAATCGGCCGTGTCCCTGCTGCGCGCCCTGGCCGCGCTCGACGGGCACGGCATCGGCCCGCGGCACCTGCGGCCCCTGCGCCAGAGCGCCGAGCGCGACATCGCGCTGGTCCAGTCCGCGCTGTCGGCGCTGCTGCGCCGCACCGACACCCCGTCGCGTGCCAGGGCGAGCGAAGTGGCCCCCGAGCTCGCGTCGCGACTGGACGAGGTGCGCTCCCTGCTCGTCAAGGACGGGATCGGCCGACTGCTGTCGTAACGAACGGGTTGCGACACACCTTCGCCAGAGGCCCGATGTCGTTGTCGAGGATGGGGTGCTGTTCTACCGTGGAGCTACCGACCTTCACGCACTGGTTGAAGGAACGCTGCAACGCACAACAGGAGGAGATGGCATGAGCGCCGAGGAACGGGGCGACGCACCGTCGTTCGGGGACGATCTCCTCTTCACCGACGGTCTCCCGGCGATGGACGACGAGGTGGGCTACCGCGGTGCGGTGGCCGCCCGCGCCGCCGGCATCACCTACCGCCAGCTGGACTACTGGGCGCGCACCGAGCTCGTCGTCCCCACGGTCCGCGGCGCGAGCGGATCCGGATCGCAGCGTCTCTACGGCTTCCGCGACATCCTGGTGCTCAAGCTCGTCAAAGAGCTCCTGAACACCGGCATCTCCCTGCAGCAGATCCGGACGGCGGTCGACCAGCTCCGCGCCGCCGGGATCCGCGATCTCGCCGGGACGACGCTGATGAGCGACGGAGCCTCGGTGTACCTGTGCACCTCGAATGACGAGGTCATCGACCTCCTCAGCCGGGGACAGGGGGTCTTCGGCATCGCGGTGGGGAAGGTGTTCCACGAGGTCGAGGCGACTCTCGTCGAGTTCGACGCGATGACCCCGGATCCGATGGACGACCTCGCGGCGCGGCGGGCGCGGCGCACCGCCTGAGGCGAGGCCTGGGGGACGCGTTTCGTCTCGGGCGCCTTCGGCGTCCTCGCTCAACGACCCCGGAGGGGTCGGACGTGCACGGGGGTCCTCGTTCGACCCCTCCGGAGGGACGGACGCCCAGCGGCGTCTTCGTTCGACGTCCCCGGAGGGTCGGACGACCGGATCAGGCGCGGGGGTCGTCGGGCAGCGGGATTCGGCCGGTGCGGATCACCCGGTCGAGCAGCGTGTCGAAGTCGGCGGCGAGCTCCTGCGCGGAGTCGCCGGGCCAGATGTGCAGCGGCTTCGCGGCGCCCTGGGCCTGCTGCAGGGACGTGCGCTCGGGGAGCTGCGGGCTGAGCACGAGCGGGCCGAACATGTCGCGGAGCTCCTTGATGCGGAACTGGTGCTCGATCGACTGCGGGCGCACCCGATTCACCACGATGCCGAGGGGCTGCAGACGGGGGGAGAGACCGCGACGGATCTCCTCGATCGCGCGCAGCGCGCGGTCGGCGGCCGCGACGGAGAACAGTCCGGGCTCGGTCACGACCATGACGCGATCGCTCGCGGCCCAGGCGGTGCGGGTGAGCGCGTTCAGCGACGGGGCGCAGTCGATGAGGACGAGGTCGTAGTCGGCCTCGACGGCGGCGAGCGCCTCCTCCAGCTTCCACACGTCGCGGACGCTCGGATGGGGTCCATCGAAGTTGATCGCGGACGGGCTTCCGATGAGCACGTCGATCGTTCCGGGGTGCACCTTCGCCCAGCCGCTGGAGGTGATGGCCTGACGGACCACCTTCTCCTTGGGGTTCGCGAGGACGTCGGCGACGTTCAGCCGGCCGGCCACCTGGATGTCCATTCCCGTGGAGACGTCCGACTGAGGATCGAGATCGACCACGAGAGTGCGGATGCCGCGTGCGAAAGCCGCCGAGGCGAGGCCGAGGGTCACGGTGGTCTTGCCGACACCGCCCTTGAGGGAACTGACGCTGAGTACGTGCACGGACACCACGTTACCTTCCTCTAGGCTGAGGAAACACTCAGCCCCCCGATGCGCCCAACCCGCGCCCCCGTGTTCGAGGTGTGCCCCATGTTTCAGAAGATCCTTGTCGCCAATCGCGGAGAGATCGCCATCCGCGCGTTCCGTGCCGCTTTCGAGGTGGGTGCGCGCACGGTCGCCGTGTTCCCCTGGGAGGACCGGGGCTCGCTGCACCGGCTCAAGGCCGACGAGGCCTATGAGATCGGCGAGCGGGGACATCCCGTCCGTGCGTATCTCGACGTGGACGAGATCATCCGCGTGGCCCGGGAGTGCGGCGCCGATGCCATCTACCCGGGATACGGCTTCCTCTCCGAGAACCCCGAACTCGCGGAGAAGGCCGCGGCGAACGGCATCGCCTTCATCGGGCCGCCGGCGCACGTGCTGGAGATGGCGGGGAACAAGGTCGAGGCGAAGCGGCACGCGATCGAGGCCGGAGTTCCCGTGCTGCGCTCGACCGAGGCCTCGGCCGAGGTGGAGGAGCTCGTGGCGGAGGCCGAGCGGATCGGGTTCCCCCTGTTCGCCAAGGCAGTCGCGGGGGGCGGCGGACGAGGCATGCGCCGGGTCGAGACCCGGGAGGAGCTGCGCGGCGCGCTGGCCGAGGCGATGCGCGAGGCGGACAGCGCCTTCGGGGATCCGCGGATGTTCCTCGAACAGGCCGTGCTGCGGCCACGGCACATCGAGGTGCAGATCGTCGCCGACACGACGGGCGAGACCGTGCACCTCTTCGAACGCGACTGCTCGGTGCAGCGCCGGCACCAGAAGGTCGTCGAGATCGCTCCGGCTCCCCACCTCGACGACGGCGTGCGTGGGGCGCTGCACGCCCATGCCGTCGCGTTCGCCCGCTCGATCGGCTACGTCAACGCGGGGACCGTGGAGTTCCTGCTGGAGACCGCGGGGGAGCGGGCCGGCGAGGTCGTCTTCATCGAGATGAACCCGCGCATCCAGGTCGAGCACACCGTGACGGAGGAGATCACCGACGTCGACCTCGTGCAGACCCAGATCCGGATCGCGGCAGGCGGCACCCTCGCCGGTCTCGGGCTGCGTCAGGACGAGATCCATCAGCGCGGCGCCGCCCTGCAGTGCCGGATCACCACCGAGGATCCGACCCAGGGGTTCCGCCCCGACACGGGGAAGATCACGACCTATCGCTCCCCGGGCGGCGCCGGCATCCGGCTCGACGGCGGGACCGTGCACCAGGGCGCCCAGATCAGCCCGCACTTCGACTCGATGCTCGCCAAGCTCACCTGTCGCGGACGCGACTTCCCGGCGGCCGTCGCCCGCGCTCGCCGCGCGCTCGCCGAGTTCCGGATCCGCGGCGTCTCCACGAACATCCCGTTCCTGCAGGCGCTGCTCGAGGATCCGGCGTTCCTCGCCGGCGACCTGAGCACCTCGTTCATCGACGAGCGCCCCGAGCTGCTCGTGGGCCGGGTGTCGAAGGATCGCGGGTCGAAGATCCTGAACTGGCTCGTCGACGTCACGGTGAACAGGCCGAACGGCGAGCGCCCGGGTCATGCCGACCCCCGGACGAAACTGCCCGCCGTCGATCTCGACCGGCCGCCGCGGCCCGGATCGCGCCAGCGTCTGCTCGCACTCGGCCCCGAGCGCTTCGCCGCGGACCTGCGTGGACGGAAGGATCTCGCCGTCACCGACACGACCTTCCGGGACGCGCATCAGTCGCTGCTCGCGACCCGCGTGCGCACGCGGGACCTCGTCGCCGTGGCGCCCTCCCTCGCGCGACTCACCCCCGAGCTCCTCAGTGTCGAGGCGTGGGGCGGCGCGACCTACGACGTCGCCCTCCGCTTCCTCGGCGAGGATCCCTGGGAGCGTCTCGACAAGCTCCGTGCCGCGCTTCCGAACATCGCGATCCAGATGCTCCTGCGCGGACGGAACACGGTGGGCTACACGCCGTACCCCACCGCGGTGACCGAGGCGTTCGTGCAGGAGGCGGCGACGAGCGGCATCGACATCTTCCGCATCTTCGACGCGCTCAACGACGTCGCCCAGATGCGCCCGGCGATCGACGCCGTCCGCGCGACGGGGACGGCGGTCGCCGAGGTCGCGCTCTGCTACACGGGGGACCTGCTCGATCCGGCCGAGGACCTCTACACGCTCGACTACTACCTGCGTCTCGCGGAGCAGATCGTCGACGCAGGCGCGCACGTCCTCGCGATCAAGGACATGGCAGGACTCCTCCGCCCGGCCGCGGCCGCCAGACTCGTCACCGCGCTGCGCGAACGCTTCGACCTTCCCGTGCACCTGCACACGCACGACACCCCCGGCGGCCAGCTCGCGACGCTCCTGGCCGCGAGCGCCGCCGGCGTCGACGCGGTCGATGCCGCGTCTGCGCCGCTGTCCGGCACCACCAGCCAGCCCTCGCTGTCCGCCCTCGTCGCCGCACTCGCGCACACGGAGCAGGACACGGGGCTGTCCCTCGCCGCGGTGAACGACCTCGAGCCGTACTGGGAGGCGGTGCGGAAGGTGTACGCGCCGTTCGAGTCCGGCCTTCCCGGACCGACCGGCCGGGTCTACCACCACGAGATCCCGGGCGGCCAGCTGTCGAATCTGCGTCAGCAGGCGAAGGCGCTCGGGCTCGCGGACGACTTCGAGCTCATCGAGGACATGTACGCGGCCGCGAACAGGATCCTCGGGCGAGTCCCCAAGGTCACGCCCTCGTCGAAGGTCGTCGGCGACCTCGCGCTGCACCTCGCGGCCGTCCGCGCGGATCCGGACGACTTCGCGCGGAACCCGGAGACCTACGACATCCCCGACTCGGTGATCGGCTTCATGGCGGGGGAGCTGGGCGATCTGCCCGGAGGCTGGCCGGAGCCGTTCCGCTCCCAGGTGCTGGCCGGCCGCACGGTCCGCGTCGGCGTCACGGAGATCTCCTCCGAGGACGAGCACGGGCTCGCCGGCGATGCGCCCACGCGGCGCGCGACGCTCAACCGTCTGCTGTTCCCCGGGCCGACCCGGGAGTTCGAGCAGGTCCGCGAACAGTACGGGGATCTGTCCGTGCTCGACACCGCCGACTACCTCTACGGCCTCGTGCCGGGTCAGGAGCATCTCGTCGAGATCGACAAGGGCGTCCAGCTCTACGTCGGCCTCGAGGCGATCGGCGACCCGGACGAGAAGGGCATCCGATCGGTCATGACGACGCTCAACGGGCAGCTCCGGCCCGTCGGGGTGCGCGACACGTCCGTCTCGGTCGACGTCCACGACGCGGAGAAGGCCGACGCGACCGTGCTCGGTCAGGTGGCGGCGCCGTTCTCCGGTGTGGTGACGCTGAAGACGGAGGTCGGCGCCGAGGTCGCGGCCGGTGCGCCGATCGCGTCGATCGAGGCCATGAAGATGGAGGCCGCGATCACCGCGCCCGTCGCCGGCGTCGTGGAGCGGCTCGCGATCGGCGCGACCCAGCAGGTGGACGCCGGCGACCTGCTGGTCGTGATCCGTCCCGTGCGCTGAGCGACGTCCCGCGGGAACAGGTCCCGGGGGGACAGGGTTCCCGGGAACAGGGCGCCCGGGAACAGGGGCGCCGCGCGGCCTCCGCCCCGTGGACTACCCTTGTCCGGGGCACCGCGCACTGGGGAGCGGGCCCGTGAGAGGCATCATGAACACTGACAGACGACACCCGCATCCCGAGGAGGACGAGGAGACGCTCGGCGTCCTGGACGCCCCCGCGACGATCGACGCGGCAGGGATCGGACTTCTCGGCGACGCGACCGCGCAGGTCACGGTCTCGTTGCCGCCGCGCGACGAGGACGACGATCTCGTCGACGACGACGTCGTCGAGGGGGAGGCGCATGAGCCCCTCGTGCTGGACGCGGATCCGGCCGCCTCCGTTCCGATGGACGATGGGATCGGGCGGATCCACGACGGAGGGGACATCGTCATCGAGCTCCCCGCCGATCTCGTCGTGGTCGCCGAGCTCGTCGAGGATCCGGCGGAAGAGGATCCGGCGGAGGTCGAGGATCCGGCGGAGGAGTCGGTGGAGCGCGACACGGCCGACGACGCCGAGGAGGCGTTCGTCGAGACGGTGGCGCATTCGCCCGTCGAGGCGGACGAGGTCGCATCCGAGGACGTGATCGTGGTTCCCTCTGCCCCGACGACCCGCCCGGAGGACGCGGCGAGGATGTCCGGGCTCGCAGAGGACGTGCCGGGATCCGGTGCGGTCGAGGGCGATCAGGCCGCGCCCGCCGCAGAGGCGGAGGCCGAGGCGCAGATCGTCGACGAGGACGACACGACCCCGCCCGCGCCGATGCCGGTCATCGCTCTGCGTGATCCTGCGCCCGCGGCGACCGGGACCGTGCAGCTCACCGCATCCGTTCCTATCGAGGAGGACCCCGTGACAGAAGACGCGATCCCCGCCGTCGAGAGCGCCCTCGCCTCGCGGCGCCTCGACCAGTTCGGTGACCGGGATCGGGAGAGCGCGGACCTGCTCACCGCGGACCGGCTGCTCGACCCGCATCAGCTCACCCGACCGGAGCCCGAGGGGCTGTGGAGCCATCTGCTCTACACGGTGTCGGGCCGCCGGATCAACCTCGGCGACGGCAGGAGGGCCAAGGAGCGCAAGGCGCTCGACGCCCGGATCGCGGCGCCGCTTCCCGGCAGCGCCCGGTTCGTCCCCGTGCTCAGCCGCAAGGGCGGCGTGGGCAAGACCGCGGTCACCGCGCTGCTCGGCATGGCCCTGGCCGACGCGCGGGAGGACAGGGTGATCGCGGTCGACGCGAACCCCGATCGCGGCACGCTCGCCGACCGGATCGCCCGGACCAACGGCAAGACCGTGCGCGACCTGGTCCGCATCCATGACAGGGTCACCGGCTATCACGACATCTCCGCGGTCGTCTCCCGCGACGGGACCCGACTCGACGTGCTGGCCTCCGACACGGATCCGCACGTGTCCGAGGCGTTCAACGACGAGGACTACGAGCGGGTCGCATCGGTCGCCGCGCGCTACTACTCGCTCGTGCTCACCGACACGGGGACGGGCATCGTCCACGCGGTCATGGGGGCGACGCTCGACCACGCCGACACGCTCGTGCTCGTCGCAGGGTTGAGCGTCGACGAGGCGCGACTGGCGTCCGAGACCCTCACCTGGCTCGAGGCCAACGGCTACGCGGACAAGGTGCGACGGGCGGTGGTCGTTCTGAACCAGTCGTCGCCCGGCGCGCCGATGGTGCGCCTGGACGAGTTGGAGGCGCACTTCCGCACGCGGGTCGCGCACGTGCTCCGGATCCCCTATGACGCGCAGATCGCCGCGGGAAGCGCGATCACCTACTCCGCGCTGCAGCCGGAGACACGGCACGCCGCCCGGGAGCTCGCCGCGATCGTGGTCGAGGGTCTGCGCGAGAGGGCCGCCTGATGACGGTGCGCGAGATCCGCCTCTTCGGCGACCCCGTGCTGCGCACCGTGTGCGCCGAGATCGACACGATCGACGACGGGGTGCGCGCACTGATCGCCGATCTCGTCGACAGCGTCGAGGTGCCGGGCCGCGCGGGCGTCGCGGCCCCGCAGATCGGCGTCCCGTTGCGCGCCTTCAGCTACAACGTGGACGGGCGGATCGGATACGTGATCAACCCGGTGCTGACCGAGGTGCGGGGCGAGCCCGTCCCGACCGGGGAGGGATGCCTCTCGGTGCCGGGGCTCTGGCATGACGCGATCCGCTACCCCTGGGCGCGCGTCGAAGGCATCGACCTCGATGGCGAGCCCGTCGTGATCGAGGGAGAAGGGCTTCTCGCCCAGGCGCTGCAGCACGAGACGGATCACCTCGACGGCCGCGTCTACCTCAGCCGGCTCGCGCCGGAGACCCGCAAGGTCGCGATGCGCGAGGTCAGGGAGAGCTCCTGGTTCTGACCCGATCCGCTCCGTGAACGAGCGCCGGCCTGCCCGAGACGTCGTCGGGGCAGGCCGGCGCTCGTTCCGCGGGGAGGGATCAGCCGAGAGGGACCGTCGTGGTCGCGGTCGTCTCGTTGTAGATCTCCGCGATCCGGGGGGCGAAGTCCTTCAGGATCACGTTGCGCTTGATGGAGAGCTTGGGCGTCAGATGACCGCTCGCCTCGGTCCACTCGCTCGGCAGGATGGTGAACTTGCGGATCGACTCCGCACGGGACACCCGGGTGTTCGCGGCATCGATGGCGCGCTGGACCTCGCCGCGGACGGCTTCGTTGGTCGCGGCGTCCGCGAGCGACATGTCGGCGGGCAGGCCGTTGTTGCTCAGCCACGAAGGAAGCATCTCCGGGTCGAGCGTCACGAGCGCGGAGATGAACGGCTTCTGGTCGCCGACGACGACCACCTGTCCGACGATCGGGTTCGCGCGGATCGGGTCCTCCAGCGCCGCGGGCGACACGTTCTTGCCGCCGGCGGTGACGATGATCTCCTTCTTGCGTCCGGTGATCGTGAGGAACCCGTCGTCGTCGAACGAGCCCAGATCTCCGGTGCGGAACCAGCCGTCGTCGAAGGCGGCCTGTGTCGCCTCGGGGTTGTTCCAGTACTCCTTGAACACGTTCACGCCGCGGACCTCGATCTCGCCGTCGTCGGCGAGGCGCAGACCGACGCCGGGGAGCGCAGGCCCCACGGTCCCGATCTTGGACTTGCGTGCCGTGTTCACGGTCGCCGGAGCGGTCGTCTCGGTGAGGCCGTAGCCCTCGAGGATCGTCACGCCGAGACTGTGGAAGAAGTGGCCGAGCCGGGCGCCCAGCGGCGCGGATCCGGAGATCGCGTACTGCACGTTCCCGCCCATCGCCTCGCGCAGCTTGGCGTAGACGAGCCGGTCGAAGAGCGCGAACTTGATCCGGAGGCCCAGCGGCATCTTCGCGCCCTCCTCTTTCAGCCGGGAGTGCTCGATCGCGACGGCGGCGGCCGCGCGGAAGATCTTCCCCTTGCCGCCCGCCTCGGCCTTCTGCTCGGCGGAGTTGTAGACCTTCTCGAACACGCGGGGGACGGCGAGCAGGAAGGTGGGCTTGAAGGATCCGAGCGCCGGGAGCAGCTGCTTCGTATCGGGCTGATGTCCGGTGCGCACGCCGGCGTGGATGTCGAGGATCGAGATGAAGCGGGCGAAGACGTGCGCGGTCGTGATGAACAGCACGGTGGAGGCGCCGGGGAGGGAGACGACGTCGTCGAGCGACTCCGCGGCGTTGCGCGACAGCTCGACGAAGTTGCTGTGCGTGAGGACGCAGCCCTTGGGGCGTCCCGTGGATCCCGAGGTGTAGATGAGCGTCGCGATGTCGTCGCCGTTCGCGATCACGCGGCGGCGCTCGATCTCGTCGTCGCTCACGTCGGCGCCCTGGGCGATCAGCTGGTCGATCGCACCGAGGTGCATCTGCCACACCGCGCGCACCTGCGGCAGGTCTCCGCGCACCTCGTCGAAACGGGTGAAGTGCTCGGGGGACTCCATGATGATCGCGATCGCACCGGAGTCCTCGAGGATCCACTGGATCTGCGAGGGCGAGCTCGTCTCGTAGATCGGCACCATCACGGCGCCCGCGTAGAAGAGGGCGAAGTCGACGAGCGTCCATTCGTACGTCGTCCGGGCCAGGAAGCCGACCTTCTCGCCCGGCTGGATCCCGGCGGCGACGAAGCCCTTCGCGAGCGCGATGACGGACGCGTGGAACTCCGACGCCGTGATGTCGCGCCATCCCGCCCCCTCCGGCACCGAGAAGAGCGCGAGGTTCGGGGTCTTCCGCACGCGCTGCTCGAGGAGGTCTGTGATGTTGTCCCCGGGGGCGGCGGGGACGATCGCGGGGACTTCGAACTGGACCACGGCAACTCCTTCGGTACCGGACGGGTACATGCTTCCTGCGAGTCTATGCCACGTCGTGAGCGGGATCTCAGCCGTCGGAGTGGGATTCAGTCGCAGCATTGATGAAACTGGGTCGCAGATCGGTGGGTGCCCTCGTGCCCGCGCGCGGCTCGGGATAGACTTCGGGCGATGATCTACTGGTTCCTGAAGCACATCGCCATCGGCCCCCTGGTGAAGGCGATCTTCCGACCGTGGATCGTGGGACGCTCGCACGTGCCGGTCACCGGCCCCGCGATCATGGCGAGCAACCACCTGTCCTTCTCCGACTCGATCTTCCTGCCGCTCATGCTGGACCGGAAGATGTCGTTCCTCGCCAAGAGCGACTACTTCACGGGCAAGGGCCTCAAGGGCTGGGCGACGCGCATGTTCATGACGGGTACCGGGCAGCTTCCCATCGACCGCTCCGGCGGCAAGGCCTCCGAAGCCTCGCTCAACACCGGGTTGCGGGTGCTGGGCAGGGGCGACCTGCTCGGCATCTACCCGGAAGGCACCCGCAGCCCGGACGGGAAGCTGTACCGGGGACGCACCGGCATCGCGCGCATGGCCCTCGAGGCCAAGGTCCCCGTGATCCCCGTCGTCATGGTCGACACCGACATCGCGATGCCGACCGGGCAGCGCATCCCGAAGATCATGCGGGTCGGGATGGTGATCGGGGAGCCGCTGGACTTCTCGCGCTACGCGGGCATGGAGAACGACCGCTACATCCTCCGCTCGGTCACCGACGAGATCATGGTCGCCCTGCAACGCCTGGGGGAGCAGACCTACGAGGACGTCTACGCGTCCACGGTGAAGGAGCGTCTCGCGTCCTCCGTCACACAGGCCCGCTGAGGCGATCGCACCCCTCCGCAGCGCCCTAGGATGGGGGGATGCCCCAGCCTCTGGACCTCGACTCGTGGCGCGCCCTTCCCATCAAGCAGCAGCCCCAGTGGCCCGATGCCGAGCGTGTCGCCGAGGTGTCGGCGCAGATCGCGGCACTGCCGCCCCTCGTCTTCGCCGGCGAGGTCGACAATCTGCGTGAGCGGCTCGCCCGTGCGGCCGCGGGCCAGGCCTTCCTCCTGCAGGGCGGCGACTGCGCCGAGACGTTCGCCGGCGCGACCGCGGACCAGATCCGCAATCGGATCAAGACCGTGCTGCAGATGGCGGTCGTGCTCACGTACGGCGCCTCGATGCCCGTGGTCAAGATGGGGCGCATGGCGGGCCAGTTCGCCAAGCCGCGATCGAGCGATTCGGAGACCCGCGGCGACGTGACGCTCCCGGCGTACCGGGGCGACATCGTGAACGGGTACGACTTCACCGAGGGCTCGAGGACCGCCGATCCCGGTCGGCTTCTGCAGGGCTACCACACGGCCGCCTCGACCCTGAACCTCATCCGCGCGTTCACGCAGGGAGGCTTCGCGGATCTGCGCGAGGTGCACTCGTGGAACAGGGGCTTCGCGCAGAACCCGGCGAACCAGCGCTACGAGCGGATGGCGGTCGAGATCGACCGTGCGATCAAGTTCATGGAGGCGGCGGGAGCCGACTTCGACGAGCTGCGCCGGGTCGAGTTCTTCACCGGGCATGAGGGCCTGCTGATGGACTACGAGCGGCCGATGACGCGCATCGACTCGCGCACGCTGCTGCCCTACAACACCTCGGCGCACTTCCTGTGGATCGGCGAGCGCACCCGTGAACTCGACGGCGCGCACGTCGACTACTTCGCCAAGATCCGCAACCCCATCGGGGTCAAGCTCGGCCCGACGACGTCGCCGGAGACCGCGCTCGCCCTCATCGACAAGCTCGACCCGAACCGCGAACCGGGACGCCTCACGTTCATCACGCGCATGGGCGCGGGCAAGATCCGCGACGCGCTGCCGCCGCTGCTGGAGGCCGTCAAGGACTCCGGCGCGCAGCCGCTCTGGGTCACGGATCCCATGCACGGCAACGGGATCACGACGCCGACCGGCTACAAGACCCGTCGATTCGACGACGTGGTCGACGAGGTGCGCGGATTCTTCGAGGCGCACCGTGCCGTCGGCACGTTCCCCGGCGGAATCCACGTCGAGCTCACCGGCGACGACGTCACGGAGTGCCTGGGCGGATCCGAGCACATCGACGAGGCGGCTCTCGCGACCCGCTACGAGTCGCTGTGCGACCCTCGCCTGAACCACATGCAGTCGCTCGAACTGGCCTTCCTCGTCGCCGAGGAGCTCGAGAAGCGCTGAGTCCCCCCCGGGCGCCGGTCGGGAAGGATCGGTCCGGGACGGATCGGGTCGTCTGACGGATCGGTCCCGGGGAAGGGCGGTCTGAGACGGATCGGGGCGTGCGGTCAGCCCGTGACGCGGACCCGCACGTCGGCGCCCTTGTCCACGCTCTGACCGGCCTTCGGATCGGTTCCCGTGGCCTGGAACAGGCTCCACAGCCCCTGCGGCACGCTCGTGGTCGGGTTCAGTCCTGCGTCGGAGAGCTGCTTCATCGCGTCGGCGAGGTTCTTGCCGGTGACGTCGGGGATCGTGACGGGCTCGGGACCCTTCGACACGTTGAGCGTGATCGTGTCGCCCGGGCGCCAGTTGCCTCCGCCCTCCCGGTCGCCGTAGTCGATCACCCGTCCCTTGGGGACGCTGTCGCTGTAGGAGGAGTTCGAGTCCGGGTTGACGGCGAGCTTGACGGCGGTGAGCTTGCTCGTGGCGTCGTCGACGGTGAGACCGGACACGTCGGGCACGGATCCCAGCGAGACGAGCAGGCGGATCTGATCGCCCTGGTGCGCGCTGCACCCCTCGCCGCACTCGACCGTCGCACCGCCGGCGGGGGTGAGCTCCGCATTGATGACGATGCCGTTGGCGGCGCGGGAGAACAGTCCCACCGAGTCCTGCAGTTTCAGCTTGAGGGCGGTGAGGGCCTTCTTCGCCTCGTCCTCCGTCATCTCGTCGACCTTGGGGATCGCGACCTCGGCCGGACCGGCGGAGACGACGACGGTGACCTTCGCATTCTTCTCGACCCGTGTGCCGGACCCGGGCGTGCTGCGGATCGCGAGTCCCGCCGCCACGTCGAGCGAGTTCTCCGACGCCTGTTCCGGGCGCAGGCCCTCCTTGGAGATCAGCGTCGAGGCCTGCTCCCACGTCTTCCCGGCGACGTCGGGTACGGACAGCAGGGAACCGGGCCCGGATCCGAACCACCACCCCGCCCCGCCGGCGACCACGGCGAGCAGCAGGACGAGCACGAGCAGGAACGCCCCGCGGGAACGGCGCTGTGCGGTGCGACGGCGCAGCAGGGTCGCGTTGTCTCTCGCCGCGTCCGGCGCGGCGGGCGCGACGAGCGGCAGCGTGCCGCTGGGCAGCACCTTCGTCTGATCGCCCGTGTCCCGCAGCGGGATCGCCGTGGTCTTGGCGGTGGTGGGACTCGGCGTCACGCCCAGCTCGCGCTCGATCTCGCGCAGCCGGTCCAGCATCTCTTGGGCGTCGTTCGGACGTTCGTCCGGGCTCTTCTCGGTGGCCCAGAGCACGAGCTCGTCGAGCTGCTCCGGCACTCCGGGGTTGCGCACGCTCGGTCGTGGTACGGAGTCGGTGGCGTGCTGGAAGGCGATCTGCATGGGCTGCTCGCCCTTGTACGGCTGCTCGCCGACGAGCATCTCGTAGAGCATGATGCCGAGCGCGTAGATGTCGCTGCGGGCGTCGGCGGTGCCGCGGGTGACGAGCTCCGGCGCGAGGTAGGCGATCGTGCCCATCAGCTGTGCGCCGGACGCCGTGTTCGCCGTCGTGGCACGGGCGAGCCCGAAGTCGCCGATCTTGATCCGGCCGTCCTCGGCGAGCAGCACGTTCTCCGGCTTGACGTCGCGATGCACGATCCCGGCGCGATGGGCCGCCGCGAGCCCGGAGAGCACCGCGTCCATGATCGTGACGGTCTGCGGGATCGTGAGCCGGCGCTGCTCGCGCATGAGCTCGCGCAGCGTGATGCCGGGCAGGTACTCCATGACGAGGTAGGCCAGCTCGCCGTCCTGCCCCTGGTCGAAGACGTTGACCACGTGCGGATCCGCGAGCCGGGCGGCGGCGCGAGCCTCCTGGATGAATCGGCTCTGGAACACGGAGTCGTCGCTGAGGTGCCCGTGCATGACCTTGAGCGCGATCCGACGTTCGAGGCGCAGATCGGTGGCGACGTACACGGTGGCCATGCCGCCGCGTGCGATGCGGGCGCGGACCCGGTAACGGCCGTCGACGAGCCGCCCGATGAGGGGGTCGGCTTGTTGGCTGGTCGTCACGGCAAGAGTCTATGAAGAACTCTCTGTGAGAGCGGGCAACGGCTCGCGTGCGGCCGCCATTCGACAAGGATCACGATGCGGTCTCGGCCCGGGATCCCTTCTCGGGCGGGCGTCAGCCGAGTTGGGAGACCCAGGCGGTCGCCTGGGTCTCCCACAGCGCATAGCGCCCGGGGAAGTCGGAGATCTGCACCTCCTGCGCCGCCTCGCCGAAGCCGAGGGTCTGCCAGTCGGGGATGTCGAGCAGGCCGTTCGTGTGCGGGGCGCCGACGAAGAACGCCCGCGCGGCGTAGCCCGTGTCGGAGAGCTGCTCCCTGGTGCCCCAGCCGGTGCTCGGACGCTGCTGGAACAGGCCGACCGAGTCCCTGTCGCCCGACGGTGCATTCGTGAGGTTCGACTCGACCATGGCCGTGGCGAGCGCGATCGCGAGGCCGCGCGGGGGCACGCCGAGTGCGCGGCCCGCGTCGAGGATGGTCCGCGCGTTCGCCGTCTGCTCGGGGGTCAGCACGACCTCCGGTGCGGTGTAGGGGTCGGCGGGAGCGGGCGGCGCCGGAGAGGGCGTGGCCGCCACGGCGGGCTCGGCCGTGAAGGGCGCGAGGAGCAGGTCCTGACCGGGGTAGATGATCGAGCCGGGACCGATCCCGTTCGCGGCGTACAGATCGGAGACGCTCAGACCGTGCGCGTCCGCGATGGACCAGAGGGTGTCGCCGGCGACGACGGTGTAGGCGGGCGACGTCGCGGCGGGTGCGGGGGAGTCCGCGGGCAGAGGCGCGGCGGGGGCCGGGGCCGGCGCCTGTCCGGCGGTTCGCAGGGTCTGACCCGGGTAGATGATCGCGTTCGCGTCGAGTCCGTTCGCGGCGTTCAGCGCGGCGACGGTCGTACCGTGGGCCTGCGCGATCGACCAGAGGGTGTCGCCGGCCACGACGGTGTAGTCGCCGGCGGCGGGCGGCGCGACCGGGTCGGCTGCCGGAGCGGGTTCCGCGCCGAACCGCAGCACCTGGCCGGGCTGGAGCACGCTGTCGCGGGAGAGGCCGTTCGTGGCGATGAGGGCCCCGACCGTCGTCCTGAACCGTTCGGCGATGTCCCAGAGCGTGTCGCCGGCGACGACCGTGTAGGTGCCGGATCCCGGCACGGCGGTCGGCGACGCGGCCGTCGGGCGGGGGAGCGTGAGTGGAGCACGGTCGGCGGACGGGCGTGGAGAGGTCGTGGCCTGCGCCGGCAGGGCGCCCAGCGCGGTGACGATGCCGGTCAGGACCGCGGTGGGAACCGTCAGCGCGAGCGTGCGCTGCCTCGTGGAAGCGGTCGTCATGATGATCCCCCCGGTGCGGGCGTCGTCTCGTGGTCGCGTCGATGCGGACCGTCCCTCGACGGTGTCACGGAAGTAAAGCAGAGTCAATCGACGTGACGAAAGGGACGAACGAGGCGGGAGTGGGGTACAGGGGGAACGAGGAGCCCGCACGGGAGCGGGGATGAGATCATGTCCTGGTGTCTGAAACGGAAATCACGGCGTCCACGCCCGACTGGCTGACCCTTCCCGACCTCGTCGAGCTCCTCTCCGAGCCGCTCGGGCGCGTGCATCGCCTCTTCGACGAGCAGCATCTCGTCGGGTCCCGCCGGAACGGCCCGCTGTCCGTGCCGGCCGTGTTCCTGCAGGACGGACGCCCGCTGCCCTCGCTCCGCGGCACCATCATCGTCCTCAAGGACGCGGGCTTCAGCGACGACGAGGTCATCGACTGGCTGCTCGAGGAGGAGGAGTCGATGGGACGCTCTCCCATCGCCGCGCTCCGCGACGGTCACAAGAGCGAGGTGCGCCGGGTCGCGCGCGCCCTCGCCTGACGCGTCGGCCAGGATCCGTCCGATCAGGCGGTGCGCTGCGTCGCGTCCCGGGCGAGCGCCCGCAACAGCCCCAGTGCTCCCGCGTCGAGCGGGGCGTCCACGAGGGCTTTCTCGCCCTCGGCCGCATAGTCGGCGATGAGCAGTTCGGCCCGGGCGAGCGCTCCCGACTCGACGATCGCGGCCTGCAGGCTCGCGATCTGGTCGGCGGTGAGGTGCGGATCGCCGAGGAGCTCGTCCACGAGGCGGCGCCCGGGAGCGGCGAGCGCCTCCCTGGTCCAGGCGATGAGCAGGGTGCGCTTGCCCTCGCGGAGATCGTCCCCGGTCGGCTTGCCCGTGACGCGCTCGTCACCGAACACCCCGAGCACGTCGTCGCGCAGCTGGAACGCCATGCCGAGGGGGTGGCCGAACCCGCGCAGCGCCGCACGTTGACGCTCATCGGCACCGGCGAGCGCCGCGCCGATCAGCAGGGGCTGTTCGACGCTGTACCGTGCGGCCTTGAGGGAGACCACGCGCAGCGCCCGTTCGGCGTGCTCCGCATCGTCGCTCACGCTCCAGGCCGACTCCTCGGCGATGTCGAGGTACTGCCCGATCGTGACGTCGCGGCGCATCCTGGCGTACTCGGCGCGCACGGCCTCGGCGTGCGCAGCTCCCGAGAGCCCGGATTCGAGCAGATCGTCGCTCCACGCCACGAGCAGGTCGCCGAGCAGGATCGCCGCCGATCGACCGAAGCCGACCGCGTCTCCGGTCCACGCCGCCTCGACGTGCCGCGCCTCGAGCGCGCGATGCGTCGCGGGCCGGCCGCGACGGGTGTCGGAGTTGTCGATCAGGTCGTCGTGGACGAGGGCGGCCGACTGGAAGACCTCCAGGGCGGCGCAGGCGTCCCACAGGCCGTCCGGTTCGCTCCCGACGCCCGCGGGACCGGCCACGGCGGCCCACCCGGCGTGACAGAACCGGGCACGCAGCCGCTTGCCTCCGCGCAGCGTGTCCGCCGCCGCGAGGACGAAGGCACGGGCCTCCGCTCCGTAGTCCGCCGTCTCCGCGCGCATGCGCTCGACGAAGGCGTCGAGGCGCGTCGAGATCCGGTCGAGGACGGGGGAGGGATCGGCCACGTGCACAGCCTACTCAGAGGCGTGCGGGGGCGGTCGGGGCCGGGGGCGGGATGCGCGCGAAGTGCACGGTGAATCCCTAGCCTGGTGAGCCCGTGCGCGCGTAGACTGGGTGAAAGACCACCCGAGGGGGACGATATGCCACTCTCCGAGCAGGAGCAGCGGATGCTCGACGAGATGGAGCGCCATCTCATGCAGAACGACGCCGACGTCGTCTCCGCACACGGCGACCGCGCGCTCAGCTATCGCAATCTCATCTACGGCGCCGTGCTGCTGCTCGCAGGCATCGGGGGCCTCGTCGTCGGCGTCGTCATCGGCAACGTGGGCGGCATCGTCGTCGGCGTCGTCGCCTTCGCCGCGATGCTCGGCGGTCTCATGCTGGCGTTCACGCCCGTCCGCACCGCGGCGCGCGGTGCCACGCCGCGTGCGAAGGCCAAGGAGCCCTCCCCGTCGTTCATGGATCGGATGAACGACCGCTGGGATCGTCGTCACGACGACCACTGACTCCGCGTCCCTCCGGTAATCCGGAGGACGTGACGCACGAAGGCCCGGACGGCCTGCCGTCCGGGCCTTAGTCGTCTCTTCCTCTCCTTTTCCCTCCCTGAGCCCTCCACTTCGCTCCACCGGCCCCTCTCCGCGGAATACCGCGGGGGAGGGGCCTTTGTCGTGCCCGTGGAACGGCTGATTCGGACAAGAACGTGTATCGAAATGGAGGGAAGTGGAGTAAAGTGGAGGAAACGTCGTGGAGCGGGGTGGGGAAGGGGCGAGGCGCATGTTGCTCGGCACGCATTCCCCCAAGCTCGACGACAAGGGCCGCGTGATCCTGCCCGCCAAGTTCCGCGAGGATCTGGCAGGCGGCGTCGTGATCACCCGGGGGCAGGACCGCTGCCTCTACGTGTTCAGCACGACGGAGTTCGAGAGCGTGCACGAGCGGATCCGCCAGGCGCCGTTGAGCAACAAGGAGGCACGGGCGTTCCTGCGCATGTTCCTCTCCGGCGCGAGCGCCGAGATGCCGGACAGCCAGAACAGGATCACGCTTCCCGGGCACCTGCGTGCGTACGCGGGTCTGGCCAAGGAGCTCGTGGTGACGGGCGTCGGCGCCCATGCCGAGATCTGGGACGCCGCGGCGTGGAGCGCGTACGCCGAAGGACACGAAGACGCATTCGCCGAGTTGGAGGAGGAGGTGATCCCCGGACTGTTCTGACCCCTGGCTGTGACTCCCAGCCGCTCCCACCCCGGCGCACCTTCCCCGGTGCCGGGTCGAGCGGATGGGGATCAGGGTCAGGGGACACGGAACGGAGAGGGACGGTCCCATGGACATCCGACAGATCCATACTCCCGTGATGCTGGACCGTTGCGTCGAGCTCCTCGCCCCCGCACTCCAGCACGAGGGCGCGATCCTCGTCGACGCGACGCTCGGCATGGGCGGGCACTCCGAGGCGTTCCTCGAGCGGATGCCGGGGATCCGTCTCGTCGGCCTCGACCGCGACACCGACGCGCTGCGGATCGCGGGGCAGCGCCTCGCCCGGTTCGGCGATCGCGTCACACTGGTGCACACCGTGTACGACGCGATCGGCGAGCACGCCCGGGGCGCCAGCGGCATCCTCTTCGACCTCGGGGTCTCGTCCCTCCAGCTCGACGAGGCCGAGCGGGGCTTCGCCTACGCGAAGGACGCCCCGCTGGACATGCGGATGGACCAGACCACGGGGACGACCGCGGCGGAGGTCCTGGCGACCTATGGCGAGGGGCGCCTTCGCGGCATCTTCGAGCGTTTCGGCGAGGAGAAGCTCGCGGGGCGCTACGCCAGGGCGATCGTGCAGGCCCGGCAGATCGCGCCGATCGAGCGATCCGGTCAGCTCGTCGACATCCTGCAGACGGCGACGCCCGCCGCGGTGCAGCGGGCGGGTCATCCCGCCAAGCGCGTGTTCCAGGCGCTGCGGATCGAGGTCAACCACGAGCTCAACGTGCTCGCCGACGCGATCCCCGCCGCCATGGACGCGCTCACCGTCGGCGGCCGCATCGTCGTCATGTCGTATCAGTCCCTCGAGGACAGGCTCGTCAAGCAGGCCTTCGCTGCGGCGTCCGCATCGACGGCACCCGCGGGGCTGCCCGTCGAGCTTCCCGAGCACGCTCCCCGGTTCCGCACCCTGACCAAGGGCGCGGAACAGGCGGACGAGGCCGAGCGCGCGGCGAACCCGCGCGCGATCCCGGTGCGCCTGCGCGCCGCCGAACGTGTGAGAGACGAACGAAGGAGCACGGCGCGATGAGCATGGCGGAGAGCACGCTGCGGCGGCCGGTCCTCGACGAGCAGGCGTTCGACCGTCCGGCGTCGACGCGGCATCTGCAGGCCGTCGAGAGCCCGGACCGCCGCCGGCGCCCGCGGCTCGCCTACGCGATCGTGGCCCTGGCCGGCGCTGCGCTCATCGGCGCGACCCAGATCGGCCTGTCGATCGCGACGACACAGGACTCCTTCGTCGTCTCGAAGCTCACCCAGCAGAACAAGGAGCTCACCTGGCAGGCGCAGGCCGCCGCACAGGATCTCGACGGCGTGAGCTCGCCGCAGGCGCTCGCGACGCAGGCCGCCAAGATGGGGCTCGTCGTCGGAGGGAGCGCGAACTACCTGCGTCTCAGCGACGGCAGCGTCACCGGGGACGGCGCCCCGGCCGCCTGGGCGTCCAGCGTCGATCCGAGCAAGGGGGGCGTCCCGAACGCCCTGGTCCGCGACACGCCGGTCAACCCGTCCTCCGCCGCGGCGGGTGCGGGCGTACAACCGAAGAAGCAGAGCACGCCCGCGACGCAGGCGCCTCCCGCCGCCGAAGGCATCCCGACGCCCACGACCCGCTGACCCCCACGATCCCCGCTCACAGACCGGGCACCGCCCCGATCAGACCGCGCTCACGGACGGAGACCCCATGACACCCCGAGCGATCCGGATCCGGCGACGTCGCACCGTCGTCGCCCTCGCCGTGATCCTCGCCGTCGTCGTCGGATTCTTCGTGCGCCTCGTGGACATCCAAGTGGTCAGCGCCGCGGCGAACGTCAAAGACTCCCGGGAGATCGCCTTCGGGGCGACGACGCCGCTCGACGGCACGCGGGGCTCCATCGTCGACGCGAACGGCACCGTGCTCGCGCAGAGCCAGACCGTCTACGACCTGCAGATGGATCCGAAGGTCATGAACGGGATCGAGACGGGCAAGACGCCGCCGAAACTCTCCTGGGCGCAGGCCGCGGACAAGATCGCCGCGATCACCGGGCAGACCGGCGACGAGGTGCGCACGATCGCCGCGGACGCCCTCGCCGCGGATCCGGACTCGCAGTACGCGCAGATCAAGAAAGGACTGAGCACGGACCAGTTCCTGAAGATCCGTGCTCTCGGGCTCTCGTACCTGCACTCGGAGCCCCGGAGCATCCGCGTCTATCCGAACGGCGCCGTGGCGGGAAACCTGCTCGGCTTCATCGCCGGCAACGGCGACCGCGAGGGCATCGAGGAGGCGCAGAACGCGTGCCTCAGCCCCACCAAGGGCTCGGAGAGCTACCTCACCGGCAACGACGGCGTGGTCATCCCCGGCAGCATGACCACGAAGCCCGCGGTCGACGGCGGCACGGTCAAGCTCACCATCGACACCGAGCTGCAGTGGTACCTCCAGCAGATGATGATGGAGGAGGTCAAGACGCAGGGAGCCAAGGCGGGCACGGCGACCGTGATCGAGGTGGGCACGGGCAAGATCCGCGCCGCCGCGGAGTATCCCACCGTCGACCCCAACGATCCGGGCGCCTCCGCCGCGGCGGATCGCGGCTCGCGCGTCTTCAGCACGAGCTTCGAGCCCGGTTCGACGGGCAAGGCGATCACGGCGGCCACCGTGATGCAGGACGCCGGCGCCACCGCCGCCACGTCGGTGACCGCGTCGAGCCATGAGGAGTTCCCCAACGGGGCCGTCATCAACGACGCTTTCGAGCACCCCGCCTACGACTACACGCTCGCGGGAGCGCTCATCGACTCCTCGAACGTCGCCCTGTCGAAGTTCGGCGATCTCGTGACCGACCAGCAGCGCTACGACGAACTCGTGAAGTTCGGGGTCGGGAAGAAGACCGCGATCGACTTCCCCGGCGAGGCCGACGGCGAGATCCACCCCGTCAAGGACTGGGACTACCAGTCGCACTACACGACGACGTTCGGTCAGTACTACACCGTCACCGCCCCGCAGATCGGCAGCGTCTATCAGACGATCGCCAACGGGGGTGTGAAGATCCCGCTCTCGCTCGTCGAGTCGTGCACCGCGCAGGACGGCACGGTCACGGAGAAGGCCGCGCCGAAGCCCGAGCGGATCCTGGACGCGGGTCTCGACGCGCAGCTGAGCCGCATGATCGAGAACGTCGCGGTGCAGGGCAGTGTCTCGGACTCGATCAAGATCCCCGGCTACCGCGTGGCCGCCAAGACCGGAACGGCGCAGAAGCCGGACCCGACGACGGGCGCCTACAAGGAGGGGATCTACTTCACCAGCATGGTCGGCTACGCCCCCGCCGACCACCCGCAGTACGTGGTCGTGGTGACGCTCGACGAGCCCACTAGGGTAACCTCGTCTGCGGCCACCGCACCGGCATGGCAGAAGGCCATGACCCAGGTGCTGAAGACCTACCGCGTGCAGCCGTCCACCGTCCCCATGGAACCGCTGCTCCCCAAGTTCAAGTGATGACTGACGTCATCTGACCGGGCGGGCACCGCCCCCGGAGGATCCCCGCATCATGATCGCTCTGTCTCTCGGGGAGGTCGCCGAACTCGTCGGCGGCACCCTGCATCCCGTCGGGGATCACGATCCGGCCACGATCGTGTCCGGCGTCGTCGACACCGACTCCCGCCAGATGTCGCCCGGCGGCATCTTCGTCGCCAAGCCCGGCGAGCACACCGACGGACACCGCTTCGTCGGGGCCGCGATCGAACGAGGCGCGGTGCTCGCTCTCGTCGAGCACCTCGTCGACGAGGAGATCAGCCAGATCGTCGTCGCGGACGTCGTCGAGGCGATCGCCGCTCTCGCCCGCGGTGTCGTGGCGCGGGTCCGCGCGCACGGCGCCCTGCGGATCGTCGGCGTGACCGGATCCAACGGCAAGACCACGACGAAGAACTTCCTCGCGCGGATCCTGCAGGACGAGGGGGAGACCGTCGCCCCGATCGCCTCCTACAACAACGAGGTCGGCGCGCCGCTCACGATGCTGCGGATCACCGACGACACGCGCTTCCTCGTCTGCGAGTTCGGAGCGAGCGCGCCGGGCGAGATCGCCCGCCTCGCCGGGCTCGTCCATCCGGACGTCGTCATCGAGCTCATGGTCGGACTCGCCCACGCGGGTGGCTTCGGGGGGATCGAGGAGACCGCCCGTGCCAAGGCCGAGCTCATCGCGGCTGCGGCGGTCCCGGGGACCGCGATCCTCAACGTCGACGACTTCCGGGTGGCGGCCATGCGCGAGGGCGCGGAGGCGCGAGGCCTGGACGTGATCGGCTTCGGCCAGGGCGACGCCGCGGACGTGCGCGCCTCCGACGTGGACGTCTCGGCCTCTGGCACGACGTGCACCGTGCACGTCGCGGGGGAGGCGCTGCCGCTGCGCCTCCAGGTGCTCGGCGCGCACCACGTGGGCAACGCCCTCGCCGCGATCGCTGCGACCGGAGCGCTCGGGGTCGCGCCGGCCGATGCGATCTCCCGCCTGGAGACCGTGGAGATCGCCGAACGCTGGCGGATGCAGCCGATGGGCGGCGAGTCCGTGCGCATCATCAACGATGCCTACAACGCCAGCCCCGATTCGATGGCGGCGGCTCTGCGCACGCTCGCGCAGATCACGGGGCCGGGGGAGCGCACCGTCGCCGTGCTGGGCGCGATGAGCGAACTGGGCGAGTCGGCGGGCGACGAGCACGACCGGATCGGACTGCTCGCCGTGCGCTTGAACATCCAGCGCATCGTGGTCGTGGGCGCCGATGCCCGGCGTCTCTACCTCGCCGCCGTGGGCGAGGGATCCTGGGACGGCGAGGCAGTGCACCTGCCCGACGCGGACGCCGCCTTCGCGTACCTCCAGGGAGAGTTGCGCGCGGGAGACCGGGTGCTCGTGAAGTCCTCCAACTCGGCCGGGCTCCGATTCCTCGGCGATCGTCTGGGAGAATCGTTCTCGTGAGGTCCCTGCTTACCGCCGCCGCGATCTCCCTCGCCTTCACACTCCTGCTGACGCCGGTCTTCCTCCGGTTGTTCCGCCGGTGGGGCTGGGGACAGGTCATCCGCACCCCGGAGAACATCAGCAACCCGAGTCACCAAGCCAAGCGCGGCACGCCCACGATGGGCGGCGTCATCTTCATCGTCGGGACGATCGTCGGCTACGGCATCGGCACGTTCACCGGCGGGAGCTACCCGACCACGTCCGGTCTCCTCGTGATCTGGCTCATGGTCGGCTTCGGCGCCGTGGGCTTCATCGACGACTACATGAAGCTTCGCCAGCAGCGCAGCCTCGGCCTCTCCGGCTGGCGCAAGATCGTCGGCCAGGTGCTGGTCATGATCCCGTTCGGCATCGTCGGCCTCACCGTCCGCAGCCCCGCCGGCGTGAGCCCGGCGAGCGGTTTCGTCTCCCTCTTCCGCGACATCCCGGTGCTCTACCTGTTCGCGTTCGGCTTCATCGTGGGCTGGTTGCTGTACCTCGCCTGGATCTCGGTCATCGGGGTGGCGGTCTCCAACGCGGTGAACCTCACGGACGGCCTGGACGGCCTCGCGGCGGGATGCGCGGTCTTCGTGATCGGCGCCTACAGCCTCATCTCGTTCTGGCAGTTCAAGCAGTCCTGCTCCGCCGCGGCGCTCGCGCAGGACGCCTCCGCCGGCTGCTACGACGTCGCGCACCCCTTCGACCTCGCGGTCATCTCCGCGTCGTTCGTCGGTGCGCTCATCGGCTTCCTGTGGTGGAACGCGCCCAAGGCCAAGGTCTTCATGGGCGATGTCGGATCGATGTCCATCGGCGGTGTGATCGCGGCGCTCGCGATCCTCACCCGCACGGAACTGCTGCTCCTGCTGCTCGCCGGCGTCTTCATCATCGCGCCGGGCTCCGTGATCGTGCAGCTGACCTACTTCAAGCTCACCCGCGGCAAGCGTCTGTTCCTGCAGAGCCCCTTCCACCACCACCTGGAGATGCGCGGCTGGCTGGAGTCGACCATCGTCGTGCGGATGTGGATCATCGCCGGTCTGCTCGCCGTGTCGGCCTTCGGCCTGTTCTACGTCGAGTGGCTGGGGCTGACGAACTCATGACGCGCGATCTCGATGCCCTCACCAGCTGGAGATCCGACTGGCGGGGTCTGAAGGTGGCCGTGCTGGGCCTCTCCGTGACCGGTTTCTCCGTCGCCGACACGCTCACGGAGCTCGGCGCGGAGGTGCTCGTGCTGTCCGAGAGCGCGAGCGAGGAGTACGAGCGCCTGCTGCCGGTGATCGGGGCGGGGCTGCGCATCGGCGACCTCTCCGAGGTGCCGGAGGAGCTCATCGCCTTCGCGCCGGACGTGGTCGTCGCCTCGCCCGGGTTCTCCCCGACGCATCCCGTCATCGTGTGGATCCGCGAGACCGGCATCGCGCTCTGGGGCGACGTCGAGCTCGCATGGCGCGTGCGGGACAAGGTGGTCCGAGCCGACGGCACGCCCGCCGACTGGATCCTGATCACGGGGACCAACGGCAAGACCACGACGACCCAGCTCACGGCGACCATGCTGCTCGCCGGAGGGCTGCGTGCGGCGCCCTGCGGCAACATCGGCGTGCCCGTGCTCGACGCGGTCCGCGACCCGGAAGGCTTCGACGCGCTCGTCGTCGAGCTCTCCAGCCACCAGCTCTGGTACCTCGGCCTGGCGGATCCCGAGGGACAGCCCGTGCCGTCGTCGACCGTGTGCCTGAACCTCGCCGACGACCACCTGGTGTGGCATGGCAGTGCGCGCGCGTATCGCGATGCGAAGGCCCTCGTCTATCGCAACACCCGCGTCGCCTGCGTCTACAACAGGGCGGACGACGAGACCATGCGCATGGTCGAGGAGGCCGAGGTCGTCGAGGGTGCCAGAGCGATCGGATTCGGGCTCGGCATCCCCGGCCCGAGCGATCTCGGCGTGGTCGAGGGGATCCTCGCCGATCGCGCCTTCCTCGACGACCGGCGCAACACGGCACTGGAGCTCACGACCATGCACGCGCTGGCCGAACACGGCCTGAACGCTCCGCACATCGTGCAGAACATCCTCGCGGCGTCCGCGCTGGCCCGCTCGCTCGGCGTCGAGCCCGCCGCGATCCGCGATGCGCTGGACGGCTTCCACCTCGACGCGCACCGGATCGAGGTCGTCGCCCGCGCCGGTGGCATCACCTGGGTCGACGACTCCAAGGCCACCAACCCTCACGCCGCCCAGTCCTCGCTGCAGGCGTTCCCGGGGGCGGTCTGGATCGTCGGCGGCGACCTGAAGGGCGTGGACGTGTCGGATCTCGTCGCGGGGGCCGGCGCCACGGCGCGCGCCGCGCTGGTGATCGGCGAGGATCGTTCCGCCGTGGTCGAGGCGTTCGCACGACACGCGCCCGGGGTGCCGGTGATCGAGGTCGTCCCCGGCGACACTGAGGAGGTCATGACCCGCGTGGTCGAACTGGCGGCGGGCATCGCCCGGGACGGGGACACGGTGCTCCTCGCTCCGGCCGCGGCCTCGTTCGACCAGTTCCGCAGCTACGCGGATCGCGGACACCGCTTCGCCGAGGCGGTGCGGCGATGGATCGATCAGGGCCCGACGCACGAATAGAGGATTCCGGTGACGCAGGTGGCAGCACGCCCGACCGACGGCGCTGAGCCCCGCGTCGACGGCCTCGCGGCCCGCGTGCGGCTGGGGCGGATCTTCACGCCCGTGTCGACCGAGTTCGTGCTCATCGCGTCCACCGCGCTGCTGCTCACGATCTTCGGACTCGTGATGATCCTGTCGGCCTCGAGTGCCAACTCGCTCAGCGCCGGCAAGGGGCCGTACTCGATCGTGCTGACCCAGGCTCTGGTCGCGCTGATCGGCGTCCCCCTCATGTTCCTGATGAGCCGGCTGCCGGTGCGGTTCTACAAGCGCACGGCCTGGATCGCGCTCATCCTCTCGATCGCGCTGCAGATGCTCGTCTTCACCCCGCTCGGCTTCGCGAACGACGGAAACCGCAACTGGCTGCGCATCGCGGGGCAGGTCGTGCAGCCGTCGGAGTTCATCAAGCTCGCCCTCGCCGTCTGGACCGGGTTCATCCTGTGGCGCAAGCAGGATCTGCTGGGCCGACGCCGTCACGTCTACATCCCGCTGATCCCCGTCGCCTTCCTCGCGATCGGCACCGTCTACGCGGGCGACGACCTCGGCACGTCCATGATCCTGTTCCTCATCCTGCTCGGCGCGCTGTTCTTCTCCGGGGTGAAGCTGCGGATCTTCCTGCTGCCGGTCATGGTGATCGTCGGGGCGGTGCTCGCCTTCGCCCTCACGGACGACCGCCGTCGCGCCCTCATCCTCAGCATGTTCAGCGCGCAGAACGACACCAGCTGCTACCACGACCAGTGCTTCCAGCAGGTGCATGCGATCTGGGGCATGGCGAACGGCGGCATCTTCGGGCTCGGGCTCGGCAACTCGCACGAGAAGTACGCGTGGCTCCCCGCCGCGTCGAGCGACTTCATCTTCGCGATCGTGGGGGAGGAGCTCGGCCTCATCGGCTGCGTGCTCGTGCTAAGCCTCTTCGTGCTCTTCGCGGTGGCGGTGTTCCGGATGATCCGCAAGTCGGACGATCTCTTCGTCCGTGTCACCTCCGGGGCGATCGTCGTGTGGATCCTCTCGCAGGCGCTCATCAACATCGGCGTCGTGCTGCGGCTCATCCCCGTGCTCGGCGTCCCACTGCCGTTCATGTCGCAGGGTGGTACCTCGTTGCTCTCCGCCCTGCTCGCGTGCGGTGTGCTGCTCTCCTTCGCGCGGACGCTCCCGGCTGCGGCCGCGCGACCGTCCGCACCCGTCCTGGGCGCGCCGCGGGACGCCCGCGCGCCCCGTGGACGTGCAGGCCGGTCGGGTACAGTCGCCCGGTGACCACGTACCTCCTGGCCGGCGGCGGCACCGCCGGCCACGTCAATCCGCTGCTCGCCGTCGCCGACGCCCTCCGGGCCCGTGATCCCGAGGCGCAGGTGCTCGTGCTGGGCACCAGGGAGGGGCTCGAAGCACGCCTCGTCCCTCAGCGCGGCTACGAGCTCCTCACGATCGACAAGGTGCCGTTCCCGCGGCGTCCCGACGCGGCGGCCCTCGCCTTCCCGGTGCGCTTCCCGCGGGCCGTGCGGACCGTGCGCGAATACCTTCGCGAGCACCACGTCGATGTGGTCATCGGCTTCGGCGGCTATGCGGCCGCCCCGGCCTACGTCGCGGCGCGGCGCGAGCGGATCCCGTTCGTCGTGCACGAGGCCAACGCGCGGCCCGGCATGGCGAACGTCCTCGGCGCGCGCGGCGCGGCCGCGGTGGGCGTCACATTCCCCGGCACGCCGCTGCGCGAGGCGCGGGTCGTCGGCATGCCGTTGCGCCGGGAGATCGTCGATCTCGATCGTGCGGCCCTCCGAGCGGAGGCGGCTGCGGAGTTCGGTCTCGACCCCGCCCGTCCCGTTCTGCTCGTGTTCGGCGGATCGCTCGGTGCCCGCCGCCTGAACGAGGCGATCGCGGGATCCTGGCAGGATCTCCTCGACGCGGGCTGGCAGATCCTGCACGCCACCGGCGATCGCTCGGACATGGCGGATCCGCACGCACAGGGCTACGCCGTGCGGCGGTACCTGGACCGGATGGACCTCGCTTTCGCCCTGGCCGACGTCGTGCTCGCCCGTTCGGGGGCCGCCACGGTCAGCGAGATCAGCGCCCTCGGCATCCCCGCGATCTACGTCCCCTACGCGGTAGGCAACGGCGAGCAGCGTCTGAACGCGGCCGCGGCGGTCGAGGGCGGTGCCGCCCGCCTGATCCCCGACGGGGACCTGGATCCCGACCGCATCCGCGACGAGGTCGTCCCGCTGCTGCAGGATGCGGCCGCCCTCGAGGCGATGACGCGCGCCGCCGCGCGGGTCGGATCCCGCACCGGTGCGGAGGACCTCATCGCGCTCGCCGACGAGGCGCTCGCGCGCTGATCCGGGGTCGGCCCCGGCGAGCCAGGCCCGAGGGCCCACGGGGCCGACTTAGGATTGTCACGCCCGTCAAGGACGAAAGAACACGATGATCAGACCCGACCTCTCGCTGCCCCTTCCCGAGGACATCTCGGCCGCGCACTTCATCGGCATCGGTGGATCCGGCATGTCGGGACTCGCGCAGATGTTCCTCGACGCGGGCATCCGCGTCTCCGGCAGCGACCGCGCGGACAGCGCGAACCTGCAGGCGCTCGCCGCCCGCGGCGCGGACGTGCACGTCGGCCACGACGCAGCGAACCTCGGCGATGCGGACACCGTCGTGCACACCGGTGCGATCTGGCCGGAGAACCCCGAGTTCGTGCTCGCGAGGGAACGCGGGCTGTCCGTGATCCACCGCTCGCAGGCGCTGCACTGGCTCATCGGCGGGCGCCCGCTCGTCTCGGTCGCCGGCGCGCACGGCAAGACGACCTCGACCGGCATGATCGTCACGGCGCTGCTCGAACTCGGAGCGCATCCGAACTTCGTCAACGGCGGCGTCATCGAACAGCTCGGCGTCTCGAGCTCCTCGGGAACCGACGACCTGTTCGTCATCGAGGCCGACGAGTCCGACGGCACCTTCCTGCTCTACGACACCGCGGTGGCGCTCATCACGAACGTCGACCCCGATCATCTCGATCACTACGGCTCGGACGAGGCCTTCCACGATGCCTTCGTGAGGTTCGCGAACGAGGCGAGGGACGCCGTCGTGATCTCGAGCGACGATCCCGGGGCGCTGCGTGTGCGCGCCGGTATCACCCACCCCCACGTGCTCTCCTTCGGCGTCGCCGAGGACGCGGACCTCCGGGTGACGGACGTCGTCACCGACGGGCCGGTTGCGGCGACGCTCGCCTTCGGCGGCGAGACCGCACGCATGCGCCTGGCCGTGCCCGGCGTGCACAACGCGATCAATGCGGCGGGCGCCGTCGCGGTGCTGCTCACGCTCGGCTACACGCTCGGCGACGCCGCGCGTGCGGTCGAGGGCTTCGCGGGGACGGTGCGCCGGCTCGAACTGCACGGCACCGAGCGCGGCGTGCGCGTCTTCGACGACTACTCGCATCATCCGACCGAGGTGCGCGCGGCGCTCGAGGCGATGCGCACGCTCTCCGGATCCGGGCGCATCATCGCGATCCAGCAGCCGCACACCTATTCGCGCACCCAGCACATGTACCGCGAGTTCGCGGAGGTGCTGGAGACTTTCGCCGACCACACGGTCATGCTCGACGTGTACGGAGCGCGGGAGGACCCCGTGCCCGGAGTGACCGGCGAGCTCGTGAGCGGCGCGTTCACGGACGCCGCCCACGTGCACTACGTGCCGGACTGGCAGGAGGCCGCGGAATACACGGCCGGCGTGGCGAGGGAGGGCGACGTCGTCGTGACGCTCGGCTGCGGCAACGTCTACCAGATCATCCCGCAGGTGCTCGAGGCGCTGCGCACGACCACCGAGGGCTGAGCGTGCGCCGGCCGTCTCCGATCCCGATCTCGGCGCCGCCCGCCCCGGACGTCGAGCCGACGCGGACCACGGCGTCGATCGGCGGATCGCGCGACGACGGAACCGACCTGAACGGACTCTCGGCGACGGATCCGCGGGAGGACCGCACTGCTCGGACGTCTCCGGAATCCGGCGACGGCCCTCGCGCGGACGCACCGGGCGAGGGGCCTCTCACGCCCCGGGATCTGTGGCGGGCGGCCAAGGCCCGTCGGCGGGCGCTGCGCTCCGAGATCCGCCGGTTCACCCAGCGCTCGCGGCGTCGACGCATCGGCTGGATCGTCGCCATCGCGGTCGCTCTCCTCGTGGTCGGGGGGAGCACGGGGGCCGCCTACAGCCCGTTGTTCGCCGTCGAGAAGATCACGGTCGAGGGGGCGAGCCCCGTCACGCAGAACAACGTGCGGACGGCCCTGGCCGGCCAGATCGGGCGTCCGCTGGCGCTGGTCGACTCCAGCGCCGTGAAGGCCGCCCTGGTCAACTTCCCTCTCATCGAGACGTATCGGCTGGAGGCGCACCCGCCGCACGAGCTCGTCGTGCGGATCGTCGAGCGCACACCGGTCGGGGTCGTCGCGTCGCAGCGCGGCTACACCGTGGTCGACGCGGCGGGAGTCCCGCTCTCGACCACCGCAGAGCGGCCCGCGGGGTACGCGCTCATCGATCTCAAGGGCGGCACGGACGCCTCGTCGTTCCGCAGCGTCGGCGTGGTCCTGCGCGCTCTGCCCGCCGATCTCCGCGCCCAGGTGGACACCGTCACCGCGGCGACGGCCGACGCCATCGAGATGCAGCTGACGAGCGGACCGAGGATCGTGTGGGGGAGCGCGGACCAGTCGGCGCTCAAGGTCGTCGCGCTGCAGAAGCTCATGGCGGCGAAGCCGGGGCAGGGCATGTACGACATCTCCTCGCCGGACGTCGGCATCGTCGGCTGACGCCCCGTCCGCCGGCACAGGACGCCCTCGGGCGCCTTCCGGACGCGCGGCGGCGTCGAATCTCCGGATCGATCGCGATGACGCGCGTGTCGTGGGGCCTCGCGGGGCACTCTGCCGCTTACCGTCGATTCCAGAGAAAGCAATACCGGGAAATACTTTAACCTTCTGGCTGAGGTTTAAGGTTTACCCCGGCTCGGGGCTCGAAACACATCGGAGGACGGGATGAGCCAGAACCAGAACTACCTCGCCGTGATCAAGGTCGTCGGTGTCGGCGGTGGTGGCGTCAACGCTGTCAACCGCATGATCGAGCTCGGCCTGCGAGGCGTCGAGTTCATCGCCATCAACACCGATGCGCAGGCGCTGCTCATGAGCGACGCGGACGTCAAGCTCGACGTCGGCCGCGACCTGACCAGGGGCCTCGGCGCCGGCGCCGACCCGGAGGTCGGCCGTCGTGCCGCCGAGGACCACGCGGAGGAGATCGAACAGGCGCTCACGGGCGCCGACATGGTCTTCGTCACCGCGGGGGAGGGCGGAGGCACGGGAACGGGCGGCGCGCCGATCGTCGCCAGGATCGCGAAGTCGATCGGCGCCCTCACCATCGGCGTCGTCACCAAGCCCTTCTCCTTCGAGGGGCGCCGTCGGCAGAGCCAGGCCGACGCGGGCGTCGCGAAGCTGAAGGAAGAGGTCGACACCCTCATCGTCGTCCCCAACGACCGCCTCCTCGAGATCAGCGATCGCGGCATCTCCATGATCGAGGCCTTCGCCACGGCCGACCAGGTGCTGCTGGCCGGTGTGCAGGGCATCACCGACCTCATCACCACGCCGGGTCTGATCAACCTCGACTTCAACGACGTCAAGTCGGTCATGCAGGGGGCGGGCTCCGCGCTCATGGGCATCGGCTCCGCACGCGGCGCCGACCGGGCGATCAAGGCGGCCGAGCTGGCTGTCGAGTCGCCGCTGCTCGAGGCCTCGATCGAGGGCGCGCACGGGGTGCTGCTCTCGATCCAGGGCGGATCGAACCTCGGCATCTTCGAGATCCACGATGCGGCCGACCTCGTCAAGGAGGCCGCGCACCCCGAGGCCAACATCATCTTCGGAACAGTCATCGACGACACGCTCGGCGACGAGGTGCGCGTGACCGTGATCGCGGCCGGCTTCGACAGCGGCGAGCCCACGCTGCGGCTGGACCCGCAGATCTTCTCGCGCACCACCACCGCGCCCGCCGCGGTCGCCGAGAAGACCGAGGCCGCAGACGAGGAGTCCTCGACCGACGACAAGCCCGCCGAGGAGGCACGCCCGTCGACGCCCGCGTCGAACCCCGTGCTCGCACCGGTGCACACCAGCATCGAGCCGGCCTTCGACGAGAGCGACCTCGACATCCCCGAGTTCCTGAAGTGACGACGCTCGCCGAGCGGCTGTCCGCGATCGACGACGGCATCGCGGACGCCGCCCGGCGTGCGGGGCGCGCGCGGGAGGAGATCACCCTCATCGCGGTGACCAAGTTCCATCCCGCGTCGCTCGTGCAGGATCTCTACGACCTGGGGGTGCGCCACGTCGGCGAGAACCGTCAGCAGGAGCTCTCGGCGAAGTCCGCGGCGCTCTCCGCCCTTCCCGACCTCCGCTGGCACTTCATCGGCCAGGCGCAGACCAAGAAGGCCTCCGCGATCCGGCGATCGGCCGAGGTGGTCCACTCGGTGGATCGAGCGCGTCTCGCCGACGCGCTCGATCGCGTGGCCGTGGACGACACGCTGCTCGACGTGCTGCTGCAGGTCAATCTCACTGAGGATCCGGAACGCGGGGGAGTCCCCCCGGCAGAGCTGGAGCGGCTCGCCGAGCACGTGCTCTCCCTGCCCACGCTGCGGCTGAGGGGCGTCATGGCGGTCGCGCCGCTCGACGAGGATCCGGCGCAGGCCTTCGCCCGCGTGTACGAGTACGCCGTGCGGTTGCGCGCGCTGGCACCGGACGCCACCTGGATCTCGGCCGGCATGACGGCCGACTACGCGGAGGCCGTCGCCGCCGGTGCGACACACCTTCGGATCGGGTCCGCAATCACGGGACCCCGCCCTGCTCAGGGCTAGCCTCGACATCAGAAACACCCCGCACATTACGGAGGACGCGATGGGGAACCCGCTCAAGAAGACCATGGTGTACCTCGGCCTCGCCGATGAGGAAGAGGTCTACGACGAGGCCCCGGCCGCGGCTCCCGCCGCGCGGCACGAGAGCACCCGTCGCGAGGAGGTGCGTCGCGAGGAGTCGAGGCCGGCTCCCGTGACCCCGTTGCGCCGCCCCGTCGCCGTGCGGCAGCCGGCTGCCGGTGCGGTCAACGAGATCCTCACCGTGCATCCGAAGCAGTACCGCGACGCCCAGGTCATCGCCGAGAGCTTCCGCGAAGGCATCCCGGTCATCATCAACCTGTCCCAGATGAGCGATGCCGACGCGCGTCGCCTCATCGACTTCGCGAGCGGCCTGTCCCTCGGGCTCTACGGTCGCATCGAGCGTGTGACGAGCAAGGTCTTCCTGCTCTCGCCCGAGAGCATCGCGGTGTCGGGGCAGGGTGGCATCGCCGGGGGCGACGAGCCCGCGCTCGCGCACTCCTGAGGCGTGTCGGCGCTGGCCGCGGTCTCCCTGATCGCCGCGATCCTCAACATCCTTCTGCTGCTGTACCTCCTGACGCTGTTCGCACGGTTGATCCTGGAATACATCCCCCTGTTCAACCGCGGATGGCGCCCGAGGGGTGCGCTGCTCATCGCCGCGGAGATCATCTACACGATCACCGATCCGCCGATCAAGCTGTTCCGACGCTTCATCCCTCCGTTGAGGCTCGGACCGGTCGCGCTGGATCTCGGATTCACCCTGACCATCATCGTCGTGCTCATCCTCATGGCGATCACGCGATCCTTCATCTGATCGAGCCGCGCCCGGCCGGTGTCGTCTTCGCGGCGTTCCGGTCGGGCGGCTATGCTTCTGAAGCAGGTGCACGCCGTCGGGCACGCGCCGCATGTCCACCCGGCCACCGAGAACTCATCGAAAGAGGAGCCACCCATGGCACTGACCCCGGATGACGTCGTCACCAAGCAGTTCCAGCACGTCCGATTCAAGGACGGCTTCGACCCGGACGAGGTCGACGACTTCCTCGACGAGGTCGTGCTCGAGTGGCGCAAGGCCCTCGACGAGAACGCCGAGCTGAAGGCCAAGCTCGCCGCGTACGAGTCGGGTGAGAAGGCCGCTCCGGCCGCCGGGCCGGCCCCCGTCGCCGCCGCTGCCCCGGTCGCCGCGCCCGCCGCGGGAGAGGGTGCGCCCGCCGCGGCCACCGCCGGAATCATCGAGCTCGCCCAGCGCCTGCACGACGAGCACGTCGCCGAGGGCAAGGCGCAGCGCGACCAGCTCATCGCCGAGGCCAAGTCCCAGGCCGCGAAGATCCTCGCAGACGCGGAGCAGCGTCAGCGCGAGGAGACCGCACGTCTGGACCGCGAGCGCAACGTGCTCGAGAGCAAGATCAGCGAGCTGCACACGTTCGAGCGCGACTACCGCGCTCAGTTGCGCAGCTACATCGAGGGCCAGCTCCGCGACCTCGACGAGGGCGGCCCCTCCGCGGACTCCGCCTCCGCGCAGTAACGCAGTAAGGAGCCCTGTTGGCCCGGCGTCAACCGCTTCACGGTGCGGCGGCCGGCACGATCATCGCGATCCTCGCGATGATCGTGCTGGCCGCCGACCAGTTTGTGAAGTACCTCACCATCACGCACCTGCCGGAGCAGAAGGCCGTCCCGGTACTCGGGTCCTTCCTCCAGCTGTACTACATCCGCAATGCCGGAGCCGCCTTCTCGATCGGTGAGGGCGCCACGTGGATCTTCACCATCGCGTTGACGGCCGTCGCCGCGGTGATCGTGTGGAAGTCGTTCTCGACCCGCTCCCGCCTCTGGGCCGTGGTGCTCGGAGCCCTGCTCGGCGGTGTGCTCGGCAATCTCGGCGATCGGCTGTTCCGCGCGCCGGGATTCCCCATGGGGCATGTCGTCGACATGATCTCGATGCCGTGGATGATCCCCGCCATCTTCAACGTGGCCGACGTCTTCATCGTCACGGGCATGATCTCGATCGCGCTGCTCATCATCACCGGGCTCCGGCTCGACGGCACGAGGGAGCGCACCGCCCCCACGCGGGACACGCCGGCCGACGAGGATCCCGCTGCCTCCGACGCCGCCGCGCGTCCGGGCGACGGAGCCTGATCGTGGAGTCGCGCTCGCTGCCCGTCCCGGACGGGCTCGACGGCGTCCGCGTCGACGCCGCCCTGGCCAAGATGCTCGGCTTCTCCCGCACCTTCGCCGCGGACGTCGCGGAGGCGGGCGGCGTCACGCTCGACGGCGCGGTTCTCGGCAAGTCGGACAAGCTGCGCGCGGGCGGCTGGCTCGAGGTCGAATGGCGTGCGAAGGAGGAGCCCAGGATCGAGGCGATCCCGGTGCCCGACCTCGGCATCGTCTACGACGACGACGACATCGTCGTGGTCGACAAGCCCTCGGGCGTGGCCGCCCATCCCTCGGTGGGGTGGGAGGGGCCGACGGTCGTCGGCGCCCTCGCGGCCGCCGGATTCCGGATCGCGACCAGCGGCGCCCCCGAGCGCGCCGGTGTCGTCCATCGTCTGGACGTGGGCACGAGCGGTCTCATGGTCGTGGCCAAGACCGAGCACGCGTATCGCGTGCTGAAACGCGCATTCAAGGAACGCACGGTCGAGAAGGTCTATCACGCCGTCGTGCAGGGACACCCCGATCCGCTCGCGGGCACGATCGACGCACCGATCGGGCGCCACCCGAGCCACTCCTGGAAGTTCGCCGTGACGCCCGACGGCAAGCCGTCGGTCACGCACTACGAGACGCTCGAGGCGTTCCCCGGTGCGTCTCTGCTCGAGATCCACCTGGAGACCGGTCGCACGCATCAGATCCGCGTCCACATGGCGGCGCACCGCCACCCCTGCGTGGGCGATCCGCTCTACGGCGCGGACCCCACGCTGTCGGCGCGGCTCGGACTGACCCGGCAGTGGCTGCATGCGCACCGGCTGGGGTTCGCGCATCCGACGACGGGGGAGTGGGTGCAGACCGAGTCGCCCTATCCGGCCGACTTCCAGCACGCGTTGGACGTGCTGCGGGGCGACGCCACGGCCGGATAGCGTCGCGCGCACTCCGGGGCGGGGCTCAGACGGCCCGCGACGTCACAGGTGCAGCTCGTCCGTGGCGGCGACCACCCCGTCGAGGGTCGCCTCGAGGAAGCGGACGGCTTCGGCCGGATCCGTCCCGCGCTCGATCACGAGACTGATCAGGGTCTCCTCGGTGAACGACACCCAGGCGCGCATCGCGATCCGCAGGGCGGCGGTGTCCGTTGTGCCCAGCTCCGTGAAGGCCTGGATCAGTCGCTCTGCGTTCTGCTCGCGCGATTCGTCGACCACGCGGCGCACGGCCGGATCGCCGCTCGCGACGCCCCGGACCAGGGAGTGGAAGGTGCTCTGATGCTGCTGGACGAACTCCGCGACGCGCAGCAGCGTGTCGTGGATCCGCTCTCGCGGCGGCAGCTCGCTGCGAGGCTCGGAGGCGAGCAGCAGACTGTCGCGCGCCATCGTCACGACCGCCTTGTGCATGCCCTGACGGGTGTCGAAATAGTGGAACAGCAACGGGCGCGACACGCCGGCGCGGCGCGCGAGCTCGTCCATCGTCAGCTCGTCGAGGGTGTGCTCGGCGAGGAAGTTCACGCCTGTCGCGACGAGCTGGGCGCGGCGCTCCTCCGGGCTGAGGCGCGCACGGCGTGGATCGGGCATGGCCCGAGCCTACCGGCGCGTCGGCTCCGTGATCGCGTGTTGACTCTGAGTCAACGGTTTGTATACTCGAAAGTCGAGTGCCGTCGCAGTGGCCGGCACGCATGAGGAGGATCGATGAAGTTCCGGAAGTCCGACCGCGTCCGCAAGCTCGCCTCATCCCACGCCGGGCGCATCGCGCTCGTCGCGGTTCCCGCCGGCGTCGCCGCAGCGATGCTGCTGGGCGGTGTCGCGCAGGGATCCGTGCCCGTCTCCTTCGCCGTCTCCGGCAGCGAGTTCCAGATCAGCGCGTCCCAGCTCGACGGAACCGGTTTCTCGCAGTACGCCGGCGTCGCGAAGGACACCGAGGGCAAGGACCACACGGTCGCCATCGCGAACATCAAGAGCGCCACACTGTCCGACCTCTGCCAGGCCGTCGTGACGGACACGCCGCTCGGCAAGGTGGGCGTCCTGATCAAGGCCGGCGGCAACGGCACCCCGGCCTCCGCCAGCGACCTGCAGCTCGGGATGACGGGCCTCAAGGGCGACGCCTCGTTCGGTCAGATCCGCATCGGCGTCGACGCGTCGACCGTCAACACGGACGCGAAGGGCACGGCGGGCGACTTCGCGCAGGACGCCGACACCGTCACGATCAAGAACCTGCAGCAGACGGCCTGGAGCACACAGGCCTCGGTGTTCACCCTCACGGGGATGACGCTGGAGCTGACGGACGGATCGCAGGGATGCTTCTGAGGGACGCTCCGATGACCACGCCCGGCCCGGCGGGGATGACGCCCGTCGGCGACGACGACCCGGTGCGGACGCGCCGCGCACGCTGGCGTGCCTGGCGTCGCCGCCGCCCCTTCGTCGGTGGACTCCTCGTCGCGCTCGGCGGCGTCGAGATGTTCTTCTCCGGACAGCTCGACGTCGGGCACCTGCACGTGCAGCTCGGGATCGAAGGGCTCCAGGCCACGATCATCCCGATCGCTCTGCTGCTGCTGGGAATCCTCGCGATCGCGATGCCCGCGCACCATGTCTTCTACGGGATCCTGGCGCTCTGCGTCGCGATCTACTCCCTGATCGGCGTGAACCTCGGCGGATTCCTCGTCGGTATGCTGCTCGCCGGCACGGGCGCCGTGCTCGTCGTGGCGTGGATGGGCGGCCGCCCGCGGACGGAGCAGGCCGGGACCGATGTGGAGGCGGAGACCGAGGAGACGGCCGCGTGACGGGCCGTCGCCGCATCGGTGCCGTGGTCCTGGCAGGGCTGGCGCTCGTCGCGCCGATGACGCTCGGCGCTGCCGCGGCCCGCCCGGCGGCGGTGTGCATCCCGTTCATCTGGTGCCCGTCGCCCTCGCCGAGCCCGTCTCCCTCCGACGCGCCGGGAACGCCCGACGCGCCAGGAACTCCCGTCGTACCGGGGGCGCCCGCGATTCCCGGCACGGCGCAGACGCCCTCGCCCGGATCTCCCGCGGCCGCCCCGACGCCCGCCCCCACGCCGGTGGCGGCGACGCGCGACGACGGTGCGCCGATCTTCACGAAGACGCCCGCGTCGATGGGCTCCCAGGGGCTGTCGTTCACCGGCCTCAGCGGCCTCGCGATCGTCGACGTCCCTACGGCGGACGGCAGCACCGTCCGGACGCTGAAGATCTCCGCCGACACGATCACGATCAGCGGCTTCTCGCTCACGGTGCGCCCTCCCGACAACGCGGGGCTGGTGACGAACGCGGACACGATGACGCTGAGCGGACACGTGAGCGTCTACCTCGGCTCGATCACGGCGACCACGCAGGACGGGCGCGCCCTGACGCTCGGCACCGACACGCCGCCCTCGCTGGACGACGTGAAGCCGGGGCTCCTGCGGGTCACGATGGGGCTCGTCGGGTCGACCGCCGATTCGATCGCCTACAGCAACACGGATCAGCGCATCGTCGAACCGTGATGTCGGCGGCCGGGTGCAGACTGGGCGCATGGACATCGACGTGCGGCCGGCCACCGTCTTCGACGACGTCGCGACGCTCGTCGGGCCCAAGAAGCCGACCTCGAACGTGTGCTTCTGCCTCAGCTATCGCATCGGCAGCGCCGAGAACAACGCGCTGAAGGGGCCCGCGCGGGCAGACCGCGTCCGAGAGCTGTGCAAGGAGGATCCGGCGCCCGGGGTGATCGCCTACCTGGACGGCGAGCCGATCGGCTGGGCCGCCGTCCATCCGCGACGCGACACCGGCTTCGCCCGCAACCGCTTGATCCCGCACCTGGACGACGAGGATGTGTGGTCGCTGTGGTGCTTCCGCGTGCGACCGGGGCATCGTCGGCAGGGCGTCATGCACGCACTGATCGAGGGGGCCGTCGCCTTCGCGCAGGAGAACGGAGCTCCGGCGGTCGAGGGCTACCCGCTCGACAATGCGGGCGCCCGGGTGAACCAGACGATGATGTATCCCGGTACGCGGTCCCTGTTCGAGGCCGCCGGATTCGTGAAAGCCGCCGACACGGGTTCCGTGCTCGACGGATTCCCGCGGGTGCTCATGCGCCGCGAGCTCGGGTGAGGGCAGCCGCACCGTGCGTTCAGGTCCGCGGCGGGCGGCCCCCGCGGAAGTGCGCGGGATCGTCCTCGGCCACGGCCAGGGCGATCTTGCGCACGTGGGCGTCGTCCACATCGCCCATCGCGGCGAGGTCGTAGAAGCCGACCTCCGTGAGCTCCCCGTCGGCGGGGTGCGGATCGCCGGAGACCCAGGACGCGCGGAACACCAGATCCAGATAGTCGACCTGGTCGCCGTTCGCGTAGGTGATCCGGGGAAGCTGCTGCGCGAGGGCGAGTCGCTCGACAGTGACGACCACGCCGGCCCCCTCGAGGCACTCGCGCACGGCGGTGTCGGCCGGTTCCTCGCCCGGCTCCACGATGCCCGAGACCGCCTGCCAGGTGCCGTTGTCCGCGCGCTTGCCGAGCAGCACCTTCTCGTCGCGGAACACGATCACGGTCACGCCGACCAGGTTGAGCGGGGCATGGCCGATGTGTTCGCGCAGCGCGAGGACGAAGTCCGGAGTGGTCATGTCTCCAGGGTATCCAGGCGCCGAGCCCGCCCCTCGACGTCGGAGGTCGAACTTAGACTCGGAGCATGGCATCAGACTCCTTCGTCCACCTGCACGTGCACAGCGAGTACTCGATGCTGGACGGGGCCGCGCGCATCCAGCCGCTCGTGCAGGAGGCGGTCGCGCAGGGCATGCCCGCCGTCGCCGTGACCGATCACGGCAACACGTTCGCTGCCTTCGAGTTCTACAAGGCGGCGCAGGCCGCGGGCGTCAAGCCGATCATCGGGATCGAGGCCTATGTGACGCCTGGCACGCACCGCAGCGACAAGTCCCGGGTGCAGTGGGGAACGCCGGATCAGCGCAGCGACGACGTCTCCGGATCCGGTGCGTACACCCACATGACGCTGCTCTCCGAGACGACGGAGGGCATGCACAACCTGTTCCGGCTCTCGTCGATCTCGAGCCTCGAGGGCTACTACTTCAAGCCCCGCATGGACCGCGAGATCCTGCAGAAGTACTCGAAGGGCCTCATCGCCACGACGGGCTGCCCGTCCGGCGAGATCCAGACGCGGCTGCGCCTGGGCCAGTACGACGCGGCACGGGCGGCGGCCGCCGAGTTCCAGGACATCTTCGGCAAGGAGAACTACTTCGCCGAGATCATGGATCACGGCCTCGAGATCGAGCGGCGCGTCACCGGCGACCTGCTCCGCATCGCGAAGGATCTGGGGATCCCGCTGGTCGGCACCAACGACCTGCACTACACGCACCAGCACGACGCGAAGAGCCACGAGGCGCTGCTGTGCGTGCAGTCGGGATCGACCCTGGCCGACCCGAACCGGTTCAAGTTCGACGGCGACGGCTACTACGTGAAGTCGGCTGCCGAGATGCGCCAGATCTTCCGCGACAACCCGGAGGCGTGCGACAACACGCTGCTCATCGCCGAGCGGTGCGACGTGTCGTTCAACACGAGCGCGAACTTCATGCCGCGCTTCCCGGTCCCCGACGGGGAGACCGAGGAGAGCTGGTTCATCAAGGAGGTCGAGAAGGGCCTGCACATCCGCTACCCCGGGGGCATCCCGGACGCGGTGCGCAAGCAGGCCAACTACGAGGTCGAGGTCATCAGCTCGATGGGCTTCCCCGGCTACTTCCTGGTGGTCGCCGACTTCATCAACTGGGCCAAGGACAACGGCGTGCGCGTCGGACCGGGCCGTGGCTCCGGTGCCGGATCCATGGCCGCCTATGCCATGCGGATCACCGACCTCGACCCGCTCGAGCACGGCCTCATCTTCGAGCGCTTCCTCAACCCCGACCGCGTCTCGATGCCCGACTTCGACGTCGACTTCGACGACCGCCGTCGTGGCGAGGTGATCCAGTACGTCACCGAGAAGTACGGTGACGAGCGCGTCGCGCAGATCGTCACCTACGGCACGATCAAGGCGAAGCAGGCCCTGAAGGACGCCGGCCGCGTGCTCGGCTTCCCCTTCAGCATGGGGGAGAAGCTGACCAAGGCGATGCCGCCGGCGGTCATGGGCAAGGACATGCCGCTGGACGGGATGTTCAATCCCGAGCACCCCCGGTACAAGGAGGCCAGCGAGTTCCGCGTCGTGATCGAGACGGATCCCGAGGCGAAGACGGTGTTCGACACGGCGCTGGGCCTGGAGAACCTGAAGCGCCAGTGGGGCGTGCACGCGGCCGGCGTCATCATGTCGTCGCACCCTCTGATCGACATCATCCCGATCATGAAGCGCGAGCAGGACGGGCAGATCGTCACCCAGTTCGACTACCCGTCGTGCGAGTCCCTGGGCCTGATCAAGATGGACTTCCTGGGTCTGCGCAATCTCACGATCATCTCGGACGCCCTCGCGAACATCCGGATGAACCGCGGGGAGGAGCTCGTCCTCGAGGATCTCGCGCTCGACGACCGCCCCTCCTACGACCTGCTCACCCGCGGTGACTCGCTCGGCGTGTTCCAGCTCGACGGCGGGCCGATGCGTGCGCTCATGCGCCTCATGAAGCCGGACAACTTCGGCGACATCTCGGCCCTCATCGCGCTGTACCGGCCGGGCCCGATGGGCGCCAACTCGCACACCAACTACGCGCTCCGCAAGAACGGGCTCCAGGAGATCACGCCCATCCACCCGGAGTTCGCGGAATCGCTCAAGGACATCCTGGAGGAGAGCTACGGCCTCATCATCTACCAGGAGCAGGTGATGGCGATCGCCCAGCGCGTGGCCGGGTTCTCGCTCGGTCAGGCGGACATCCTCCGCCGCGCGATGGGCAAGAAGAAGAAGTCCGAGCTGGACAAGCAGTTCGAGGGCTTCCAGGCGGGGATGCACGCCAACGGCTACTCCGACGGCGCCGTCAACGCCCTGTGGGAGATCCTGCTCCCGTTCTCCGACTACGCATTCAACAAAGCCCACTCCGCGGCGTACGGCGTCATCTCGTACTGGACGGCATACCTCAAGGCCCACTATCCGGCCGAGTACATGGCGGCGCTGCTCACGAGCGTCGGGGACTCGAAGGACAAGATGGCGCTGTACCTCAACGAATGCCGGCGCATGGGCATCAAGGTGCTTCCGCCGGACGTCCGCGAGTCGATCAACTTCTTCGCCGCCGTCGGGGAGGACATCCGCTTCGGTCTGGGCGCGGTGCGCAACGTGGGATCGAACGTCGTCGACGGGATCGTGCAGGCGCGCGAGAAGGAGAACTTCACGTCGTTCCACGACTTCCTGAAGAAGGTGCCGCTGCACGTCGCGAACAAGCGCACGGTGGAGTCCCTCATCAAGGCCGGAGCCTTCGACTCGATGGGGGACACCCGTCGCGCGCTCGTGGAGATTCACGAGGACGCGGTGGAGGCCTCCGTCGACCAGAAGCGCAATGAGGCGCAGGGTGCGATCGGCTTCGACTTCGACAGCCTCTACGACGGGCTGGAGGAGGCCGCGCCGCCCAAGGTGCCGAATCGTCCGGAATGGACGAAGAAGGACAAGCTCGCCTTCGAGCGGGAGATGCTGGGTCTCTACGTCTCGGATCATCCGCTCGCCGGTCTCGAGGTGCCGCTCGCCAAGCACGCGTCCATCGCGATCAACACCCTGCTCGAGTCGGACGACCTGCAGGACGGCGATCAGGTCACGGTCGCGGGCCTGGTGACGAGCGTGCAGCACCGCGTCGCGAAGGCGAGCGGGAACCCCTACGGCATGATCACGGTCGAGGACTTCCACGGCGAGATCACCATCATGTTCATGGGCAAGACGTATCTGGAGTTCCAGAGCACGCTGCAGCAGGATTCGATCCTCGCCGTGCGCGGACGGATCTCCCGCCGCGACGACGGGATGAACCTGCACGCCCAGTCGGCCTTCACCCCGGACGTCGGCTCGTTCGACGCCGCCGGACCGCTGTCGCTGCTCGTCCCCGAACAGCGCGCCACCGAGCGCGTCATCGAAGATCTCGCGGAGGTCCTCCGGCGCCATGCCGGCGAGACCGAGGTGATGCTGACCATGCATCGGGGAGGTCGCGCCAAGGTCTTCGAGGTCCCGATGCCGGTGGCGGTGACGGCCGACCTGTTCGGCGATCTGAAGTCGCTGCTCGGTCCGCAGTGCCTGGGCTGATCGGCCTGCACCCCGCGCGGGCCGCCGGGCACGGCGAGGGGATCCCTGCTCAGGCCCCCTCCATCCCGGGAAGGTAGTATCGGCGCGTCCCGCGGCCGCCCTCAGCGACCGCACGACGAAAGGATCCATGGATGACCGGCGACGTCCCCTTCGCTGAGATCGAGCGCGAGCACTCCCCGCGCGGAGACGACTCCGCTCCCACCGAGAGCAGGGCGCTCGCGCCCGAGAGCACCGACACGGCACAGGACGACGCCCCCCTGCCGACGGTGGCACCGCAGCGCGGCCATTTCGGCTTCACCCTGCGCGAGCTCATCATCGTGGGCGCCTGGGTGCTCGCTTTCGTCCTGTCCTTCGTCCCCGGTGCGGGCAGCATGCTCGACCTCGGATCGACCGTCTGGACCATGAACGGCGCCTGGGTGCTCACGATCGGTGTGCCGACCGCCGCCGTCTTCCTCCTCGTGCTGCGTCGACTGTCCCCGGAGGGCATCCGCCGGGTCGGCTCGCTCGGGATCGATCAGTTCGCGTCCGTCGCCTTCTCGGTCGCCGCCGTGAGCTGGGCGGTGCTGCTCTGGCAGCAGATCGAACTCGTCGCCGCGACGCGGCAGCCGTTCCTGGTGACCTGGTCGGCCTGGGTCGAGCTCGTGCTGATGCTGCTCCTCGTCGCCGTGACCGTCTTCGCCGCGCTGATCCCCGGGGTCAGGGAGGACTTCGAGGGGCGCATGGAGACCATCGCCCACCGCAACGCCGACCCGGTGCGCCCGGTCTTCTCGACCCCGCGCCCTGTGAAGGCGCGCGGCAGCGTCTCCGATCCGCTGAACGAGGACGACGTGGATCCGGGTCTGCGCCACGACGACGAGGTCGGTGCATCCGGTCACCTCACCGCCGGGATCGCGGTCGCGCCCGAGTTGCGCGGCGCCGGCTACGTCCCGGAACAGCATCGTGAGTCCTTCGTCGGCACGGACGAGGAGTCCGTGACGGAGGCGTCCACGGAGCCCTCGGCCCCCCTGGGTACCCCGATCGCCGAGGAGGCTCCGACCACCGCGCTCCCCGTGGTCGGAGAGGCGGCGTCCGCGCAGCCCGGCTCCGACGACGTCACGGAGGCGCTTCCCGACCTCGTGGTCGAATCGGCGGCCCCCGTCGAGACCGCCCCGGCCGATCGGAACGTTCCGGCGAGCGGGCGCCCCGACGACGATGCGGAGGACGAGGAGGCGCCCGCGCACTCGGACACGATGACCCACGTCCTCGGCGAGCTGCTCGATCCGCCGGCCGCCGAGGAGGACGTGGCGACCCACGCGGTCGACGTCGCGCCGTCGCCCGAGGACGATCCTGCTCCCTCGCGATCCGAGAAGCCCTCTCCGGCGCGGACGGGCGCCGAGCCGCCTCAGCCGTTCTGGGCGCTCGCGCCCGACGTGCGCCCCATTCACGACGCACGGGGTGACGAGATTTTCCGGATCGGGCCTGATGCCTGGATCCTGGTACTGGAGGATCGCGGCGGTGCGTTCGTCGTCCGCCACGACGACGGCCGCGTCGGCTACCTCCACGACACCGAGAACATGACCCGAGGCTGAGGACGCATGCAGACGATCGATCTGAGGGGCCGCACCCTCTCCACCGCCGAGATGCTGGCGGTCGTCCCTCGTGCGACGGCCGCGCGTGCCGAAGCACTGGCGACCGCGACGGCGATCGTCGAGGACGTCCGCGTCCGGGGCGAGGAGGCGCTGCGCGAGCAGGCGGAACGCTTCGACCGGGTCTCCGGACACGCGATCCGGGTGCCGCAGGAGCACCTCGACGAAGCCCTCGCCGGGGTGGATCCACAGGTGCGCGCGGCCCTCGACGCCGCGATCGAGCGGGTGCGTCAGGGGTCGGCCGCCCAGGTGCCCGCCCCGCGCGTGACCGAGATCGGTCCGGGGGCGCGGATCGAGCAGCGCTGGCAGCCCGTCGGCCGCGTCGGCGTCTACATCCCCGGCGGCAAGGCTCCGCTCGCCTCGAGCGTGGTCATGAACGTCGTGCCCGCGCAGGTCGCCGGGGTCGGCAGCATCGCCCTCGCCTCGCCGCCGCAGTCCGCGGAGGGCTGCCGGATCCATCCCACGATCCTGGCGGCGGCGGCGCTCCTCGGCATCGACGAGGTCTATGCGATCGGCGGCGCCGGTGCGATCGGTGCCCTCGCCCACGGTGTGGCGGGGATCGGTCTCGACCCGGTCGACGTCATCTCCGGCCCCGGGAACAACTACGTCGCGTCCGCGAAGCGCGCGGTCGCCGGGGTCGTCGGCACCGATTCGGAGGCGGGGGCCACGGAGATCCTGATCGTCGCGGACGAGGAGGCGGATCCGCGTCTCATCGCCGCGGATCTGATCAGTCAGGCCGAGCACGACGAGCAGGCCTCCGCCGTGCTCGTGACGGACTCCGCCGCCCTCGCCGACCGCGTCGCCGACGAGGTCGCGAGCGCCGCCGCGCGCACCCGCCACCGCGTGCGGGTGCAGGCCGCGCTGGATGGACCGCAGTCCGCCATCGTCCTCGTCGAGGACCGTGCCGCGGCGGTCGCGTTCAGCAACGCCTACGCACCGGAGCACCTCGAGCTGCACCTGACCGACGCGGAGGAGGCCGCGGCCTCGTTCACGAGCGCCGGGGCCGTCTTCGTCGGCGATCAGACGCCCGTCAGTCTCGGCGACTACATGGCCGGCAGCAACCACGTGCTGCCCACAGGAGGGCAGGCGCGGTACGCGTCGGGCCTCGGCGCCTACACATTCCTGCGGCCCCAGCAGGTCATCTCGTACGACCGCGCGGCGCTGGCTCTCGCCCGGGAGGGCGTCGTCGCCCTCGCCGAGGCAGAGGTGCTCCCTGCGCACGGAGAGGCCGTGGAGGCGCGCTTCGCCGATGTGCCGGAGCCCGTGGCTGCGGCTCAGGCGTAGGCTCTCTGGAATGCACTGTCCGTTCTGCCGTCATCCGGACTCCCGCGTCATCGACTCCCGCACGAGCGACGACGGCCTGTCGATCCGTCGGCGTCGTCAGTGCCCCGAATGCGGGGGCCGTTTCTCGACGACCGAGACCGCGAGCCTCAACGTCATCAAACGCTCCGGCGTGATGGAGCCGTTCAGTCGGGAGAAGGTCATGTCGGGCGTGCGCAAGGCATGCCAGGGGCGCCCTGTGACGGAGGCCGACCTCGCGGTCCTCGCTCAGCGCGTTGAGGAGACGGTGCGGCAGACCGGCGTCTCGCAGCTCGACACGAACGAGATCGGGCTGGCGATCCTGGGGCCCCTCCGCGAGCTCGACGAGGTGGCGTATCTGCGCTTCGCGAGCGTCTATCAGGCGTTCGATTCGCTCGAGGACTTCGAGTCCTCGATCGCCGAGCTCCGCGCCGACCACCGGTCAGAGGCGGCCGCGTCGGGGATGGCGTCGGCCGAGCGGTAGCCTGGCAGGGATGTATGCCCTGTTCTTCCGCCTCGTCCTCGCGCGTCTCGATCCGGAGTTCGCCCACCACGCCGGCATGGCGGTGGTGCGGGTCCTCGGGGTGCCTCCGTTCTCCTGGGCGACGCGTGCGCTGACCCGCCCGACGGCCGGGCAGGAGGTGGAGGCCCTCGGTCTGAGGTTCCCGAGTCCGTTCGGCGTGGCCGCGGGATTCGACAAGAACGCCGTGGGCGTGCGCGGTCTCTCCGCGCTCGGTTTCGGACATGTCGAGGTGGGCACGATCACGGCGGTCCCGCAGCCCGGCAACCCGAAGCCGCGCCTCTTCCGGCTGATCCCGGACAGGGCGGTCGTCAATCGGATGGGCTTCAACAACGCCGGAGCCGAGGCCGCGGAGAAGCGTCTGTGGAAACTGCGCCGGCGGCGTCCGTCTGCCGTGATCGGAGTCAACATCGGCAAGAGCCGCGTGGTCGCCGTCGACGATGCGGTGGCCGACTACGTGGCATCGGCGGTCCGTCTCGCCCCGCTCGCCGACTATCTCGCGATCAACGTCTCCTCGCCGAACACCCCCGGCCTGCGCGGCCTGCAGGCGGTCGACACGCTCGCGCCCCTGCTGCGGGCGGTCAAGGCGGCCGCGGGACCGACCCCGCTGCTCGTGAAGATCGCCCCGGATCTCCCGGACGAGGAGGTCGTCGCGATCGCGCGACTGGCCGTGGCGGAGGGCCTGGACGGGCTCATCGCCACCAACACCACGATCTCGCGCGACGGACTGGTCACGGATCTCGAGAAGGTGCGCGCCGCCGGCGAGGGCGGGCTCTCGGGCGCGCCGCTCAAAGAGCGCTCGCTCGCGGTGCTCCGTCTCGTGCGCGACGCGGTGCCCGCGGACTTCTGCGTGATCTCGGTCGGCGGCGTGGAGACCGGTGCCGAGGTGCGCGAACGCCTCGATGCCGGGGCGACCCTCGTCCAGGGTTACACCGCGTTCCTCTACCGCGGACCCTTCTGGGCGCGGCAGATCCGCGCCGGCCTACGGGGCCACCAGGGCCGCTGAGCGCACGCGGCCGGGGTGGATTCGCGCGATCCCCGCGGTCGCGCGAAAAGAGAAGGCCGCGGGCGCCTCAGCGCACCGCGACCTTCGCTCGGTCGGAGAACCGGATCACTCCGGGTACTGGCCGCGCTTGGTCTGCGGCTTGGGAAGGCGCATGAACCTCATCTGCAGGGAGCGCATCGCCGCGTACCAGGCGAGGCCCCGCTCGCGCTTGTCCCTGCCGAACTTCGCGTCGATCCGCCGCTTGACGCGCACGCCGAGCAGCACCATGTCGAGCACAGACACGGCGAGGTACGCCCACAGCGCGATGAAGGCCCAGTAGGCCACGAGCGTGTTCGGGATGAGCGAGACGATGATCACCACGACCATGAGGGCCATGACCCACTCGCTGAGGTGCCAGCCGGCGTCGACGTAGTCGCGCACGTAGCGGCGCTGGGGGCCGCGGTCCCGCACCGGGAGGTACTTCTCCTCGCCGTTCGCCATGCCGACGCGCTGACGCTCCTGACGCGCGCGCAGATCGGCGCGGGCCTGCGCCTTCGCCTCCTTCGTGTCGGGCACGAGCGGGCGGCGCCGGGCCGCTTCCTGCTCGGCACGCGTCGGCGTGCGGTGCCCCTTGCCGGACGCGGCCTCGGCGGAGGAGTCGTTGGTCGACGGGGGAGGAGTGCTGGGCACGGAGGCTCCTGGATTCGGGAGGGAGGAACGGGTGTTTCTCTAAGATTACTCGCATGACTTCTCCTTCCTCCTCGGTCACCGCCTCCGCCGATCGCGAAGCGGCCGTCGCCGACGCCGTCGCGCAGGGCATCCCCTCCGCGCTGAGCGATCTCGGCCACCTCGTGCGCATCCCCGGGATCGCCTGGCCCGCGTTCGACCAGAGCCAGCTCGAACGCAGCGCCGAGGCGGTCGCCGCCCTCGCCGAGGGCACCGGTGTGTTCGACAGCGTGCGCGTCCTGCGGGCAGACATCCCCGGCACGGAGGAGAAGGGACAACCCGCGGTCCTCGCGACGAGGGCGGCGCGCCACGGCCGTCCGACGATCCTGCTCTACGCGCACCACGACGTGCAGCCCCCCGGCTCGGACGAGCTGTGGGACACGCCGCCGTTCGAGCCGACGGTGCGTGACGGCCGGCTCTACGGGCGTGGCGCGGCGGACGACAAGGCGGGGATCATGGCGCACATCGGCGCCGTCCGTGCGGTCGCGGAGGCGATCGGCGACGACCTCGACCTCGGCATCGCGATGTTCATCGAGGGGGAGGAGGAGTACGGATCGCGCTCCTTCGGTCAGTTCCTGAAGGACAACGAGGAAGCCCTCCGCGCGGACGCGATCGTCGTCGCGGACTCGGGCAACTGGGACGCGCAGACTCCAGGACTCACGGTCTCCCTCCGCGGAGCGGTGCGGTTCACGCTCACCGTGCGCACGCTCGCGCACGCCTCGCACTCCGGAATGTTCGGCGGCGCGGTCCCCGACGCGATGCTCGCCACGATCCGCCTGCTGGACTCGCTCTGGGACGAGAACGGCTCCGTCGCCGTCGAGGGCCTGCACGTGCGCGACGCAGCGACTCCCGAGTACACCGAGGAGACGCTGCGCGACGAAGCAGGACTCCTGCCGGGGGTGACCCCGATCGGGGACGGGACGATCCTCAGCCGGATCTGGAACAAGCCGACAGTCACCGTGATCGGCATCGATGCGACCTCGGTCGCCGAGGCGTCCAACACCCTGGCGCCGGAGACCACCGTGGTCCTCAGCTGCCGGATCGCTCCCGGTCAGAGCGCTCAGGACGCCTACGACGCGCTCGAGGCGCACCTGCGCGCCCATGCGCCGTTCGGCGCGGAGCTCACGTTCTCCGACCTCGACCTCGGCAACCCCTTCCTGGTCGACACGTCCGGTTGGGCGGTCGGCATGGTCCGCGGCGCGATGGCGGACGGCTACGGCAAGGACCCGGTGGACCTCGGGATCGGCGGATCGATCCCGTTCATCGCGGATCTGGTCGAGACCTTCCCCGCCGCGCAGATCCTCGTGACCGGCGTCGAGGATCCGCACGCCAGGGCGCACAGCCCGAACGAGTCCCTGCACCTGGACACGTTCCGTCACGCGATCGCCACCGAGGCGCTCCTGCTCGCGCGCATGAACGAGGTCGCGCGATAACGATGTGATGCCACCCCCCGGCGCGGGACGCCGGGGGAGTGCGCGGCGGTAGACTCGGAAGGACGGAACCCGCGCCAGCGCGGCCGATCCAAGGAGCGATATGAGCGACATCACCCTCACCCCCGAGACCGCCGCCGCGCACGGCGTGAAGCTCACCGACGCCGCAGCGGCGAAAGTGAAGAGCCTGCTGGAGCAGGAGGGCCGTGACGACCTGCGTCTGCGCGTCGCCGTGCAGCCCGGCGGCTGCTCCGGCCTGATCTACCAGCTCTACTTCGACGAGCGCTACCTCGAGGGCGACGAGACGGTCGATTTCGACGGCGTCGAGGTCATCGTCGACAACATGAGCGTGCCCTACCTGGACGGCGCGTCGATCGACTTCAAGGACACCATCTCCGAGCAGGGATTCACGATCGACAACCCCAACGCGTCGGGCTCCTGCGCGTGCGGCGACAGCTTCCACTGACCTCCGCCGAACGCTGGAAATACCCGTCTCCGAACCCTCTCGCCCGCACGCCGAACCTGCGTGCCTGGCGTGAATCGGGTGTGAGGTTGCCCTAGACTGGGGTTGCCCATGTCCGTGATCTGAAAGGTGCATCGTGCCCTCGAAACGCCGCCTTCGTTGGGCCGCACTCCCTCTGGGAGTCGCGGCAGCCGTGGCCCTCGCAGGATGCTCTCCCACAGAGCTCCACGGCTTCCTCCCGGGCTTCGTCGCGGACGGCACGCCGGCCACCAACCAGACGGATCGCGTCGCCGCACTGTGGGTCAACTCCTGGATCGTGCTCCTCGTCGTCGGCATCATCACCTGGGGTCTGATGGGCTGGGCGGCCATCGCCTACCGGCGCCGCAAGGGTCAGACCGGTCTGCCCGTGCAGCTGCGGTACAACATGCCGATCGAGATCTTCTACACGATCGTGCCGCTGATCCTCATCTTCGGGATGTTCGCCTTCACGGCGCGCGATCAGAACATCATCGAGACGCAGTACGACAAGCCCGACGTGTCGATCACGGCCATCGGCAAGCAGTGGGCCTGGGACTTCCAGTACGACGGCACGCAGAAGGACAACTCCGACGCGGTCTGGACCATGGGCGTGCAGGCGCAGCCCGACAAGGCCGGCAACATCGACCAGAGCGCGCTCCCGACGCTCTACCTGCCCGTGAACAAGAAGGTGCACATCACGCTGCAGTCGCGTGACGTCATCCACTCCTTCTGGATCATCGACTTCCTCTACAAGAAGGACATGTACATCGGGAAGGACAACTCCTGGTCCTTCACGCCGACCCGCGAGGGCACCTATCAGGGCAAGTGCGCGGAGCTCTGCGGCGAGTACCACTCGATGATGCTCTTCAACGTGAAGGTCGTCAGCGACGCGGAGTACCAGACGTACCTCACGAAGCTGCACGACGAGGGCAACACGGGCGACATCACGAACGCCTACGACCGCCTCAACAACCTTCCCGGCACCACCGGGAAGAACGAGACCGAACCGGAAGCGAAGTAATCAGAATGACGAGCACTCTTCCCGGGACCTCGGAGGCCGGAGCCCGCCCCACGACGATCCCGCCGCGGCAGGCGGCGCTGCTCAGCTCGACCCGCGTCGAGCAGAAGGGCAACATCGTCGTCAAGTGGATCACCTCCACCGACCACAAGACGATCGGGTACATGTACCTCATCGCCTCGGTGATGTTCTTCCTCCTCGGCGGCGTGATGGCGCTCATCATCCGCGCAGAGCTGTTCTCTCCGGGCATGCAGATCGTGCCGACCAAGGAGCAGTACAACCAGCTCTTCACGATGCACGGCACGATCATGCTGCTCATGTTCGCGACGCCGTTGTTCGCGGGTTTCGCGAACGCGATCCTGCCGCTGCAGATCGGCGCGCCCGACGTCGCGTTCCCGCGTCTGAACGCCTTCGCGTTCTGGCTGTTCCTCTTCGGCTCGACGATCGCGGTCGCCGGATTCCTCACCCCGCAGGGCGCCGCCTCCTTCGGCTGGTTCGCGTACCAGCCGCTCGCGAGCGCCTCGTTCACGCCGGGCGCCGGTGGGAACCTCTGGATGATGGGTCTGGGCATCTCCGGCTTCGGAACGATCCTCGGCGCGGTGAACTTCATCACCACGATCATCACGATGCGTGCTCCGGGCATGACCATGTGGCGCATGCCGATCTTCTCCTGGAACACCCTCATCACGAGCCTGCTCGTCCTGATGGCGTTCCCGGTGCTGGCCGCCGCGATGCTGGCCGCCGCCGCCGACCGTATCCTCGGCGCGCACATCTACGACCCCGCCAATGGCGGCGTCCTGCTCTGGCAGCA
>NZ_CAMFHZ010000012.1 GCF_945952435.1 uncultured Microbacterium sp.
CCGGATCGGTCCTGCGCCGCGGTCTGCCGCGCGTCGTCGGGGGCGAGCCCTGGCCTCCGGCCGGGACGGCCGCCGTGGTCGCAGCGAGCGTGCTCGCAGCCGGGGCGACAGAGGGGACGGCCGTCGCCATCGCGCCGACCGAGGCGGAGACGGCTCTGGTCCGGCGCCCCGACGTGTCCGCGCCGCTCCCGTTCACCCGCACGGTGTGGAACGGATCGGCTCCGCGCCACATCCCCGCCGCGGAGGAGACGACCCGTCGTGCGACCTGGCCGCAGGCGATCGGCGGACTCCTCGGCGCCGCAGCCGTGGCGGTCCTCGCCGGCGCCGCGATCGCCCTCGTGCGCGCGTTCCTCAGCCTGCCGTTCATGCAGGACTTCCTCGCCGCATTCCCCGGCGAGTACGAGCCCGCGGTCCACGTCGCGCCGGGCTTCCCGGCCTGGGTCGGCTGGCAGCACTTCTTCAACGTCTTCCTGATGACGCTCATCATCCGATCGGGAACCCAGGTCCGCCACGAGAAGCGTCCGACCGTGTTCTGGACGCCACGGCGGAACCAGAAGGGCAAGATCAGCCTTACGCTCTGGTTCCATCAGGCGCTCGATCTGATCTGGATCGTGAACGGCGTGGTCTTCGTCGTGCTGCTCTTCGTCACCGATCAGTGGGCGCGGATCGTGCCGACGAGTTGGGCCGTGTTCCCGAACGCGCTGTCCGCGGCGCTCCAGTACGTCTCGTTCGACTGGCCGACGGAGAACGGCTGGGTCAACTACAACAGCCTGCAGCAGATCGCGTACTTCACCATCGTGTTCCTCGCGGCGCCGCTCGCGATCGTCACGGGCTTCCGGATGTCGGGACTGTGGCCGAAGAAGGCGGAACGGCTGTCGAAGGCCTACCCGATCGAGTGGGCGCGTGCCCTGCACTTCCCGACCATGCTGTTCTTCGTGCTGTTCATCGTGGTGCACGTCGCGCTCGTGCTGCTCACCGGCATGCTGCGCAACCTGAACCACATGTACGCGCTGCAGGACGCGGTGACGTGGACCGGGTTCTGGGTCTTCCTCGCCTCGCTCGCGGTGATCGCGATCGGCTGGATCGCCGCCCGTCCGCTCGTGCTCGCCCCGATCGCGAAGATCTTCGGCAACGTCTCCGGTCGCTGACCCGGGTCCGCCATCTCGGCGGCCCGGATCAGCACTCCGGATCAGCGCTCCGGATCAGCGGACGAAGCGGACCTCTTCGATCGTCTCGCCGAGGAAGGGCTCCACCTGCACGGCCCCGTCGAGACCGAAGCCGTTGCGCACGTAGAAGCGGTGCGCGCGGGGGTTATCCTCGGCGACCCAGAGGTAGCAGGTCTCGTCGGCGTGCACGGCCGCGTCGAACAGCCGCTGGCCGATCCCCGTGCCGTGCCAGGCGTCGAGCAGGTAGATGAAGTAGAGCTCGCGCTCTGCGGGCGGGTCGTCGTCGCGAGCGGGACCGGATCCCACGAATCCGACGATCTCTCCGTCGACGAGCGCCGCGCTCATGCGGTACTCGGGGCCCTGCGAGGCCCAGTGCGTCCACAGCTCGGCCAGACGCTTCGGCGAGACCGCCTCGAGCGTGGCCGTGCTGATGAGGTGGTCGTAGGTCTCGTGCCAGCACTTCGCGTGCACGCGGCCGAGCGCTTCGGCATCCACATCGCGAACGGGCCGGACGGTGACGGAGACAAGGGCATCGGCGCTCATGATCGTGACTCTACGCGCGCGGTGCGCGGACGCGAAATCGACGGGGACCGTCTGTTTCCGGGGCGTTTCCGGGCCGAACGCGACTGTGCGAATCCGACAACCGATCCTCGTGATCCATGCCGGATTCACTACGCTCCTCGTGTGAATGTGATCTGGCGCACCCTGCTCGTGTTCCTCTCCGCCCGTCGCAAGGCGCGAAAGGGCGACACCCTCGCGGCGACGGCCGTCGGCCGGATCCGGCTCACGACCCTGCCGACCGACATCGACATCCTGCGGCACATGAACAACGGGCGCTATCTCTCGCTGTTCGACCTCGGACGCTGGGATCTGCTGATCCGCACGGGCCTCTTCGATGCCATGAAGGACCGCGGTTGGTACGCGGTCGTGTCGAACGAGACGGTCACGTTCCGCAAGTCCCTCGAGCTCTGGGAGCGTTTCGACGTCGAGTCCCGCTTCATCGGGCACGACGACAAGGCGCTCTTCCTCGAGCACCGCGCCGTCGTGGACGGCGAGGTCTGCGCCAGGGCGATCGTCCGCGCGCGCATGCTGCGCCGCACGGGCGGCACCGTCTCCCACGACGAGTTCTTCGGCGCCCTCGGCAAGCCGGACGACGTGCCGGGCGTCGAGGACTGGATCCACGACTGGGCCGCCGCCTCGGCGCTGCCGCCCACGAAGGCTCCCGCGCCGAGCGTCTGGAGCGCCTGAGCGCGGGATCCGATCCCTCTCCCGGCTTCGGAGGGCGTGCCTCGGCCCTCACCGTGCTGCGCGGCGGCATGCTGGGAAGAGTGGGTTCCCGCCGGGATCCCGGGCGCAGAAGAGAGGCGATGCCGATGCCGCAGTGGCTGAACGACGAGGAGACCGCTCGGGCACGCAGTGCCGTCGACCTCGCCCAGCGCTGGATCGAGGAGGCATCCGAGGCGCACGCGGATCCGGCCGCCGAGCGCCTCGCCGGAGTGCTGCAGGACCCGAACGGACTGCCGTTCACGCTCGGGTTCGTCGACGGCGTGATGCGCCCGGAGAGCCTCGGCGCCGCGGCGGGCAATCTGCACCGGGTGGCGCCGCTCGCCCCCGGCTTCCTACCCTGGTACCTGCGGGCCGCCGTCCGGGCGGGAGGGGTCGTCGCCCCGGCGCTGCCGGCACCCACCGTCCCGATCGCCCGCTCGGTGCTGCGGGAGATGGTCGGGCACCTCGTCGCCGACGCGCGACCGGAGAAGCTGGGACCGGCGCTCGCGAAGCTCCGCGCGCACGGCGCCCGCCTCAACCTCAACCTGCTCGGCGAGGCCGTGCTCGGCGAGGAGGAGGCGCAGCGCCGCCTCGAAGGGATCCACGACCTCATCCGCCGGGACGACGTCGACTACGTCTCGGTCAAGGTCTCCGCCGTGGTCAGTCGCATCTCGATGTGGGCCTTCGACGACGTCGTGCAACAGGTCGCCGAACGGCTGCTGCCGCTGTACCTGTCGGCGGCGCAGGATCCCTTCGGCTCTTCCGCCGCCAAGCGCACCCCCACCTTCATCAACCTCGACATGGAGGAGTACCGCGATCTCGACCTGACGATCGCGGTGTTCACGCGGATCCTCGAGGATCCGCGGCTGCAGGGCCTCGAGGCGGGCATCGTTCTGCAGGCGTATCTGCCCGACGCGCTGCCTGCCCTGCGGGAGCTGACCGCCTGGGCCAAGGACCGGGTCGACCACGGCGGCGCGCCGATCAAGATCCGGCTCGTCAAGGGTGCCAATCTCGCGATGGAGCGCGTCGAGGCGGCGATGCACGGGTGGACCCCCGCGCCCTATGACGCGAAGGTCGACACGGACGCCAACTACCTGCGCTGCCTGGACGAGGCGCTCACGCCCGAGTCCCTGCGCGCCGTGCGGATCGGCATCGCCGGCCACAACCTCTTCGACATCGCCTACGCCTGGTTGCTCGCCGGCGACCGCGGAGTGCGGCCGGATCCGACGTCCGGGGCACCCGGTCCCATCGAGTTCGAGATGCTGCTCGGCATGGCCCAGGGGCAGGTCGAGGCCGTGGGCCGGGAGGTCGGGCACGTGCTGCTGTACGTACCAGTCGTCCGGCCGCGCGAGTTCGACGTGGCGATCAGCTACCTCGTGCGCCGCCTCGAGGAGAACGCGTCGAGCGAGAACTTCCTCTCGGCGGCGTTCCGGCTGCACGACGACGAGGATCTGCTCGATCGCGAGGTGGGGCGGTTCGCGGCGTCGCTCGAACGCTCCGCCGATCCGTCGCTGGCTGTCGGCCCGCGACGGCGGCAGGACCGGCGCGCACCCGTGCACGAGTCCGTCGTCCGCGCCGAGGACGCGGACGACGGCGACGGCGCGCTGACGCAGGCGGTGCTGGGCATCGGCCGTCCTGTCGACCGCGACGACACGTTCGTCGAGACGGCGGTGTTCGCGCATCGCGAGGACGTGGCCTCCGTCGCCCAGGGGGCACCCGGGTTCCGCAATACGCAGGACAGCGATCCCGCCCTCCCCGCCAACCGGGAGTGGGCGCGGGAGATCCTCGCGCGGATCCCCGGGTCGACCGCCGGGGAGGGGATCCTGCGCAGCGCGCGCATCGACGACCCGGCCGTGCTCGACGAGACGCTCGCGCGCGTCCGTGCCGCCGCGGAGCCGTGGGGTGCGAGACCCGCCGGCGAACGAGCAGAGGTCCTCCTGCGCGTCGCGGCGGTGCTCGACTCCCGTCGCGCCGAGCTGATCGAGGTCGCCGCCGCCGAGACGGGCAAGGTGCTCTCGGAGGGCGACGTCGAGGTGAGCGAGGCCGTCGACTTCGCGAAGTACTACGCCGCGAAGGCCCGAGAGCTCGACGCCGTGCCGGGCGCCGCCTTCGTGCCGTCGCGGGTGACGGTCGTCGCACCGCCCTGGAACTTCCCGCTCGCGATCCCGGCGGGCGGAGTGCTCGCGGCGCTCGCCGCCGGATCCGGTGTCGTGTTCAAACCCGCACCGCAGGCGCGCCGCTCGGCCGCCGTGATCGCGGCGGCGCTGTGGGACGCCGGCATCCCGCGCGACCTCCTCGCGCTCGTCGACATCGAGGAGGGTGCGCTCGGGCAGGCCCTCATCTCACACGGCGGCGTCGACCGGGTGATCCTCACCGGATCCTGGGACACCGCCGCGCTCTTCCGTCGCTGGCGGCACGACCTGCCGCTGCAGGCCGAGACGAGCGGGAAGAACGCGCTCGTCGTCACGCCCTCGGCCGACCTCGACCTCGCCGTCGCCGATCTCGTCAAGAGCGCCTTCGGCCACGCGGGGCAGAAGTGCTCTGCGGCCTCCCTCGCGATCCTGGTCGGCCCCGTGGGGCGGTCCCGACGCTTCGCCCGGCAGCTCGTCGACGCGACCCGGTCGATGCGCGTCGGGTGGCCGGAGGATCCGCGCGCCGAGGTCGGACCGGTGATCGAGGTGCCGGAGGGCAAGCTGCGCTGGGCGCTCACAGAACTGGACGCGGGTGAGAAGTGGGTGCTGAAGCCCCGCCTCGTCGAGGACTCGGGCGGCCGGCTGTGGACGCCGGGGATCCGCACCGGCGTGCAGAGCGGATCGCGCTTCCACCGTGAGGAGTTCTTCGGCCCCGTGCTCGGCATCATGCACGCGCCGACTCTCGCGCACGCGATCGAGCTGCAGAACGCGGTCGACTACGGCCTCACCGCCGGACTGCACACGCAGAATCCGGACGACCTCGCGATGTGGCTGGAGCGGGTGCAGGCGGGCAACCTGTACGTCAACCGCGGGATCACCGGCGCGATCGTGCAGCGTCAGCCCTTCGGCGGCTGGAAGCGTTCCTCCGTCGGCACCGGCGCGAAGGCCGGCGGCCCTAACCATCTCATCGGCCTCGGATCCTGGCGGGATACCGGGGGGCACGGATCCACGACCCTGCATCTGCGCGGTCTCGACACCCGGATCACGGCGCTCATCGAGTCGGCTCAGCCGTCGCTGGACTACACGGCGTTCGAGTGGCTGCGGCGCGCGGCGCTGAGCGACGCGCTCGCCTGGGACAGGGAGTTCGGGCGCGTCCGCGACGTCTCGCGGCTCGGCGTCGAGCGCAATCTCTTCCGCTACCGCTCTGTGCCCGTCGCCGTGCGCGCCACGGGCGAGACGCCGCTGCGCGAGCTGCTGCGCGTCACGATCGCGGCGATCCGCGCAGGGGGCGCCTTCACGCTCTCGGTTCCGGCGGGCCTGCCCGCGGGCGTTCGGCGCGTGCTGGGCGACGCGGAGATCCCGGTCTTCGTCGAGAGCGACGAGGAGTGGATGCAGCGCTTCGATCCTGCGGGTGCGGTCGAGGAGGGCACGGATCCGCAGGTTCCTCCCGCCGAGGAACGGCCAGGACGGGTCCGGATCGTGGGCGCCGCCGCCGACGTCGCGGCCCTCCACGCCGCGCTCGCCGCGCGCGTGCAGGGGGATCCCGATCTCGCGATCCACGCGGGCGAGGTGACGACCGCCGGTCGGATCGAGCTGCTGCCGTTCCTGCGGGAGCAGGCGATCGCGATCACCGCGCACCGGTACGGCAACCCCGACGACACCTTCAGGCACGTGATCTGAGGCTCAGGGCAAGTCTGTGACATGACGCCCCTCAAACCTGGCCATGACACCTTCGAAACGGCCAAGGTGTCATACAAGGTGTCATAGCCCGACGCCTTGCAATCATTGGCATCCGGGGCCGCCATGACACCTATGACGCCTCCGGGACCGTATTTACACTATTGACACTCCCCCTCTCCGGGCCTTCCGGCAGCCCCTGAACCTATGAGTTCCCCGGGAGCGACGGGCGAAACTGAGAACCCGCGCTACCGTCATCGACGCCGCCCACTCGGGCGGACCTTCCGGCCGTCATGGCCACCTGCTGACGCGCATGTCAGCACCGTCTCCTCATCAAGGAGTCATTTCGCATGTCCGCAACTCTCCTCGCTCCGCGTCCATACCTCGCGGTCCAGCAGGCCACGGTCGATCCTGACGGCTCTCGGGCCTTCTTCGTCCGCCTGCACACTCGCGCCAACGGGGTCGTCATCAAGAAGCTGCCTGCCGGTGAGAACCGCCTGGCCCTGCTTCCGCTCCTCTGGGCCGCTCCGGCCCACCTGCCGCTGAGCTACCGTCACTACCGCCTCGCCTGGGGCGTCGGCGCCGGCCAGCACCCTACGACCTACACCCTTCGCCACGACGCGCGCGGCGAGGGGGTGACCAACGACAGCCTCCTCGGTCCCGACTACCTCGCGCTTTGGGGCGAGGACGGCGGGCCTGACTTCGTCGACCACACCGGGGCCCCGGTCTCCGCGGACCTCGTGGACCTGGTCGGCGTGTATCCCACGCTGAACCTCTCCAACGAGCAGTCCGCTCGGCTCGGGCTCGCTGGGTCCAACCGGTGAGCGTCGGTTCCGCCGACTTCGCCGCGGTCGCGACCGGCTACGCGTTCGGCTGGACGACTGACGGCGAGTACGTCATCGTCCCCACCGATCCGGTGCGCCCTCAGGTCGCCGAGCCTCTCGCCGCGGGCGTCTACGACTGGATGGACCTCCTGGACCAGGGCGGCGTGAGCCTCTACGGTCGGGCGCAGGTCGTCTACGACATGGCCAAGGCGCACGCTCGCAAGGTCGCGCGCTTCGCGGAGCCGGTTCGCGTTGCCACTCGCGTCTACCAGTACTCCGGGGCGGACGGTGAGCCCCGCGTCCTGGTGGACCTCGGGGACCGCCACGTCGGCAAGATGGTCCACATCAGCCCTCTCGGCTGGCTCGTCTACGACCCTCGCGATGAGGGCGGCCCCTTCGAGGCGGCGCCGCTGTGGCATCGGGACCCCGCGTTCCAGCCGCTGCCTGAGCCGGGGCGTCCTGACGGCGTGGCTCCTGGCGAGGCTAAGGCCTGGTTCCGCGACGTGCTCGCTCTGGACGACCGCGACTGGCACCTGACGTGGCTCTGGCTGATGAGCACCTACTTCCCTCACTGGACGCAGCAGGGCCTCATGTTCGTGGCGACCACGCAGATGGGCAAGTCGCTCCGCAGCTCGATGCTCCTCCGCTTCCTGCATCCGGCTGATCCGGACCTCGGGGGCATCGGCGGCGACTTTCCCACCACCGAGCGCGCCTGGGGCAGCCTCATGCACCAGTCGCCCATCCTCGCCTTCGATGACGTTGAGTCCATCTCGCCGTCTCAGCACCAGGCGATGAAGCAGGTCATCACCGGCGCCTCGTTCCGCACGCAGAAGCTGTACGAGACTCGGGGCACCACCACGACCGCGGGCAAGCGCCCTCTGCTCATCACCGCGTCGGGCACGCCGGCTGGCTTCCGCGATGACCTCCGCAACCGCATCTGGACCGTCTCGCCGACTCGTCCTCCGCTCGGCGATCGCCTCAACCAGCAGTTCGAGGCCTGGGCCCCTGCGATCTTCGCGGACCTCCTGGACGACGTGGTGACCGCGCTGCGCGGGCTTCCGCGGGCGCTGGACGTCATGGACGCTCTGCTCGCCTCGGGTGAGCCGGTGCGTCCTCGTGAGATCCGCGCTCTTGCGCGCTCGCTCGACCTCGCGACCGGCGGGTCCTACGAGGAGTCCATGCTGGCCGAGCGCCGCGACACGCTCCAGGCCGCCGCCGAGGAGGACCGCTTCGCTCGCGTGGTCTACGAGTTCGTCAAGCAGCGCCCTGAGGGCGGCGAGCTGTCCAACGACGCGCTCCTGCAGGCGCTCCGCGACGTGGCCGAGGACCTCTACGGCCTCGACTCCGCCGCTCTCGACCGCGCGCAGTGGTTCCCTAGCGACACCGGGCGCATGGGTTCCTGGCTGGGCCGCAAGGCCGACAGCCTCGGCTCGGTGGGCGTTCACTTCCACGTGACGCGCCCTGGGGGTCGCTACCGCGCGCGCCGCTGGGACTCGCTGCCGGACGCGCCTGCTCCTGAGGCGCCCGAGCGTCCCGACTTCCACATGGACCTCAATACCTCGACCGGCCCTCTTGCTGGTCCGACTCTCAAGGAGACCGCCTGATGACCGCTCGCAACCGCGAGGACGACAGCCCTCGCATCCACCGTCACCCCAGCCGCCTCGACGCCGCGTACTACCGCGAGATGCGCGCTAGCGCCCTCCTCCAGCTCCGCGCGGCGCTTGCGGGCTACGGGCTCCCCTCGGCGGTTGTGGACCGCCCCTACCTGCCGATGCTCACTGACGCCCAGGTGGTGACTCTCGCGCATGTCCACTACCGGCAGCGCTCGGGGCTCCAGGAGGAGATCGACCACGTCAACTGGGAGGGCGTGGCGGCTCGCGCGCTCTTTCTCCACGAGCTCCAGGACGGCCTCCAGCGGCTGAACACGGCTGAAGAGAACCTGGCGGCCTGACGGCGAGGGCGGGGTCGTCTGCTCGGCGGCGCCGGCCCCGCCCCGTACGCGCAAGGTTCTATATAACTATGGAGCGAGAGAGGCGGCCTCCGCCGCTCGCTCCTACAGCGCAGTAGCCCCATCGCTCGATCAGCACCGGGGAACCTGCGGCGCAACCTCGCCACGGACGCGGCGACCGAGGGCCCAGGAGGGTCGCGGTCGCCGAGGTCCCAAGGCCAGCTGACACCCCAGCATCGATCGATCCCCGAGCGGCAGGAGCCGAGAGGGACCGCTAGCCGGGTGTGCCCAGTCCGCTCTTGACGGCAATCTCCGCGACCAGCTGGTCGCACTGATTCCTACTCAAGGAGCACCCATTATGGACCCCAAGCAGGAGCTCGCCACCCTCGTGGCGAAGAACACCGCAATCATCGCCGGCGTGAAGGCCGGCAACCGCGCGCTCTCGGAGGCTGAGGCCGCCGAGATGGAGAAGGACTCCGCTCGCATCGTCGAGCTCAAGGGCCTCATCTCCCGCGGAGAGGCCGCGGCTGACCGCACCGCCCCGTTCTCGGAGCCCGTCTACGACGGCGACTTCAACGACGAGGCAGGCGTGCTCACCAAGGGCTACCTGACGCCCGAGGCGCTGAAGCGCACGATCCGCGCCGGTGGCGCTGACGGCGCGAAGGCGCTCGTCGCCCCCGGGAGCTCGGCCACGCAGGTCGTGCTCGACCAGCGCCCTGTTGCGCTCGGCAAGCCTGGTGCCAACCTCGGCCTGCTGAACGTCCTGCCGGTCGTCAAGCGCACGTCCCCGAAGTACAGCTACCTGCGCCAGACCGTGCGCACCAACAATGCGGCGGTCGTGGAGCCCGGAGCCCAGAAGCCGACGTCGGTCTTCACCCTGGTGAGCGTCGACAATGAGCTGGACGTGGTCGCGCACGAGTCCGAGTACATCGATAAGTACACGCTCCGCGATAACGAGAACCTTCAGCAGTTCGTCCAGAACGAGCTCGGCGACGGTATCTTCCAGAAGGTGACCGCGCTCGGTGTCGCCGCCTTCGCTGGTGCCTCCGGCGCTACCGTGCAGGCCTTCCAGGGCAACGCGATGGACAGCATCTACCTCGGCGCCGCCAAGGCGTCCGACCTGGGCTACAGCCCGGACGTGCTGCTCATCTCGCGCGCGGACTACGACGCGATCCTTCTCGCGAAGGACACCGCGGGCAACTACCTGTACCGCAACGCCGAGGACAGCCGCCTCAACGGCCTGCACCCGGTCATCGTGACCGGCCTGCCGGCGAAGACGGCCCTGGTCCTCGACTCAAGCCGCGTCGGCATCTCGACCGACAAGATCGGCATGATCTACGAGTGGGACACGCTCACTCGCAAGGCCCTCAACGAGGCCAACGTGCTGGTCGAGGGCCGCTTCTCCTTCGACATCTTCGCCCCGGCGTCGATCGTGAAGGTCGGCACCGCGGCGTAAGCCGAGACCTCCGCTGAGTAGGTGACTCAGCCGGGCTGGCCCTCTTCGCCGGGGGTCAGCCCACTGCTCCGCGGCCTCCACTGTCATGAGGTTCCAGCCGCGGAGGCTTGGCGGCCTGCTGTCCTTCGGGCGCGGTCAAGCGTCGGTGCGCGGGAGTCGTTACCCGCGGTGACCGGCTCAGGCCGGCGAGTAGCTGCATCACCAGCTGACGGGCTCGCCGGCCTACATACTTCGCGCCCCCGGGGTAGCGGGGTGAATCCCACGGTGGCTCGCCCTCCGGCACTTCTCCCGGCAACCGTCTAAACGTGTGCGCGCGATTTCAAATCCTGGGGGCTCCGTTTCCCAGTACAAAACCTCTAGGAGGCCCCCTATGGCTCTCTTCTCAAATGGCCGGGTCGCGCTGCTTGAGCGCCGGCTGGCTCAGGTGACCGCTGAGCGAGATGACCTCAAGAGTCGCGCCGACCTCGCAGACCGCACGCTCGCCGCCGCGGAACAAGAGCTCTCCCGCCTGCGCTCGGAGGCCGGGTCACCCGCGGGCGAAGCCGCCCAGCTCCGCAAGATCACGAGCGCGCTCCGCTCGCTCGTCCCGACCATCGCCTACGCGCCCCCGTTCGGCATGCTGGCCCAGGCGAAGAAGCCGGAGGAGTACGCCCAGACGCTCTCCCTCCTGCTGCGCCACGCGCATGCTGTGGGCGCCCAGGATGGAGCTGCATCATGACTCTCCGCGACGATCTCGAAACTGTCATCGCCTCGGACCCCGTGATGTCCGAGGACCGCATGGCCGGCATCATCAGTCTTGCCCGCGCCGTCGCCGACCAGGCCGACGCACAGCTCAAGGCCTCGGGCGCCCTGGAGTCCCGAATCATCGCCTCCTACAGCGGCATGCTGGCCCAGATCAATCGCACCATCCGCGATGACCGCGCTCGCCGCCGCCGCGAGGGTGCTTCGGTCCCCAAGTCCGCGAGCCGCCTGGCACTGATGAAGGCCCAGGCCAAGAAGGCCCAGGAGGGCGCCGAGTGACCGCCGACGTCGTGCAGTTCGAGAAGACCTGTCCCCGCTGCGGCGCGCTGAAGCCGGTCGCCGACTTCCCCCGCAACCGGTCCCGCCCGGACGGGCGCGGCGCCTATTGCCGCCCTTGCCACGCGGACGTGTTCCGCGAGTACCGCTCGACCGAGCATGGCCGCGAGGCCGTCAGGGCGTCACAGCGCCGCTCGCTCGCGCGGAAGAAGGCCGAGTTCGACGCCGCCGTCGCTCTGCTCTCCGCGGAGGACCGCGCCCGCCTGGGTCTCTAACCCGATCCCATGAACTTCGCGGGGGCTCACTCCCCCCGCCCAATCTCGCGGCACGATCATCCGTGTCGCTGCGCCAGAGCCTGCAACCTCACAAGGCGCGCCCCCAAACCAGCCGGTCAGTCCGGGTGCCGAGTTGCAGCGGCGCCTGGGCTGGCCGGCTTTCTCTGTTTCAGGAGCTGCAACCTATGTCCGTCACCATCCTCCGCGTTCTCCGCGCCCACGCCGTCCCGGCGATCCTCTCCTTCGCCTTCCTCGTCCTTGGCCTGATCGGGGTCTTCGCGTGACCGTCTACCCCGAGCCCACCGCCGCCGAGCGCCGCGCCTGGTACTTCAAGAAGCAGCATGACCGTCGCCGCGCGATCTTCCGCCACGAGGTCGGCAAGATCAGCTCCTTCGTCCGGCTCCGCGAGATGCTGGAGTCCGCCGAGCACCCCTGGCAGGCCGAGATCATCCGCGCCCGCCTTGACCAGCAGCTCGCGCACCGCGCCGCCAGGCGCCAGAAGCGCCGCGCCCGCGCCGACGCCGAGAGGGACAACGATGCCCGCCTCGACCGCTGACAAGCTCCCTCCGACCGCGGACCCCCGCTGCGGTACGGATGCGGGCTATCAGGCACATCGTCGCCGCGGCGAGAGCGCGTGCGCCGCGTGCAAGTTGGCTGCATCGAAGGCCAGGCGGCAACACAAGCGCGCCGACCTCGCGAAGCGCCGTAGCCGCAGCAGCGCCCACGCCGACGACGACTTCGCCCGGCTAAGGCCTGCGGGCAAGGCTTGTCGGCTCTGCGGAGAGATCTTGCCGAAGGAAGCCTTCTCGCGTGCCTATAACAGCACCGATGGCCGGCAAAGCTACTGCACACGGAATGGCTGTAGCAACCGCCAGCACGCGCTTAAGCGCTGGACGATGCGCGCCGCCGAGTGGCGCGACCGTGGGCTAGACCCCGACCGTTGCGCGTACTGCCTCCGGCCCATCGGCCCTGGCGATCGCGACGTGGACCACTTCGTCCCCGTCGCGCGCGGTGGCGCCGATGACCCGTCGAACCTCTGCCCGTCTTGCCCGGACTGCAACCGCGGCCCGGGCGGCAAGTTCGACCGCGACCCCTTCGAGTGGCTGGCCGAGGCCCACCCCGACCGCCTCGACTTCTTCCGCGCCCTGTTCCCGGAGGTCGCCCGTGCCTGAGCCTGCGTTCTCCGCCCCCGCGGCGCGAGCCGCCATGCCCGCTGGGCTCGTCCCAACTCACGCCGGAATCTGCCGCCCGAACCATCCCATCCACGGCTGCCCGGCGTGCCGCTGGCTGCTCCGCGAGCGTGCGCGGGCGCGCCTCGCCCGGTGAGCCTGTGGGCTCCTCAAATGGGCCCGCCCTTGCAAGGCCCCTCCGAACGGGTTCTGTGAGGCCCACCGAGCCCACACGAGACCTGGGCAAGCCTTAGACGACGAAGACCCCCTGAGCGAATCGCTCAAGGGGTCTTTCTCGTTCCGTCGGCGGCGTTCAGGCGCTCTTCTGTGCCTCCTCGTAGAGGGCGAGCGCTGCGTCGATCTTCGCCTTGCGCTTGGCCGCCGACTTCTTCGACTGGGCGTTGCGGATCGCGCGGGCGTGGGCCTGCTTGATGCCGCGCGCCTGCCCGATGACCGCGTTGACGCGCTCCAGGGTCTCGGTGAGCTCGTCGCCCGTCTGCTCGGCGCTTTCCGCGAGGATCGCGTCGAGTGCCTTGGCAATGGTGGTGAAGTGCTTGTCCATGGTGTCCTCCGTGGTGGGGTCGGTGTGGCGCTTGCTGTCATCGACTGTGCCGCGGTCGTCGCCAAGCCGACGCCCCTGAGTCGCAACCCCCACGGACCTCCCGCTAGACGGGGTACTCGTCCCAGCCCTCGACGTCGCGGGCCACCCAGTTGAGCCTGTCCCACGGCTTGCTCCTGTTGCGCGGTTTGCCCTTCTCCAGCGGCATGACCTCCCAGGCCTCGTAGACCTTACTCAGCAGCTCGCGCCTGCGGTCGAGGTCGGCGTCGGCCCAGGCCTGCCCGACTGTCTTCCCTGTGAGTTTCACTTCGCTGGTGGTCTCCAGAGGCATCGCCTCCAGCTCGGCCCTCCTGGCCTGGAGTGCGTCCAGGCGGGCCAGCAGGGCCGCACGGTCCGCCGTGGGGTCCCTGAACTGGCCGGCTGTAGCGTCGATCGCCTCGGCCACTTCCGCGAGCTCCAGCGCGCCCTGGGGCTTCGAGTGCTCGATGGTGATCGCTTCTGGCAGCTCGCCGTAGTTCCTGAGGTAGTGCTTCTCAATCAGCTCGTCCACGATGTCGGCCTTCATTCTCGGTTGGGCACACACGACGCCTCGCGCGGAGGCCGAGCAAGCGTAGTAGTCGCCGCCCTTCGTCGCTTTGGCGTACATGCGCCCGCCACATACCCCACACAGTATGAGTCCCGACGCCAGACGCTTGGCGCGCCGGCGCTTCTGCATGCCTCTCGACTGCCCGAAGCGCGCGAGGATCGCCCCGTGCTGGTCAAGCGTGATGATGGGTGGGAACGGCGTGATCGGGACCCCGCGCTCGTCCCGGACGACCTCGCCCTTGTTGGTCACCCTGCCCAGCAGCGACTGCCCCGACCACAGGGCCTGCACGTTGGACTGGTCCCACCTGCCTCTGTCTAGACCCTCGGGGTCGCGTTCGTGGATGAGCGCCGACCTGTACGGGCTCCGCGTCCTGGCGACCCCGCGCTCTGTGAGGTCCCTCGCGATCGCCACCAGCGATTCGCCCTTGATGATCCTGCCGGCGACCTCCTGCACGGTGGCGGCCTCGAACGGGCTGAGCACCAGCGTCCTCCCGGGCCCCTCGGGGTTGTCGGCTGGCCTGTACCCGAAGCCCACGACGCCGCCTGCGAACCTGCCCGAGTTCCGCAGTCTGTTCAGGCTGGCTGTGGTCCTTGCGACCATCCTGTCTCGCTCCCTCTTGGCGAGGTCGGCGGAGAATGCGACTCGCAGCTCCCAGTCCTCCTGGTCGCTCCTGATGCCCTCCCTCTGCGCGATGAACAGCGCGGGCCGCCCTGCGCGCTTCCTCGCGTTGATCGCCCCGATGAGCTCGGCTGCCTTCTCGATGCCCATGCGGGACCACCTGTCATAGGCGTACACCGCGAGCACGTCGGCCTTGCCGTCCACGATCATCTGGAGGGCGGCTCTCGCGTTGGCTCGCTCCTTGCCGCCAGACAGCCCGTTGTCCTCGAACCTCGCGACCACGTCCCAGCCCTCCTGGAGGGCGAGCAGGTCCAGGTCCTCGTGCTGGCCGGCGATCGAGGTGCTGCGCTCTGACTCCTGGGACAGGCGCACGTACAGACAGGCTCTGGGTCTCATTCCACTATCATGCGCCCTTAGGTTCGGTTGGGTAACCCGGATCCCTGGAGCGCCGCGGTCATCTGAGGTTCCGGCGTCCGCGGCACGGGTACCGGAACCCTCTACTCCGACAGCGGCGAGATGGCGGCCGGGCTGGTGCTGCCCGGCTGAGGTGCCGGCGGCGTCCGGCACGGGAACTGGCCCCGCCCCGCCGGGAGTGCGACAATGGACGACGGCGTGCCCGTGTCGCATCTTCTCCGCGCATCCGCCGATGCGTGGGATCGAAGGACCGCCGGGCCCCTGGACAGCGTCCGCCGCACCTGCATCCGCTGAGGAGCTTCATGTCGACGCCCGAGGTCACCACCGTCCCCGCCCGCACCGCCCACCACCGCCGATACCTGATGTGCAAGCCGGAGCACTTCACGGTGAACTACAGCATCAACCCGTGGATGGAGCCCGCGAACCCGACCGATACGGCCAAGGCCGTGGCGCAGTGGCAGAAGCTGTACGACCTCTACCTCGAACTGGGCCACGAGGTCGAGCTCATCGAGCCGCTCGCCGGCTACCCCGACATGGTCTACACCGCGAACGGCGGCTTCGTGATCGGCGGACGCGCCTACGTCCCCTCGTTCTACTACGCGCAGCGGCAGGGCGAGTCGCCCGCCTTCGCGGAATGGTTCCGCGCGAACGGCTTCGACACCGTGATGCCGAAGGAGATCAACGAGGGCGAGGGCGACTTCCTGCTCGCCGGCGACGTGATCCTCGCCGGCACGGGCTTCCGCTCGGCCGGGGACAGCCACCGCGAGGTCAGCGAGGTCTTCGGCCGCGAGGTCGTGACGCTGACGCTCGTCGACCCGCGCTTCTACCACCTCGACACGGCCCTGACCGTACTCGACCCCGTCGTCGGCGAGGAGAACGGAGGCCCCGCTGCGGCCAACATCGCCTACCTCCCGCACGCCTTCGACGACGCGAGCCGCGCGATCCTGGAAGAGCGCTTCCCGGACGCGATCCTGGTGTCCGACGAGGACGGCGCGGTCTTCGGGTTGAACTCCGCGAGCGACGGCTACAACGTCGTCATCTCGCCGCGGGCGACCGGTTTCGAGAAGCAGCTGCGCGAGCGCGGCTACAACCCGATCATGATCGACCTCAGCGAGCTGCTGCTCGGCGGCGGCGGGATCAAGTGCTGCACCCTGGAACTGCGAGGCGCATGATGTCCGCGGAGCAGATCGAGCGGATCCTGGAGTCCACGACCGAGGACGGATCGGGTGCCGAGCCGCACGTCGCGCGCAACTACGCACCGCTGGAGGTCACGATCGCGCGCGGCGAGGGCGCCTGGGTGACCGATGTCGACGGCCGACGCTACCTGGATCTGCTCGCCGCGTACTCCGCGGTCAACTTCGGCCACCGTCATCCCGCACTCGTCGCGGCGCTCACCGAGCAGCTCGGCCGCGTGGCACTGACCAGCCGGGCCTTCCGCAACGACCGCCTGGAGCCGTTCGCCGCGGCGCTCGCGCAGCTGTGCGGCAAGGACCTCGTCCTGCCGATGAACACGGGTGCGGAGGCCGTCGAGACCGGGATCAAGGTCGCCCGGGCCTGGGGATACCGGGTCAAGGGGGTGCGCGACGGCGCGGCCAGGATCATCGTCGCGAACGGCAACTTCCACGGCCGCACCACCACGATCGTCGGATTCAGCGACGACGAGTCGGCGCGCGACGGCTTCGGGCCGTTCACGCCCGGGTTCGACGTGGTCCCCTACGGCGACGCCGAGGCCATCGCGCAGGCGATCACCGACGACACGGTGGCCGTGCTCGTCGAGCCGATCCAGGGCGAGGGCGGGGTGATCATCCCGCCTGAGGGCTACCTGCGGCGGATCCGCGAGATCTGCGACGAGCGGAACGTGCTGTTCATCGCGGACGAGATCCAGTCCGGGCTCGGTCGGGTCGGCACCACCTTCGCCTGCGACCGCGAGGGCGTCGTCCCCGACATGTACCTTCTCGGCAAGGCGCTCGGCGGCGGGCTGCTCCCGGTCTCCGCCGTCGTGGCGGACGAGGACGTGCTCGGGGTGATCCGTCCCGGGGAGCACGGGTCGACGTTCGGCGGCAATCCGCTCGCCGCAGCTGTCGGGCTGCAGGCCGTCGAGATGCTGGCGTCCGGGGAGTTCCAGGAACGGGCCACCGCGCTCGGCGCGCACCTGCGGGAGGGTCTCGAGGCGCTCGTGGGACACGGCGTGACCGCGGTGCGCGTGGCCGGGCTCTGGGCCGGCGTCGACATCGATCCCTCCCGGGGGACCGGTCGCGAGATCGCGGAGAGACTGCTCGAGCGGGGCGTGCTGGTGAAGGACACGCACGGGCAGACGATCCGCATCGCGCCGCCGATCGTCGTGCGTGCCACCGAGCTCGACTGGGCGCTCGAACAGCTCCGCTTCGTGCTCGGCTCCTGACCGCGGGGCACCGCGGACGGCGTCAGGACCGGACGGTCACGGTGACCAGGTGGCGACCGGTCGCGCCGTCCGGTGCCGGGGGAGCGGCATCGGCTGTCTGCACCGTGCCGTCGGCGCCGATCGCGCGACATCGGATCGCATGCGTTCCTGCCGTCGCGTGCCACGTGAGCCGCCACTGCACCCACGTGTCGGCGGAGATCGCGGTCGCCAGGTCCGCGCGCTGCCACGGCCCTTCGTCGATCTGCACCTCGACGCCGGAGACCCCCGCGTGCGGCTGCCAGGCGACCCCGGCGATCGCGGTGGCGCCGGGGGCGACCGTGGCGTTCGGGCGGGGCACGTCGATGCGCGATTCCAGTTTGATCGGACCGCGCTCCGACCAGCCGCGATCGGTCCAATAGGCGCGGGCGCGGTCGAAGCGGGTGACTTCGAGATCCGTCACCCACTTCGTCGCGGAGACGTAGCCGTAGAGCCCCGGCACGACCATGCGCACGGGGAACCCGTGCTCGACGGGAAGCGGGGATCCGTTCATGCCGATCGCGAGCAGCGCCTCGCGGTCGTCGGTGAGCGCCTCGAGCGGGGTGCCGGCCGTGAAGCCGTCGACCGAGGTGGAGAGGACCATGTCGGCCTCGGCGCGCGGCTGCGCCCGGGCGAGCAGCGATCGGATCGGATAGCCGAGCCAGACCGCGTTCCCGATGAGGTCGCCCCCGACCTCGTTCGACACGCAGGAGAGTGTCGTCGCGGATTCCACGAGCGGCAGGGACAGCAACTCGTCCCAGGTGAGCGTCACCTCCTGCGCCACGAGCCCGTGGATCCGCAGCCGCCACTGGGCGGGATCCACCTGCGGCACGATGAGCGCCGTGTCGATCCGGTAGAAGTCGGCGTTCGGGGTGACGACGGGGCTGAGGCCGGGCACGTCGAAGCTCGCGGCGGCCGGGATCGGCGCAGCGGCGACGGCCGGCTTCGGAAGCCGCAGCGCGGTACGGACGCCGTTCGCGGCCACCGAGCCGGCACGGCCCGCGGACGCGGCCACCGTCGCCAGGATCCCGGCGGCGGCGCTCGCGGCCGTCCAGGCGAGGAAGCGACGCCGGGAGGGAGCAGGATCCACGGACTCCGGCGGCTCCACCGGGGAAGGCCCGTCCGTCCGCGGCGGCGTCGAGACGGTCCGCCGCAGCACCCTCACGAGCAGGTGAACGGTGGTCGCGGCAGCGATCCCGCACAGCAGCGCGGGCAGCCACGCCAGGGCTCCCGCATCCGCGCGCGTCGGGGCGAGCACGGCGACGACGAACCCGAGCAGGACGAACCCCGCGACGCCGGCCCGCGGCCTGGCCCGCTCGGCGAGGCCCAGGAGCGCGGAGATCAGGAGCAGCACGAGCGCGACCCCTGTGAGCAGAGCCGTCTTGTCGCCCGTGCCGAACCACGCGATCGCGGTGTCCTTCGCCCAGGCGGGGGCCGCATCGATCAGCATCCCGCCGACGACGGCGAAGGGGCTCGACGTCGGGGCGGCGAGGGTCGCCGCGAGCTCGCCGACGCCCACGCCGAGCAGGGCCGCGGCGATCCCGGCCGCGGCGGCGAGCCCCCGGGGCAGCGCTCTGGATCCGCTCACCGTCCCAGGCTACGAGCGGCGGAGCGCGTCGGGGTGCGCAGCGGCCGATTCAGGAGGACTTCGCGGTTTCGGCCGCGCGGCTCACGTCCGTGCGGCGCGCCGCCCCGCGGTCGCGAGCACGACGAGGGCGGCTGCGGTCGCGACGAGCATGGTCGAGGCCATCAGGACCGCGGAGACCCCGTTGCCGGACAGCAGCGGCGGAACGAGCGCGCCGAGCAGGGCCGCGAGCGTGCCCAGCACGGCCGAGGCGGATCCCGCGCCGTGGGCGATCCGCGCGAGCGACAGTCCGGTGAGCGTGGGGTTGTTGACGCCGTGGGCGGCCACCAGCAGGAACAGCGGCGCGAGCAGCCACGGCAGCGCGGCGTGCAGCAGTGCGGAGAGGAGCAGGGCGGCGGCCGCGATCGTACCGATGCTCAGCGTCCACACCACGAGCCGCCGGCCGTGTCCATGGGCGGCCAGGCGCCGGCTGAGACGCGTGCCCAGCACGATCCCCACGGCGTTCACCGCGAAGACGAGGGCGAAGCCCTGCGCATCGATGCCGAACTCGTCCTGAAGGACGAACGACGACATCTGCAGGTACGTGAAGAACCCGCAGGTGGTCAGGCTCAGGGTGACGGCGAAGACCATGAACGGCCCGTTCGAGAGCGCCGCCGCGAGGCCGCGAAGATCGCTGCCCAGCCCGCCCGTCGTGCGCTCTGCGCGGGGGAGCGTCTCGGGGACGCACAGCGCTGCGGTGAGCAGCAGCGCCACGCCGATCGCCGCCAGCGCGACGAAGACGCCCCGCCAGTCGGTGACCGTGAGCAGGGCCCCGCCGAGGAGCGGGGCGAGGACGGGCGCCACGCCGCTGATCGCCATGAGCGTCGCATAGGCGCCGATCGCCGCGGAACCCTCGTACACGTCGTGCACGACCGCGCGACCGATCGCCATCCCGGCCGATCCGCACACGCCCTGCAGCAGCCGTGCCGCGATCAGGGCTCCGACCGTCGGCGCGGCCGCGCACGCGATCGAGGCGAGCGCGAAGCCCGCGATGGCCCAGAGCATCGGCACGCGCCGGCCGTAGCGGTCGCTGATCGGGCCCCACAGCAGCTGACCGAGCGCGAGTCCGATGAGGCACGCGCTCAGCGTGACCTGCACCACGGCGTCGCCCGCGGAGAGATCCCTGCCGAGCGCGGGGAGCGCCGGAAGGTACACGTCCATCGAGATCGGCCCGAAGGCCGAGAGCGCGCCGAGCGCGGGCAGCAGAGCGCGACGCGACGGGGCACCGTCCGGACCCGCGCCGGCACCGCGCGCGCTCACCCGGCGTCGTCCTCGCGCGCGTCGTCGGCGCCGCGCCGGCCCGGCTCCGTCCGGATCGGCGTCGTGGCACGCGTGATCGGGGTGGTCGTGCTGACGGTCGGCGGGATCACGGCACGATCCATCGCCTCGACCACCGAGACCGGCCTCGTCTCGTCGAGCGTGAGCAGGAAGCGGGCGTCCTCGCGGCGGTGCAGCCGGCCGGAGTGCATCATCCAGGCGGCGCCGATCGCGAACGAGAGCAGCCCCGCGATCCCACCCACCGTGATCGCCGCGCGCGGGCCGAGCGTGTCGGCGATCCAGCCCGCGATGGGCGCGCCGATCGGCGTCGCCCCCATGACGACCGCCATGTAGAGCGCGAGCACGCGACCGCGCAGCGCGGGATCCGTCGTCGTCTGCACGTAGCCGTTCGCGGTCGTCAGCATCGTCACCGTCGAGAATCCCACGAACACGAGCACGATCGCGTACAGCAGGTACGTCGGCATCTGGGCGGAGACGATCGAGGCGACGCCGAAGCCGCCGGCCGCGATCATCAGCACGCGCACCCGTGCCCTGTCGCGGCGTGCGGCCAGAAGGGCGCCGGTGAGCGAGCCGATCGCGAGCACGGAGCTCAGCACGCCGTAGCCGTCGGCCTGCCGGTGGAACTCGAGCGCCATGGTCGAGGCGAAGATCGGGAAGTTCATGCCGAAGGCTCCGATGAGGAAGACCATCACGAACACGACCATGAGGTCGGGACGGCTGCGCACATACCGCAGCCCGACGAGGAGCCCGCCGGCCCGCCGGTTCTTCGGACGCGGCACGAGCTCGCGGGTGCGGATGAGCAGCAGCGCGACGATCATCGCGAGGAAGGTGGCGGCGTTGGCGACGAACACCCAGCCGGATCCCAGGGCGACGATCGCGATGCCGCCCACGGCGGGGCCGATCAGGCGGGCCATGTTGAACGAGGCGGAGTTGAGCGCGACGGCGTTCGAGGCGTTCTCCCGCGACACCATGTCCGAGACGAAGGACTGCCGCGCGGGCGCGTCGAACGCGTTCGTGACGCCGAAGCATGCGGCGAAGACGAGCATGAGCGGCAGCGTCATGACGTGGGTGAGCAGCAGCGCGGCGACGCAGAGCGCGAGCACCATGAGAGTGGTCTGCGTGACGAGCAGGATCCGCCGCCGGTCGAAGCGATCCGCCACCCACCCGGTCAGCGCCACGAGCACGAGCGGGGGTCCGAACTGCAGCGCCATCGTGGCGCCCATTGCGGTGGCGTCGTTGCGGGTCAGCTCGGTGAGCACGACCCAGTCCTGTGCGGTCGACTGCATCCAGCCGCCGATGTTCGAGACGATCGCGCCGAAGAACCAGACCCGGTAGTTGAAGACCCCGAAGGAGCGGAACATCTGGCTCACAGCTCGGCCAGCTTCCGCATCAGGCCGCTCGCCTCGTGCAGCGTGCGCAGCTCCGCCGGCGTCAGTCCGAGCTCGGTGATCTCGGCCATGAGCAGGGCGGTGCGGCGCTCGAACGTCTCGACCACGACGGCATCGCCCGCCTCCGTGATCTCGACGTGCACGCGGCGGCGATCCTGCCCGTCCGGGATCCGCACCGCGTAGCCCTGCTCCTCGAGGCCGGTCACGAGCGCGCTCATCGTGGGGGCGGTGACGCGCTCCCGTTCGGCGAGCGCCGTGAGCGAGTGCCGGCCGTGCGCGCGCAGCGCCGCGAGCACGGCGAGCTGTGCGTCACTCATCGCGCTGTTGCGGGAGTCGACGGCGCGCACCGAACGGAGTCGGCGGGCGAGGCGGAACGTGGCGAGACGGAGCTGGGTGGCGGTCTCGTGCAGGGGATCGGGAGCGTGGTCGTCAGAAGTCATTACTTAGATAGCCTAACTAAGTAAGATCCCGAAGAAAAGGTCGGATGTGCGGCGTGGCGACGGAGGGCGTCGGGAAGAATGGATCCATGCCCCTCGCCCTCGAAGTCGCCGTCCAGGACGCCGCCGGTGTGCGCGTCGCCCGTCAGATCGGCGCCGCCCGCGTCGAGCTGACGCACGCCCTCGCCCTGGGCGGGGTGACGCCGTCGCCCGCGACGCTCGAGCTCGCACTCGACGCGGCGGGTCATGACGGGCCTGAGGTGCACGTGCTCGTGCGTCCCCGCGCCGGAGGGTTCCATTACGACGCCGAGGAGATCGCGGCCACCGTGCGCGACGTGCAGTGGATGCTGGCGCACGGGGCCTCGGGCGTCGTGATCGGCGCGCAGACCGCCACGGGCGAGCTCGACACGCAGGCGCTGGAGCGCCTTCGCGACGCCGCACGCACGGTGCGGGAGGGTGCGGCCGTGACGCTGCACCGCGCGATCGACGTGACGCCGGATCCCCGCGCGGCGCTGGAGATCGCACGGGAGCTGGGCCTCACGCGCGTGCTCACGTCGGGAGGAGCCTCCGCGGCGCTCGACGGTCTCGACACGCTGCGGGCGCTCGTCGCGGCGGCGGACGGCGCCATCGAGGTCATGGCGGGCAGCGGCGTCACCGCCGAGAATGCGGCCTCGATCGCGGCGACCGGAGTGGACGCGTTGCACTTCTCGGCCAAGCGCGTGATCACCGCGGACGGCGGGGTGCGCATGGGCTCGGCGGACGACGGCGTCGGCGGTCACGAGGTCACCGACCTCGACGAGGCCAGGGCCGTGCGGGCGGCGCTCGGGCTCTGACACCCGGACCGTCGTCGGCGGGGTCGGGGAGCGAGGCGGGAATCCGTAGACTCAGGCTCATGGCAGAGCCCCGCACCGCCGCATTCACCGACGAACACGGCATCGAGATCGTCTACGACGTGCACCTCGCCCCGCAGGGGACACCGGCGCGCGGGGTGGTGCAGCTCCTGCACGGCGTCGGCGAGCACGCCGGTCGCTACGTGCGCACGATCGACGCGCTGACGGCTGCCGGTTTCCACGTCTACGCGGACGACCACCGCGGGCACGGCCGCACCGGCATGCGCCAGCACGGGGACGCCGCCCGCCTGGGCCGGCTCGGGCCCGGCGGGCTCCGCGCCGCGGCCGCCGCGGTCTGGCAGCTGACCGAGCTCATCCGTGCGGAGCACCCCGATCTGCCGCTCGTGCTCCTGGGCCACTCCTGGGGGTCCTTCCTCGCGCAGATGGTGCTCGACGCCCACCCCGAGGCCTACGACGCGGTGATCCTGTCGGGATCCGCCCGTCGCACGATCCGCGATCTCAACGCCCGCCCGCTCAACGCCCGGTGGGCCGGGCCGGAGGCCGACGGGCTCGAGTGGCTCAGCCGGGATCCGGCGGTGTGGCGGGACTTCCGCGACGATCCGCTCACGACCGAGACGCCCCTGCTGAAGCTCTTCGGACCGATCGAGGCCGCCCGCCTCTACGGCCGGCCGCGCAAGGACTTCCCGAAGGACGTGCCCGTGCTGCTGCTCGTCGGGCGGGACGACCCGGTCGGCGGTCCCCGGAGCGTGCACCGTCTCGCGGACGACTACCGCGCCCGCTCCGGGCTCACCGACATCACGACCTTCGTCTATCCGGAGGCCCGGCACGAGCTCTTCCACGAGCTGCAGCAGGACGAGGTGCGGGCGGATCTGCTCGCCTGGCTCGACGCGCGGATCCCTGCGCGCGACTGAGCAGCGAGCGCCCTCGCGCCCGCGGCTCCCGCCCCGCGTAGGCTGGAGCGGTGCACGGTGAGTACAAGGTTCCTGGCGGCAAGCTCGTCGTCGTCGACTTCGAGGTGACCGACGGGGCGATCGACGACTTCCGGCTCGCCGGCGACTTCTTCCTCGAACCGGACGACGCGCTGGATCGCATCAACGCGGCGGTCACGGGGCTGCCCACCGAGACGGATGCGACGGGGATCGCCGCGGCCGTGCGCGCCGCGCTCCCCGAGGGCGCTCAACTGCTCGGGCTCACCCCGGAGGCCGTCGGCACCGCGGTCCGCCGTGCGCTCGTCACGGCGCCGGGCTGGCGCGACTTCGACTGGGAGATCGTGCACGAGAAGGCCGTCTCGCCGCGGATGAACCTCGCCCTCGACGAGGTGCTCACCACGCGCGTCGGCGCGGGGGAGCGCCGGCCCACCCTGCGCATCTGGGAGTGGGACGAGTCGGCGGTCGTGATCGGATCCTTCCAGTCGTACCGCAACGAGGTCGACCCTCAGGGAGCGTCCGCGCACGGCTTCGACGTCGTGCGCCGCATCTCCGGAGGGGGAGCGATGATGATGGCCGCGGGGCAGATCATCACGTACTCGCTCTACGTCCCCGCGTCGCTCGTGCAGGGCATGACGTTCGCCGATTCGTACGCCTTCCTCGACGACTGGGTGCTGCAGGCCCTGCGCTCTCTCGGCATCGACGCGGTCTACCAGCCGCTCAACGACATCACCGGGCCGAGCGGGAAGATCGGCGGCGCCGCGCAGAAGCGCCTCGCGAACGGCGGGGTGCTGCACCACGCCACGCTCTCCTACGACATCGACGGTCAGACCATGACCGAGGTGCTGCGGATCGGGCGGGAGAAGCTCAGCGACAAGGGCACGGCGTCGGCGGCGAAGAGGGTGGATCCGCTGCGCAGCCAGACCGGCCTCAGCCGCGCAGAGATCATCGAGCGGTTCAAGGACACCTTCCGCGCGATCACGGGCGCCGAGGACGGCGGCATCACGTCGGAGGAGTACGCGGCGGCCGAGGAGCTCGTGGCCTCGAAGTTCGGCACCGAGGCGTGGCTGCACCGGGTGCCGTGAGCGAGGACGCTCTGCCCCCGGCGGGCGACACGCCCCGCGAGCGAGTCCGTGACGAGGCGTCGGGGTCCGGGAACGGCTCTGGGGAGCGGGGTTCTGCCGGGGAGGGGTCCGGGGTGGACGGGTCCGGGGGGCAGGGTTCTGCCGAGGGGCTCGGTTCTACCGGGCAGGGTTCACGCGGGCTCGGTTCCGTGGAGATCGTGCAGGGCGAGGCGCTCGACGTCGCCGCCACCCTGCCCGACGGGTCCTTCACGGTGGTGTACCTGGATCCGCCCTTCAATACCGGCCGCACCCAGGAGCGCCACGCGGTGTCGACCCGCCGGGCGGACCGCCCCGCCGACACGTCGCCCCAGCCCGCCGCCGCCGCGGCCCCGGAGCTCCTGCGCCCTGCACGGGCGCGCGAGGTGAACCACGGGTTCCACGGACACCGCTACGAGCGGGTGCGGGAACTGCTGCACGCGTACGACGACCGCTTCGACGACTACGGCGACTTCCTCATGCCGCGGCTGGAGGAGGCGTGGCGTCTGCTCGCCGACGACGGCACGCTCTACCTGCACCTCGACTACCGTGAGGCGCACTACGCCAAGGTGATGCTCGACGCGGTGTTCGGCCGCGACTGCTTCCTCAACGAGCTGATCTGGGCGTACGACTACGGCGCCAAGCCGCGCACGCGCTGGCCGACGAAGCACGACACGATCCTCGTCTACGTGAAGACCCCGGGGGCGCACGTGTTCAACGTCGACGACATCGAGCGCGAGCCCTACATGGCCCCGAGCCTGGTCAGCGCCGAGAAGCGCGCGCGGGGCAAACTCCCCACCGACGTCTGGTGGCACACAATCGTGCCGACGACGGGCCGGGAGAAGACGGGCTATCCCACCCAGAAGCCCGAGGGGATCCTGCGACGGATGATCCAGGCCTCCAGCCGGCCGGGCGACCGGATCCTGGACCTGTTCGCCGGATCCGGCACCGCGGGGGCGGTCGCCTCCGCCCTCGGCCGTCACGCGGTGCTCGTGGACGTGAACCCCGAGGCCATCCGCGTGATGCAGGGGCGGATCCCGCACGCGACGCTCCGCGCGGACCGCGGGGTCTCCGGGAGCTGATGCCCCGCACGGACCCCGGCGCGGCGCGACCTGCGCGTGCGGCGCGCCTGTCCGGGCCGCGGAGTGGGGTCAGCGGCGGTGCAGGGCGAAGGCGTCCACCAGGGCGGAGCGCACGGCTCCGATCCCGTCGGCGGATCCCGAGCCCGTGCGGACAGCCGTGAAGATCTCCCGGACCGGGGATCCGGGCAGCTCCGCGAGCGCGACGGGTGCCGGCTCGTCCCCCCAGATGAGGTCGGGGAGCATGCCCACCGCGTGCCCCGCGGCGATCAGGCGCACGTGCGCGGTGAGATCCTCCGCCTCGAAGCGCACGTCGGGCTCGAAGCCGGCCGCCCGGCACTGCTGAACCGCCCATTGCCGGGCGGCGGATCCCACCGGTTCCATGACCCATGCGCGGCCGTGCAGCGCGGAGAGGGACGAGGGCGCCTCGCCGAGAGGGAGGACGAGACGGATCGGATCCTCGCCGATCAGCGCATGCTCGGTTCCGGCGTGCCGCTCCCTCGTGTGCCCCGGATACTGCTCGGCGATGACGAGGTCGAAGCGGCGCGTGGTCAGCTCGAACAAGCCCTCCTCGGGCGGAGCCTCCGTCATCTCCACGCGCAGATCAGGGCGATCGGCGGAGAGGGCCGTGAGTGCCGAGGGGACGATCGTCTCCGCGGCGGTGGGCATGGCGCTGATCCGCACCGGCTCGATCGGGGTGCGGCGCAGGGACTCGCGGGCGAGCTCGTCGAGTTCCAGCGCGCGGGCCGCATGTGCGGCGAGGGCGCGGCCCGCGGGCGTCAGGCGGATCCGTCGGCCGTCGGGCTCGAGCAGGGCCACGCCCGCCTCGCGTTCGAGCAGGGCGAGCTGCTGCGAGATCGTCGAAGGGCTGTACGACAGCGATGCGGCCACCGCCGCGACCGTGCCGCGCAGGGCGAACTCGTGCAGCAGGCGCAGGCGGCGCAGTTCGAACATGGTGCCTCTCGTTCTGTCGGTGCGGAGTGTCGGGCGGGGGCGTTTCGTCTCGGGCGCTTCGCGTCCTCGCTCAACGACCCCGGGGGTGCCGAGGTCGAGGTCGAGGTCGGGGGGCGGGGCGTTTTGTCTCGGGCGCTTCGCGTCCTCGCTCAACGACCCGGGGGTGCCGAGCTCCTGCGCAATGCATCGACTTTACCGAATGATATCCATCAATAATGATCGCTTTTCCTGCAGGGATCGGGGATCCATGCTGAGAGCATCCCTCGCGCGTGCGCGCGCGTCCCTGACCCACGAGGAACCATGACCGCCACCGCCCCCTCCGGCACCGCTGCCGGCCTCACCGATCTGTCCGACCTCGCCGACGACGCCGTCGCGCTCGTGAGGACCTGGCTCGCCGAGAGCCGCGAGGTTCCCGTCGACGCCGCCGGTCAGCGCCTCGCCGGAGTGCTGCGCGACCCGAACGGCCTCGACTTCACGGTCGGGTTCGTCGACGGCGTCGTGCGCCCGGAAGATCTCGCGGTCGCGGCCGCGAAGCTCAAGGATCTCGTGCCGCTCACCCCCGGATTCCTCCCGGCGCCGATGCGGGCCGCGATCGGCCTCGGCGGCGCCACCGCGTCGCTCGTGCCGGGGGTCGTCGTGCCCGCCGCTCGTGCGGTGCTGCGTCAGATGGTGCGCCACCTCATCGTCGATGCGCGGGACGAGAAGCTCGGCAAGTCCATCGCGCACATCCGCGAGACGCAGGACGTGAAGCTCAACATCAACCTGCTCGGCGAGGCGATCCTGGGACGCGAGGAGGCCGCGCGCCGTCTGGAGGGAACCCGCCGTCTGCTCGAGCGCGACGACGTCGACTACGTCTCGATCAAGGTGTCCTCGACCGTCGCCCCGCACAGCCCCTGGGCCTTCGACGAGGCCGTGGCGGACGCGGCCGAGGCGCTGCTGCCGCTGTACCGCATCGCGCAGAAGGGCACCGCGGCCGGTGCGTCGAAGTTCATCAACCTCGACATGGAGGAGTACAAGGACCTCGACCTCACGATCGCGGTGTTCACCTCGATCCTGGACCGTCCGGAGTTTCAGGGCCTCGAGGCGGGCATCGTGCTGCAGGCGTACCTGCCCGATGCCCTCGGCGCCATGATCCGCCTCCAGGAGTGGGCCGCGGCACGCGTGGCCGCCGGCGGCGCGCCGATCAAGGTGCGCGTCGTCAAGGGCGCCAACCTGCCCATGGAGACCGTCGACGCCGAGTCCCACGGATGGCCGCTCGCCACCTGGTCGTCGAAGCAGCAGTCGGACTCGTCCTACAAGGCCGTGCTCGAGTACGCCCTGCGCCCCGAGCACATCGGCAACGTGCGAATCGGCATCGCCGGGCACAACCTCTTCGACATCGCGCTCGCCTGGCTGCTCGCCGAGCGTCGCGGCGTGACCGGAGGGATCGAGTTCGAGATGCTGCTGGGCATGGCCGCCGCGCAGGCGCAGGTCATCAAGCGGACCGTCGGCTCCCTCCTGCTCTACACCCCGGTCGTGCACCCCGACGAGTTCGACGTCGCGATCGCGTACCTCATCCGCCGGCTGGAGGAGGGGGCGTCGCAGGAGAACTTCATGTCGGCGGTCTTCGACCTCGACACAGATCCCGCCCTCTTCGACCGTGAGAAGGAGCGCTTCCTCGCCTCCGTGCGCACGGTCCCGACGGAGGTTCCCGGATCCAATCGCGTGCAGGATCGGACGGCTCCGGTGCCCGCGACCGACCCGAGCTCGTACGTGTTCGAGAACACGCCCGACACGGATCCGTCCCTCGCGCCGAACCGGGCCTGGGGCGACGCGATCCGCGCACGGATGGTCGGCTCGACCCTCGGCGACGACACCGTCGCCGCCCACACGCTCACCACCACCGCCGAGGTCGACGCGGCGATCGCTGCGGGCGTCGCCGCAGGCGAGGCGTGGCGCGCCCTCGGCGCCGAAGGACGAGCCGCGATCCTGCACCGTGCCGGAGACGTGCTCGAGCAGCGTCGCGCCGCCCTGCTCGAAGTGATGGGATCCGAGGCGGGCAAGGTCATCGAGCAGGGCGACCCCGAGGTCTCCGAGGCGATCGACTTCGCGCACTACTACGCCGAGAGCGCGCGGACGCTCGCCGACGTCGACGGTGCCGTGATGCAGCCGGTGGGCCTGACCGTGGTGACTCCGCCGTGGAACTTCCCGGTCGCGATCCCGGCCGGATCCACCCTCTCCGCCCTCGCCACCGGATCCCCGGTGATCATCAAGCCGGCCCGCCAGGCGCGTCGCTCCGGCGCGGTCATGGTGGAGGCCCTGTGGGAGGCCGGTGTGCCGCGCGACGTCCTGCAGTACGTGCAGTTCGACGGGCCCGACCGCGGCGACCTCGGCGCCCGGCTCGTCAGCGACGCGGCCGTGGGTCGGGTCGTCCTGACCGGAGGTTACGAGACCGCGGAGCTCTTCCGCGGCTTCCGCAAGGACCTGCCGCTGCTCGCCGAGACGAGCGGCAAGAACGCGATCATCGTCACGCCCTCGGCCGACCTCGACCTGGCGGCGAAGGACGTCGCCTACGCGGCCTTCGGGCACGCGGGGCAGAAGTGCTCCGCCGCGTCGCTCGTCGTGCTGGTCGGATCCGCCGCCCGTTCGGAGCGGTTCCGCCGCCAGCTCGTCGACGCGGTGCGCGCGTACGACGTGGGCGCCCCCGAGGACGGATCCAACCGGATCGGACCTCTCATCGGCCCCGCCGAGGGCAAGCTGCTTGGCGCGCTCACCACGCTGCACCCGGGGGAGAGCTGGCTCCTGAAGCCCGAGAAGCTCGACGAGGCCGGCCGGCTCTGGCGGCCGGGGATCCGTGACGGCGTGCGACGGGGATCCGAGTTCCACCGCGTCGAGTACTTCGGACCCGTGCTGGGCATCATGACCGCGGATTCGCTCGCCGAGGCGATCGACATCGTCAACGACATCGACTACGGCCTCACCTCGGGCCTGCACTCGCTCGACGAGGACGAGGTGCAGCAGTGGCTCGCCGCGATCCAGGCGGGCAACGTGTACGTCAACCGCGGCACCACCGGCGCGATCGTTCAGCGCCAGCCGTTCGGCGGCTGGAAGAAGGCGGCCGTTGGGGCCGGATCCAAGGCCGGGGGCCCGAACTACCTCGTCGGACTCTCCGAGTGGGTCGACGCGCCCGTCACGACCGTGCGCGAGCTCGATGCACTCGCGACCTCGGCCGTGGGCGCGCTCGCCGCCTCGGGCGAGGCGGACGCCGACATCGCCTGGCTGCGCGGCGCGCTCGCCACCGACCTCGACGCCTGGGCGGCGGAGTTCGGCGTCGTCCGCGACGCCACCGGACTCACCACCGAGCAGAACGCGCTGCGCTACCAGGCCGTACCGGTCACGGTGCGCTTCGAGGGCGAGCGGGTCGCCGAGCTGATCCGCGTCGTCGCCGCCGGTCGCCGTGCCCGCGCGCGCGTCACGGTGAGCGCCGCGGCGCCGCTGCCGACCGCGGTCGCGACCTGGCTCGGCACCCACGACGTCACGGTCGCCCTGGAGGACGCCGAGGCCTGGGCGTCGCACGCGCGGCGCCTTGCCGCGCGAGGCGGACGCGTGCGTCTCGTCGGCGCCGCGGCACTCGCGACGGCCGAGGCCGTGGACGGATCGCCGAGCCTCGCCCTCTACGCGAACCCCGTCGTCGCGGCCGGCCGCGTCGAGATCCTGCCCTTCCTGCGGGAGCAGGCGGTCTCGGTCACGGCCCATCGCTTCGGCACGCCGCACCGCTACGAGATCCCGCTGCTGGATCCGATCTCGTGATCGGATCCGCCGCTCGGGCGCGTCGAGAGGTGGTGGCGTAGACCGAGGGAGGCGCAGACCGGGATGGAACGCGGTGCTCTTCGGGGCACCGCGTTTCGTTTCGCGCGAGGGCACCGCGTTTCGTCTCGCGCGGCCTGCGGCCGTGCTCGCTCAACGACCCCGGGGAGACGTCGCGGCCTGCGGCCGTGCTCGCTCAACGACCCCGGGGAGGCGTCGGGCGCGCTTCCGCAACGCAGGATGGAGGGGGAGCGAAGGCCGTGAACGGCGCGATCCAGGTGCGGAGAGCGGATCCGTCCTGAGTTGTTGCAATCGGATGCGGGCTCCTTGACCGGCTCTGGACATCCGGCAGGATCGCCCCTGGCCTGAGGTTCGGCGTCAGGACAGGGGGAGGGCGCCGTCGTAGGCGGTCGCCGAGAGGACCGGATCGTCCGGGGCGCCGCCGAACACCCTGCTGAGCCCGGGATCCGTGCGCCACTGCGGCCATCCGGGATCGCCCTCTGAGGCGAAGCGCACGGCCACGGCGTGCATCTCGGTCGCGAGGTGCTGCGGTGGCGTCGGCCCGGCCAGCCTCTCCACGAACGGGTCGTCGAGCACGTCGAACCAGAACGGTACGTCGAGGCAATGGCACGACCACCCTTTCGCGGGGGAGACCCACGCGAAGCGGTAGGCCCAGGTGGGGGCGTCCCCGCGGGCCTGCGCCGTGCGCACCACGAGCGAGCGGAACACCCGGTCCGTCACGAAGCGTCCGAGCAGGGCGGGGGTGCCGCGACGACGCTGCGCCCGGTTCGCCGCGAGATAGGCGCGCCGCACCGAGCGGTCGTCGCTCAGCACGCGCAGCGCGAGAGGCGCAGGGATCAGGCGGAGCGCCCGGGGCGCGCGATCCATCGTCATCGTGAACTCGTCGTCGGTCGCCCCCAGCAGCAGCGGCTTGTCGGCGCCGATCCCCTCTGCGAGCGCGTCGATCGCGGGCCGAGGCAGCACGTCCCCGTCGATGACCGGCCCCCACGGCAGACCCGAGACGAGGGGGTCCAGAACGGCGCGCAGGCCCTTCGCGCCGAGCAGGGCGGCGACGGGCTGGCGTTGCATGACGCGGCGTTCGGGGATCGTGCGGAAGCCGTCCGCGGTGGGGGCGCAGTCGAGCAGCTGCGCAAGCCGCGCGGTGCGGCGTCGTGCGAGGTCCGGCGTGACGTCGGCGAGCGCCGGGGAGAGGGCCATCGCCGCGTGGAACAGGGGCCGCGCGCGCGCGAGGCCGAGCAGGGTCAGCACCGCGCCGCCGCCCGCGGACTGACCGGCGATCGTCACCCGTCCGGGATCCCCGCCGAAGGCCGCGACGTTGCGCTGCACCCACTCCAGCCCCGCGATCCAGTCGAGCACACCCCGGTTGGCCGGGGCGCCGTCGATCAGCCCGAAACCGTCGAAGCCGAGGCGGTACGAGAGGGTGACCGTCACGACGCCGTCGCGGTTGAACGCCGCGCCGTCGTACCAGGGGCTCGCGGGGGATCCGTCGACGTAGCCGCCGCCGTGGATCCAGACCAGGACCGGCAGGGAGCCGTCGTCCGCGCCGCCGTCCGGCAGGCGCGGCGTGAAGACGTTGACGTTGAGGGTCGCGGCGCCGGGGATGCTCGGCTCGGGGATCAGCGTCACGCCTTTGTCGCCGCGCTGGGCCGTCGGGCCGAACGCGGTCGCGTCGCGCGGCGCGGTCCACGGATCCGGCGGCTCCGGGGCGGCGAACCGCCGCGCGCCCACGGGTGCGGCCGCGAACGGGATCCCGAGAAAGGCCGCGGAGGCGCCTCGGGATCCCGGCTCGCCCCGCCAGAAACCACGGACGGGGCCGCGGTCGGTCTGCGCGAGGGGGGCATCCGCGGTCATCGGATCAGCGTATCCGCCGCGAGGTCCGTCGTCGGCCTTACCCGGGCGCGCGGTCTCAGCCGGCGTTGCGGCGGGCCTCCCAGCCGGAGCGCACCATCTCGTCGACACTGTGCCGCATACGCCAGTCGAGGTCGCGGGCGGCCAGTTCGCCGGTCGCGACGATGCGGTCGGGGTCGCCGGGGCGCCGCGGACCGATCTCCGGCACGAAGTCGATCCCGGTCACCCGCGCCATCGCGTCCATGATCTGGCGCACCGACAGACCGTCGCCGGAGCCGAGGTTGTACGCGGGCTCGACCGGCTGGCCCGCGATCATGCGCTGCGCGGCGGCGACGTGCGCGAGTGCGATGTCGCCCACGTGCACGTAGTCGCGGACGTTCGTGCCGTCCTCCGTCTCGTAGTCGTCGCCGTTGATCCGCGGCGTCTCCCCGGCGAGCAGCTTCTCGAAGACGATCGGGAACAGGTTGTGCGGACTCACGTCGTGCACGGAGGGATCGGCGGATCCCACCACGTTGAAGTAACGCAGGGAGGTGTGCACGAGAGGGTGCGCGGATCCGGCGGTCGCGATCCCCTGGTCGCGCAGGAGCCACTCGCCGATGAGCTTGGACTCGCCGTACGGGCTCGCCGGGCGCTTCGGGGTGCTCTCCACGACGAGCGGGACGTCGGGGGTGCCGAACACCGCGGCGCTGGACGAGAACACGATCTTGTCGACGCGCGCGGCCATCGCCTCGAGCACGACCCGCGTGCCCTCGACGTTCTGGGCGTACGTGTGCAGCGGCCGCTCGACCGAGACGCCGGCGTACTTGAACCCCGCGACGTGGATGACGCCCTCCACCGCGTACTCCCGCAGCGTGTCCTCGACGAGGGCGCGGTCGAGGATGCTGCCCTCGATCAGCGCGACGCCCTCGGGGACGAACGACGGCTGGCCGCTGGACAGGTCGTCGAGGACGACCGGGGTCAGCCCGGCCTCCGCGAGAGCGCGCACGACGTGCGATCCGATATAGCCGGCGCCACCGGTCACGAGCCAGGACATGGGGTCTCCTTCGGGGTCGGGCATCTCCGCCGGTCAATTCTGTCAGCAGGGCACCTGAGGATCCGCCGCCCGCCCCGGGTCAGACGTCGCGGCGCGGGCCGGCGGACGGCGTCACCGTGAACACGTGCGGCGCCGCGTGGCCCGCGGCCGCGAACGCGGCATGCACCGCGTCCGAGACCGGTGCGACGAGCGAGCGGTCCAGGAGCGCGATCGCCGCTCCGCCGAATCCTCCGCCGGTCATGCGCGCCCCGACCGCTCCCTGTGCGAGCGCGGTTTCGACGGCCAGATCGAGTTCGGGGGTCGAGATCTCGAAGTCGTCCCGCATCGAGACGTGGGAGGCGACGAGCAGCCCGCCGATCGCCCGAGGACCCTGATCCGTCAGCGCGGCGACGGTGTCGAGGACGCGCTGATCCTCCGTCACCACGTGCCGCACCCGGCGGAAGTCGACCGGGTCGAGCAACGCCTGCGCGCGCGGCAGATCGGCCACGGACAGGTCCCGCAGGGCGGCGACGCCGAGCGCCGCGGCCCCGCGCTCGCAGGACGCCCGCCGCTCGCGGTATCCGCCCGTCGAATGCGCGTGCGAGACCCGCGTGTCGATCACGAGCACCTCGAGCCCCGCGTCGGCGAACCCGGTCGGGATCGAACGCGCCTCGAGCGTGCGGCAGTCGAGGAAGGTGACCGCATCGGCGACGCCGAGCATCGAGGCCATCTGGTCCATGATCCCGGTCGGCGCTCCCACGGCCTCGTTCTCGGCCCGGCGCCCGGCCAGCGCGAGGGCCACCGGATCCGCCTCCAGACCCCACACCGCGTCGAGCGCCGTGGCGGTCGCGCCCTCGATCGCCGCCGAGGAGGAGAGCCCCGCGCCGACCGGCACCTCCGACGCGATCGCGAGGTCGATGCCGGAGACGCCGGATCCGTCGATCCGGGACAGGAGCGCCCACGCGACCCCGAGCGGGTAGGCGGCCCATTCGGGCACGGCCGGCGCGCCGGCGGAGGGGAACAGTCGGTCGAGCTCATCGAGCGCGACCTCGACCGGCTCCTCGGCGAAGGTGGACGCGACGCGGATCCGCCCGTCGCCGCGCGGCGCGGCCGCGGCGTAGGTGCGGTGCGGGATCGCGAACGGCAACACGAAGCCGTCGTTGTAGTCGGTGTGCTCGCCGATGAGGTTGGCGCGGCCGGGCGCCGACCACGCGCCGGCCGGCTCCGTCCCGGTCAGCGTGCGGAACAGGGCGCGAGCGTCGTCGATGGCCGTCATCGGGCTCCTCGGAATCGTCGGCGGTGGGGCATAGCTCACGAGGTCGCCCGCTCGGGCCGGGCCGGCTCGGGGACGGACGCGATCGCGTCGCGCAGGCGGGCGGCCGCGTCCTCCGGCAGGACCTCGGAGGTCCAGGCCGACATCGCCGCCTCGGATCCGGCGAGGAACTTGAGCTTGTCGGCCGCGCGCCGGGGACTCGTGAGCTCGAGCCGCATGCGGATCGTGTCCCGGTCGGCGCGGACCGGGGCCTGGTGCCACGCCGCGATGTAGGGCGTCGGGGTGTCGTAGAGGGCGTCCACACCGCGGAGCAGCCGGAGGTAGAGCGGGGCGAGCTCGTCGCGCTCGGCGGCGCTCAGCTCGGAGAAGTCGGGCACGTGCCGGTGCGGCAGCAGCTGCACCTCGAGCGGCCAGCGGGCGGCGAACGGCACGAACGCGGTCCAGTGCTCGCCCTGCAGCACGACCCGCTCGGACCGCTGCTCACGTTCGAGGACACGGGCGAGGAGGTCAGGCCCGGCGCTCGCGATGCTCGCGCGCAGACGCTGGGTGCGCGGCGTGACGTAGGGGTAGGCGTAGATCTGACCGTGCGGGTGCGGCAGTGTGACCCCGATCGCCTCACCGCGGTTCTCGAACGGGAAGACCTGTTCGACGCCGGGCAGCGCCGACAGGGCCGACGTGCGGTCCGCCCAGGCCTCGATCACGGTGCGCGCGCGGGTGACGGTCAGGGTGCCGAAGGATCCGGCGGGCTCGGGGCTGAAGCACACGACCTCGCACCGGCCGACGCTGGAGCGGGTGCGCCCGAGTCCGAGCTCCTCCAGGTCGCCGAGGCCGTGCGGCGGGTCGGCCGCCGTCGGCGCGGCCCCGATCGCCCGGGTCAGGGCGGGCCCGAAGGCCGGGGAGCGGTTCTCGAACACGGCCACGTCGTAGCGCGAGGGCACCTCGGAGGGGTTCGCCGACGACTGCGGGGCCAGCGGATCCGCGTCGGCGCCCGGCATCATCACGCGACTCTGCCGCGCGGTGGCGAAGGTGATCCAGTCCCCGCTGAGCACGTCCTGCCGCATGGTCGCCGTCTCCGGCCGTGGGTCCAGGATCCGCGCGTCGATACGACGCTCGGGGCCGACGGACGTGCCGGGGTCGTCGTAGTAGACCAGGTCACGGCCGTCGGCCAGTCGCGTGGATCGCCGGATCACTCCGGCACCGAGGGCGGTGACCGTCGTGGCCGCGACCGTCGTGGCGGTCCCGGCGCGGTCGGGATCGGCGCTCGTGCCCCACGCAGGATCAAAGTCCATGTTCACGTAAACACGGTACGACACAACACGTGATAGCGTCAACAATCCTGTGTGGGGTTCGGGTGGCCGCGCGGGCGGGCGACCAGGGGTCCGTCAGTGCGGGTCGGTGGGCCCCCGGGATGTCGGACGTGGGGGATCGGGAAGGGTGAGGATGTCGCGACACGAGGACGAGCTGGACGCGCTGGGCCGGATCGCCGGAGACGCGGTGACGCCGCGTGCGCAGCGAGGACCGCGGCCGAGCGGACGCGTGTCGATGGCGATGGTCGCGGCGCGCGCCGGCGTGAGCGGTCAGACGGTCTCTCGGGTCGTGAACGACAGTCCGCGCGTCGATCCCTCGACGCGCATCCGGGTCGAGGCGGCCATGGCCGAGCTCGGATACCGCCCTCATCGCGCCGCCCGCGCCCTGCGCACCGGACGTTCGCGCACGCTCGGCGTGGTCGCGCAGACCCTCGCCACGGTCGGGAACTCGCGCATGCTGCAGGCCGTCGCTGAGGCCGCGGAGTCGCGCGGATACGCTCTCGCCCTCGTCACGCTGGGGGCTGAGGGCCGGATCAGCGAGGCCTTCGACCGACTTCACGATCAGGGCGTCGACGGGGCGATCGTGCTCAACGAGGCCTCCGCGCTCGCCGGGGACGCGGATCCGGGCGGTCTCGTCCTCGTCGTGGTCGACGCGCCTCCGGATCCCCGATTCGCCGTCATCGGCACCGACCATGCCGAGGGCGCCCGGATCGCGACGGCGCACCTTCTCGACCGCGGGGTCGCCACCGTGCACCACCTGGCCGGCCCGGCGGGTTCCTTCGCGGCGGCCGAACGCGAACGCGGCTGGCGGGGCGAGCTCGCCGCACGGGGCCTGCGCGCCCCGGATCCGCTGCGCGGCGACTGGTCGGCGGCGGACGGCTATCGCCGGGGCGCGGTGCTCGCTGCGGATCCCGACGTCACGGCCGTCTTCGCCGCGAACGACCAGATGGCGCTCGGCCTGTTGCGGGCTGTCGCGGACGCGGGGCGGCGCGTCCCCGACGACGTCGCGGTGCTCGGCTTCGACGACATCGCCGACGCGGCGGAGTTCCGCCCGCCCCTCAGCACCGTCCGGCAGGACTTCGCGGCCCTGGGCGAGCGTGCGGTGCGCATCCTCGTGGACCGCGTCGAGGGCGCGGGCAGCGACGAGCGTGCGGGTGGCGACGAGCGCGCGGGCCGGGCCCCGCATGCCGCCGGTGCGAATCCGGCGCTCCTTGCTCCGGCGCTGATCTTGCGCGCGAGCGCCTAGTCCCGGACATCCCTCGCCCTTGAGGTCGGTCGTCGCTCGTCGCGGACGCGACGTCGCCAACGCGGTCGCAGCTGGTGGCTCTTCGGGGCAGTAGCTCGCCGGGGGAGGTGACGGCCGCCGGTAGCCGTCGCTCGCGTCGCAAAGGATGCCGTTCCAGCGCCGGGATAGCGGCATTTAGTGCGACCGGAACAGATGTGAGCGGTCCCTTTTGCGATGGGAGCGGATGCGGATGGATGCACCGGGGTGCGGTTGCGCCTGGCACCGGTTGTGCCTGGCACCCTTTTGCGGCGGGAGTGGATGCGGGAGGGTTTGGGGACAGGAGTGGTTTGGGCGGAACCCGCGGCTTGCGGAAAGCGTATACCCGTGGCACAGTATGCATGTGGGAAAGCGCTTACCCAACAAGCTATAGCCGGTTTAGACACGGCGCACGCACCTATCGCCCAGCGCACGCAGGCATCGAACCGGCGCACACATCGTCCGGCGCAGGCATCGCCCGGCGTACGCAGACACCCGGCGCACACATCGACACCACCTGGAGGAATCGTGACGGATGGCAGTACCCGAGAGATCGGCATCATCATGAACGGCGTCTCCGGGCGCATGGGCTACCGCCAGCACCTGGTGCGCTCGATCCTCGCCATCCGCGACCAGGGCGGCATCGAGCTGCCCGACGGCACCCGCGTCACGGTCAAGCCGCTCCTCGTCGGCCGCGGTGAGCAGAAGCTCGCCGAGCTGGCGGCCCGCCACGGCATCGCCGACTACACGACCGACCTCGACGCCGCGCTCGCGGATCCCCAGTGGGAGATCTACGCCGACTTCCTCGTGACCAAGGCCCGCGCGACCGCGATCCGCAAGGCCATCGCCGCGGGCAAGGCGATCTACACCGAGAAGCCCACGGCGGAGTCGGTCGAGGAGGCCCTGGAGCTCGCGCGTCTGGCGCGGACGGCGGGCGTGAAGACGGGCGTCGTGCACGACAAGCTCTACCTGCCGGGCCTGCAGAAGCTCAAGCGCCTCATCGACTCGGGCTTCTTCGGGCGGATCCTCTCGGTGCGCGGCGAGTTCGGCTACTGGGTGTTCGAGGGCGACTGGCAGCCGGCGCAGCGTCCCAGCTGGAACTACCGCACCGAGGACGGCGGCGGCATCATCAGCGACATGTTCCCGCACTGGAACTACGTGCTGGAGAACCTGTTCGGCGAGGTGAAGAGCGTGTACGCGCAGGCTGCCGTGCACATCGCCGACCGCTGGGACGAGAAGGGCGCGCACTACACCGCGACCGCCGAGGACGCCGCCTACGGCATCTTCGAGCTCGAGGGCGGCACCGTCGCCGAGATCAACTCCAGCTGGACCGTGCGCGTGAACCGCGACGAGCTGGTCGAATTCCAGGTCGACGGCACGCACGGATCCGCCGTGGTCGGTCTGTTCGGGGCCAAGATCCAGCACCGCAACGCCACTCCGAAGCCGGTGTGGAACCCCGACCTCGCCGACGAGCACGACTACGACGCGGACTGGGCAGAGGTGCCCGTGAACGACGTCTTCCTCAACGGCTTCCGTCAGCAGTGGGAGGAGTACCTCGCCTCCTACGTGCTGGGCACCGACTACGCCTTCGACCTGCTCGCTGGTGCCCGCGGCGTGCAGCTCGCCGAGGCGGGTCTGCGCTCCTCCGCCGAGGGACGCAAGATCGCGTTGCCCGCGCTGAGCCTGGACTGAGAGCGGATCCGATGACGACGATCCGCCTCCTCTCGGCCGACGGGGCGACCTCCGAGGCCGCGCTCAACGACTCCGGCGCCTACGCGCGTCCGACCGCACCGCTGCACAGCCGCGTCGCCTACGCCGCCGCCCACGTGGTGCCGAAGACGTACGCCGACAACACCCCCGGGCAGCCGGCCGACGTCGACTGGGATGCCACGCTCGCGTTCCGCCGCAACGTGTACTTCTGGGGGCTCGGCGTCGCCGACGCGATGGACACCGCGCAGCGCAACATGGGGCTCGACGCAACGGCCACTCGCGAGCTGATCGCCCGCAGCGCCCAGGTGGCGCGCGAGGAGGGCGGATCCGTCGTCGTCGGGGTGAACACCGACCACGTCGATGAGGAGCGCATCCCGCTGCCGCAGGTGATCGACGCCTATGTCGACCAGCTGCACTTCACCGAGGAACAGGGCGCGGGGCCGGTGCTCATGGCTTCCCGTCATCTCGCCCGCGTCGCGGAGTCGCGCACCGACTACCTGCGCGTGTACGCGGCGGTGCTGCAGCGGGCGACCACCCCGGTCGTCCTGCACTGGCTCGGCACCGCGTTCGATCCGGAGCTGGAGGGGTACTTCGGATCCGCCGACTGGCGGGAGGCGTCCGAGACGCTGCTGCAGATCATCGCCGAGAACCCGGGGAAGGTCGCGGGCGTGAAGATGAGCCTGCTGAATGCGGAGTCCGAGATCGCGGTGCGCGAGCGGCTCCCCGAGGGTGTGCGCATGTTCACCGGCGACGACTTCAACTACGTCGGCCTGATCGGCGGCGACACCACGGGGTCCTTGAGCGAGGACGGCGAAGCCGACCGAGACGAAACGCGGTCGTCTGCAGGGCGCCGCGTTTCGTCTCGCTTCGCTCGCTCAACGACCGGAGGGGGACACTCCGACGCGCTGCTCGGCGCGTTCGCGGCGATCACGCCGGTCGCCTCGGCGGCGATCCAGGCGCTCGACGCAGGGGATCCGTCCCGGTACCGGGAGATCCTCGGACCGACCGAGGAGCTCAGCCGTCAGGTCTTCGCGGCGCCGACGTTCTACTACAAGACCGGCGTCGCCTTCCTCTCCTGGCTGAACGGGCATCAGCCCGCGTTCCAGATGGTGGGCGGCCTGCACTCCGCGCGCAGCCTGCCGCACCTCAGTCGCATCGTGGAGCTCGCGAACGCCTCGCTGGCGCTGGAGGATCCGGAGCTCGCCCGCGAGCGCTGGCACGGCATGCTCGCGTTGAACGGGGTGAACGCGTGACCGCTGTCGACCCGCGCCTGTCGATCAACCAGGCCACGATCAAGTACGCCGACCTCGCGACCGCGCTCCGGGTGACCGCCGAGGCGGGCCTGCAGGGCATCGGCCTCTGGCGCGAGCCCGTGCACGAGGTCGGTCTCGACGAGGCGGCGCGGATGCTCGCCGGATCCGGGCTGCGCTTCACCACGCACTGCCGGGGTGGGTTCTTCACGCTGCCGGAGGGGCCCGAGCGCGTCGCCGCGCTCGACGACAACCGCCGCGCGATCGAGGAGACCGCGACCCTGGCCGCCGCCGGAGCCGAGGGATCCACCGCGGTGCTCGTGCTCGTCGCGGGTGGCCTGCCCGAGGGATCGCGCGACCTCGTCGGAGCAAGGGAGCGCGTGCGCGACGCGATCGGCGTGCTGTCCGCCGACGCGGCCGCCGCGGGCGTGACGCTCGCGATCGAGCCGCTGCACCCGATGTTCGGATCCGACCGGTGCGTCGTGTCCACCCTCGGCCAGGCGCTCGACATCGCGGCGGACTTCGACCCGGCGGTCGTCGGCGCCGCGGTCGACACGTTCCACATCTGGTGGGATCCGCAGGTGCTCGACCAGATCGCGCGCGCCGGCCGCGAGGACCGGATCGCGACGTATCAGGTGTGCGACTGGAAGACGCCGCTGCCCGCCGACGTGCTGCTCGGCCGCCACTACCCCGGAGACGGCGTCATCGACTTCGGATCCCTGACCCGGGCCGTCATGGCGACCGGCTACGACCGCGACATCGAGGTCGAGATCTTCAACGCCGACGTCTGGGCGCAGGATCCGGCCCAGGTCGTCCGCCGCACGGCCGAGACCTTCGGCGCCACGATCACACCGCATCTTCGGTGACCCCGCGCGAGAGGCAGACGCACCCGAACCGCGCAGGGAGCTCCGAGGGATCCACCGGGGAATGCGAACGAGAAACGACATGAGAGGCTGACCCCATGCGCATCCGTCCTGGACTGTGTTCCGTCACCTTCCGCGAGCTCGCGCCGGCGCAGATCGCCGACGCGGCCGCACGGGCAGGGCTCGAGGTCGTGGAATGGGGCGGCGACGTGCACGTGCCGCCGGGCGACATCCGGCGCGCGACGGAGGTCGCCAGAGCCACGGCGGACGCCGGGCTCGCCGTCTGCTCCTACGGCTCGTACTTCCGGGCCGGTCCGGGGGAGGAGATCGCGCCGATCCTGGACGCGGCGGAGGCGCTCGGCACGGATCGGATCCGCGTCTGGGCGGGACGGACCGGATCGGCTGCGGCGGGCGCTTCCGAGCGGGCCTGGGTCGTCGATGCGTTGACCCGCGCGGCCGATGCGGCGTCCGCGCGCGGGATGGGGCTCGCACTGGAGTTCCACGGCGGAACCCTGGCGGACGACGACGTGCAGACCCTGCGTGTGCTCGACGAGGTCGGCGCGCCGAACCTGTCGACGTACTGGCAGCCGGCCGTCTCGGCTCCGGACGACCTCGCCCTCGCGCACTATGAGACGATCGCGGACCGGGTCTCGGCGGTGCACGTCTTCTCCTGGTGGCCGGCGGGGGAGCGGCTGCCCCTGCGCGCGAGGGACGAGCTCTGGCGGCGGTTCTTCGCGACGGCGACGGTGGCGCCGATCCCTCCGCGGGACGCGCTGCTCGAGTTCGTTCCGGACGACGACCTCGGCCTGCTCGACGGCGAGGCGGCGGTCCTGCGGCGATATCTCGGATGAGTCGCCGGGATCGGTCGCCCCTGGCCTGATGGCGCACAGGCCGCACGCGCTAGGCTCGCGGCATGAATCCGGAAAGCCCTTCCCCCTCCGGGGCGGACGCACCCTCCGGGGTGGACTCACGCTCCGGGACGGATGCCCTCTCGCAGGCGGATGCGTCCGACGGTGCGGACGCCGGCACGGCGGATCCTGGCGGGCGGGGAGAGTCGCGGGCGGCGACGCTGCACGACGTCGCGCGGGTGGCCGGCGTGTCGCTCGCCACGGCCTCCCGGGTGCTCAACGGATCGGAGCGGAAAGTCGCCGAGGGGTTCCGCGAGCGCGTCGAGCGCGCGGCGGAGACGCTCGGGTACACCCCCAACGTCTCGGCGCAGTCCACGGCCCGCGGGCGATCCCCGGTCATCGCGCTGCTCGTCGCCGACATCGCGGACCCCTACTTCGGCCAGATCGCGGCCGGCGTGGCCCGCGGCGCGGACGAGCGCGGGCTCGTCGTCACGATCTCGATCACCGATCGCGATCCCGAGCGGGAGCGGCGGATCCTGCGCGCCCTGCGCGGACAGCGACCGCAGGGACTGATCCTCGCGGCGTCCCGCGCCGAGGACGCGGTCGCGCCCGCAGCCTCCCCCGACGAGCGCGCCGCCTTCGAACGATACGGCGGGCGCGTCGTCTCCTTCGGGGAGGAACGGAGCAGCGATCGCGTGGGCCGCTCCGTCGTGCTGGACAACGCGGGAGGGGCCGTGGAGCTCGGTCGACGGATGGCCGAACTCGGCTACCGCTCCGCCATCGGCATCGGGGCGGCCGAGGGCGTCCGCACCTCCGACGACCGGCTGAACGGCTTCGCCCGCGGATTCGCCGAGGGCGGCGGACGTCTGGAGCGGATCCTGCGCGGCGACTTCCGCCGGGAGTCCGGTGCGGCGGCGATGAGCGGAGCACTGGCGGAAGGTGTCGCGCCGGGCACGCTGGTCTTCGCCCTGAGCGACGTCGTCGCGCTGGGGGCGATGTCCGCGATCCGTGCCGCCGGACGGGAGATCGGAGCCGACATCGCGGTGTGCGGCTTCGATGACGTGCCGGTGAGCGCCGACGTCACCCCGGCCCTCACGACGGTGCGGCTGCCGCTGAACGACGCCGGCTACCAGGCGTTCCGCGCGGTCGTCGACGACGAGTGGGTCCAGGCGCCGCTGCCCGTGGAGGTGGTGGTGCGCGAGAGCACTCCCGCTCTCGCGTACGCCGGCGCGTGACGACGGTCGGCGCGACGGCTCCCGCGGCGGAGGGCCCCGGCGTGCCGGCTCAGCCGAGCGCGGCGGCCACGACCGCGCGGGCCTCCTCCTGCACGCGGGCGAGATGCTCCGGCCCGAGCAGCGACTCGGCGTAGAGCTTGTAGACGTCCTCGGTCCCGGAGGGCCGTGCGGCGAACCAGGCGTGCTCGGTCTGCACCTTGAGACCGCCGATCGCCGCGCCGTTGCCGGGCGCATGCGAGAGCTTGGCGGTGATCGGCTCGCCGGCGAGCTCGGTCGCCGTGACCGACTCGGGAGAGAGGCGGGCGAGCGCGGCCTTCTGCTCCGGCGTCGCGGGGGCATCGACGCGCTGATAGGCCGAGGCGCCGAACGCCTCCTCGAGCTCGCGGTACCGTTCCGAGGGCGTCTTGCCGGTCACGGCGATGATCTCGGCGGCCAGCAGGCAGAGCAGGATGCCGTCCTTGTCGGTCGACCACACGGATCCGTCCCGGCGCAGGAACGAGGCGCCCGCCGACTCCTCGCCGCCGAACGCGACGGTGCCGTCGAGCAGGCCGGGGACGAACCACTTGAACCCGACGGGGACCTCGAGCAGGCGCCGGCCGAGGGACTCGGCCACGCGGTCGATGATCATCGATGAGACGAGCGTCTTACCGATCGCCGCGTCGGCCGACCAGCCGTCCCGGTGCGAGAACAGGTAGTCGATCGCGACCGCGAGGTAGTGGTTGGGGTTCATCAGGCCTGCGTCGGGCGTGACGATCCCGTGCCGGTCGGCGTCGGCGTCGTTGCCGGTGAGCACGTCGTAGTCGCCCTTCTTCGCGACGAGCGACGCCATCGCCGACGGCGAGGAGGGATCCATCCGGATCTTCTCGTCCCAGTCCAGCGTCATGAAGCGCCAGGTCGGATCGACCTCGGGGTTCACGACGGTGAGGTCGAGACCGTGCATCTCCGCGATGAGCGCCCAGTACTCGACCGAGGCGCCGCCGAGCGGATCCGCCCCGATCCGGACGCCGGCGCGTCTGATCGCGTCGACGTCGATGATCGAGGGCAGATCGCGCACGTACGCGTCGCGGAAGTCGTAGGTGCCGAGGCCGTCGGCGTCGAGGTCGGCGAAGCGGGTGCGCTGCACGCCTTCGAGACCCGCTTCGATGAGCGCGTTCGCGCGGTCCGCGATCCAGCCAGTCGCGTCCGTGTCGGCGGGGCCGCCGTGGGGCGGGTTGTACTTGAAGCCGCCGTCGCGCGGCGGGTTGTGGCTCGGCGTCACGACGATCCCGTCGGCCCGGCCCGGATCGTCGAGCGCGCGGCCCCGATTGTAGGAGAGGATCGCATGGCTGAGCGCGGGCGTCGGCACCCAGGCGTCGCGCGCGTCGACGCGCACGTCGACGCCGTTCGCGACGAGCACCTCGATCGCGCTGCGCTCTGCCGGACGGCTCAGCGCGTGCGTGTCGCGACCGAGGAAGAGCGGCCCGGTGATGCCCTGCGCCGCGCGGTAGTCGACGATCGCCTGCGTGGTCGCGAGGATGTGCTGCTCGTTGAAGCTCCCGTTCAGCGCCGACCCCCGGTGCCCGCTGGTGCCGAACACGACCCTCTCGGTCGCGACCGACGGATCGGGGATCCGGTCGTAGTAGGCGGCGATCAGCGCATCGACGTCGATCAGGTCCTTCTCCTCCGCGGGGAGGCCGGCACGGCTCGTCATGGAGCTAGTCTGCCGTGGCCCGGCCGCATTCGCATCATCGTTCGGAGCGGATCGTCATGGGGGCAGCCGTGGGTCGGGCGACCCGCGCGGACTCCGTCCGTCATCCGGGCGGGGCCGCGGATCCGTGCAGGGCTAGGCTGAACGCCGTGATCGATGCCGCCCCCGTCCGCCGCACATACAGCTATCTCGGTCCCGCGGGGACGTTCACCGAGGCGGCGCTGGACCAGGTCCCGGAGGCACGCGGTCACGCCTGGCGCCCCGTGCACAACGTGGGCGAAGCGCTCGCCGACGTGCTCGACGGCCGCAGCGACGCGGCCATGATCGCGATCGAGAATTCGGTCGAGGGCGGGGTCACCACCACGCTCGACGCGCTGGCCACACTGCCGGGGCTGCGCATCGTCGGGGAGTACCTCGTGAAGGTCGACTTCGTGCTCGTCGCGGCGCCCGGCACCCGGATCGAGGACGTCGCGGTCGTCGCGGCGCACCCCGTGGCGTACGCGCAGTGCTACGGCTGGCTCGGGGAGCACCTCCCCGCGCACCAGCACGTCCCCGCGGCGAGCAACGTCGCGTCCGCCCTCGGGATCCTCGACGGATCGCTGCCCGCCGATGCGGCGATCGCGGCGCCGGGCATCGTGCAGCACCACGACCTGGAACTGCTCGCCGAGGGCATCGGCGACAACGAGAACGCGGTCACGCGGTTCGTCCTCGTCTCCCGGACCGCGGCGCCCGCACCGCCGACCGGCGCCGACAAGACCTCGCTCATCGTCGAGCTGCCGGAGGACCACGCAGGCGCACTGCTCGAACTCCTCGAGCAGTTCTCGACGCGCGGCATCAATCTCTCGCTGCTGCAGTCCCGTCCGATCGGGGATGCGCTGGGCCGGTATCGGTTCGTGCTCGACGCGGACGGCCACATCCAGGACGAGCGGATGGCCGATGCGCTGCTCGGGATCCGCCGGTTCAGCCCGCGGGTCGTGTTCCTCGGCTCCTACCCGCGCGCCGATCGCAGGATCGTGCAGTACCCGGAGCGCTATGCCGACGACGTGTTCGTCGAGGCCCGCGACTGGCTGCGCGGTCTGATCGCGGGCGAGCCGGAAGCGTAGCGTCCGAGGAACCGGGATCCCCGAGCCTCGGCTCCGGGCCGCCCGCTCGGGCTCAGGCGGCGAGCAGTTCCAGGGTCTGCACGCGGCCGGGGCTCGTCGTCGGATCCTCGCCCGCGAACGATCCGGCGACCGGCGAGATCATGATCTCGTCCACCCCGTGCCGGGCCGCGAAGTCGGCGAGGGACGAGCGCACCCCTGCGGCGTCTCCGACGAACCAGTTCGCCTTGGCCGCGGCGTGGATCTGCTCCTCCTGCGGATCCGGTGCGGCCGCGAGGGCGGCATGCGCCTCCTCCACCGTCTCCAGCGCCGTCAGTGGACGGTTCAGCCGCAGGCGGGCCATCATCCTCAGCTGCGGCAGCGCGCGGTCGTCGGCCTCCTCGACCGTCGGCGCGGCGACCACGTTCGCGGTGAGGAACGTGCGCGGCTCGGGGTGCGCCTCGGTGGGGCGGAAGCTCGACCGGTACAGGTCGAGCGCGCGGTCCAGGCCCTGTCCGGAGAAGTGGTTGGCGAACACGTACGGCAGGCCGAGCGTGGCCGCGAGCTGGGCCGAGTAGTCGCTCGATCCGAGCAGCCACAGTTCGGGGGCGCCGGTGGCGGCCGGCGTCGAGCGGACGCTGTACTCGCCGCCCGACGTGAACTGCACGGTCGCGCCGTCCGGCTGCAGCATCAGGGCGATGTCCTGCACGTGGTCGGGGAAGCGCTCGACGTCGCCTGCGGTGCCGGAGGCGCGGAGCAGTTGCGTGATGACCGGATCGCTGCCCGGCGCTCGACCGATGCCGAGATCGATGCGGCCGGGGGCGATCGCCTCGAGCGCGGCGAACTGCTCTGCGACGATCAGGGGTGCGTGATTGGGGAGCATGACGCCGCCCGACCCGACACGGATCCGGCGGGTGCGTGAGGCCGCCGCGGCGATGAGCACCGGGGGTGCGGTCGACGCGACGGCGGGCATGTTGTGATGCTCGGCGAACCAGTAGCGGCGGTAGCCGAGGTCGTCGGCGCGGGAGGCCAGGTCGAGCGAGGCGCCGACGGCCTGCGCACTGGTCTGCCCGGTGCGAACCGGGACGAGGTCGAGGACGGAGAGCGCGAGAGAAGACATCCCTCGTTGCAACGCCCGAGAGCCCCCGCGCATTCCTGCTCCTCCCTTCCCGGTCCGTGGCTCTGGGCCTCTCCCCGGTCTGTGGCCCTGGTCCGTGGCCCCCGTCTGTGGCCCCCGTCCGTCGGACCGTTCTCAGGACGGCTCGCCGTGTGTGGCGGCTTTCGCCCCTCGGCTGGGCCTCGTCGGCGGTCTGCCCTGAGAACGGCCCGCCCGCCCACGGCGTCGTCGCCGCGCGCCCGCGCCCGGGAGAGAGCCGCCCGATACCCTGGCCGCATGGATGCCGAGGTCTTCTACGTGCTCGTCGGATCGGTCATCGTCGCGGCTATCGCACGCTGGCGAGGGTGGCCGGCACCGTTGCTCGTGACGGTCGTGGCGCTCGCGGTCTCGTTCATCCCCGCGGTGCCGAACCTCCGCATCGACGGGCACGTGCTGCTGAACGTGGTGCTGCCTCCGCTGCTGTACTCGGCCTCCCTGGACGTGTCGTTCGTGAGCTTCGCGCGCAGCATTCCGCAGATCCGGCGCCTCGGCATCGGTCTCGTGGTCGTGACCACGGCCGTCGTCGGCATCGTCGCGTGGCTCGTCATGCCCTCGCTCACCCTCCCGGGCGCGCTGCTCCTGGGCGCGATCGTCGCCCCGCCCGACGCCGTCTCGGCCGCCGCGATCGGCCGGCGGCTGGGCCTGCCGCGCCGGGTCATGACCGTGCTCTCGGGCGAGAGCCTCATCAACGACGCGACCTCGCTCACGCTGTATCGGGTTTTCGCGGCGATCGTCGCCGGTGCGACCGTGACGGTGTGGGCGGGCGTCGGGCAGTTCGCCGTCGCCGTGGTGGTCGGCGTGGCGATCGGCGTGGTCGCCGGCCTCGGCATGCATCAGCTGCGGATGCGGATCTCGGATCCGGTGGTCATCGGGACGTTCGGGCTGCTCGCGCCCTTCGGCGTGTACGCGATCACGGAGCACCTGGGCGGGTCCGGCGTCCTCGGGGTCGTGGCGATGGGGCTCGTCGTCGGCTACAACGCGCCGCGGACGAGCTACGCGACCCGGATGCAGGAGAAGCCGATCTGGCTCTCGGCGGACTTCCTGCTGGAGTCGTTCGTCTTCGGCTACATCGGTCTGCAGCTGCCGCCCGTCGTCGCGGAGCTGGGCGCGGGGCAGGTCGGCACCGTCCTGTGGCTCGCCGGAGCTGTGCTCGTCACGGTGCTGCTGGTGCGGCCCCTCTTCGTGTACCCGGCGTCGGCGTGGGGACACTTCTGGACGAAGATCCGGCTCCGACGGTTCGAGCGGTCCGTCGCGTCCGGACGCTTCGACCGGCGCGTCGACGCCGTGGCGCAGAAGCGCAGCAACCGGGGTCGCCCGCTGCGTCGCCCCACCGAGGAGCATCTGCGCGAGCGCATGCGCGAATCCGCGTTGAGCTGGCGCGACAACGCCGTCATCTCCTGGGCCGGTATGCGCGGCGTGGTGACGCTGGCGACCGCGCTCGCGGCGGCGGATCTCGCGGGGCTCGACGAGAACGCGGCGCACGCGATCGTCGTGGTCGCGTTCGTCGTCACGGTCGGCACGCTGCTGCTGCAGGGCCTCACGCTCCCCGTGCTCATCAAGGGGCTGGGGGTGGCCGACGTGACGGACGAGGAGGCGGAGGACCGCAGGCAGCTGGCCCAGGTGCGTGCGCGCACGCGGGAGGCCGGCAAGGTGTACCTCGACGAGCGCAGGGCCGCCTGGGAGCAGAAGTACGGCCCCGCCTCGCTCACCTGGTTCGATCGGTTCGCGCAGAGGTTCACCCGCGTCGAGCGGGATACGACGGAGGGTCAGCGGGACGAGGAGAGCATGCCCCGTCCGAGTCGCGACGAGCTCGTGGGGCTTTCGAAGGGGTGGCTGCAGGTGCGCCGGGACGTGCTCATCGACGAGCGCGACGCCGGCGAGCTGAACGAGGAGGTCATGCGGGAGCTCATCGGCGCGATGGACGCCGAGGAGCTCGCCCTCGATACCCGGATGGCGACCGCGCAACCCGAGCGCTGACGGCGAGAGGCCTCGGCTCTCCTCACCCGACGCGACGACGAAGGCCCCCGGATCCGTGGGATCCGAGGGCCTCGTCAGGGGTGCGCGTGCGGTGTCAGCGTGCGCCGACCGGCTCGGCCTTCGCGGAGGTGTCGGGGGCGTCCGTCTCCTCATCGGAGTCCTCCGCGAACGGCAGGCCGTTGCGGGGCGCGTTGTAGAGGTCGAGATCCAGGATGCCCTCGCGCTTGGCGACGATCGCGGGGATCAGCGCCTGGCCCGCGACGTTGAGCGCGGTGCGGCCCATGTCGAGGATCGGGTCGATCGCGATGAGCAGTCCGACGCCCTCGAGCGGCAGCCCGAGCGTGGAGAGGGTGAGGGTCAGCATCACGATCGCGCCGGTGGTGCCGGCGGTCGCGGCCGAGCCGACGACCGAGACGACGACGATCAGCACGTACTGCATGAACGTCAGCGGCACGCCGAAGAACTGCGCGACGAAGATCGCGGCGATGGCCGGGTAGATCGCGGCGCAGCCGTCCATCTTGGTGGTCGCTCCGAGGGGGACCGCGAAGGAGGCGTAGCTCGACGGCACGCCGAAGTTGCGCTCCGCGACGCGCTGCGTGAGCGGCAGCGTGCCGATCGAGGAGCGGCTGACGAAACCGAGCTGCACCGCGGGCCACACGCCCGTGAAGAACTGCTTGATGGACAGCCCGTTCGACTTCGCGAGGATCGGGTAGACCACGAACATGACCAGGGCGAGGCCGATGTAGACGGCGCCGGCGAACCAGGCGAGCGAGGTCAGCTTGTCCCAGCCGTAGTTGATGACCGCGGATCCGATGAGGCCGAACGTGCCCAGCGGCGCGATCCGGATGATCCACCACAGCACGCGCTGGATCACCTTGAGCAGCGACTCGGTGAAGACGAGGAACGGCTCCGCCTTGCGACCGGCCTTGAGCGCGGCGATGCCGACGACCGCGGCGATGACGATGATCTGCAGGATGTTGAAGTTCACGGAGGAGACGAGCGTGCCGTCCGTGTCGCCGGGGCTCGTGGTCACGCCGATCCCGAGGAAGTTCTGCGGGATCAGGCCGAGCAGGAAGTTCCACCAGGTGCCGACCGTGTGCGGCGTCGCCTTCTCGAGGCCTGCGCCGGCGTGCGCGCCGGGCTGGATCGTGATGCCGAGCACGATCCCGATCGACACGGCGATGAAGGCGGTGATGGCGAACCACAGGATGGTCTGACCGGCCAGGCGGGCGGCGTTCTGCACGCGCCGCAGGTTCGAGATGCTCGCCACGATCGCCGTGAAGACCAGGGGGACGACAGCGGCGCGCAGGATCGTGACGTAGGAGCCGCCGATCTTGTCGAGCGTGTCGGACAGCACGGTGTGCGTGTCGGCGGTCGCGCCCAGCTGGCGGCCGATGAGTCCCGCCACGATGCCGAGGACGAGGGCGGCCAGGATCTGGAAGCCGAACGAGGTCAGCAGCTTGCGGACGGGACCGCGGGTGTCCGGCGCCTTCGGGCGACGGGCGGTCTGTGCGGGGGTGCTCATGGAGACTCCAAGTCGTGCGCGGGTTCGCGCCGGAGAACGAAGGCGCGAGGATGCAGCGCCGGGTATACCAACGCTAGGCGCGGCGCAGTATTCCCCCGCAGTCGCGTGACGAACGATGACGCCCCCGCTCAGCTGCGCCCGCGCCATCGAGCGTGCGGCCCGTCCGCCGGGGTCGTTGAGCGAGCGAAGCGAGACGAAACGCCGTGATCGACGGCACACTGGAACCCGGTGGCCGAGAGGCTGCCCGGCGACACGAGGAGAAGACCATGACGGATGTGCTCGACGACGGCCCGTTTTTCCACGGAACGAAGGCGGATCTGGCCGTCGGCGACCTGCTCACCGCGGGATTCCCCTCGAACTACCGGCCAGAGGTGATCATGAACCACATCTACTTCACCGCGCTGCAGGGCGGAGCGGGGCTCGCGGCCGAGCTCGCGGCGGGCGACGGCGACCCCCGCGTGTTCGAGGTCGAGCCGACCGGGCCCTTCGAGAACGATCCGAACGTCACGGACAAGAAGTACCCGGGAAATCCCACCCGGTCCTACCGCAGCACGGCACCGGTGCGCATCGTGCGCGAGGTGCGTGACTGGGCGCGGCTTTCCCCCGAGGCGCTGGCGGGCTGGCGCGAGAGGCTCGCCGATCTCGCCGCGAGCGATCGCGGCGAGATCATCAACTAGGCGGGGCGGGCGTCTCGCCTCGCCAGGGTCGCTCGTCCGCCGCGGGGAGGGGCCTCAGTTCACGCAGGGAACGGTCCCGGCCTGCAGGGGAGACGACGAATCCGTGTAGACGGGGTGCGGTGTCGCGGGCGAAGGGGTCCCGGAGCCCTGACCGGCGGTTCCGCCCGATCCTGCGTCCTTCGTCGCCGACGACGACGGCGCCGGGGTGGGCGTGGGCGGGTTGAGCAGATCGTGCACCTGCGCGCGGATCGCATCCACGTCGACGATGTTGACGCTCTGCCCGTCGACGGTGTCGAAGTGGTCGATCGGCAGGGTCACGAACGAGATGTTGCCGCCGGAAAGGCTCTGGGCCTGCTGCGCGAAGGAGAGCAGGTCGAGCTTGTCGTCCAGGGCGACGTCCTTCTTGGCGACGGCGATGAGCTTCTGCAGCTTGCCGAAGTCGGTGAAAGTCGACGCCTGGCGCAGCTTGACCGCCAGCGACACCATGAACGCCTGCTGGCGGCGGGTGCGATCGAGGTCCGTCATGTCGAAGTCGCTGTCGGTCGTGTCGCGGCGCTGACGCACGAACGCCATCGCCTGGGCCGCGTTCAGCTCCTGGACCCCGGCCGGGAAGTCGGCGCCGGAGTAGGTGTCGGCGGTGGCGTGGTTCAGGCACACCGTCACGGGCTGGACGGCCTCGGCCACTTCGTAGAAGGCCGCCATCGTCACCTCGACGAAGTGGTCGATGCGCACCCCGCCCAGGAAGGCCGACACCGTGTCGATCGTGCTCTGCCGGGCCGCCGTGCGCGCCTTCTGGTAGGCGTCGGCGGAGCCGCTGCCGTTCGAGGACTGCCTCGCCGCCTCGAAGGCGTCGCCGTAGGCCTCTTTGATCTTGCCCTTCTCGACGCCGTTGGGCGCGTCGGGGAAGTCGACGTAGTCGTCGCGGGGGATCGAGATGCCGACCGCCTTGCCCCCGCCCGCGGGGATGTGGATCAACATGAGGACGTTCGTGTTGTAGCCGCCGACGGACGCGTCCTCGGCGTGGATCTGGTCGTAGATCGCCTGCGGGAACGGGTTGCCGTTCTCGTCGACCCGGCTGTCGAGCCCCATGATGAGGATGTTCGTCTCTCCGGTGTTCTGCGCCGGGCCCTCCATCCCGCGGATCGAGGAGCGGTGGATCCCGTTGTTCGCATCCACGTAGGTGCCGACGACGATCGCCGCGGTCGCGATGAGCGCCAGGACCACGACGAGCACGATCCCGACGGTCCAGCGGCGTCGGCGGTACAGGCGGCGGCGCGCGGCGGCCTCGGGGGTCAGGGTCATCGGGAGAACCGTTCCGTTCGGGGGGGTCGGAGAAGGGCCCCGACGATCATCCGCGGGCCACCTGTGCGGAATCCGGGAAGGAGCTTTCCGTCGGACGTTCGGGCATGCGACGATGAGCGCATGTTCATGGTGACGACGAACGAGGTTCCCGGCTATCGGATCACGCAGGTGCTCGGCGAGGTGATGGGCCTCACCGTCCGCTCCACGAACTTCGGCCAGGGCTTCACCGCGGGCTTCCGCGCGCTCGGCGGCGGAGAGATCCCCGAGTTCACGAAGCTGATGTACGAGAGCCGTTACGAGGTGATGAACCGGATGTGGGCCGAGGCGGTGCAGCGCGGCGCCAATGCGGTCGTCGCGATGCGCTTCGACTCCGGATCCCTCGGCAGCTTCAGCGAGATGTGCGCCTACGGCACCGCGGTGGTCATCGAACCGGTCGCAGGCGCCACACCGGCCCCCGCGCAGGCTCCCGCGCAGCCGGCGGCCCCGCCCGCGCCCCCGGCTCCCCCCGTGGCCTGACCGTTCGCAGGACGGATTTCGCGGTTCCGCAGGGATCCGCGCGTCTCGGCCGTCACAGCGCGTTCCTGCCTGAGAACGGTCGGTGCCGTCGCGCTCACCCGCGTGACGCGAGCACGAGAAGCTCGCCCACCTCGCAGCCGAGGGCGTCGCAGATCGCGCGGAGAGTCGAGAAGCGGATCGCCCGTGCCCGGTCGTTCTTCAGCACCGACAGGTTCACGATGCTGACGCCGACTCGCTCGCTCAGCTGAGTGAGCGTCATCCCCCTCTCGGCGAGCAGCTCGTCGAGGCGGCAGTGGATCCCCGAGTCCTCCTCGTCCTGCGATGCGGGAGTCACACGAGCCCCTCCGTGTCCCTCTGCAGGCGTTCGCTTCGCCGGAATGCCTGCGTGATGAGGCCCAGGCCGATTCCGGCGGTGAAGAGCGGCAGCCATGACCAGTACGTCCCGGCGTCGAAGAAGCCGGCGTCGTCGATCGACAGTGCCGCGAGGACCCCGTTGCGTCCGAAGGTGTCGAGCACGAAGATCAGCGCCGGACCGAACGCCAGGGCCCCGCTGATCGCGGCGAGGGCGCGTACCGTCCCCGGGGTGAAGAAGCGGTCGCGCAGGAACGACCACGAGATGAACAGCGCGCCGCCGACGATCGTGAGGGCGACGGTCGCGTAGACGAGGTGCGAGAGCACGATGGCCGTCACGCTCACCGCGTTGACGTTCGGAGCGACGACGAGGGCCGTCATCGCGTCACCGTGCACGGGCATGGTCCGGGACCCGATGGTCGCGTCGATCGGCTGCCGATCGATCGGCAGGATCCAGCCGATGCCGTCCGGGCGGAAGGTCTGCACGGCGCGCAGTGAGACGAGGCCGATGACGACCACGACGGCGAGCAGTCCGGCGATGAGCACGGTGATCGCGTCGGCGCGCTCGGATCGGGATACGGATGTGTCGGGCGCGGGCGGCCTCTGGTTCTCCACGGTCTTGTCCCCTCGGAAGTTCATATCGATTTTCGATAAGTTATCGAAAATCGATAACTGCGTCAAGGGGTGCGGATCGGTCGTGATGTGAGTCGAGGGCCGGAGGCTTCGCCCACATCGACGAGCGCATCCGCCCGCGCCTGTGGGGACAGGGGTCAGCCGACGGCGAACACGGGCATACCGCCGCTGTCGCGTGGTTACTCTCGATGTATCCGGCACGGACCGTGCCATCGCCCGTCCCAGGGCAACGAACAAGGAGTGACATGTTCGAGAGATTCACCGACCGAGCCCGTCGGGTCGTCGTCCTCGCCCAGGAAGAGGCGAAGATGCTCAACCACAACTACATCGGCACCGAGCACATCCTCCTCGGCCTCATCCACGAGGGCGAGGGAGCCGCGGCCAAGGCGCTGGAGTCGCTGGGGATCTCCCTCGACGCCGTGCGCGAGCAGGTGCAGGACATCATCGGCCAGGGTCAGCAGCAGCCGACCGGGCACATCCCCTTCACGCCGCGCGCCAAGAAGGTCCTCGAGCTGAGCCTGCGCGAGGCGCTGCAGCTCGGCCACAACTACATCGGCACCGAGCACATCCTGCTCGGCCTCATCCGCGAGGGCGAGGGCGTCGCCGCACAGGTGCTGGTCAAGCTCGGCGCCGACCTCAACAAGGTGCGCCAGCAGGTCATCCAGCTGCTCAGCGGCTACCAGGGCAAGGAGCCCGCGGGTGTCGCCGCCGGCGCGGGCGAGCAGAACCAGCAGGCCGCCCAGGGCGGTTCGGCCGTGCTCGACCAGTTCGGTCGCAACCTCACGCAGGCCGCGCGCGACAACAAGCTCGACCCCGTCATCGGGCGCGAGAAGGAGATCGAGCGGGTCATGCAGATCCTCTCCCGCCGGTCCAAGAACAACCCCGTCCTGATCGGCGAGCCCGGTGTCGGCAAGACCGCCGTCGTCGAGGGTCTCGCCCAGGCGATCGTCAAGGGCGACGTGCCCGAGACGCTCAAGGACAAGCAGCTGTACTCGCTCGACCTCGGATCGCTCATCGCCGGCTCCCGCTACCGCGGAGACTTCGAGGAGCGTCTGAAGAAGGTCACGAAGGAGATCCGCACGCGCGGCGACATCATCGTCTTCATCGACGAGATCCACACCCTCGTGGGTGCGGGCGCCGCCGAGGGCGCGATCGACGCGGCATCCATCTTGAAGCCGCTCCTCGCCCGCGGCGAGCTGCAGACGATCGGCGCCACGACCCTCGACGAGTACCGCAAGCACTTCGAGAAGGACGCCGCGCTCGAGCGCCGCTTCCAGCCGATTCAGGTCGCCGAGCCGAGCCTGCCCCACGCGATCAACATCCTGAAGGGGCTGCGCGACCGCTACGAGGCGCACCACAAGGTGCAGATCACCGACGGTGCGCTCGTCGCCGCGGCGAACCTCGCCGACCGCTACGTGTCGGACCGGTTCCTGCCGGACAAGGCCATCGACCTGATCGACGAGGCCGGCGCCCGCCTGCGTCTGTCGATCCTGTCCTCGCCGCCGGAGCTGCGCGAGTTCGACGACCGGATCGCCACGGTCCGCGAGGAGAAGGAGCAGGCCTCCGAGGAGCAGGACTTCGAGAAGGCCGCCGCGCTGCGCGACCAGGAGAAGGAGCTGCTCGCCGAGCGGCTGCGCCTGGAGAAGCAGTGGCGTTCGGGCGACGTCGCGACCAACGCCGTCGTCGACGAGGGCCTGATCGCGGAGGTCCTGGCGCAGGCCACGGGCATCCCGGTGTTCAAGCTCACCGAGGAGGAGTCCAGCCGGCTCGTCTTCATGGAGAAGGCGCTGCACCAGCGCGTCATCGGGCAGGAGCAGGCGATCGCCGCGCTGTCCAAGACGATCCGCCGCCAGCGCGCCGGTCTGAAGGACCCGAAGCGTCCCTCCGGCTCGTTCATCTTCGCCGGCCCCACGGGCGTCGGAAAGACCGAGCTGGCCAAGGCGCTCGCCGAGTTCCTCTTCGACGACGAGGGTGCGCTGATCTCCCTCGACATGTCGGAGTTCGGCGAGAAGCACACCGTCTCGCGGCTGTTCGGTGCCCCTCCGGGATTCGTCGGCTTCGAGGAGGGCGGTCAGCTCACCGAGAAGGTGCGCCGCAAGCCGTTCTCGGTCGTGCTCTTCGACGAGATCGAGAAAGCCCACCCGGACATCTTCAACTCGCTGCTGCAGATCCTCGAGGAGGGTCGCCTGACCGACGGTCAGGGTCGCGTGATCGACTTCAAGAACACGGTCATCATCATGACCACGAACCTCGGTTCGTCGGCGATCGCCGGTGGTCCGGTCGGCTTCCAGATCGAGGGCAACACGCAGACCACCTACGAGCGGATGAAGGGCAAGGTCGACGAGGAGCTCAAGCGGCACTTCAAGCCCGAGTTCCTGAACCGCGTGGACGACATCATCGTCTTCCCGCAGCTCGACAAGGACGAGCTGCGTCAGATCGTGGGTCTGTTCACGAAGCGCCTGAGCGACCGTCTGCTCGACCGCGACATGACGGTGGAGCTCACGGACGCCGCGAAGGACCGCCTCATCGAGATCGGCTTCGACCCGACGCTGGGCGCTCGCCCGCTGCGTCGTGCGATGCAGCGCGAGATCGAGGACCAGCTGTCCGAGAAGATCCTGCACGGCGAGCTCAACCCCGGAGACCACGTCCACGTGGACGCCGAGGACGGCGCGTTCGTCTTCACGACGGGTCCGCGCGGCGAGAAGGTCTCGGTCGGTGTGAACACCGGCGGAGCGATCTCCTCGACGCCCGACCTGGCGGCGGGATCCGGCGCGGTCTGATCCGCGACGACGCAGAAAGGGCGGTGCGCTTCGGCGCACCGCCCTTTCTGCGTCCGCGGCCCGACGTCGGGCGCGTCGGATGTCAGCGTTTCCGCGGGGGACGTCGACGGGATCGTGCGGAGCGGGGTCCGCGGCGGTCGATGACGGGCGCAGGGGACGCTCCGGTGCTCTCGAGCGCACTACGCGCCGCCGAGAGCGAGGGGTAGCTGCCGATCCGACGGCTGTGCCGGTCGTGCAGGGTGTGGCTCGCGCCGTCGACGGCGACGAAGCCGGCGTACTCGCCGTCCCGCGTCGCGACGAACACGTCGTGGTCGGCCTGTCTCCAGGTGATGTTCATGATCTTTCTCAGGGCAAAGCAGACGGACGCATCCGTCGTGGGTTCGGATCGGCATGGGCGTGCGAACGCGCGTCTGTGCGGTTCGCCGGTGCCCCGTCGAAGAACTCCGGGGCCGCTCGGCCGAGTGGATGTGTCGCGCGGCGCCGAAGAGACGTCGGCAAGCCAGGCGCGCAACGAATCACTTTATCAGATCCTCGGCATCGGCGCGACTCCCTGTGTCTCACGGCCAGTTCAGGGGTGCGTTCTAAGCTGGACGGATGAGCGACTATCTCGTCCGGCCCGCACGGGCTGCCGACGTCCAGGGCATCTACGCACTGCTGGAGCCGCTCGTCGAGCGAAGGATCCTGCTGGGCAAGGACATCGCCGTCCTCTACGGGGCGGTGCAGGAGTTCGAGGTCGCGGAGGCGGGGGGGCAGCTCATCGGCTGCGGCGCGCTGCACGTCATGTGGGAGGACCTGGGCGAGGTGCGCACTCTGCTCGTGCAGGACGAGTGGAAGCATCACGGGGTCGGGCGGGCGATCGTCGAGCGCCTGGAGGAGAACGCCGTCGGCCTGGGCCTCAGCCGCCTGTTCTGCCTCACGTTCGAGGTGCCGTTCTTCGAGCGCCGCGGCTTCTCGCCCATCGGCGAGCAGGTCGTCGACCCGGACGTCTACACGCAGCTCCTGCGCAGCGGGGACGAGGGTGTCGCCGAGTTCCTCGATCTCGCGCACGTGAAGCCCAACACGCTCGGCAACACACGGATGCTCAAGCGGCTCTGATCCGGTCGGGTCTCACGGACCCCGTACCCTGGGGGAATGACCCCGCGCCAGTCCGCCGCCGTCTACCGTCGTCGACGCATCGTCGTGCTCGGCGGGCTGATCGTCGTGCTGGCACTCCTGTTCGCCCTGGTCTGGTTCCTCATCGCCCGCGCGAACGGCGGATCGGATCCGAAGCCGGCGGTCACCCGGTCCGCATCGCCGACCGCGACGCCCACGACCCCTCCGACGACCGTTCCGAGCAGCCCTTCGGCGTCCCCCGCGCCGACGAGCACCGCGGACGCCGGGCCTGTGCCCTGCACCGCGAAGGACGTGCAGGTCAAGGCCGTCACCGACCAGGACTCGTACTCCTCCGACCAGCAGCCGAAGCTGTCGATCTCGCTGACGAACACCGGGTCCGAGGACTGCACGATGAACGTCGGCACCACCAAGCAGGTGTTCACGATCACGAGCGGAAGCGACACCTGGTGGCGGTCGACGGACTGCCAAGAGAACCCGAGCGACGCGATCCAGACCATCAAGGCGGGCGCGACCATCACGAGCTCGGCGCCCGTCGTCTGGGATCGCACGCGGTCGAGCACCGACACCTGCGGCGCGACGGACCGCCAGCGCGCCCCCGGCGGGGGAGCGTCGTATCAGCTGACGGTCTCGATCGGCGGCTTCGAAAGTGCGAAACCGGTGCAGTTTCTGCTCGATTGACGGGAATCGTCGCTGTAAGGGTCACCTTTGGGATACCATTGGGAAGTCTTCGAAATCTCGGACGGACAGCCATCCCCAGTGGCTTCGACATATTCAGCGTCCCCAGCGCATCGTCATCCGTCCCCGAAGGCATCGAGGGCCTTCTCGCCAGCCGTCCCCAAGCGTTGGCGATGAAGGCCCTCTTCTATGCTGGAGCGATGGCCGCGAAGAAGTCGAGGAAGAAAGCGCCCGCCCGCGAGGAGTTCCGTTCCGAGGCGCTCGCCCAGGCGCTCGAGAAGCAGGACATGGCCGCGGTCGCGCTCGCTCTGCGCAACGGCAACACGGTCGTTCCGCTGATCCGACCCGGCGCCCGCGACAACCCTCTCGACAGCGGCGAGGTCTGGACCTATCGCGATCCGGAGACCGGTGACGTCGCGCTCCTGCTGTTCAGCGACGCCGCGAACAAGCCGGCCAACCTGCCGCCGGGTGTCGGCATCTACTCGCCGACGTGGCTGCTGTCCTTCCTCCGGACGCATCGCGACGTGATCACCACGGTGTTCCTCGACATCGCGGGACCCCATCCCATGCAGGCACCTCCCGAGGAGCTGCTGCGCGCCCTCGAGGCCTGATCCGCGGATCCGTCAGAACGCCGGGATCCCTGCGTCCTCCCGGGGCCTGGGCGCCGCGTGCGTCCTCACTTCGGCGAGAGCGTCGCGGAGCCGTCCCACCCGGTCGTCGACGACATGCTCGTAGCCGAGCCGTGCGGCCTCGGAGCGTCGCTGCGCGACCTGCGTGACCGGACGCACCTCGCCGGCGAGACTCAGCTCGCCGATCGCCGCGAGCGTGCGGGGCACCGCGCGGTCCGAGATCGACCCGGCGACGGCGATCGCGATCGCGAGATCGGCAGCGGGCTCGGTGAAGCGCACGCCGCCGACGGTCGAGACGTACACGTCCTTGTCGCTGGTCTTGATGCCGACGCGACGTTCGAGCACGGCGAGGACCATCGCCACGCGCGACGACTCCAGTCCGTTCACGATGCGGCGCGGATTCGGCGCCTGTGTCGGGATCGTGAGCGCCTGCACTTCGACGGGCATCGCCCTCCTGCCCTCGAGCGCGATCGCGACGCACGTCCCTGGCTCGGGACGCCCCCGGGAGAGGAACATGCTCGACGGGTCAGGCACTTCTGCGATGCCCGATCCGGTCATCTCGAAGCAGCCGACCTCGTCCGTCGGCCCGAAACGATTCTTCAGCGCGCGGACGAAGCGCAGGGAGGTCTGCCGATCGCCTTCGAAGTGGCAGACGACGTCGACGAGGTGCTCGAGGATCCGCGGTCCGGCGACCTGGCCGTCCTTGGTGACGTGGCCGACGATGACGATCGGCAGATCTCGCTCCTTGGCGACGCGGATGAGCGCGGCGGCGACCTCCCGCACCTGCGCCGGTTGCCCCGCCGCCCCATCGGACTGCGCGGAGGCCACGGTCTGCACGGAATCGACGATCACGAGCTCGGGCCGCACCTCGTCGATGTGCCCGAGGATCGTGCCCAGATCGTTCTCGGCCGCGAGGTAGAGCTCGTCGTGCAGGGCACCCGTGCGCTCCGCGCGGAGGCGCACCTGTGCGGTCGACTCCTCGCCACTCGCGTACAGCACGCGGCGCCCGGAGCGGGCTCCTGCCGCCGCCACTTCGAGCAGCAGCGTGGACTTGCCGACGCCGGGCTCGCCGCTCAGCAGGATCGCGGCGCCCGGGACGATTCCGCCGCCCAGCACCCGGTCGAACTCACCCACGCCGCTCGTGCGCCGCGGCGACTCCCGCGACGTGAGCGCCGTGATCGGGCGCGCCGATCGGGCGGGCGCCGTGGTCTCGACGCGACGGACGATCCCGCTCTGCGCGCTCTGCTCGACGACCGTGCCCCACTGCTGGCATTCCCCGCAACGGCCCACCCATTTCGCCGTGGTCCAGCCGCACTCGCTGCACACGTACGCGGGGGGCGAGGGTTTGCGGGAGGCCATGGGATCAGGCTAGTGGGGGCCGCCGACGTCGGCGCCGGGCGTCGGCAATCATCGGCACCGAACCCTTCGGCGCCGAAACCGTCGGCACCGTACCGGCGGTCGGCGGAGACGGACCTGCCGTAGTGTCGAGGAATGATCTCCAGCGGCTGGACCCCGGACGTCGCCGTCCTCATCCTGAGACTCCTCATCGGCCTGGTGATCGCCGTGCACGGGCTGGACAAGTTCCTGGGCAAGGGCGGGATCCACGGACGTGCGGCCTGGTTCGACCGCATCGGCATGCGACCGGGCCTGCTCAACGCGCGTGCGGCCGCCACCGTCGAGGTACTGGCGGGACTGGGCCTCGCGGCGGGCGTGCTCACGCCGCTTCCCGCCGCCGGCGTCGTGGCGCTGATGATCGTCGCCGTCCGCACCGCCACGGGGAAGAACGGCTTCTTCGTCACCACCAGCGGCTGGGAGTACAACCTCGTCCTCGCCGTCGTGCCGATCGCCATCGCGCTCCTCGGGCCGGGACGGATCAGCATCGACCACCTCCTCTTCGCGCACACACCGCTCGCGGCGGCGCTGTCCGGATGGGGGGCGTTCGCGATCGCGGTGGTGCTCGGGGCCGTCGGCGGGATCGGGCAGCTCCTCCTCTTCTACCGTCCGCGGCCGGAAGCGAGCGCCTCATGAGCCCCGCACCCGGGTATCGCACGGTCGAGGAGCAGGTCGCCCGCGTGCTCGCGGCGGTGCGGCCCCGCGACCCGGAGACCGTGCCGCTCGCGGACGCGGCGGGGCGGGTGCTGGCCGCCGACGCCCGCGCGCGGAACGCCGTCCCGGTGTTCGACAACTCCGCGATGGACGGCTTCGCCGTGCGCTACGCCGACGTCGCGACCGCGACCCCCGGTGCGCCGGTGACTCTGCGCGTGGCCGGGGACCTGCCCGCCGGCAGCCCCGCGGATCCTCCGCTCGACCCCGGCACGGCGATCCGGATCATGACCGGGGCCGCGATCCCCACCCAGGCCGACGCGGTCGTGCCCTTCGAGGACACGGCAGGCGGTCTCGCGGACTCGATGCGGACCGCCGTGGTGCTCCGCGCTCCCGCGTCCCCGGGGACGAACGTGCGTCGCGCGGGGGCCGATGCCGCGGTCGGCGCCGTCGTGCAGGAGGCCGGCACTCTTCTGGGCGCGCGTCAGCTCTCCGCCCTGGCCTCGGTGGGGATCGCCGAGGTCGTGGTCGCCCGTCGTCCGCGCGTCGTCGTCGCCGCGACCGGATCCGAGCTCGTCCCGCCCGGGACGCCGCTCGAACGCGGCCAGATCCCGGAATCGAACTCGATCCTGCTCGCCGCGCTCGCGACCGAGGCGGGGGCCGAGGTCGTCCTCCGCACGGTCGTCGGCGATGAGGGCGACGGCCCGGCCGAGGTCGTCGCGCTCGCGGCCGCGCGCGGAGCGGACGTCGTGATCTTCTCCGGCGGGGTGAGCGCCGGCGCCTACGAACCGGTGCGCCAGAGCCTGGCGGGCGCGATGGAGTTCGGCCCCGTCGCGATGCAGCCCGGGAAGCCGCAGGGCTTCGGGGCCACGGCCGAAGGCATGCTGCTCTTCGGCCTCCCGGGCAACCCCGTCAGCTCGGCGGTCTCGTTCGAGGTGTTCGTGCGCCCGGCGCTCCTGCGCCTCCTGGGCCGCCCGGAGCAGCGGATCCTGCGACGGCTGCCGGCGGGCGCGGCCTGGCGCACCCCGCCCGGGCGGCGTCAGTACCTTCCGGCGGTGGTGGACGCCGACGGGCGGGTGGTTCCGGCCGCGCGCGGCGGATCCGGATCGCATCTCTCCGTGGGCCTCGGCGGCGCCACCGCCTACGCCATCGTGCCCGCGGATGTCGACGAGGTGCGCGAGGGCGACGTGCTCGACGTGCTGGAGCTGGGCTGAGCGCGATGGCGGGGACGGCGGCCGTGGTGCTCGTCGGAGGTCGCGCACGGCGTCTCGGCGGTACGGTCAAGCCGCTGCTGACGCTCGGTGGCGAGACGCTGCTCGCGCGGATCGTCGGGGCGCTGACCGTGGCACGGGTCGTGCCGATCGTCGCGGTCGGCCCCCGCCTGGACGACGCCGACGTGATCCGGGTACGGGAGGAACCGCCCTTCGGCGGCCCGGTCGCGGCGGTCGCGGCCGCGGTCGGGAGCGGCGCGCTGGACGGATCGGCGTGGGTGCTGCTCCTGGCCGGGGACCTCGTGCATCCGGACCGGCTCGTCGCCCGGTTGCAGGAGGAGACCGCATCGGTCGCCGACGAGGTGCAGGCGGTCGTGCCGCGCGCGGGCACGCAGGCGCAGTGGCTCTCCGGCGCCTACCGCACGTCCGCGCTCGTCCGGGCGCTCGCCCGCGCGCGCGTCGATCGGGACACGCTGGACGGGATGTCGTGCCGAGCGCTGCTCGAAGGGCTCGCCGTCCGCTGGATCGTGGACGAGGATGGCAGCACGGACGACATCGACACCCCGGAGGACTTGGAGCGCGCCCGTTCCGCACACCAGGAGGCGGGCGGAATGAGGGCTATTCCGGAGAGCCGGACCGAGAACCGGATCGACAGCGAGGAGAGAGCATGACCGAGAACGCCGACAAGAACAGGACGCTTCCGCCCGAAGCCCTCGACGCCTGGGCGGCGGAGCTCCGCGAACGCTTCGGCCTCGCCGAGGAGGATCTGCCGATCGCGCTGATCCTGGATCTCGCCCGCGACGTCGCGAACGGGGTGGCCCGCCCCGCCGCGCCGTTCAGCGCCTTCGTCGCGGGGCTCGTCGCGGGGCGCGCGGGCGGTGCTCCCGGAGACGTGCGCGCCGCGGTCGCCGCGATCTCGGAGCTCGCCCTCGCGCACGGGAACGCCTGACCGGCCGCGGGGCGCTCGGGCGATCCCGTTGCCGAATGGTGTCCATCCGAAGGTCCTATCGCACCGGGGATTATTCACGGCCGGAGGGTGTTCCTGTGACCCGGCACGATGCGACGATGAAGTCATGTCCAGTGCCGCGCCCGTCTGCGGGCCGATCTCCAGCTACTCCCGGGTGCGCATCCTGCACCTGCTCTTCGAGGCGAGCGCCTCGAAGACGCGCCCGGAGCGGACGATCGCCGAGCTCTGCGCCGAGACCGGGCTGCACCCCAACACGATCCGGGAGCATCTGCAACGCCTCATCGAGGGCGGCTCCGTGATCCAGACGACCGAGCACCGCACCGTCCGCGGCCGGCCCCGCGCGCTCTACGCCGCCGCGGGCGCGTCCAGCCCGATCGCGCGACGCAAGGCGGACGACGCCGCGCGTCGAGGCGATCTGGTGCGCCGTGCGCTGCACACGCCGCAATCCGGCCTCGCCCCCGAGGCCGTCTCCCAGCTGGACGCGCTCGTCGAACACCTGGAGGAGAGCGGCTTCGAACCGATCGTGGACGAGAGCCGCCTCACGGTCGAGCTCACGCCCTGCCCTCATGCCGCATCCCGACCGGAGCATCGCCCCGTGCTGTGCCAGGTCCATCTGGGCCTCATGCAGGGGGTGCTCGCGGCTGCCGGTGGCCCGCTCACCGCGCGCTGCGTGCGCTCGGCCGCCCATCCGGAGGAATGCACCGTCGACCTCGACCTCGCCCTCGACCTGGACCGCTGAGGAGATCCGCATGGAATGGCTCGACCCGCTCGTCCTCTCCCGCTGGCAGTTCGGCCTGACGACCGTCTACCACTACCTGTTCGTGCCGCTCACGATCGGCATGGTGACGGTCACCGCGATCTTCCAGACGGCCTGGGTCCGCACCGCGAAGATCGAGTACCTGCACCTGACGCGCTTCTTCGGGAAGATCTTCCTCATCAACTTCGCGATGGGCGTCGTCACCGGCATCGTGCAGGAGTTCCAGTTCGGCATGAACTGGTCGGACTACTCGCGCTTCGTCGGCGACGTGTTCGGCGCACCGCTCGCCTTCGAGGGGCTGCTCGCGTTCTTCCTCGAGGCGACGTTCATCGGACTCTGGATCTTCGGGTGGGACCGGTTGCCGAAGCGCGTGCACCTGCTCACGATCTGGGGCACCGCGATCGGCACGATCCTGTCGGCGTACTTCATCATCGCCGCCAACGCGTTCATGCAGAACCCGGTGGGCTACACCTACAACGCCGCGACGAACCGCGCCGAGCTCACCGATTTCGGTGCCCTGCTGACGAACAAGGTCGCGCTGGCGGCATTCCCGCACACGATCTTCGGCGCGTTCATGCTCGCGACGGGCGTCGTGATCTCGGTCTCCGCGTGGCACCTCGCGCGTGGTCAGCACGTCGACACGATGCGGAAGTCCCTGAAGTTCGGGCTCTGGGGGATCCTCGTCGCCACGGCGGGCGTGGTCCTGACCGGCGATCAGCTCGGCCTCGCGATGGTGAGCACGCAGCCGATGAAGATGGCCGCCGCGGAGGCGATGTTCAACTCCTCGTGCGGCGCCGACGCCTCGTTCTCGCTGTTCTCGATCGGAACCCCCGACGGCACGGGCGAGATCTGGTCCCTCCGTGTGCCCTACCTGCTCGCGTTCCTGTCCACCCACGATCTCAACGGCTGCGTCGAGGGGATCAACGACCTCAATGCGCAGTACGCCCAGCAGTTCTCCTCCACGGGGCTCACCGACTTCGCTCCCGTCCTGTGGGTGACGTACTGGGCGTTCCGGTGGATGATCGGCCTCGGCATGCTGCACGCCCTCATCGCCCTCGTCGGGCTCTGGATCACCCGCAAGGGTGCCGCCAAGCCGCCGGCGCGCTGGATGTGGAACATCGCGATCTACTCCTTCCCGCTCTCTCTGGGCGCCAACATCGTCGGCTGGGTCTTCACCGAGATGGGGCGGCAGCCCTGGATCGTGTTCAGCCTGATGACGACGAAGAACGGCGTCTCGCCGGGGGTGAGCGGGGTCGAAGTGCTCATCTCGCTGATCGCCTTCACCGCGATCTACGCGGCGCTCGCCGTCGTCGAGATCGGACTCATCGTGAAGGCCGCCAAGAAGGGGCCCGACACCACCGAGACCCACGACGAGGACGCGCCGGTCGCGTCGGTCGTCTACTGAGGAAGGCACGGACATGGATCTCGCCACGCTCTGGTTCTGGATCGTCGCCCTGTTCTTCGTGGGCTACTTCGTCCTCGACGGCTTCGACTTCGGCGTCGGCATGTCGCTGCCCTTCCTCGGGAAGGACGAGGTGTCGCGCCGACAGGTCATCAACACGATCGGCCCGATCTGGGACCTCAACGAGACCTGGGTGATCGTCGCGGGCGCCTGCCTGTTCGCCTCGTTCCCCGAGTGGTACGCCTCCCTGTTCAGCGGGTTCTACCTGCCGCTGCTGCTGATCCTGCTCGCCTTGATCCTGCGCGGGGTCTCGTTCGAGTACCGGCACCAGCGGGACGATCCACGCTGGAAGCGCCGCTTCGACGCGATGATCGTGATCGGATCCGCCGTACCCGCCCTCCTCTGGGGCGTCGCCTTCGGCAACATCGTGCAGGGCGTCGCGCTCGACGAGCGTCACGTCTTCCGGGGAACCGTGTTCGACCTGCTGAACCCCTACGGGCTGCTCGTGGGCGTCACCACGCTGCTGCTCTTCTTCCTGCACGGAGTGCACTTCGTCGCCCTTAAGACGGACGGGCCGGTGCACGAGGGCGCGCGCCGTCTCGCACGGCGGACCGCGATCCCCACCATCGTCGTCGCGGCGGCGACCGTCGTCTGGACGATCGCGATCGCGGCAGGCCGACCGTCGCTGCTGGCCGGCGTGATCCTGTTCGGCGCGGTGGCCGCGGTCGCCCTGATCGCCTCCGCGCTGCTCTCACGGCGCGGCCGTGACGGCTGGGCGTTCGCGACCGGGGTCGTCGTGATCCTCAGCGCCGTGCTCATGCTGTTCTCCGCGCTGTTCCCGAACGTGCTGCCGTCGACGATCGATGCCGCGAACTCGCTCACGATCCAGAACGCGTCGAGCACGCCGTACACGCTGCAGATCATGAGCTGGACCGCTCTGGTCGCCATGCCGCTCGTGCTGGCGTACCAGGCCTGGACCTACTGGGTGTTCCGCAAGAGGGTGCGCCGATCGACGATCGAAGCCGCGCCGGCGCACGCGTGACGTCGTTGGATCCGACCGTCGGGCGTGCGGCGCGATCGCGGTCCGGGGCTGTCGCGCGAGGACGTGCGGAGCGCGACCGGGAGCGGCGATCCGGGCGGAGGCGCGTTTCGTCTCGCTCCGCCTGCGGCGGTGCTCGCTCAACGACCCCGGGGGTGGGCTCCGTGGGCGGGGGTGCTCGCTCAACGACCCCGGGGGTGGGCTCCGCCTGCGGGGGTGCTCGCTCGATGATGCCGGGGGTGGGCTCCGCCTGCGGGGGTGCTCGCTCGACGGGTCCGGGGCGGTGACGCGATGAAGCCGATCGATCCGCGGCTGCTGCGCTGGGCGCCCGCGGCGAGGGCGTTCCTCGGGCTGTCCGCAGCGATCGCCCTCGCGCAGACCGCGGTCACGATCGCGTTCGCCGGACTGGTCGCCGCGGGGATCGCCGCGGTGGCCGACGGGCGCTCGCCGCTGCCGGTGCTGCCCTGGCTCGGCGGCGTCGTGCTGATCCGAGCGCTCCTGCTCTGGCTGGCGGAGGGGTGGGGATCCCGTGCGGCGGCGCAGACCGGCCGGCAGCTGCGGGCGGCCGTGATCGCGGCGATCGCGCGCCGGGGGCCCTCCTGGCTGGACGGCCGGAACCGCACGGCGATCGCCGTCACGGTCGGGCACGGCCTCGACGCGCTCGACCCCTACTTCTCCCGGTACATCCCGCAACTCGTGCTCACCGCGATCGCGACGCCCGCGATCGTGGTCGTGATGTGGTGGCAGGACTGGCCGAGCGGCCTCGCGGCGCTGGTTACCCTGCCGATGATCCCCCTGTTCCTCATCCTGATCGGCATCGCCACCCGAGGTGTCCAGCGCCGTCAGCTGCAGGTGCTGCAGATGCTCGCGGCACGCTTCGCCGACACGGTGCAGGGGCTCGCGACACTGCGCCTGTTCGGCCGGGAGCGGCGGGCCGCGGCGCGGATGCGCGACACGGCGGACCAGTACCGCCGCGAGACGATGCGCGTGCTGCGGTACTCGTTCCTCTCCGGATTCGCGCTCGAACTGCTCTCCTCGCTCGCCGTCGCGATCATCGCCGTGTCGGTCGGTCTTCGACTGCTGGGCGGCGAGCTGAGCCTGGGCGTGGGATTGTTCGTGCTGCTGCTGGCGCCGGAGGCGTTCCTGCCGCTGCGTCAGGTCGGCGTGCAGTTCCACGCGGCGGCGGAGGGCGTGGCCGCGACCGAGGACGTCTTCGAGATCCTCGCGGATGCGGATGCGGATGCGGATGCGGATGCGGATGCGGATCGTCCGCCGACGGTGTCCGCGCCGGTCGGAGGCGCCGGGGACCCCGACCTCGCCGGAGCGTCGGAGGGCGACGACGCGGCGCACGGCGCAGGAGTGCACGTCCACTTCGACGCCGTCGCCGTGCATCGCGGCGACCGCACCCTGCCCGCGGTCTCGTTCGCGGCCGCGCCGGGCACGGTCACCCTGCTGGAGGGATCGAGCGGATCCGGCAAGTCGAGCCTTCTCGCGGCGCTCCGCGGCACGGCGACGTATGACGGCGCGGTGCGCGTCACCGGCGCCGCGGATCCGCGGCGGGCGTTGGCCTGGGCCGGACAGCGTCCGGGTCTCGTGCGCGGCACGATCGCGGAGAACGTCGCGCTGGGAGACTCCGCGCCCGACGCGCGGCGCGTGCGCGCGGCGCTGCACGACGCCGCGGCAGACGAGCTGGATCCGGCGCACCCGCTTGGCGTCCAGGGCGCAGGGCTGTCCGGCGGGCAGGCGCAGCGCGTGGCGGTCGCGCGGGCTCTGTACCGGCTCGGAGCCGGTGCCCGGGTACTCGCGCTGGACGAGCCGTCGAGCGCGCTCGATGCGGCGACCGAGGAGCGTCTCTGGGCGGCAGTGCGCCGCGCCGCCGACGACGGCGCCACGGTGCTGCTCGTCTCGCACCGCCCGTCGGCACGGGCCATCGCCGATCAGGTCGTCCGGATCGGCGATGCCTCCGCGGCCGGGCCGAGCGGGGCGGCGGCGCTGTCCTCGCGGGCGGGCGACGTCGAGGCCGACACGGGTCGCGGCGAGCCCGCCGTCGAGAGGGACGAGGCTCCTCGCCGGTCGGCGTCGGGCGCGGGGTCCCCCCTCGGCGCACACGAGAACGGCGCACCGATCGTCGACGAGCCGTCGATACCCGCCCTGCCCGACTCCGCCGCAGGGATCCTCCGGTTCGCGATGCCGCGCTGGCGCCGGTTCCTGCCCGGCGTGCTCGCGGGGATCGTGTCCGCAGCGGCCGCCGTCGGTCTGCTCCTCACGAGCGGATGGCTCATCGTCACCGCGTCCCTCGTGGACAACCTCGTGCCGCTCTCCGTCGCGATCGTCGGGGTGCGCTTCTTCGCCGTCACCCGCGCGGTCGGCCGCTACCTCGAACGTCTCCTCGGTCACGACGCGGCCCTCGCTCGGCTCGCCGTGCTGCGAGCGGCGGTCGTGCGCCGGCTCACGCCCCTTGCTCCCGCGGGGCTGGGGGAGACGGATCGCGGATCCGTCCTGACCGCACTCGTCGACGACGTCGAGCGGCTGCAGGACCTGCCGCTGCGCGTCGTGCAGCCCCTGCTCACCGGCGGGGTGGTCGCGCTCGCCGCCGTCGTCGTGCTCGCCCTGGTCTCGCCCGCCGCCGCCCTCGCGCTCGCCGTCTGCCTGATTCTCGCGACGGTTGCGGCGATCCTCGTCGGCGGAATCGTCGGGGGCCGTGCGGAACGCGCGCTGAGCGCCGACCGTGCCGCCCTCGGCGCCGCGCTCGTGGACGAGTTCACGGCTCTCGACGAACTGCAGGCCTACGGCGCCGAAGGGCTCGCCCGGGATCGCATCCGCGCCGCCGACGACGCCCTCCGCCGCACAAGCGGCAGGGCGGCCCTCGCGCAATCGCTCTCCGGCGGGATCGTGTCCTTCGCTGCCGGCGCCGCCTCGGTCTGGGCGCTCGCGGTCGCCGCGCCGGGACAGCCGGGAGGTGCGGCGGACGCCGCCTGGTTCGCGGTCGCCGTGCTACTGCCGATGGCCGTGTTCGACGTGTTCCAGACCGTGCCACAGGCGGCGTCTGCCTGGCGGTCCGTCCGCGCGGGGGCAGAGCGGATCCATGCCGTCTTGCCGGCGCGTCTTCCGGCCGAGATCCGCGGGGATCGGGGGAGCGCGACCGGCGATGCGGCCGGGATCGGCGGCGGTGCCGCGACGCTGGCCGGTGCCGTGACGCTGGAGGACGTCACGGCGTCCTGGCCCGTGGCGGCGGCACCTGCGCTGACGGGCGTCGATCTCACCGTGGCGCCGGGGGAGCGCGTCCTCCTCACGGGCGCCAGCGGTGCCGGCAAGTCCACGCTCGCCGCCGTGCTGGTCGGGTTCCTCAACTTCGACGGCACGTATCGGATCGGCGATGCGGATGCGGGGGTGATCGCCGGGCCCGTGCTGCGCCGGCATGTGGGGCTCTGCGAGCAGGCGCCGATGCTCTTCGACGAGGACATCCGGCAGAACCTGCTGTTCGCACGCGAGGACGCGAGCGATGCCGAGCTGCGGGCGGTGCTGGAGCGCGTGGGGCTCGGCGTCTGGGCCGAGGAACGCGGGGGGCTCGACGCGCGCGTCGGCGAAAGAGGCGCGCTCGTGTCGGGCGGCCAGGCGCAGCGGCTCGCCCTGGCCCGGGCGCTGCTGCGGGGATTCCCGGTGCTCGTGCTCGACGAGCCCACGGCGGGCGTCGACCCGGACGCCGCGGACGTCCTCCTGAACGATCTGCTTGCCGCGGCGGGATCGCAGACCGTCATCCTCATCTCGCACGTCGCCCCGCCCGAGGGGTCGGTGGATCGCACGATCCTGCTCGAGCGCGGGGCGGTGGTGAGCGAAGGGGAGCACGCTCTGCCCTCGGGCGCAACCCCTTTGAACGGGTCAGGGGATCCGACGTAGCGTGATCGTATGACGCGCACGGATGAGGTCGGCATGCATATCGCCGCCGCGCCGGAGCGGATCTACACCGCGTTCGTCGTCCCAGAAGTCGTGGTGCGCTGGCTCCCGCCCGACGGCATGACGGGCCGCATCGCCGTCTTCGACGCCCGTCCCGGCGGGCGGTTGCGGCTCACCCTCGCCTATCGGGATCCCTCCGAGCACGGCAAGACCGCGGGCGCGGAGGACGTGGTCCAGGGCGTGTTCGTCGAACTCGTCCCCGGGATCCGCGTCGTGCAGGACGTGGAGTTCGTCTCCGACAATCCGCTCTTCTCGGGGACCATGCGCATGACCTGGGCCGTCGCCCCTGCCCCGGGTGGCTCATTCGTCTCGATCCGCGCGGAGAACGTGCCGGACGGGATACCGGCCGCCGACCACCGCACGGGGATCACGGCCTCGCTGCGCAACCTCGCCGCGCTCGCCGCGGGTGCCGAGCCGTTCTGAACTCCGCGAGGACGGGCACCGCACGATTCGCACTCGGTGCCGCGGTCGTCTAAGCTTGTCCGCGGTGACGTGTCCGAGCGGCCGAAGGTGCAACTCTCGAAAAGTTGTGTAGGGTAACCCCCTACCGTGGGTTCAAATCCCACCGTCACCGCCATGAGAACCCCTGATAGCTCAGGGGTTCTCTGCTTTCGAGGACGAGGTCTGGCTGATCCGCGGCACAAGCCCGCGTCGTCGGCGGTCAGCGGTCGTAGATGTCGCGGCTGTGCCTGTGGCGTAGCGGGCCCCGCGCCGGCCGTCAACCCGTTGAGCCGCGAGGATTGCTAACTAGGCTAGACAAATGACTCTCCTGGACCGTCCCCGCCCCGCAGATCGAGTCCGTCAGGTCGCCGTCGTCGTCGGCACCGCCGTGGCGATCGTCGGTGCCTTCCTCGGATCCGGCGCCGCCGGCGGGACGCCGATCCAGAACGCGGCGGACGGCGCCTTCGGTCCCGACGCGACGCTGCTCGCCCCGGCGGTGCCCGCGTTCTCCATCTGGTCGGTCATCTACCTCGGGCTGATCGCGTACGCCGTGCGGCAGGCACTGCCTCGACAGGCATCGCGGGCCGTGCATCGCTCGATCGGCTGGTGGGTGCTCGGATCGGCCCTCCTGAACGCCGCCTGGATCCTCGTCGTCCAGGCCGGATCCCTCCCGCTCTCGCTCGTGGTCATCGCCGTCCTGCTCGCCGTGCTCGTGACGATCCTCGCGCGCCTCCGGTCCCGTCGCCGCAGCGGATGGATCGATGCCCTCGTCATCGACGGCACGATGGGGCTGTACCTCGGCTGGGTGCTCATCGCCACGGTCGCCGACGCGACCGCGGTGCTCGTCCGCGCGGGATTCACCGGAGCCGGGATCGATCCCGGCGTCTGGGGAGTGCTCGTGCTGTGCGTGGCCGGCGTGATCGCCGTCGCGCTCGCCGTGTGGGATCGGGGACGGCTCGCCCCCGCGATCGCCACGGCCTGGGGCTGCTTCTGGATCGGCATCGCCCGCGCGACGGGAACGCTCGCATCCACGCCCGTAGCCGTGACGGCGTTCGTCGTCGCGGGCGCGATCCTGGTGGCGGCGCTGGCGGTGCGACTGACCTCGCGCAGACGCGCCTGATCCCGCGACGCCCGCCGGAGCCGGGGCCCGCAGGAGAGGGCGTCCACGACACGCGCCGTCTTGCGGATCGCGCGGTTTCGTGCCCGGAACGTGCGCGTGCGCACCCCCTTCCCTGGTCCGCGGGGAGGCCAAGAATCCGCGGAAAAGTCAACGTTGTCTTCGCCCGGTCCAGGCCGCAGAGTTGACGCTCGGCGACGAGCGCCGCGGAGGGAACAGGCATGGGTACCGGCAGAGAACGACAGATCTCCGAGGAACAGCGGAGGATGGACGCGATGTCCTCGCGACGAGACGCGGAGCTGGCCCGCAGCGTCGCTGCGCGCGCGCGGGCTCTGATCGCGGAAACCTCCGAGCCGCAGGATCTCGCGGTCCGGGATGACGAGGTCCGGCGTCTGACGGACCGGATCGGCCAGCTGCGTTCCTCGGAACAGGCGCTGTGCTTCGGACGCATCGACTCGGGGAGCGACGGCTCGTCGTTGCACATCGGGCGGATCGGTCTGCGCACGGAGGCGGGCGATCCGTTGCTGGTGGATTGGCGCGCGGAGGCCGCGCGGCCGTTCTACGCGGCGACGATCGCGACGCCGATGGGGCTGCATCGGCGGCGTCACGTGAGGGCGCGCGGAGGCGCGGTCGTGGATGTCAGCGACGAGATCCTCGACGGTGCCGCTCCCGGCGAGGAGGATGTGGTCGGTGACGGACCGCTGCTCATGGCGCTGAGCAGCGCGCGGACCGGGCGGATGCGGCAGGCCGCTGCGACGCTGCAGGCGGAGCAGGACGAGATCGTCCGATCGTCGCATCTCGGGGTCATGGTCGTCGAAGGCGGCCCGGGAACGGGCAAGACGATCGTCGCCCTCCACCGCGCGGCGTACGTGCTCTATGCGTTCCCCGCGGTCGCTCACCGGGGAGTGCTCGTGTTCGGCCCGAACCCGCGTTTCCTCGACTACATCGCCGATGTGCTGCCGTCGCTCGGCGAGAACGGCGTGCGGATGGCGACGCTGCCCGATCTGGTCGGAGCGGCAACCACGCGGTGCGAGCCTGACGCCCTGGCGCGCATCAAGGGGCGCGCGGAACTTGCGCACGGGCTCGCTCTCTGGGTGGAGTCCCGGCAGCCCCGCCACGCGTCGCTCTCCCTGGAGACCGCTCATGGCACGGTCACCCTCGAGCCGGAGCTCGTCGAAACGGCCCGGCGGGGCGCTCTGCAGGGCGGCGTCGGACACAACCCTGCCAGGGCGCTGTTCGCGGAGCGCATCGTCGAGGAGCTCGTGAACGTCCTGGAGCAGCAGACCGCGCGCGAGCTCGCGGACTTCGAAGCCGAGCTCAGGGAGTTCCACGGCGTCGACCTCGATCGCATGTTCGGCGGCGGGTTCGCGTCGGAGCACGGGGCCGAGGCGTCGGAGGGGCTGGAGATCGACTGGGATCGGATCCGGGAGGAGCTCGTCGACGACCCCGGCATCGACCGAACCATCGGGTCCGTCTGGCCGAGGCTCCGCGCCGAGGACGCGGTCCGGGGGCTCCTCTCCGATCCCGTCGCCCTCGCCGAGGCGCTTCCCGACGTGTCCGAACGGCGGATCGCGGAGGTCGCGGATTCCGCCGGCGACGGGTGGAGCCCGGCCGATCTCGCCCTGCTGGACGAGGCGCGTGCGCTGATCGACGGGCCTCCCGAGCTCACCTTCGGCCACATCGTGGTCGACGAGGCCCAGCAGCTCTCCGAGATGCAGTGGCGGATGCTGACGCGCCGCTGCCCCTCACGTTCCATGACGGTCGTGGGAGACCTCGCGCAGGCCGGCCCGACCACGACCATCCGGGACTGGAGCGAGGCGCTCGCTCCTTTCGCCGCCGACGGCGACGTCGTCCGTCGCACGCTGACCGTCAACTACCGCACCACCGCGGAGATCCTTCAGGAGGCGGGACCGCTGCTCGCGCGCATCGCCCCGGGGCAGCGTCCCTCGCGCTCGATCCGGAACGGCGAGCAGCCGATCGTCGTCGCCGCATCACGGAACGACCTCTCCTCCGCGCTGGTGCCGCTGATCGCCTCCACCCGCGACGATCACCCGGACGAGCTCGTCGGGGTGATCGCCTCCGCCCCGCGCACGCCGTCGCTGGAGGCCGAACTCGACGGCACCGGGGCGACCGTCGTCGCGGCGCCGGACGCGCGGGGTCTGGAGTTCGACACCGTGATCATCGTCGACCCCGACGGCATCCGACGCGCGGGCGAGGCGGGCCTCCGGGACCTGTACGTCGCGCAGACCCGCGCCACGAAGCGCCTCATCACGGTGACGGTCACGGACGAGGGGAGCGGCGTGCGCCGCTAGGCCTGCGGGCCGCGCGCGCTCGCCCGTCCGAGGTGCGCGGCGAGGCGATCCGGGTCGACGTCGAGGAGCGCCCGGTCCCAGTGCGCCAGATCCGCCGCGCGGGCATAGCACTCCTGCAGGAACCCGAGCAGGGTCGCCTCGGGATCGGCGGCCGTGCGCACGTCGCGGTAGGGGAGGATGTACTCGCCGAGGGTGTGATCGAACGATCCGGCCGTCAGCGTGCCCTCGGCGTACGTCGGCGGTGCCGGGTACGCGTAGACGTAGAACGAGCCTTCGTCGCTGCCGCCGGGCCAGAACCCGGCGGCCACGTTCTCCCTGCTCTCCGCCTCGACCATGACCCAGGGAGGGCAGTGCGCCGGCGAGGAGGTGTCGGGTGGCGCACCCCGCCCGGAGTACCGGGTGCTGGAAAGATCCATCGAGCCCCAGAAGAGCTGGACGGGGCTGGCCTTGCCCGCGAAGCCCGCGCGCCACTGCTCGAACACCGCGTCGATCTGCAGGAGCTGCCGCCAGAAGAGGCGGACGGCGTGCGGATCGTACGGGCGGTCCGCGGTGTCCTCGGCGAAGGGGATGGCCGTCTCGAGCTCGTTGGGTGCGGCCCAGATCGCGCACTCGATCCCGAGCGTGCGGCAGGCGTGCTCCACGGCGGAGAAGAAGTCGGCGACCGAGCGGGGGCGCAGGGCGACCGTCTCGCTCGCGCCCGTGCTGGACCGCAGCACGAGGACGCTGTCGGCGAAGTCGAACTCGGCCTCGAACGCCTCCGCGCCGCGGCGCAGGAGCGAACGCGTGCGCAGTCCGCGCGGAGTGACCTCGTACGTGACGTTCCACCAGTGGTTGAGCAGGGGCGTCGACGCCATCTCGATCTTGCCGACGATCTGCAGCCACAGATGCAGCGTCTCGCGCGTGGGCGTCCAGTCGTCGACGCGCAGTCGCGGCCACCCCGCTGCGTGCGATGCGGTGTCCCCCATGAGATTCCTCGTTCCGGGTCGATCCTGCCGGTCGTCGCGGTCTGCCGTGCCTCTCCCGGCATCCTGGCACGAGGACGCGCTTTCGCACAGGGCGATCTACGCCGTCTCGATGCGGTCACGATCCGTCCGGCCGCCCCGCTCGTTTTCGCTGCGTTCACGGCTGACGCATAGGGTCGGAGGGCGTGCCTCCTCGCCGGACGGCGATCCGGGGACGTGCTCACCTCGTTGACAGGAGACCGGAGAGTCCATGAAAAACATCACCCTGACCCGAATCGGCGGCGCCGCGGCGGCGCTCGTCGTCGCCGCCACCATGAGCGCCTGCTCCGCCGGCGGACAGAGCGTCGCTGACGCCTGCAAGATCGCCCAGCAGGAGATCTCGAAGGCGTCGTCGAGCGCGTCGAGCGACCTGAACTCCTCGCTGCAGCAGGCGGCGCAGGGCGACAAGGTCGATTTCGCGGCGCTCTTCCAGCCGGTCCTGGACGGTCTGTCCTCCGCGGAGAAGAAGGTCACGAACGAGAAGGTCAAGGAGCCGCTCACCGCGTTCGCGGACGAGTACAAGAGCTTCGTCAAGGTCTTCGACGGCTTCGAGATGCCCGATCTGAAGAACCTCGACGCCTCCGACCCGAACGCGATGCAGAAGGTCGAGGAGGCCCAGACCAAGGCCCAGGAGATCACCACCAAGAGCCAGGCCGCGATGACCAAGCTCACGGATGAGTCCAAGAAGCTGCAGGCGGTCTGCACCGCCGGCTGAGCGCGCCGAGCGCGACGGCGAAAGCCCCGGATCCGAGAGCGGATCCGGGGCCTTCGCGTGTCAGGGGGACCGCTGCGACGGTCGAGCCGTCAGAGGCCGAACGCGGCCCGCACGCCCGCGTTGACCACGACCCCGTCGCGCACGTTCAGGCCCGCTGCCAGCGCCGGGTCGGCGGCGGCCGCCGCGTCCCAGCCCTCGGCGGCGATCCTCAGGACGTAGGGGAGCGTCGCGTTGCTGAGCGCCTGCGTGGAGGTGTGCGGCACCGCGCCCGGCATGTTCGCCACGCAGTAGTACAGGGACTGGTGCACCGGGAACGTGGGCTGATCGTGCGTCGTGGGGTGGGAGCCCTCGAAGCAGCCGCCCTGGTCGATCGCGATGTCGACGAGCACGGATCCGGGCTTCATCGTCGCGACCATGTCGTCGGTCACGAGCTTGGGCGCCGCGGCACCGGGGATCAGCACGGAGCCGATGACGAGATCCGCGTCGCGCAGCTGCTCCGCGATCTCGTAGCGGGTCGAGACGCGGGTCTGGATCGCGCCGTCGAAGCGCACCTCGAGAGCGCGCAGTCGCGGCAGGGAGATGTCGATCACCGTCACGTCGGCGCCCAGGCCGAGCGCGTTGGCCGCCGCGTGCTCGCCGGCGACGCCCCCGCCGATCACGACGACCTTGGCCTTGCGCGTGGCCGGGACGCCGCCGAGCATCACGCCGCGTCCGCCCGCGGCGCTCAGCAGCGTGGCGGCGCCGACGACGATCGAGAGCCGTCCGGCGACTTCGCTCATCGGGGCGAGGAGCGGGAGCGACCGATCCGGAAGCTGCACAGTCTCATAGGCGACGGCCGTCGTGCCGGCGGCGACGAGCGCGTCGGTGAGCGGCCGGTCGGCCGCCAGGTGCAGGTAGGTGAAGAGGGTCAGATCGGGACGGAGGTACCCGTACTCCGACGCGATCGGCTCCTTCACCTTGACGAGCAGCTCGGCGCGCGCCCAGGTCTCCTCCGCGCCGTCGACGATCTCCGCACCCACGGCGCGGTAGTCCTCGTCGGCGAATCCGGCCCCGAGGCCGGCACCGCTCTGGATGAGCACCTCGTGGCCGCGCTGGACCAGCGCATCGGCGCCGGCGGGCGTCAGCGCGACGCGGTTCTCGTTGTTCTTGACTTCTGCGGGCACTGCGACGCGCATTCACGACTCCTTCATCGATGTGCGCTCAGATTCGCAGATTCCCTCCTTGCGCGCCGAGAGCAGCGCAGATCCTTTCCCCTGCTTCGCTCGTGGAGGAGAATGTTCATCGACGGACCGCGCAAAGGGCCCGGAGGCGAAGGAGATTCGGATGCCGGAACAGATCGATCGGCTGGACCGCAGGCTCATCGAGGAGCTCTCGGCCGACGGGCGCGCGACGAACGCGGCTCTCGCGGAGTCCCTGGGGGTGGCTCCCTCCACGACGCATGCACGACTGCGCGGGCTGGTCGACGACGGCGTCATCACCGGCTTCCACGCGGCCGTAGATCAGGCCCGTCTAGGCCGTGGCCTCCAGGCGATCATCGGCGTCACCCTGCGCGGAGGGCAGCGCGAGGGGAGCATCCGCGAGTTCGCGCGGGAGATCGGCAACCACCCCGACGTGATCCAGATCTTCTTCGTCGGGGGCACGGACGACTTCCTCGTCCACCTCGCGGTGAGCGGATCCTCCGCCGTCCGCGCCTTCGTGCTCGATCAGCTCTCGACGAGGCAGAGCGTCGCGTCCACCCGCACGAGCATCATCTTCGAGTACCACCGCAACGCCGTCGCCGCCGAGTTCGACTGAGCCGCGACGATGCCGCGGTCGTGCCGTGCCCGACGTATGCCCGATCAGCGCAGCACCTCGACCAGCGCGATCCAGGAGATGAGCAGGGACGCCGCGATCGCGCCGATCGCCCCGGCGGCGAACCAGCCGAGGGCGCTCGGCTGTCCGGCCAGGAGCAGGATCCCGCCGACGAGGTACGCGAGCGGCGCGACGAACCCGATCGCCGCCTTCACCGGCCTCAGCCTGTTCTCGGGGCTGGGGTTCGCGTAGATGGCGCGCGTCGCGACGCCGCCGACCGCGCCGCCGATCGCACCCGCGACGATCATGATCGCGCCGTACGCGGCGGGCGCGAGATGCGGGACCAGGCCCAGCGCCGATCCGGTCAGGGCCAGCGCGAGGCCGACGATCCCGGAGGCGAGACGTGCGGTGAGGAAGCGGGCCTGGATGATGACCTCGATGTTGACGCTCGCCGCGACGATCACGAGGCCCGCGAGCGCGGAGGTCGCGCCGACCATCGCGACGTCGAAGTCGTTCCAGCCGTCCAGATAGTCGCTCACCGCTGCCGCCTGTCCCTCGAGGGCCGATCAGCGCCAGCGTAGACCGGCGGGGAGGGCAGCGGCCACCGCCCGCGAGCGTGAGGATTCCGTCCGGAACGGGCGTGAGGATTCCGTGAGGGCGCCGCGATCGTGCGGGATCCGCGCCCTAGTCTTCGACTGTGACCACTCGCGCCGCCGCCCCGCATCCGCTCCGGCTCGCCCTCATCGTCGGAGCGCTCGGCGTCGTGTTCGGCGACATCGGCACCAGCCCGATCTACACCCTGCAGACGGTCTTCGACCCGCACGATCCGCATCCGGTGCCGCTCACCACCGAGAACCTGTACGGCGTGGTCTCGCTCATCGTGTGGTCGGTCATCCTCATCGTGACGGTGACCTACGTGCTGCTCGCCATGCGGATGGACAACGACGGCGAGGGCGGCATCATGGCGCTGCTCACGCTCGTCCGGCGCTGGGCACCGGCGGGACGCACGCGCACGGTCGCGGTGCTCTCGGGCCTCGCCGTGCTGGGCGCCGCGCTGTTCCTCGGCGACAGCATGATCACGCCGGCCGTCTCGGTGCTCTCGGCGGTCGAGGGGCTCAAGACGGTCGATCCGGAGCTCGCGGACTGGATCGTGCCGATCACTGCGACGATCCTGCTCGCCCTCTTCCTCATCCAGAAGCTCGGCAGCGGCGTCGTGGGGCGGCTGTTCGGACCCGTCATGGCGGTCTGGTTCGTCGTCGTCGGCGTGCTCGGGATCGGCGGGATCGCCCATCAGCCGCAGATCCTGCTGGCGCTGTCCCCGACCTACGCGCTGGGGTTCATGGTCGGCCACTTCGACATCGCCTTCTTCGCGCTCGCCGCGGTCGTGCTGTCGGTGACCGGCGCGGAGGCGCTCTACGCGGATATGGGGCATTTCGGACGCAAGCCGATCTCCCTCGCCTGGCTGTTCGTCGTCTTCCCGGCGTGCGCGCTCACCTACCTCGGGCAGGGCGCTCTGCTCCTCGAGGACCACGCCAACATGTCCGCCCCGTTCTTCCTGCTCGCCCCCGAGTGGGGGCGGATCGCGCTCGTGGTCCTGGCGACCGCGGCGACGGTCATCGCCTCACAAGCCGTGATCTCCGGTGCGTTCTCGGTCGCCGCCCAGGCCTCGGGGCTCGGCTACCTCCCGCGGCTCCGCGTCACCCACACGTCGGCCGAATCGCACGGGCAGATCTACGTCCCGTGGATCAACTGGTTGCTCATGGTCTCGGTGATCACCCTCGTGTTCGCGTTCCGCAGCTCGGCCTCGCTCGCGTTCGCGTACGGGATGGCGGTGACCGGCACCATCACGATCACGACGATCCTGTTCTTCTACCTCGCACGGCGACGCTGGGGCACGCCGATCTGGATCCTCGCGATCGGCGCCGCGGTGCTGCTCACGGTCGATCTGCTCTTCTTCGTCGTGAACCTGACCAAGTTCGTGCACGGCGCGTGGCTGCCGCTCGCGATCGGGCTCCTGGCGTTCACCGTGATGACGACCTGGCAGCGCGGACGGCAGCTCATCACCGCCCGTCGCACCGAGGCGGAGGGGTCGCTCACCGACTTCGTGGCGAACCTGCGCACCCACCCGAAGCTGGTCGACCGCGTGCCGGGCACCGCGATCTTCCTCAACCCGCGCGGGCGTACGACGCCGCTCGCGCTGCGTGCGAACGTCGAGCACAACCACGTCCGGCACGCGCGCGTGATCATCCTGTCCGTCGACGTGCAGAACGTCCCACGGGTCTCCGCGGCGCAGCGGTGCGTGGTCGACGATCTCGGCGATCCCACGGACGGGATCATCGCCGTCGAGGCGCGGTTCGGCTACGCGGAGAAGCCGGACCTGCCCCGCGCGCTCCGCTCGATCCCGCCGGAGAAGACGCAGGGCTGGATCGATCTGGACCGCGCCACGTACTTCCTCTCGAAGATCGAGCTGCGGGAGGGCCGGGCCGGTGGCATGGCCCGCTGGCGGAAGCGGCTCTTCCTCGCCGCGTCGCACATCACCTCGGACGCGAGCGACCACTTCGGCCTGCCGCGCGACCGCGTGATCGTCATGGGCTCGCAGATCGAGCTCTGAGGCGTGCGGGCTCAGACGACGGCGAGCGCGTCGATCTCGACGAGCATCTCCTCCCGGGGAAGGCCCGTGAAGACCGTCGTACGCGCCGGGAGCACGCCGCTCGGCGTGTGCGCGGTCACGAAGGCGCCGTAGGCCTCGTTCATGATCGGGAAGTCCTCGCGCTTCGTGAGGTACACGCGCAGCATGACCACGTCGTCGAAGGACGCGCCGGACGCCTCGACGATCGCCCGCACGTTCTCGAGCGTGCGGGTCGTCTGCGCGGCGACGTCGCCCCGGTGCAGGTACTCGCTGGTCGCCGGGTCGACAGGGCCCTGGCCGGAGACCTGCACGATCGGACCCTTGCGCACGCCCTGCGAGAACACGTGCGCGGGCGGCGGGGCGTCGGTGGTGGAGATGCGGGTCTTGTCGGTCATGGTCGATCCTCTCGGTCGGCGGCCGGACGCTCTGCCCAGCCCAGGTCTGCGGACGCCCCGCCCGTCGCCGTCATGAGCTGCGGCAGGAGGGCCAGCACCTCGTGCGCGGGCAGCGACAGGGTCGGCACCGAGACCGACGCGGCGGCGACGACCGTGCCGGCGCCGTCCCGGATGGGCGCCGCGATGCAGTTGATGAACGTCTCGTGCTCGGCGCTGTCCCGGGCGAAGCCGTCGGCGCGGACCCTGTCCAGCTCGGCCAGGAACTCGGCGGGCGTGCGGATCGTGCGATCCGTGAACGGCTCGTAGTCGATGCCCTCGGCGATCTCTCGGCGGGCTGCGAGGGGGAGGTCGGCGAGCAGCACCTTCGCGACGGCCGTGCAGTGCAGCGGCGCACGCAGCCCCACGCGGGAGTACATCCGGATCCCGCTGCGCGCCTCGAGCTTGTCGATGTAGACGACGTCGCCCGATTCGTAGGCCGCGAGATGCACGGTCTGCCCCGTCTGCTCGTTGAGGCGCTCCAGGTGCGGGCGGGCGACCTCCCTCACGTCGCGCTGGGCGAGGGCGGCGCCGGCGAGCTCGAACAGGCGGCTGCCGAGCCGATAGCGGTGCTGCGCGTCGTGGGTGACGAAGCGCTGGGCCTCGAGCGTCTGCAGCAGGCGCAGAACGGTCGACTTGTGCACGCCGAGGCGCTCCGCGCACTGGTCGAGGGTCTGCGCATCTCCCTGCAGGGCGGCGAGCAGGTCGAGGGCGCGGGTCACGGTCTGGTTCATCGGTCTGCTCCCGCGGCGACGTGGTCGGTCGTGGAGGCCAGGGCGCGCGCGGCGGCGCGGTGTCCGCCCTCCACGGCCTCGTCGAGCGGCAGCCCGTCGAGGATCCCCGCGAGCAGCCCCGAGGCGAAGGCGTCGCCGGCGCCGATCGCCTCGACGACGTCCACGCGCGCGGGGGTCGGCACGACGACGCGATCCTCGCCGTCGAAGGCCACGACCGCTCCGCCGTTGTCCTTCACGATCAGACGGCGCGGCTCGGGGAAGGCGCGACGCAGTTCCTCCGCGGTGCGGATCCCGAACACCTCCTCCGCCTCGTCCAGACCCGTCAACGCGATGTCGGCGCTGCGCAGGAAGCCGCTCAGCAGGGTTCGCCCGTGCTCTTCGCGGTCGGACCACAGCGCGGGGCGCCAGTTCAGGTCGAACGAGATCGGCACCCGCCCGCGCATCGCCGAGACGAGCGCGCGCTGTGCGGCGGCCGCGTCGTCGGAGAGCGCAGGAGTGATGCCCGTCGTGTGCACGAGCGACGCCTCCGCGAGCGCCGCGGCCACGGCCGGCTCGTCGAGGACGGCGGGACGCAGGTGGGCGCCCGCGGATCCGGTCCGGTAGTAGTGCATGCGGCTGCGCCCTGCGCCGAGGTCGGTGGGTGCGGATCCGTCCCCACCGACCTCCTTCACGTAGACGCCGGTGCGGTGCGCCGGGTCGACGGCGATCGCGCGCGTGTCGACGCCGAGACGGTCGAGCTCCTCCCGGATGAACCGACCGAACCCGTCGTCGCCCACGCGGGTGATCGCGGTGACGGGGACGCCGAGCGCCGCGAGGCCGACGGCGACGTTGGTCTCCGCGCCACCGAGCGAGCGGGTGAAGCCGGGGGAGCGCTCGAGGGCGCCCGGCCGGTCCTGGACGAGCACGACGAGGGCCTCGCCGAACGTCACGGCGGTCGGGGTCGATCGCGCGGTTGCAGACGGGGCCATGCTCTGAAGCGTAGATCAGGGCTGCAACCCGATGCAACCGAGATTGCAACCAGCGCAACACGTGTCAAGATGGATGCGTGGATGCTTCATCGAGTGCTGCCCCGTCGTCGTCCCGCCGCGAGCTCTCCGCACGCGACAAGTCGTTCCCTCCGGCCGCCTACGGGCGGACGCTCGAGGACTTCCTCGACGGCGAGCCGGTGCGCTCGGACTTCGCGACGCCCCTGCTCACGCTCGACGCCTCGGCCCTGGCCCACAACGTCGAGGCCATGACCGCCTGGGCGGAGGAGGCCGGCGTGCTCCTCGCGCCGCACGGAAAGACGACCATGTCCCCGGTGCTGTGGAACGAGCTGATCGACGCCGGCGTCTGGGGGCTCACCTTCGCGACCGCCTGGCAGGCGCAGGCCGCGCGGGCGAACGGCGTGCGCCGGATCCTCATCGCCAACGAAATGGTCGACCCGGTCGCGCTGCAGGGCATCGCCGCCTCCCTCGCCGCGGATCCCGAGGCCGAGATCCTGTGCTGGGCGGACGACGTCGCCACCGTGCAGGCGATGTCGGCCGCGCTCGGCGAGCCGGATCGGCCGCTTCCCGTGCTCGTCGAGCTCGGCGGAACGGGCGGCCGGACGGGCGCCAGGGACCGCGCGACCGCCCGGGCCGTCGCCGAGGCGATCGCCGCCGCGCCGGCGCTCGTGCTCGCGGGCGTCGGAGGGTACGAGGGGGCGCTCGCGCACGACCGCGAGCCCGCCTCGGTCGCCCGCGTCGACGGCTACCTCGCCGACCTCTCCGCCCTGCACCGGGAAATCGCGGACGCCGGTCTCTATCCGGAGGGGAGGACTCCGGTCGTCACGGCCGGGGGAAGCGCCTACTTCGACCGCGTCGGCGTCGTGCTGCCGCCGCGGTGCGCCGATGCCGACGTCGTGGTGCGATCCGGGGCCTTCCAGATCCACGACGACGGGTTCTACGCGGGGATCTCGCCCATGGGCCGCGTGGTCGGATCCGCGCCCTTCCGCTCCGCCATGCACCTCTGGGCCCGCGTGCTGTCGCGCCCGGAGCCCGGGCTCGCGCTGCTCGACGCGGGCCGGCGCGACGCGTCGTTCGACGAGGGGCTGCCCGTCGCGCAGCGCATCGCCGGACGCTCCGAGAACGCCGCCGCCCTGCGTGGAAGCACGGTGACCGCCCTCAATGACCAGCACCTCTTCCTCCGCCTCGGCGACGACGTCGTGGCCTCCGGGGACGCGGAGCGCCTGCGGGTGGGCGATGTCGTGCGCCTCGGTCTGTCCCACCCCTGCACCGCCCTGGACAAGTGGCGCCTGATCCCGGTCGTCGCGGACGCGGACGCCGCCGATCCCCGCGTCGTGGACGCGGTCGAGACCTGGTTCTGAGCATGCCGGACACGCTCTTCCGCTCTGCCACGGTCGTCGACGGCACCGGCGACCCGCGACGCACCGCGGACGTCCTCGTGCGCGGGGACCGGATCGAGCGGATCGCGCCCGCGGGGTCGCTCGCCGTCGCGGCCGCGGACGTCGCGCAGGAGGTTCCGGCGGAGGGCCTCGTCCTCGCGCCGGGCTTCATCGACATGCACGCCCACTCCGATCTCGCCGTGCTCGCCGATCCCGTGCATCTGGCGAAGGTGGCGCAGGGCGTCACGACCGAGGTCATCGGCCAGGACGGGATCGGCTATGCACCGGTCGACGACGCCGTGCTCGGCGGGATCCGCCGGCAGATCGCGGGATGGAACGGCCATGCCGACCTCGACGTCGACTGGCGAGACATGGCCGGCTACCTCGATCGGCTCGGCCGGGGCACCGCCACGAACACGGCCGTGCTCGTGCCCCAGGGCAACCTGCGCCTGCTCACGGTCGGGTCGGGGAACCGTCCCGCGACCGCGGCGGAGATCGACCGGATGCGCGGGATCCTCGACGACTCCCTCGCCGCCGGTGCGGTCGGCCTGTCCAGCGGGCTCACCTACGTGCCAGGGATGTACGCTGACACGGCCGAGCTCACGGCCCTCTGCGAGGTCGTGGCCGCGCACGGCGGGTTCTACGCCCCGCACACGCGCTCGTACGGACGCGGAGCGCTCGACGCCTACGCGGAGGTCATCGGCATCGCCCGGGAGACCGGCTGCGGACTGCACCTCGCCCACGCGACCCTGAACTTCGCGCCGAACGCGGGCGCCGCTCCACGGTTCCTCGACATGATCGACGCCGCGCTCGCCGAGGGCGTCGACCTCACGATGGACACCTATCCGTATCTGCCCGGGGCGACGACGCTGGTCGCGCTGCTGCCGAGCTGGATCGCGGCCGGCGGGCTCGACGCGCTGCGGGAACGACTGCTCTCCGGCGAGGAACGGGACGCGCTCGTGCAGGCCCTCGACGTCGACGGTTGCGACGGGTTCCATGGCGAGCCGGCCGACTGGACCACGATCCAGGTCTCCGGGGTGGGCGATCCCGCGCTGTCCGCCCTCGTCGGTCGCACGATCGCGGAGATCGCCGCTGGGACGGGCGAGGCGCCGGTCGATGCGATGATCCGCATCCTCCTCGCGGACGATTTCGCGACGGGGGTGCTCATGCACATCGGCCACGAGGAGAACGTCCAGGCGATCATGCGCCACCCGGTGCACACGGGCGGCAGCGACGGGATCCTCGTCGGGGACCGCCCGCATCCCCGATCCTGGGGCACGTTCCCCCGCTACCTCGCCCGCTACGTGCGGGAGCAGGGGGTGCTCACGCTCGAAGAGGCGGTCCGGCACCTCAGCGCGACCCCGGCCCGCCGGCTGCGGCTCGCGGATCGGGGCCTGATCCGCGAGGGGTACGCCGCCGACCTCGTGCTCTTCGATCCGGATCGGATCCAGGACCGCGCGACCTTCGCGCAGCCGCGGCAGGCCGCCGAGGGCATCGCGGGCGTGTGGGTGGCCGGTGCGCGTGCCCTGCGCGACGGCGTGCGCACCGACAGCCTGACCGGGACCTGCCTGCGCGCGGGCGGAACGACGGCGGCAGCGACCGCCGCGCGAGAGGAGCACGCATGACCGCCGGAGTGATGGACCTGCTGCGCGAGGACGGGGCTCTCGCCCTTCCGCGCCTGGCCTCGATCCCGGATCCGCTCCCGCTCCTGCACGCGCTCGCCGCGGGCGGGATCCGCGTCGTGGAGTTCGCGTTCACGACGCCGCGGGTGACCGCGCTCATCGAGGCGGGATCCGAGGTGGCAGGCGTCCGCGTCGGCGCGGGCACGGTGACCACGGCGGCGCAGGCCAGGGACGCGATCGCGGCGGGGGCCTCGTTCCTCGTCACGCCGGGCGTGGTGGACGAGGTGGCGGCCATCGCCGGCGCGCACGACGTGCCCGTCGTGATGGGTGCGCTGACGCCGACGGAGGCGCTCGCCGCCGTGCGGCTGGGCGCGGCGGCCGTGAAGATCTTCCCCGCGGAGACCGTGGGGGCCGCGTACTTCCGGCACCTGTCCGGGCCGTTCCCGGACATGCCCCTGGTGGCATCGGGCGGACTGCACGACGGCAACGCGGCCGAGTACCGCCGCGCGGGAGCCCTCGCGGTGACCGCAGGATCGAGCGTCGTCTCCGCCGCCGACGTCGCCGCGAACGACTGGGAGCGGGTGTCCGCCCGGGCCAGAGCCTTCGTCGTCGCCGCTCGCGGCTGAGACGGACGGTCCGACGCCGGATCAGACGAGGTTCGCGGTGATCTCCGCGATGTGGGCCGCCCGTGCCGCGCGGTCGAAGGGCTTGCCGGGAACGCCGGGGATGCGCTGCCACGGGCGCGGCCCGTCGGCCGGCCGGTACTCGACGCCCGCGGCGTCCAGGCGGCGCAGATGCGCCCGCAGCCGTTCCGGGAACGAGGCCACGTCGGCGTCCTCCTGACCGCTCCAGAGCGCCTCGGCGAGAGCGCAGGCACGCGGGAACACCTGGTAGTCGATCCGACGGGCCGAGTCGACGTGCTCGGTCCACAGGTTCCCCTGCCCGCCGAGGATCCGCTCGCGGTGCTCCTCCTCGAGGGCCGCGGGGATCGGATCGAAGGCCCGCACGTCGGCGACCGTCGTGACGACGCCGACGGGGATCGGCTCGTCCGGAGCGTCGGACTGGCGGTAGTCGAGGTAGACGGTGTCCTCGGGGCACATGACCACGTCGGATCCGCGTCGCGCGGCGAGCACGGCGCCCGTGCTGCCGCGCCAGGACGCCACGGTCGGCCGGTCGAGGAGGCCGCCCTCCAGGATCTCGTCGAAACCGTAGAGGGTGCGGCCCCGCGAGCGCACGTGGGCGTCGATCCGCGCGATGAACCAGCTCTGCAGCTCGTCCTCCGTGGCGAGACCGAGCTCCCGCATGCGCTCCTGCGTGCGCGCATCGGCGCGCCACTCGTCCTTGCGGCACTCGTCGCCGCCGATCCCGATCACGGGGGAGGGGAAGATCTCGATGATCTCGTCCAGCACGTCGCAGAAGAAGGCGATCGTCGACTCCTCGACGTTGAGCGCGTGCGGATTGATCCCCCAGCGCGTCCACGGGGAGAGCGGCTCCGCAGCGAGTCCGAGCTCCGGATAGGCGGCGATCGCGGCCTGCACATGCCCGGGAAGCTCGATCTCGGGAACGACGCTCACTCCGCGTGCGGCGGCGTACGCGACGATCTCGCGGAGATCGTCCTGCGTGTAGAAGCCCCCGTGGGGTCGTCCGTCGTCCGTCGCGTCCGGTCCCGCGCCGAGCTGCGAGGACGAACGCCAGCCGCCGACCTCGGTGAGCCGCGGGTGACGATGGATCTCGACCCGCCAGCCCTGGTCGTCGGTGAGGTGCAGCTGCAGCACGTTGAGCCGGTGCATCGCGAGCAGGTCGATCAGGCGCAGCACCTCGCGCACGGGGAAGAAGTGCCGGACGACATCGAGCATGAGGCCGCGCCAGCCGAAGCGCGGGGCGTCCTCGATCCGCACGGACGGCACCACGAGCGGGGAGGATCCTCCGGCGGCGGGCGCGCCCGCCCGCCGGTGCACGGCATCGGGCAGCAGCTGGAGGAGGGTCTGCGCCGCCCACTGGGCGCCGCGGGGGCCGCCCGCCCCGATGCGGATCCCCTCGGAGTCCACGTCGAGCGTGTAAGCCTCGCCGCCGAGGGTCGCGTCCACGACGAACCGGATCCCGCCCTGCGTTGTCCGAGCAGGCGCTGTCCCGGCGTGCGCCGCGTCGGCGCCGTCCCGGTCCGGGAGGGACGCCGCGGGTCGGATCGGGAGCGGGAGTCCCGAGGTCGCACGCAGACGCTCCTGCAGCCGTCGGGCCGCGTCCTCCAGGGCCGCGTCGGCGTGGATCTCCGTCGTCGCGGTCAACGGGAACCCGCCCCGGCCGGATCGGAGGTGCGCGGGCTGGGGCAGAAGGTTCATCGACGCCGCTCCTTGTTGCGTATGGTGCAATTCGATTGCAGTATCCGGAACAAGCCTAAGGTGACGTTAACGTGCGGGCAATGTCGGCCCGCGGGAGACGTCATGTGCGCCGTCGGAGGAACGGGGGAAGGGCTCTCGGGACGCGTCGGCGCGCGGCTGCGACGCCCGTCCCGACCATCCCTCGGAGCTCGGAAAGACGACTCTGGAGGGCTCGAAAGCCCCCTGCGGAATCCGTCGTGTTCTCGTGGTTTGCCGACGAAAGGCAGGACGGGTAGGAGCCATCTCCACGAAATAGGGAGGATTCATCCGGATGCGCTCATGTTCGAACTCATCCGGGATTCATCGGAATCCGCCCTATGCAGGGGGTGTTCGCCGGTGCTACTTTCCGTCTGTCATCCCCACCTACCCGAACGATGAGACAGGGGCACGAATGACTTTCGATGCGCGCGAGACGGACACGTCTCTCCAGAGGGCGATCGAGTACCAGGAGCACGCGCTGCAGGCGGGCGGCGTGAGCAAGGCGGGCTCGACGCTCATGGCGGTCGCCGGCAGCGCGCCCGCCTACTCGATCGCTGCCAGCACGGCCCTCCTGATCGGCGCGGCCGGCGTCGGCGCCCCGGCGGCGCTGCTGTGGTGCGGCATCCCGATGCTCGGGATCGCCTTCGCCTTCAGCCATCTCGCCCGCGTGGACAGCCACGCCGGGGCGTCGTTCTCCTGGGTCGCGCGCGGCCTGCATCCCCTGCTCGGCTTCTTCGCGGGCTGGGCGCTGGTCATCTCGGCCACGGTGTTCATGGTCGCCGGCGCCCTCCCCGCCGGCCAGATGACCGTGTCGCTGTTCGCGCCGAAGCTCGCGGGCGACACGCTCCTGGTCACGTTCGTCGGATCACTCTGGTTCCTCGTGATGGCCGCCGCGGTGATCTTCGGCGTGCATACGACCGAGCGGGCGCAGTGGATCATGTCGGTCGTCGAGGTCGGCATCCTCGTCGTGTTCGCCGTCATCGCGATCCCGCGGGCGATCACCACCTACCATCACGGCGAGACGTTCTCGTGGGACTGGTTCGGATTCGGGCATCTCACCGGGGCGGGCGTGTTCGTGGCCGCCGCGCTCATCGCCGCGTTCTACTACTGGGGCTGGGACGTCACCGCCAATCTCGGCGAGGAGACGAAGAACGCGCACAAGACGACAGGACTCGCCGGCATCCTCGGCATCGTGATCGTCTTCATCCTGTTCGAGGTCTACACGACCACGACGCTCGTCATGCTGCCGGGCAAGACGATCGAGGAGAACAGCGCCAACGTCCTCACGGTGCTCGGCGACGCGATCATGCCCGGTATCGGGGGGAAGATCCTCATCATCGCCGTCGCGCTCTCCACGATCGCGACGCTCGAGACGACGCTCGTTCAGGTGAGCCGCACGCTGTTCGCGATGGGTCGGGACCGCACGATCCCCTTCGCCTTCGGCAAGATCAACCGCCGGTGGAAGACCCCGGTCTTCGCGACGCTCGTCGTGGTCGCCGTCTCGCTGCTGCTGTTCGTGCTCGCGAACGTCTTCGGCGACAGCGTTGGCCAGATCCTCGGCTGGGCGGTCTCGTCGATCGGACTGCAGATCGCGTTCTACTACTCGCTCGCGGGCCTGGCGGTCGTCGTGGGATTCCGCCGCGTGATCTTCCGCTCGGTGAAGAACTTCTTCTTCATCGGCCTGTGGCCCGCCGCCGGGGCGGTATTCATGATGTACATCTTCTTCGCGTCGATCCCGAACAACGAGCCCGTCGTGAACTACCTCGGCATCGGGCTGCTCGTGATCGGCGTGGTCCCGATGATCCTCTTCTACCGCAAGGCGAGGGACGCGTACTTCCGACGTCGCCCGCTCGAGGTGCCGGAGGACTTCTCCGCGTAGAGGGATCCATCAGAGCTGCGGGGCGGGACGTTCGCGGACATCCCGCCCCGCGGCCGTCAGCGCCGGGACTGCGCCCGCAGATACTCCCGCAGGCCCGGGATCGCGAAGGCGACGCGACCGTAGCCGGCGGACTCGACGAGGCCGGCGTCGATGAGGCGCGCGCGGTACTTGCCCACCAGGCTCGGGGTGGCCGTCATCCGGCGCCCGATGTCGCCGACATCGGTGATGTCCTCGTCGACGGTCATCGCGAGGAGGAAGTCCATGTCCCGTGCGGAGACCACCGCGAGCGCGGCGCCGATGACTGTCTGCTCGTTACGGCGGCGTGCCGCGGCGACGGCCTCCGCCACGGCGCTCTCATCGATCGGCTCGTCCCTGGACTCCGCCTCCCGCCACAGGCTGTAGCCCACGAGCTGTATGAGGAACGGGTAGCCGCCGGTGCCCTCGGCGGCGCGTCGCGCCAGCTCGGGCGAGATCGGATGGCCGCCCTGGGCGAAGAGGTCGGAGTAGGACTGCGCGGTCTCCTCGATCGATGCGGAGTGCAGGTCGATCCGGTCCGCTCGGCGCAGGAAGGTGGCGACGCCCTCGTTGAGGAGATCGGAGACGGCGGCCGGGAGGCCGGCGACGATCAGGGCGATCGGGAGCCCCTCGCGGATGAAGTGCTGGATGTTCGCGGCGAGCGCCGCGAGCTCGGTCCGCTCGGCGGCGTGGATCTCGTCGACGGTGATGAGCAGGCCCGTGTGCTGCTGGGCGAGCAGAGCCAGCAGCCGTTGCCCGAGCTCGCGCCAGCCGATCTGCTGCTGCGGCGTCAGCTGAGTTGTCACTCCGAAGCCGGCGGCGGTGATGCCCACGATCCGCCGGTGGACCGGTCCGTCGCCGAGCTCGGTCTCCGCGGCGCGCATCGCCTCGCCGATGCGTGCCGTGAAGCCGGGCGTCGCCGTCTCCGAGATCACCACCCACCCCTGGGCGCGCGCGAGATCCTCCGCGGCGCCGAGCATGACCGTCTTTCCGACGCCCCTGGCCCCCGTGAAGATGGTGAGCAGCCCGGGAGCACCGGATCCGATGCGCAACCCGTACTCGAACTCCTGGAGGAGCCCTTCGCGGCTGACGACGATCGGCGGGGTCGCCCCTGCGGTCGGGCGGAAAGGGTTCTGCATCGCGGCCCCTCGGTAGATCTCGGTTAATCCGGTCAATGTGGATAATCCTCGCGACCTTCACCACGATCCGCAAGCCGTTCCCACGGCGAATCCTGCGAATGCCGCTGATCGGGGCCCTGATCTGCGGAGGCCGGCCCGGTGCGGATTCCTCGTGCACGTCGCCGGCGCCGCGGAGACGGTGGCGGCTGTGGATCTGGTCTGGGCTGGGCGGACGGATCACGGTGTCGGCCGAGAGCGGAACGACGGAGCGCGGTGCTCCCGAGGATGCACCGCGCTCCGACCGATCCGCGTTTTCGCTCCCGGGTTTACTCCCGCCGGCCGCGGGCCAGGGCCCACGCGCCGACGCCGACGCCGACGAGCACGACGGCTCCGATGCCGAGCCCGATCCACACGCCGGGGTCGGCGCCCTCCGCCGGCGCCGCGGCGTCGGGCGCAGTGCTCGACGCCGCCTTCGGCCCGCACTTCGGGGTCGCGGAGCCGTGGGCCGCGGGCGAGGCGGACCCGTCCGGGGCGTACGAGAACGTGTAGCTGCCGGAGATCGGGTGGCCGTCCGACGACACGACCCGCCACAGCACCTCGTAGGTCCCGCTCGGGCCGAGGGCCGCGGGAGAGACCACGTCGGTGCCGTTGAGGTCGGGGCACGCGGTCTCGTAGTACTTCCGGTCCGGGCCGACGACCTGGACGACGGTGGCGCCGTCGGTGCCGAGCGGATCCGCGTTGAAGGTGAGGGTGACGGCGCTGAGCGTCTTCACGGTCGCCCCCGACGCCGGATCCGTCTGCTCCAGGGTGTCGTGCGCGCTCGCCGCAGAGGCTCCCGCCACCGCCAGCACGGCGCCGAGGCCTCCCGCGGCGAGCGCGGCGAGCAGCCGACCGCGGATGCTCACGCGTCGCGCCGCTTGCGACCGAGGGCGAGCGCGCCGAGCAGCGCCCCGCCCGCGGCGATCACGAGCGCGGCGATGCTGAGACCGAGGGCGAGACCTTCCGATCCGCCCGCGGAGGCGGTGTCGTGGTCGTGCGCGTCCGCGGCCGGGGTCGCCGTCGCCGCCGCGCCGCCGTGGTGATCGGCGGGCGGTGCGTCGTTGACCCACAGCACGGGCGCCGGTTCGAGCGTGTCGTCCTTCTTCACCTCTTCGGGAGTCGCCGACCACTCCACGACCTTCCCGTCGGAGTAGGTCTGGGTGGCGGGGATCACGATGTGACCGGTGTCAGGCACCGGACCGAGGGAGAGCGTGAACGTCTGGAACTGGCCGGGGGCGACTCCGCCCGCGTCGGCCGTGAACGTGACCTCGGTCGTCGCCTCGCTGATCGTGTTGCCCTCGACCGTGATCGGCTTCGGCAGCGTCGTCTTCGTGGCGGTGCCGGTCCAGCCCGCGGTCGGCTGATAGCTCACGCTGGTGAACGGGGTGTCGGAGGGGAGGTGGATGTCGAGCTTCACCGTGCTGGCGGTCGAGGACTCGTTCGGCACCCGGAAGGTGACGTAGGTCCACGATCCGGCGGAGGCCTGGTTGGGCGTCGCGGTGACGTGCGCGGACGCGGCCAGCGGGACGGCGAGGGCGAGCACGGCGCCCGCGGCGATTCCGGTGAGGACGCGGGAGAGGGTGGTGTTTCGCATGAGATGTCTTTCTGAGGTCGTGTGAGGGCACCGTGCGGCGGGCGCCGTCGGTGCGTCCTCCGCGCGGGGCGCGGAGCGGGGATCATGCCGCGAGCGGCGGTCCCCTCCGCTGCACGACCGTCAGCGCGAAACGGGAGCGGAAGGCGCGAGGAGCCGTCCGCGAGATGAGCCGGGCGCGGTGCGCCGGGATCGGGCGCCAGTCCAGGACGAGCGCGAAGACGCGCCGCCCCGCCAGTGCGAGCAGCGTGCGCACGGCCTGCTCGCCCCGCCCGAGGGCGAGCACCGTCAATATCGCCGCGACCCCGTGCGCGACCCACATCGCGGGTTGTGCGTGGTCCATACCCGAGCCGTCCACGGACGTCGCGCCGAACGCCTGCACCAGCGCGGCACCGTGCAGATGCCCGCCGGACGCGGAGAAGGATCCCGATCCGGATCCGAGGCCGACGAGCAGCAGGCCGTGGAACGCGAACTGGCTCAGCAGCACCGCGGCGGAGAGGCGGATCCAGGAGAGCCGTCGCCCGGCGAGGGCGATGCACACCGGAGCGGCGACGAGCAGCGCGAGCACGATCCCGATGAGGGGCGCCGGTGCGCCATCGGCGACCGAGTGGGACACGGAGGCGACGAACGTCGCGACCAGGGCGCCGACGAGGCCCCGGTACGTGCGACCCGCGCGCGTTCCCAGCACCCGCTCAGCCTACCCGGACGCGGGGATGCCCCCGTTCTGCGGCCTGTGGGCACAGGGAAGGGGGCGTCCCCTCGCTGATAGCCTTTTGCGGTGTCGAACCCTGAACTGACGACGGCTCCGCCGGCCATCGACCCCACGTTCGAGAACGTGTGGGACGAGCTGGTCTGGCGCGGTCTCGTCCACGTGTCCACCGACCAGGAGGCGTTGCGCGCCCTTCTCGCCGGGGATCCGATCACGTATTACTGCGGCTTCGACCCGACCGCGCCCAGCCTGCACCTGGGCAATCTCGTGCAGCTGCTCACGCTGCGACGCATCCAGCTGGCCGGGCACAAGCCGCTCGGCCTCGTCGGAGGATCGACCGGTCTCATCGGCGATCCCCGCCCCACGGCGGAGCGCACGCTGAACACCCCCGAGACGGTCAGCGAGTGGGTCGGCCGGCTGCGCAGTCAGGTCGAGCGCTACCTCAGCTTCGAGGGGGACAACGCGGCGCGCCTGGTGAACAACCTGGACTGGACCGCACCGCTGTCGGCGATCGACTTCCTCCGTGAGATCGGCAAGCACTACCGCGTCGGGACCATGCTGAAGAAGGACGCGGTCGCGGCTCGCCTGAACTCGGACGCCGGCATCAGCTACACCGAGTTCAGCTACCAGATCCTGCAGGGCATGGACTTCCTGGAGCTCTACCGCCAGTACGACTGCGTGCTGCAGACGGGCGGATCCGACCAGTGGGGCAACCTCACCAGCGGCACGGACCTCATCCACCGCGTGGAGGGCGTCTCGGCGCACGCGATCGGCACGCCGCTCATCACCAACAGCGACGGCACCAAGTTCGGCAAGAGCGAGGGCAACGCGATCTGGCTCGACGCCGAAATGTGCAGCCCGTACCGGATGTACCAGTTCTGGCTCGGCACCGCCGACGCCGACGTCGTCGAACGGCTGAAGGTGTTCACCTTCCTGTCGCGCGCCGAGATCGAGGAGTACGCCGCACTCGTCGAGGCGGAGCCCTTCCGTCGGGCCGCGCAGAAGCGTCTCGCGCTCGAGGTCGTCGCCACGGTGCACGGTGTCGACGCGGCGGCCGCCGTGATCGCCGCCTCCGACGCGCTGTTCGGCCAGGGCGATCTCGCCGCGCTCGACGCCACGACGTTGCGCTCGGCGCTCGAGGAGCTCCCGCACGCCGCGGTCGTCGCCGGATCCTCCGTGGTCGACGCGCTCGTCGCCACCGGGCTCGTCTCGAGCGCCTCGGAGGCGCGCAGGGCGATCGCCCAGGGCGGTGTCTCGATCGACGGCGCCCGGGTCGAGACGGACGACGCGATCGTCCCGCTCGGCCTCCCGGGCGGCGTATCCGTGCTCCGTCGCGGCAAGAAGACGCTCGCGGGACTGCTTCCCGCCTGAGCCTCCCGCCGACACGCCCGGACGACCTCGGGCGTGTCGGCACGGCGAGGGCGGGCCTCCGGGACCGCGGATCCGCGGCAGAGGGCGCTTTACCACAGGAGCGCAACCCCCCTTCCTCCGCACCGCCTCGGGCGTATCCTCGTTCGCTGACCCGGCTGAGCGTGAGCGCCTTCGCCGCCGGTGAGGGCGCGACATCGCTCGAGGAGTGAGCCTCATGAGCAGATCAGAGAAGCGGCGACGGACCCGGCGCATGCGCGTCGACGACGTCATCGTCGTCAAGAAGTCGCGCCTGCGCACCGCGATCACGGGAACCGTCGTCGGCAACTTCATGGAGTGGTTCGACTTCGGCGTGTACGGCTACCTGGCCGTCACCCTGAGCGCGGTCTTCACCGGAAGCCTGCCGGGCGGTCTCGGACTCCTGGTGACCCTGCTCGGATTCGCGATCTCGTTCCTCGTCCGTCCGATCGGCGGGCTCGTGCTCGGGCCGCTCGGCGACCGGATCGGCCGGCAGAAGGTCCTCTTCCTGACGATGACGATGATGGCGATCGCGACCGCGCTCATCGGCGTGCTGCCGACCTCGGCGTCGATCGGGCTGTGGGCGATCATCCCGCTGTACTTCCTGAAGATGGTGCAGGGCTTCTCGACGGGCGGAGAGTACGCCGGCGCGACCACGTACGTGTCCGAGTTCTCGCCGGACCGATCGCGCGGCTACTGGTCGTCCTTCCTCGACGTCGGCTCGTACGTGGGCTTCGCCGCGGGCGCGACGGTGGTCGGTCTGACCACCTGGATCACGCAGTCCGTGGCCGGGGAGGACGCGATGGTGGAGTTCGGCTGGCGGATCCCGTTCCTGATCGCGATCCCCCTCGGCGTGGTCGCGATCTGGTTCCGTGCCAAGATCCCCGAGACGCCGGCCTACGAGGCCGAGCAGACCTCCGAGGCGACGCCGACGGACGCCGACGATCCGTACGCGCGGCACGGCCTGGTCGGCATCCTGCGTCACCACTGGCGCGAGGTGCTGATCGGCGTCGCCCTGGTCGCCGCCACGCAGACCGCCGGGTATGCCCTCACGAGCTACATGCCGACGTACTTGGAGACCGAGGTGGGCGTCTCGAACGTCATGGCGGCGATCGCGACCGTCCCGGTCCTTCTCATCATGAGCGCGTTCCTCCCCGTGATCGGCAAGCTCTCCGACCGGATCGGGCGCAAGCCGGTCTACGCGATCGCGGTCGCCGCGACGATGGTGCTCATGGTGCCGGCCTTCGCGGTGATGCAGATCGGGCAGGAGTGGGCGGTGCTCGTCGCTCTCGCGATGGTCGCGATCCCGGTCGCCTTCTTCGCGGCGATCTCCGCCTCCGCGCTGCCGGCGCTCTTCCCCACCGCCTCGCGGTTCGGGGCGATGGCCCTCGCGTTCAACGTGTCCGTGTCGCTGTTCGGCGGCACGACCCCGCTCTTCAGCCAGGCGCTGATCCAGCTCACGGGGAACACCTACATGCCGGCGTTCTACATCATGTTCTTCGCCGCTCTCGGCGGGGTGGCACTGCTGACGATGCGCGAGACGGCGAAGCGTCCTCTTCTCGGCTCCTTCCCGACGGTCGAGACCGAGCAGGAGGCGAAGGCGCTCGTCGCCCATCAGGACGAGAACCCGTACCTCGACACGAGGACCATGCCGCTCGACCTCATCGTCGCTCCCGCGGTCGACTCCGAGGCCGTCCCCGCAGGAGGCGAGGCGGAGCCCGACCGGCCGCTCGCCGCTCGCTGAGGCCTCCAGACTCCTGCGGGAGCTGACGGGGCGGCGACGGGTGATGCGTCGCCGCCCCGTCACCTCGCGCGGCGGATCCCCGGCGGACGGGCCGTAGGGTCGGTGTCATGCCGTTCACTCCGAGCCATGCGGTCGTCGCGCTTCCGTTCGCGCGGACCCCGCTGGTTCCGGCGGCGGTCGCCGTCGGGGCGATGACCCCGGACCTGCCGTTGTTCACCCGCGGACTCGTGGTGGACTACGGCCTCACGCACGACGCGCGGGCGATCCCGCTCACCACGGCGCTCGCGCTCGCACTCCTGCTCGTCTGGCGCATGGTGCTGCGCCCCGCGTGCCCGCTGCTCGCGCCGCGCGCCCTCGGTGCGCGGCTTCCGGCGGAGTGGGGGCGCGGACCCGCCGCCGTACTGCGGGAGACGTTCGGATCGACCGGGCGGGTGCTGCTGCTCGTCCTCGCGCTCGCGCTGGGGGTTGCGAGTCACCTCCTCTGGGACGTGTTCACGCATGAGGGGCGCCTGGGCACGGCGCTGATCCCCGCGCTGGATCGCGCCTGGGGTCCGCTGCCGGGGTACAAGTGGCTGCAGCACGGGTCGAGCATCGGCGGGCTGATCGTCCTGGCGGTCGCGGGGATCGTCTGGCTCCGCGCTCGCACGCCCTCGCCGGTGACTCCTGCGCCGCTTCCGCTCCGGGTGGTGTGGTGGCTGTCGTTGCCGGCGACGCTCGTGATCGCCGTGCTTATCGGGCTCGCCGTCTACGGTCCGATCACGACGGACTTCACGGTTCAGCACCTCGCGTACCGGACGCTGCCTCTCGCGTGCGGCGTGTGGGCCGCGCTCACGCTCGTCCTCGCGATCGTTCTGTCGATCGCCCGTTTCCGCGGCCCTCAGCGCCAGGCGGCCTGATCGGTCCCCCACGTCCGGGGAGGGGCGAAGAGCGCAGGGCCGTCGGCCCAGGCGACGGCGGGGACGACCGTGCGGACCGTGACGCCGTCGACGTCGAACTCCTGCGTCTCCGGCTCCGCGGGTGGCGCGGCGACGAGCCCCTCGTCGGCGCGGGGGAGGGAGAGCAGTTCCGCGGCGACGCGGCGCAGCGACGTCTCGACGATCCAGCCTCCTCCCTCGTCCGCGCGGCGCCGCAGCGCGGTCGCGATCGCGGCGGCCAGCAGGTAGCCGGCGGTGTGGTCGAGCGCCTGGGCGGGAAGAGCGCCGGGCGTCTCGTCGCCGGACGCGCGCTCGATCAGGGCGATCCCGGACGCCGCCTGCACGAGACTGTCGAAGCCGCGACGATCGTCGACGCCCCAGGCCGAGAGCCGGGCGACGACCAGATGGGGGTACGCGTCGAGCAGCGCGGCCGGAGAAAGGCCGAGCTTCGCGAGACCGTCGGGACGGTAGCCGAGGACGACCACGTCCGCCGAGGACAGCAGCGCGTCCAGCCGGTCGCGCTGCGATCCTGCGTCGAGCACGGCGCTGCGCTTGCCGTGCCCCGTGTCCAGGTGCTGCCAGGGGAACTCCGCGAGGTGCGGCGGGTCGATGCGCAGCACCTCGGCCCCGGCCAGGGCGAGGGTGCGGGTGCAGACGGGGCCGGCGATGACGCGCGTGAGGTCCAGGATCCGCACCCCGGCGAGCGGCGCGTCCGGCCGGGACTCGGGCAGCGTGCGCCTCGGCGACGCCGTCGCTCGATCCCATCGGACGACCGGATCCACGCGGAGGGTTGAGTCGTCGCCCGCGCGCTCCTCCCGGACGGGGACGCACAGGCCGCCCTGGAGGGCGATCGCCGCGACCGCGGTGTCCGTGTCGAGCCCGGCCAGACGCGCACGGACGGCGTCGACGTCGCCGTCGTGCAGCGCGAGGGCGCGCCGCAGCGCCCGTGCGTGGGCGGGATAGTTGCCGTGCGTGCGCACCCAGCCGTCCGAGGTCCTCCAGAACCCCGACAGAGGGGACCAGGCGGCCGGGGCTCCGCCGTCGATGCGCAGATGCCGTTCGCTGCGGTAGGCCGCGGCGATCCGGGACGGGTCGAGGGGGACCGGGGCGGATCCGGAGAGCGCCGCAAGGGCGAGGGAGGCCGCCTGCACCCCGGCCCATGCGAGCTCGCCGACGGGGAGCCGGGCGGGAAGAGGCACCTCGGAGAAGGAGAGGTCCGCGCTCGCCGCGGGATCTTCGCCCAGCGCCGCCTGGAACCGCGCCAGCGTTGATCGTGCCGTTGCCGCTGTCATGCCCGCATCGTACGCGCGCGACCCCGGCGAGCGGCAGGGAGTCCCTGAGAGAGCGCCGCGCGACACGCCCGGGGGTGGGGGTGATTTGCCTGATCCCGGGGATCCGCGTAACTTATTACTTGTTCGCCCCAAGCGGTAGAGCGAAGGGCCGGAAGGCCTGACTCCCCAAGCGGCGAACAAACACCCTCCTTGCTTCCTCGGAACGAGGTTTCCTTCTTTGCAGGTTCTCCCTGCGAAGGGCGAGCGCGTGCGCTCGGGGTGTCCGCCCGCCGGAATCGTCGATTTGACAGTCTGGCCGGGAGGGCTAAGCTAGAGAAGTTGCCTCGGAAACGAGGAAACAAATCCGGATTCGTTCCTCACGGCATGTCGACTTGACATCCTGGATCGGGACGGGTAAGATAGAGAAGTTGCCCCGAAGGGCCTGGTCGCGAGACCAGGGGTCGGGAGCATCCGATCCTTGAGAACTCAACAGCGTGCACTTGTCAAATGCCAAATAAC